>NZ_JAXGGI010000040.1:0-742 GCF_034105445.1 Xanthomonas sp. LF07-6
CGCGGCCGTGCTGCTGCCGCTGCCCAGCGCCACGGCGCCGGCCTGCGCCGCCGCCGCGCCTGCGCCCAGCGCCACGGCGTTGGCCACGGCCGAATCGTTCGCATCGCCCGCCACCGCCCTATTGCCCAGTGCCACCGCGCTGTCGCCGTACGCGTTCGCCGCCGCTCCCACCGCGGTGCTTTGGGCGCCAATAGCATTAGCGAAGGCCCCTATCGCCATACCATCCTTGCCGCTGGCAAGGGCAGAGACACCCATAGCCATGGCATCTTTGGCGATAGCCTGGGCGCTGGTGCCGAAAGCGCTGCTGTAGACGCCGCTGGCGTTGGCGCCGGTGCCGAAAGCGCTGCTGCCGCTGCTGGTGGCCTTGGCCAGGTAGCCAGCGGCGCTGCTGTAGCCGCCGCTGGCCTCGGCCAAGGTGCCGATGGCGCTGCTGGCGGCGCCGGTGGCCTTGGCCTGGTAGCCGATGGCGCTGCTGTAGTCGCCGGTGGCCTCGGACGCGTTGCCGACGCTGATGCTGTTGAGAGCTTGGGCCTTGCTGTTGTTGCCGACGGCGATGGCAGCGCCGCCGCTGGCCGTAGCCGCCTTGCCCAGTGCCACGGCGTTGACCACGGCCGGATCGTTCGCATCGCCCGCCACCGCGCCATTGCCCAGTGCCACCGCGCTGTCGCCGTACGCACTCGCCGCCGGCCCCATCGCGCTGCTGTCGGTACCGCTGGCAGTGCTGTCGGCCTTGGTCGAGTGA
>NZ_JAXGGI010000041.1:0-670 GCF_034105445.1 Xanthomonas sp. LF07-6
AGAAGGCGCGATGGTCGAAATCGGCAACAACCTGCAGCGTATCCGCGAACTGGCGGTGCAGTCGGCCAACGCCACCAACTCCACCACCGACCGCGGCGCGCTGAACTCGGAAGTCAAGCAGCTGGCCTCGGAAATCGACCGCGTCTCCAGCCAGACCAACTTCAACGGCACCAAGCTGCTGGACGGCTCGTTCTCCGGCGCGCTGTTCCAGATCGGTGCCGACGCCGGCCAGACCATCGGCATCAACAGCATCGTCAACGCCAGCGCCGCCGCGCTGGGCAAGGCCGGCTTCGCCGCCACCCAGACCACCACCAACGCCCTGGCCTCGGGTACCGCCACCGCCAGCGGCAGCTTCTCCGGCATGTCCGTCAACGGCGTCAGCATCGCCTCGGTCTCGGTGGCCGTCGGCGACGTGGACACCAGCGTGGCCAAGAAGATCGCCTCGGCGATCAACGACAAGCTGGCCCAGACCGGCGTGTACGCCTCGGTGGACAGCAGCAACAAGCTGAAGCTGGAATCGGTCAAGGGCGGCCAGGACTTCTCGTTCACCGCGGGCAGCGCCACCGGTGCCACCGGCATCACCTTCGACCAGAGCGGCATCGCCGCCACTGCCACTGCCGCCGCGGGTACCACCAACTTCCTGAAGGACGTGGACATCTCCACCTTCCAG
>NZ_JAXGGI010000042.1:0-618 GCF_034105445.1 Xanthomonas sp. LF07-6
TCGGCAATCCCCTGGATGCTCACCAGCAGCTCGCGCTGCCCACGCAAGGTCGGATCCTGGTCGATATGGTCATCGATGGCCTGCTCGATCTGGGCGATGTGGTGTTGCAGATCGGCCAGATGGACCTGGATCGAGTCCTTCACCTGGGCCGGAGCGACGTCCAGCCGGTTGCGCTCCATCTGCAGCATCTGTTGCAGATCCTGGCGCCGGCGCACCAGCGCTTTGAGCTGCTTGAGCGCCGGCGGATCAGGGTGCCAACGGCGTAACTGCTCGCGGTGACGCAGGGCATAACTGGCGATCAGCTTGGCATCGCTGCGATCGGTCTTGACCCGGCTGAGTTGGCTGCGTGCGTACGCGGCCGTCTGCGCGGGGTTGAGCACGCACACCCGATAGCCGCGTGCGTGGAGGAACTCGGCCAGCGCCTGGTGGTAGGTGCCGGTGGCCTCCATGGCGATCCAGCTATCGGGCTGGGCATGCGTCTGCAGCCATGCCTGCAGGGCCTGGAAGCCCTTGGCATCGTTGGACAACTTGGCCTTGGTACGGTGCTTGCCATTGGTCAGCTCGATGGCCACATCGAAACTGCGTTTGGCGACGTCGATGCCGATGACGGGAGACATA
>NZ_JAXGGI010000043.1:0-554 GCF_034105445.1 Xanthomonas sp. LF07-6
GCTGGTCTCGGACACGCGGCCGGCGGCCACGTTGGTCACCGTCCGCTCGTGGCCGGCGCTGCCCACGCTCACCGTGCTGCCCGGCGCAGCGCCGGCGTAGGTGTAGGCGGTGCCGTTGAGGGTCCCGCCGGTGGTCGCCACCGCCGCAGCCGTGCTGCTGCCGCTGCCCAGCGCCACCGCGCCGGCCTGCGCCGCCGCTGCGCCTGCGCCCAGCGCCAGGCTGTCGCCGCCGCTGGCCGTGGCCGCCTTGCCCAGCGCCACGGCGTTGGCCACGGCCGGATCGTGCGCATCGCCCGCCACCGCGCCATCGCCCAGTGCCACCGCGCTGTCGCCGTACGCACTCGCCGCCGGTCCCATCGCGCTGCTGTCGGTACCGCTGGCAGTGCTGTCGGCCTTGGTCGAGTGAGTGTGGGCGTATTTCACGCCCGCGCCTTGCTGAATGCTGTTGACGGTGGTGCCGACCTTGCCCAGTTCGGTGTTGGTGGCATATAGCTGCGAGCCGTTGACCGCATCGGTGCTGGTCCCGGACACGCGGCCGGCGGCCACGTTGGTCA
>NZ_JAXGGI010000044.1:0-534 GCF_034105445.1 Xanthomonas sp. LF07-6
CGGGTTCCCTTCCGAAGCGGCGGCCAGCGCGGGGAAAAACCCCGAAGGGGCGGCGTACATGGATGTACGCCGTCCGCGGCAGGGGCAGGATGCCCCTTCCGCGGATCCCCGGGCTGGACGCGGACCCGGAGCGCGTTAGCGCGGAGGGCGCGAGGCAGGGTGTGCTTTCTTTTGGTTACTTTTCTTTGCACAAGCAAAGAAAAGTAACTCGCCGCAAGGCGAAAGCTTTTGCTCTTGCATTTGCTGCTACTGCGGCGGCCGCTGGATTGTAGGAGCGGCTTACGCCGCGACATGCATGACCGATTACGCTGGTCGCGGCTGACGCCGCTCCTACGATTCTTCTTGTTCGACACTCAAGCTCGGAGCAACAGCAAAGGCTTTCGCCCTTGCGGGCGAGTTACTTTTCTTTGCTCGCGCAAAGAAAAGGTAACCAAAAGAAAGCGCGCCCTGCCTTGCGCCCTCCGCGCTGCGCGCTCCGGGTCCGCGGATGCACCGGGGATTCGCGGAAGGGGCATCCTGCCCCTGCCGCGAACG
>NZ_JAXGGI010000045.1:0-516 GCF_034105445.1 Xanthomonas sp. LF07-6
TCCGGGACCAGCACCGATGCGGTCAACGGCTCGCAGCTGTATGCCACCAATACCGAACTGGGCGAGGTCGGCACCACTGTCAACAGCATTCAGCAAGGCGCGGGCGTGAAATACGCCCACACCAACTCGACCAAGGCCGACAGCACTGCCAGCGGTACCGACAGCAGCGCGATGGGACCGGCGGCGAGTGCGTACGGCGACAGCGCGGTGGCACTGGGCAATGGCGCGGTGGCGGGCGATGCGAACGATCCGGCCGTGGCCAACGCCGTGGCACTGGGCAAGGCGGCCACGGCCAGCGGCGGCGACAGCCTGGCGCTGGGTGCAGGCGCAGCGGCGGCGCAGGCCGGCGCGGTGGCGCTGGGCAGCGGCAGCAGCACGGCCGCGGCGGTGGCGACCACCGGCGGGACCCTCAACGGCACCGCCTACACCTACGCCGGCGCTGCGCCGGGCAGCACGGTGAGCGTGGGTAGCGCCGGCCACGAGCGGACGGTGACCAACGTGGCCGCCGGCCGCGTG
>NZ_JAXGGI010000046.1:0-462 GCF_034105445.1 Xanthomonas sp. LF07-6
AGCTTGTCGTTGATCGCCGAGGCGATCTTCTTGGCCACATCGGTGTCCACGTCGCCGACGGCCACCGAGACCGAGGCGATGCTGACGCCGTTGACGGACATGCCGGAGAAGCTGCCGCTGGCGGTGGCGGTGCCCGAGGCCAGGGCGTTGGTGGTGGTCTGGGTGGCGGCGAAGCCGGCCTTGCCCAGCGAGGCGGCGCTGGCGTTGACGATGCTGTTGATGCCGATGGTCTGGCCGGCGTCGGCGCCGACCTGGAACAGCGCGCCGGAGAAGGAGCCGTCCAGCAGCTTGGTGCCGTTGAAGTTGGTCTGGCTGGAGACGCGGTCGATTTCCGAGGCCAGCTGCTTGACTTCCGAGTTCAGCGCGCCACGGTCGGTGGTGGAGTTGGTGGCGTTGGCCGACTGCACCGCCAGTTCGCGGATACGCTGCAGGTTGTTGCCGATTTCGACCATCGCGCCTTCG
>NZ_JAXGGI010000047.1:0-447 GCF_034105445.1 Xanthomonas sp. LF07-6
CGATCTGTTCGCGCCGGCCACGATCGCGCGCATGGCGGCCAGCTTCGGGACGCTGCTGCAGGCCGCGGTGGCCGATCCGAGCACGCCGGTGCAGGCATTGCCGCTGGTCGGCGAGGACGAACTGGCCGAACTGGCGTCGCTGGCCGAGGCGCAGCCACTGCAGCGGCCGGCGCCGCTGCTGCCGCAGTGGCTGGCGACCCAGGCGCAGCAGCGCGGGGCCGCTCCAGCGCTGTTGCTGGAGGGCCGGGTGCTGGACCATGCCGGACTGGAGGCGCGCAGCAACCAGCTGGCGCGCGCCCTGCTGGCGGCCGGGGTGGTTCCCGGCGACCGCGTCGGCGTATGCCAGCCACGCAGCCTGGACATGGTCGCCAGCGTGCTCGGCACCATGAAGGCCGGTGCGGTGTATGTGCCGCTGGACCCGGGTTATCCGGACGAGCGCCTGGCCTT
>NZ_JAXGGI010000048.1:0-393 GCF_034105445.1 Xanthomonas sp. LF07-6
ACCGATGCGGTCAACGGCTCGCAGCTGTATGCCACCAATACCGAACTGGGCAAGGTCGGCACCAAGGTGGACGAGCTCGACAACACGGTGCAGCAGTTCCAGAACGGCAACACGGTGAGATACGTCCATACCAATTCCACCGGTGCGGACAGCACCGCCACTGGTGCCGACAGCACCGCGGTGGGAGCGGCGGCGAACGCGTACGGCGACAGCGCGGTGGCACTGGGCGATGGCGCGGTGGCGGGCGATGCGAACGATTCGGCCGTGGCCAACGACGTGGCGCTGGGCAAGGCGGCCACGGCCAGCGGCGGCGACAGCCTGGCGCTGGGCGCAGGCGCAGCGGCGGCGCAGGCCGGCGCCGTGGCGCTGGGCAGCGGCAGCAGCACGGCCGCG
>NZ_JAXGGI010000049.1:0-291 GCF_034105445.1 Xanthomonas sp. LF07-6
GAAGGCGCGGGCGTGAAATACGCCCACACCCACTCGACCGGGGCCGACAGCACTGCCAGCGGTACCAACAGCAGCGCGATGGGACCGGCGGCGAGTGCGTACGGCGACAGCGCGGTGGCACTGGGCAATGGCGCGGTGGCGGGCGATGCGAACGATTCGGCCGTGGCCAACGCCGTGGCACTGGGCAAGGCGGCCACGGCCAGCGGCGGCGACAGCCTGGCGCTGGGTGCAGGCGCAGCGGCGGCGCAGGCCGGCGCCGTGGCGCTGGGCAGCGGCAGCAGCACGGCCGCG
>NZ_JAXGGI010000005.1:0-265130 GCF_034105445.1 Xanthomonas sp. LF07-6
CAGCCGCAACGCACCACCGGGCCCCTCCGCAAGGAGGGGCTTTTTTTTGACGCATGCGGAGCCGGCACAGGATTTGCATCACCACCGGAGCCGCACTGGCGCGCGGACGACGCTCAAGAAGCGCTCCCGCGCGCCGATACTCCCCTCAGCCGCTGGCGCACCGCGTGCCGGCCACCTCAAGGACCGCCACCATGTCCACCACTGGAATCGGCTCAGGCCTGGACATTCCCAGCTTCGTCGCCAAACTGGTGGCGAAGGAACGCCAGCCGCAGGAAGACCGGATCAACCGCGACGGTACCGCCTCCAGCGCGCAACTGTCGTCCTTGAGCACGATCAAGAGCGCGCTGTCCAACCTGCAGACGGCGATGAGCACGGTGTCCGACAGCGCCGACAAGGGCGCCTACAAGGCGACCATCGACGACGGCGCCGGCTATACCGCCACCGTGACCTCCAGCGCCAACGCCGGCAAATACGGCATCGAGGTGGTGAAACTGGCGCAGTCGCAGAAACTGACCTCGTCGGCCTACGCCAGCGGCGCCGTCGTCGGTGGCGGCACCCTGACCATCGCCTATGGCAGCACCACGCTCAACATCAACGTCGATGCCGGCAGCAAGCTCAGCGACGTGGCCGCCTTCATCAACAAGGCCGCCAACGGTGCCGGCGTGACCGCCAGCGTGGTCACCGCCGACGATGGCGACCATCTGGTGCTCAACGCGGTCGACACCGGCACCAAGGGCGCCCTGACCATTACCACGTCCGGTGGCGACGGCGGCCTGGCCAAGCTCACCTACCCGCCCGGCAACAACGGCGGGCTGACCCAGACCATCGCCGCCGCCGACGCGGTGGTGAAGGTGGACGGCTTCCAGCGCACCTCCAGCAGCAACACCATCGCCGATCTGGTGCCCGGCGTGGCCATCAATCTCACCAAGGCCGTGGCCGGCACCAGCTTCAATCTCAACATCACCAACGACAACACCCCGCTGAAGGCCAATCTGACTGCCCTGGTCAGCGCCTACAACTCCGCCAACAGCGTGCTCAAGTCGTCCAGCGCCTACGACGCCACCAACAAGAAGGCCTCGCCGATGACCGGCGATGCGATGGTGCGCGGCCTGCAGCAGTCGCTGCGCCGGCTGGTCAGCGACAACGTGAGCGGCCTGATGGCGATGGGCGTGACCATCGACAAGGACGGGGTGATGAGCTTCGACAGCGCCAAGTTCGACACCGCGGCGGCCGCCGATCCGTCGGCGGCCAAGACCCTGCTCGGCAACAACGGCAGTTTCGGTACCGGCATGAGCACGCTGCTGAAGAGCAACCTGGACAGCACCAGCGGCACGCTGACCCAGCGGACCGACGCGATCAACAAGCACATCGCCGACCTGACCGACCAACTCGGCGATCTCGACAAGCGCATGCAAGCGCTGAGCGACCAGTACACCGCGCGCTTCACGGCGATGGAGACGCTGGTGACGCAAATGCAGAGCGTGAGCGACGGTTTGGCCAAGCAGTTCAAATGACGCACAGGCGGCCGCGCGGCTCAAGTCGAGACGCGTCGCGGCCGATAGAAAGAGTATCGACAGTCATTACGGATTGGCCGCAGCAACCGCAGCGTCGCCGCTCACCGGCGCGGCGCGGAGGCCAGCCGATCCACCCGAGGAGTTTTCCATGTACGGTTCCAGCCGCCAGTACGCCGAGCAATATCGCAAGATGGGCATTTCCACCAGCGTCACCGATGCCGATCCGCACAAGCTGGTCGCCATGCTGTTCGCCGGCGCCTGCCAGCGCATCCGCCAGGCCCAGGCCTGCCTCGCGCAGGGCGACCAGGCACGCAAGGGCAAGGCGATCGGCGAGGCCTGCGCCATCGTCGGCCATCTCAACGGCTCGCTCGACCACGAGGCCGGCGGCGAGATCGCCGGCAATCTGTCGGCGCTCTACGACTACGTGATGCACCGCCTGACCGAAGCCAACCTGCACAACGACGACGCCGCGCTGACCGAAGCGCTGGAACTGCTCAGCGAGATCGACGCGGCCTGGGCCGCCATTCCCGCGCAGCAGCGCGAACTGGCCACGGCGAACGCGTCGTGAGCATCCAGCTCGCCGACCTGCACAACGACCTGCACGAGTTGCGCGAGGTCCTGCGTGGCGACGACTACGCGCTGGCCCAGGCCATGGTCGCCGACCACGCGCGGCACCTGCAGGCGTATCTGCAACAGGACGGCGCCGACCGCTCGCGCGAGGCGTTGAAGCCGTTGCTGGCCCTGCAGCAGGCGGTGACCGCGCAGATGCGCATGGAGCGCGACCATGCCGCGGCCTGGCTGCGCAGCAGCCGCCAGTCCAGCCACGCCGCGCGGCTCTACTCGCAGGCCGGACTGCTGGGATGAACACCGGCTCGGACGGCGCGGCGCAGCACCCGGCCGACGCCGAGCTGTTCCACGACACCCTCAGTTGCGAACTGGCGCTGCCGGCGGATTTCCGCCTGGGCAACGGCGCCGGCCGGCTCGCTGCCGGCGAAGCGCTGTTGCGCAGCCTGGCGCAGATCGAGGATCTGCGTGGCGAGGATGGCAGCGACGACCGCAGCGAGTCCACCGCGCAGACCCAGAGGATGGAGGCCAAGCTCGACCTGATGCTGGTGCTGCTGGGCCGGCTGGCCCGCCAGCACGAGGATGCCCTGCCGCTGCGGCCGCTGTGCTGGTCGCGCCGGGGCGTGCGGCTGGAGCTGGGCGCGCGCTCGGGCGCCGCGGCCGGCGCCGCCGGCCTGCTGCGCCTGCAGCCCTCGGACTGGCTCCCGGACCACCTGGAACTGCCGGTGCGGGTGCTGGCCGAGGCCGCCACCGCGGGCGTCGTGCAACTTTGGCTACGGTTCGAGACACAGCCGCCAGGCCTGCAAGAGGCCCTGGAACGCCACCTGTTCCGGCTGCACCGCCGGCAGATCGCCGACAGCCGGCGCGCGCGCTGAGCCAGCACACCGCCCCCCGGACCGCCGCGGCGAGGTTGGCGGCGGCGGGCGGCTCGGCTAATGTGCGGCTCTGAATAGAAGGACCTGCACCGTGCGAGTCATCATCGTCGACGATCACACCCTGGTACGCGCCGGCCTGAGCCGGCTGCTGCAGACGTTTGCGGACGTCGACGTGGTCGCCGAGGCCAGCAACGCGCAACAGGCCGTGGACCTGGCCACCCTGCACCGCCCCGACCTGGTGCTGATGGATCTGTCCCTGCCGGGGCGCAGCGGCCTGGACGCGCTCACCGACGTGCTGCACAGCTCGCCCAAGACCCGGGTGGTGATGATGTCGATGCACGACGACCCGGTGCATGTGCGCGATGCGCTGGACCGCGGCGCCACCGGCTTCGTGGTCAAGGACGCCGCCCCGCTGGAGCTGGAGCTGGCGTTGCGCGCGGCCAGCGCCAACCAGGTGTTCCTGAGCCCGCAGATCTCCTCCAAGATGATCGCGCCGATGCTCGGCCGCGAGCGCCCGGTCGGCATCGCCGCACTGTCGCCGCGACAGCGCGAGATCCTGCGCCAGATCGGCCGCGGCCAGAGCAACAAGGAAATCGCCTCGGACCTGGGCATCAGCGTCAAGACCGTCGAGACCCACCGCGCGCGGATGATGGAATCGCTGGGCTGCCGCCGCGCCAACGATCTGGTCCTGCTGGCCGCACGCCATCAGGGCGAGCTGAGCTGAACTGGGGACGGCATCCCGACACGGGACATTGGCATGGCGCTTGCCTTAATCGGTCAGCAGGCGTGACGCTTCCGCCGGACCCCGTTGCATCAGGCATTTCGCCGTCGACTGTCCGGCGCCCACGCGCCGCATGTCGGGAAATCCCTGACACCCTGTCGGGAATTTGACTACCCTACTCAGGAACACCCCGATTCTGTTACCGTCGGGCGACAAGCACTATGCGTTCCACGGGCGCCAGAGGGTTGGCGCCGAACCGAGGAAGTCCGCATGAAGCCGACCGTTTCCGCCCAACTGGGCCAGCAACTGCATCTGACCCCGCAACTGCTGCAGTCGATCCGGCTGCTGCAGCTCGATGGCATGCAACTGGAACTGGAAATCCGCCGCGCACTGGAGACCAATCCATTGCTCGAGCTGGAAGAGCCCGAGGGCGTGATCGAGCCGGTGGTCAAGCATGAGGACGCCGCGCTGGAAACCGCGGCATTCGACGAACTGCCCGAATCCTCGATGTGGGACATCCCGGCCGCTGGCTGGAACGATGGCGAAGACGATCGCATGCAGCGCATCGCCGCGGGCGAGTCCACCGATCCGCACCTGCGCGTGCTGCAGCGGCTGGCCCTGGAACTGCCGGCGGCGGAACTGGCGGCGGCCGCGTTCTGGCTGGAACACTGCGACGATGCCGGCTACCTGGATGGCCCGCTCGACACCCTGCAGCAACTGGCCAGCGCCCGGCTGGGCCTGTCGGTGGCGCAGGCCGAAGCCGTCCGCCAGCGCCTGCTGCATGGCGACCCGGGTGGCCTCGGCGCCTGCGACCTGCGCGAGTGCCTGCAGGCGCAGCTGAGCGACCTGCCCGGCCGCGTGCCCGGCCGCCACCTGGCCGGGCGCATCCTCGCCGGCGACCTCGACCTGCTCGCCAGCCACGACTACGCCCTGCTCGGTCGCCAGCTCGACGCCGAGACCGACGACGTGCGCGAGGCGGTGCGGCTGATCCTGTCGCTGCAGCCGCGCCCCGGCGACAGCCTGCAGCCGCAGGATCTGGGCCATGTCCTGCCGGACGTGGTCGCCTGGCACGCCGACGGCACCTGGCGTGTCGCGCTGAACCCGGCCACCACCCACCGCGTCACCGTCAACCCGATGCACGAGCGCGCCCTGGCCGAGGCCGGCGACGCCGCGCAGCCGCTGCGCGAAATGCTGCAGGAAGCGCGCTGGCTGACCCGCGGCCTGTCGATGCGCTACGAGACCCTGCTGCGCACCACCCGCGCCATCGTCGAGCGCCAGTCGGCGTTCCTGGTCAAGGGCGAGGAAGCGATGGCGCCGCTGACCCTGAAGGAAGTGGCCGAGGCGATCGGCATGCACGAGTCGACCATTTCCCGCATCACCACCGGCAAGTACCTGCAGACCCCGCGCGGCACGTTCGAGCTGAAGCACTTCTTCGCCGTGCGCCTGGAAGGCGCGGCGGTGTCCGGCCAGGCGGTGCGCGCCATGGTCCGGCGCCTGATCGAATCCGAGCCGGCGGGGCGGCCGCTGGCCGACGAGGCCATCGCCGGGCTGCTGTCGCGACAGGGCGTGAACGTGGCAAGGCGCACTGTCGCCAAGTATCGTGAACAATTGGACATCGCTCCCGCACGCGAACGCCGCCGCGGCAGCAAACCGCTGCTGGCCCGTGCGGGCTAAGGAAAAACGACGCATATGAACAAACTGTCCGTGCTTCTGGTCGACGACCACGAAGGTTTCATCAACGCCGCCATGCGCCACTTCCGCAAGCTCGACTGGATGGAAGTGATCGGCAGCGCCGCCAATGGCCTGGAGGCCATCGAGCGGTCCGAGTCGTTGCGCCCGCAGGTGGTGCTGATGGACCTGGCCATGCCCGAGATGGGCGGTCTGCAGGCCACGCGCCTGATCAAGACCCAGGATCAGGCGCCCTACATCGTGATCGCCAGCCATTTCGACGATGCCGAGCACCGCGAGCACGCCATGCGCGCCGGTGCCGACAACTTCGTCAGCAAGCTGTCCTACATCCAGGAAGTGATGCCGATCCTGGAGGGGCTTCGGACCGAAGGAGTGCCGGCATGAGCGAATCGCGGATCCTGGTGATCGATGACGACGCGGTGCGCGCGGAGCGGACCGTCAGCCTGCTCGAATTCATGGACCTCAACCCGCGCTGGGTCACCGACGTGGCCGACGTCCAGCCCGGCCGGCATCGGCAGACCGAGTGGATGGCAATCCTGGTCGGCGGGCTCGACGACCAGGACCAGGCCGATGCCTTCTTCGGCTGGGTGGCGCGCAGTTCGCTGCCGCCGCCGGTGCTGCTGCTCAACGGCGATGCGCAGGCCTTCGCGCAGCGCCATGGCCTGCACGAAGCCAACGTGTGGCAGCTGGAAGCGCCGCTGCGCCACGCGCAACTGGAAACCCTGCTGCGCCGCGCCAGCCTCAAGCGCCTGGACGCCGAGCACCAGGCCGGTGCCGCGCAGGACAACGGCCCGACCGGTACCAGCGCGGCGGTGACCCGCCTGCGCCGGCTGATCGACCAGGTCGCCGCCTTCGACACCACCGTGCTGGTATTGGGCGAGTCCGGCACCGGCAAGGAAGTGGTGGCGCGGGCGATCCATCAGCAGTCGCCGCGCCGCGACGGTCCGTTCGTGGCGATCAACTGCGGCGCAATTCCGCCGGATCTGCTGGAAAGCGAACTGTTCGGCCACGAAAAGGGATCGTTCACCGGCGCGCTGAGCGCGCGCAAGGGCCGTTTCGAGATGGCCGAGGGGGGCACCCTGCTGCTCGACGAGATCGGCGACATGAGCCTGCCGATGCAGGTCAAGTTGTTGCGCGTCCTGCAGGAGCGCAGCTTCGAGCGGGTCGGCGGCAACGTCACCATCCGCTGCAACGTGCGGGTGATCGCCGCGACCCACCGCAACCTTGAAGAACGCATCGCCGGCAACCAGTTCCGCGAGGACCTGTTCTACCGGCTCAACGTGTTCCCGATCGAGATGCCGGCGCTGCGCGAACGCAGCGACGACCTGCCGGCGCTGGTGCACACCATCGCCGCGCAACTGGCGCGGACCGGGCGCGGCGAAGTGCGCTTCTCCGAAGAGGCCTTGCAGGCGCTGCGCAGCTACGAGTGGCCGGGCAACGTGCGCGAGCTGACCAATCTGGTCGAGCGCCTGGCGGTGCTGCACCCGGGCGGCCTGGTGCGGGTGCAGGACCTGCCGGCGCGCTATCGTGGCGACTTCGCATCGTCCATCGACGTCTCGGCCCCGCCGGCGCCGATCGCAACGGATCCGCGGCGGGTGCCCAACGTGGTCGACCTGCACGTCGGCGGCAAGCCGGGGACGGACGCGGATGCGCCGGCCCAGGCCGCGGCGACGCTGCCGGAAAGCGGCCTGGACCTGCGCGGGCACATGGCCAACATCGAGCTGGCGCTGATCAACGAGGCGCTGGAGCGCACCCAGGGCGTGGTTGCGCATGCGGCGCAGCTGCTGGGCCTGCGGCGCACCACCCTGGTCGAGAAGCTGCGCAAGTACGGCATCGACCGCGACCAGACCGAACTGGCGAGCTGAGCCGGCGCACGGTGTCGGGTGCGGCCGCACCCGACGCGCCCCTTGTCCCTCGGAACGCCACGCCCTCTTCCCTTTCCTCGTCACCTGCCTGCCCGACGCGGGCGCTGTCGCAGCGCGCTCGCTCGCGGCGGCCAAGCCAGGTTTCGCCTGCACTGCATCCCGATCGGCACCGCCGACAGTGGACAGGCACCTTTGGCATGTGGCTTGCTTCACGTTTCCACAGCACCGGGCGGCGCGTTCCGCACCGGGGACTTCCACCCGTCGCCAGGCAGGTCCCATGTCCATCCCCGTCACCAGTCCGCTGCTGCCGCCCCTGGAGGCGTTCGTCCCCTACCTGGAGCAGATCTGGCGCAGCCGCATCCTGACCAACGGCGGCGACATGCACCGCTCACTGGAGAAGGCGCTGGCCGAGTATCTGGGCGTCAACCACCTGGCGCTGCTGACCAACGGCACCCTGGCGCTGCTGACCGCGCTGCAGGCGCTGCGCATCACCGGCGAGGTGATCACCACGCCGTACTCGTTCGTCGCCACTGCGCATTCGCTGCTGTGGCGCGGCATCAAGCCGGTGTTCGTGGACATCGATCCGCAAACCATGAACCTGGATCCGCTCAAGATCGAGGCGGCGATCACCCCGCACACCACCGCGATCATGCCGGTGCACTGCTATGGCACGCCTTGCGACACCGCCGCGATCGAGCGCATCGCCGATACCTACAACCTCAAGGTCATCTACGACGCCGCGCATGCGTTCGGGGTCAAGGACGCCGGCGGCTCGATCCTGCGCCACGGCGACCTCAGCGTGCTCAGCTTCCACGCCACCAAGGTGTTCAACACCTTCGAGGGCGGCGCCATTGTCTGCCCGGACGCCAAGACCTACCAGCGCATCAGCCGCCTGAAGAACTTCGGCTTCGTCGACGAAACCACGGTGGTGGCCACCGGCATCAACGGCAAGATGAGCGAGATCAACGCCGCCTTCGGGCTGCTGCAACTGCAGCACATCGACGACGCACTGGCGCAGCGCGGGGCGATCGACGCGCAGTACCGTCGGCGCCTGGCGCAGGTGCCGGGGATCCGCTGCCTGGCGCCGCGGGAACCGGGACTGTCCAACTACGCCTCGTTCCCGATCCTGGTCGAGGACGCCTTCCCGCTGGTGCGCGATGAACTGCACCGGCTGCTACGCAGCCACGACATCCTGGTGCGCCGCTATTTCTATCCATTGATCAGCGACTTCCCGATGTACCGCGGCCTGCCCTCCTCCGCGCCGGCCGGCCTGCCGGTGGCGCGACAGATGGCCGAGCGCGTGCTGTGCCTGCCGATCTTTCCCGGACTGGCGGCCGAGCAGGTGGACGCCATCGTCGACCTGATCGCCGCGGCGGGCGGCGTCATGCCCGCGCGCCCTTCCTCTTCCGCTAGCATCACCGCCCCTCCCTCCTTCGCCCAACCCGTGGAACCCGCAGCATGAGCCAAGAGACGTTTATCGAGAATTTCCTGTCCGCGACCGATTTTCAGAATCCGGTCGAGGTGAACATGGATACGGTGCTGCGCGAACTGCCGGAATGGGATTCGCTGGCCGCACTGGGTGTGATCGTGATGTTCGATACGGACTACGGCAAGACCATCACCGGCGAGCACCTGGCCGCCGTGGTCACCCTGGGCGATCTGTACAAGCTGACAGGGGCGTAACATGCCGACCTCCACGCTGCGTAACGTACGCTTCGCCGGCATGGCGACCTGCGTTCCCAAGCGCGTCGTCTCCAATCTCACCGATTGCCGGCCGCAGATCCGCTCCGAGCGCGAGCGGCTGGTGCGCAATATCGGCATCGAGACGCGGCGCATGGCCGCCGAATGGCAGTGCTTCTCCGATCTGGCCTTCGACGCGGCGCAGGTACTGCTGGAGCGCCTGCAGTGGCAGCGTGAGGAGGTCGATGCGTTGATCGTGGTCACCCAGTCGCCGGACTACCCGATCCCGGCCACGGCGATCATCCTGCAGGACCGCCTGGGCCTGTCGCACGCCACCATCGCCTTCGACGTCAACCTGGGCTGCTCGGCCTACCCGTTCGGCATCAACCTGCTCGGCTCGATGATCGCCGCTGGCGGCGTCAAGAAAGGCTTGCTGCTGGTCGGCGACCGCAGTGCCAACCTCGAGGACCCGATCTTCTCCGACTCCGGTACCGCCACCGCACTGGAATTCAGTGCCGACGCCGCGCCGATGCACTTCGACCTCAATAGCGATGGCAGCGGTTACCGCGCGATCATCCTGCCGGTCGGCGGCCACCGCGAACCGGTCGGAGTGCAGCACCTGATCCCGTACCGAGCCGACGAGCACGACCGCTGGCACCGTGGTACCGACCTGCAACTGGACGGCGTGGCGGTACTGAGCTTCTCCACCCAGCGGGTGCCGCCGGCGGTGCAGAAGCTGCTCGACTACAGCGGCGTGTCCAAGGACGAGGTCGATTACTTCGTGTTCCACCAGGCCAACCGGATGATCAACGAGACCATCCGCAAGAAGCTCGGCCTGCCGCCGGAAAAGGTGCCCTCCACCCTGCACGATTTCGGCAACACCAGCGGCGCCTCGCTGCCGGTGACCATGACCGCGCGGATCAACAGAGAACTGGAAGAAGGCGGCAAGCGCGTGCTGTTGTGCGGCTTCGGCATCGGCCTCTCCTGGGGAAGCTGCCTGGTCGATATCGACGGCGCGGTGTTTCCGGATCTCATCGAGTCGTGAGTCCCGTGACCGATCCATTCTCGCTCGAAGGCAAGCGCATCCTGGTCACCGGTGCCTCCTCCGGCATCGGCCGCCAGGTCGCCCTCTGCTGCGCGCAGATGGGCGCACAGGTCCTCATTACGGGAAGACACCAGGACCGGCTCGCATCCACGCTGGACGATATGCCTGCTGGCGGGCATGCATCGATCCAGGCGGATCTGGACCGGCAAGAGGACATCGATCGACTGGTGGCCGAGTGCGGCCTCCTGCATGGTGTGGTCAACGCGGCCGGGATTTCTCGCTTGGTACCGGTGCGATTGATCAATCGTTCGCACCTAGAAGACACCTTTTCAAGCAATACATTCGCACCTACCCTGTTGACGCGGGGGTTACTGGCGAAGAAGCGTATCGCCGCCGGCGGGTCCCTCGTGTTCATCTCATCGGTGGCTTCGCATATCGGCCCCATGGCCAGCAGCGCTTACGCCTCCAGCAAAAGCGCCCTGCTCGGCATGGTGCGATCGCTTGCCCAGGAGGTCGGCAAGCACGGCATCCGCGCCAACTGCATTGCGCCTGGATACGTTCGCACGCCATTGCTGGAAGGACTTCAGGGCAGTGGAGGCAACATGGAAGGTCTGTTCAAGCTGACGCCATTGGACATGGGGGAACCGGAAGACGTCGCGTATGCGGCAGTCTTCTTTCTAGCCGACGCAAGCCGCTGGATCACCCGCAACTACTTCATCGTCGATGGCGGCCTGACCGTCCCCATGGACATCTACGCATGAAGAATCCGACGCTCGCTGCATTCTCGCTCCATGAAAAGACCATTCTGGTAACCGGCGCGTCCTCCGGTCTGGGACGGCAGATCGCCATCGCCTGCGCCAGACGCGGCGCACGCATGGTCCTCACCGGGCGCAACGCGGAACGTCTCGACGAGACATTGGGCCAACTTGAAGGCGATGGCCATCTTCGCTTCGTCGCCGACCTGACCCACTCCGACCAGCGCGAAACGCTGGTACGCGAGGCGGGCGAGGCCATCCACGGCGTTGTGCATTGTGCAGCCGTGCAAAAGCATTGCCCGATCAGGCAACTGACCGAGGCCGCGATGACCGACATCTACACGACCAATTTTCTGGCGCCAGTGATGCTTACTCAACGCCTGCTCCAGGCCAATGCCATCGTCCCGCAAGGCTCGATCGTGTTCATGCTGTCCACCGCGGCGCATCTTGGGACACGTGGCGTCGGCCCCTACTCGGCCATGAAGGCCGGCCTGATCGGCATCATCAAATGCCTGGCGCTGGAGCAGGCCAAGCGCCGAATTCGCGTCAACGGGATTTCTCCATCCGCAGTCGCCACGCCCATGTGGAGCACGGAACAACTCGAAGCGCAGAAATCCAGGCATCCGTTAGGACTGGGCGAGCCCCAGGACGTGGCCAATGCAGCGGTGTATCTGCTAGCGGACGCGAGCCGTTGGGTGACTGGAACGAGCCTGGTCATGGATGGCGGGTCCATCCTGTGACCCACCCGGTACTCATCATCGGCGCAGGTGGCTGGGGACGCGAAGTGCTGGCGCAGATGCTTGGCGACCCGGACTGCGGAACGAAATGGCAGCCGCAGGGCTTCCTGGATACCCGCCCACATGTTCTCGATGGCACCGATTGCAAATTGCCCATCGTAGGCGAGCCCGCCGCGCACCATCCATTCCCGGAACAACGCTTCGTCTGCGCGATTGGAGATCCACACGCCCGCGAGCGGTATGCAACACCGCTACTGGAAAAAAGCGCAGAGTTCATTCCGATCATTACCGGGGCCTTCCTTAGTCCGCAGGTCCATATCGGCGTGGGTTGCATTCTCTGCCATCGTGTTCAGCTCAGCCCCAACGTACGGCTGGGCGATTTCGTCAACATCCACGCCAACACCATGCTCGGGCACGACGTGCAGGTGGGGCGTTATGCCCAGATCGGAGCGATGACGTTCGTCGGTGGAGGCGCATCCATTGGCGACTACGCCACGGTGCATCCGCATGCCACCATTCTGCCTGGCATCCGAATCGGCGATGGCGCCATCATCGGCGCAGGATCGGTTGTAGTGAAGGACGTCCCCGACGGTGCAAGCGTGTTCGGCAATCCTGCGAAGCTGATCTTTAGCAAAGATTCTTGAGAGACCCTGCCCCGATGCTTTCACGAATGCAGCCACGCTACTACCTGTCCCAGGACATCTTCGCGCTCGAGCAACGCAAGATCTTTCGCAAGCTGTGGATCTTCGCTGGCCTGAAAACGCTGCTTCCCGAGAACAACTGCTTCATCACCCGCAAGATCGGCGGAGTGCCGGTCGTCATCCAGAATTTCCAGGGGAGGCTGCGTGCGTTCGAGAACGTCTGTCTACACCGAAGCGCGATGCTGCAGACCGCGGCAGTGGGAAGGCGGCCGTTGGTATGCCCTTACCATGCCTGGAAGTACGATGCGGATGGCTGTGTCGCCAACATTCCCGATTGCGAGGCAGTGTACGGCTTCAGCGACGCGGAAAAACGCAGCATGAAGCTACGCGAGTTCTCGCTGCGCGAGGTGGGGAACCTGTTGTTCGTCAACGTCGACGACTCCCCCCTGCCTTTCGAATCGCAGTTTTCTCCAGACTTCTTGATGTCGCTTGAGAGCAGCTCCAATGCCTACGATACCGAAGTGATGGTGACCACGTGGCATGGCCGCTTCAACTGGAAACTGGCGTACGAAAACTTGCGCGACGCCAATCACCCTCGCTTCGTTCACCCCAAAAGCCTTGCCAAGACCGTCGACTTCGTCGCACACGTCGACCGCGCGCTGCTGGAAGAAACCAAGTTGCCGCTGGCCGACACATCCGTCGCCGGACTGCGAAAGGAAATGTCGCGATTCAGCACCGGCGGCGCCGACGCCGCCATTCATGGCATGAAGCACTTCGGGTGGCACGAGAGAGTGGACCGCTGGGGCGATCAGGATGTCTACTACAACTGGCTGACGTTCCCGAACATGCACATCGCCAGTGCCAACGGCGGGCACTCGTTCACGCTGGAAAATCACATTCCGATCTCGGCAAACCAGACGGATGTCGAAATCTACTGGTTCACGGCACGAAAAAGACAAGCCTATGCCGGATCGCACCAGGTGCTGCTCGCACAGATGCACGGCAGCAAGCTAGTCGTCGGCGAAGACATCGAGATCATGGAACAAGTTCAGGCGGCGCTGCACACGGATGCGCCAGTGCCTCAGCAAGGCGACTATGAGGCGTTCAATCGGCTGATCGAGCGCTGGTACACCACCATGATGGAGAAGGACGATGGGATCTAAGTGGATCGTGGGTGGTGGCCCCTTTCTCGATCTGGTTTTCCGCATGTGGCAGCAGGCCCGGCCCGATCAGCCATTGCAACGGCTGGAGGTTCCACAGGGCCCCGACTACCGTTTCGACTTTTCCGCTCTCGACGTTATTGCCGCGGACAACGGTGGGGTTTTCGTGGCATTCGATCAACGCTTCGGAAACTTCAAACGCATGGAACTGATGCAGGCGGTGATGGAACGTGGGTGGCGCATGGATCCATTCGTGCATCCGACCGCGGTCGTCGACAAAGGCACCAGCATCGGACCGAACAGCTTCATCGGTCCCGCCACCGTGGTCGATCCTGACTGCAAGATCGACTACAACACCGTGATCCTGTCCGGTGCGCACGTCGGCTACGGCAGCCGCATCAAATCTTCGTGCTGGCTCGACAACGGTGTCCATCTGGCGCATAACGTCGAACTCGGCAGCCATTGCACGCTGCACTGTGGCGTCATCCTGCAGCATGGAATCAAGGTGGGCAGAGGCTGCGAACTCGGGTGGCCGCAAGTGTACCGTCACGACATCCCCCCAAGAACCGTGTTTGACAGCCGCTACGACGAACCCATCCACGTCTACGGCAAGTAAACCGCTACGCTAGCATCCGCGAATCCCGATACTGAGCGATTTGCTGCACAGCGCAATCGAAGCGGCTGCGTTGCTTCGTGGACCACCGCTAGAGCACGCGTCATGCGGTGACTTAGGGCTGGGATGTATGCACGGCGCCCACCTAGCGCGCTTCGCTACGATCGAAGATGGGTGCTTCGCGCCGTAGTCTGTGGCCCCTAGTGATGCGACACCCGTTGCTCTGTCTTCCCAACATGTGCGCCTGTGAGCGCACCCTTTTTGAGTGAGCCCATGAACGACTCTGTGGTCGCGCTTCAGCGCGAAGTGGACCTGATCGACGACTGCAAGCGCGCCGGCGGCGCAATTTTCCTGGCTCCCAGCTCCAGCATCGGCAGCCTCTTTGCGGCCCGTGCGGCCGCCCTGCTCGCCGAGCGCGCGCCCGGCACTCGCATCGTGGCTCTCGACGATCTGCTACACGAACGCCGCATCGCCAATGCGGGTTTCGACGACGTGCGGCCGACCAGCGCGTTCCTACGCGATCCGGATTTGGCCGGGTTACCCACGATCAACTGTGCGTACATGCCAGCCTCTTGGCTGCACTTCGATCAACTACAGCGGCTGAGCCATGGCCGCGGCATCGATCTGCCGCAGCTGATGTACGCACTGGAAATGCCGCTGGTGTATCAGACCGGGCGGGTGACCCGGGAGCAGACCCTGGCGCATGCCGCACGGTTCGAGGCCCTGCGCACGCGCTTCGCCGACGGGCTGAGCGTTCGCACGCTGGATGCGGTGCTGCGGATGCGCATGGACGGGGACCGACGGCCACTGCTGGACGTGCTCTGCCCCGTGGAGCAGGAGTACTACTCAGTGTATTCGGCTGTGGAGCATCCGCTGCGAATCGGCGCAGACGAACACTACGTGGACATCGGCGCGTATCGCGGCGACACGGTGAAGAAGTTTCGGGCTGCGGCGCGACACGACTATGCGGCCATCCACGCGTTTGAGCCGGATCCGGCCAACTTCGCTGCGCTGCAGCATGGATTGGGAGAAGACGGCGGTCGCACCACCCTGTACAACGCGGCGGTCGCCGATGTCGCCGGGACCATGGCGTTCGATGCCCAGGGCACCATGGGCAGCCGGTTAGACGGACACGGCGACGCGCGCGTGGACTGCGTGCGTTTGGACGACCTGGTCGAACACGTCAGCGTCCTGAAGATGGATGTGGAAGGCGCAGAGGCCAAGGTATTGCGCGGCGCCACCGAGCTGATCCGGCGCTGCCGTCCGCGTATGGCCATTACCGGCTATCACCACGCGCTTGACCTACTAGACATCGTCGCCGAATTGGATCGGATCCTGCCGGACGCCAGGCTGCGCCTGCGCCAGTACTCGCTATACTTCTACGACACCGTGCTTTACGTGGAATGACACAAATAGGAAATGGCAAGACTCCCGCCGCATCGAGAGAACGCGGCGGCATCTCTTTAGAGATGCCGCCGCGCCTTCAATTCCGATCAAAAATTCAATCAAAAATCAGTATTAAATAAAATTCATTCAACCTGCCGTCAGTTGACATACCAGCGCATTGCATAGACATACTTCGACTTCGCAACGACATCGCCGCTCCCAAGCCTCATATCAGCCTCAGCATATTCCCCTGAGGTGTTGATAAGAAAATGGGCTGAAAAAGGCGGATTACTGGGCTCACCAAACTGGCTGCCCATGGCAATATTCATCGCATAATCGTCATGTCCGACGCAAACCACTGCCTGCGAAGAGTCGAGCTTCATGGAAGTATTCGTGCAAAGCACACCCCATGTGTGATAAGGATTTTGAGTAGGTGCTGTTACCAGGACCTTGACATCCGCACCATTGTCGACAGCCGTACGCAGCGTTTGCAACGAGCCGGCTGAGACGTTTCCATTGGCGTCCGTGGCATACACCATCGTCCATGCTTGCGAGGAACCTGCTGCCAGAGCGAGCACCGTGAATACAAAAGTTTTAAGCATGATCATAGTTGCCCCCATATTTTTAGATAAGTAAAAATAAATACGGCAGCACAGCCTCGTGACTTTACGAGTCCGGATTGCTGCGAATTTTCATTATTTAACCCGCAGTCCTATTTGGATCTAGCAATACTACCGCGCAACCTCTGTACAGATGGACTCACAGCGCAACCTTAGTCAACTGCATAGACGCGGAAGCTCTACCATCTGGCCACGAGCGACCACGTCAAGTTAAAGCATTATGACACCAGGCTGGAATCGTACTGGCATCGCCTCGTTGATACATGCCAGCGATTTTCGTCAAGGCGTGCGAAACCTGGACTAATATCGCCAGCATGTACGAATACCCCTCACAGGGACTAAATATCAATAATAACTACCACCTGTATTTACAGTTCCAGCCGAATTTCCCGGAAACACATTTTGTCCTTTTCCATTCACCCAAACACCGCCGTTTACATAGACCTTATACCGCGATCCTGTAGCAGCTCCAGAGAATGTAAATGTGTTGTCGCCGCCATTTATGCCACCAACCCGGCCAATGTCAGCGAAGGCGATAGTAAAATTCGGCGTACCTGTCAAGTTAACAGTGATACTACCAAGGATCAGTTGACCGCCATCGTACACCCCATAATGGGTGGTACCACCGCCAGTAATACTATAATTACCTGACACGTAGCAGACCCCATTGGTCGCTACTGTGATTTGTGAACCGGTGACTGCTGCAAACACGTGACCACCCAAAAAACTACAAGACGCTCTGTTCCCAATGACTATACCGTTTACTGTTGCCCCGCCGCCAAAAGTAAAACCAGACACGACTACCCTGCTGGCATCAGTCACCGTAAGGATCCATCCCGCAGTATTGCGCCAAATCGCAGACGTGCTGCCTACAAACCGAACGAAGCCACCGGCCACATTGCCGACCACAACGTTTTCTACATAGGTTCCGTCTGCGACATTGATAAACACTGTATAGCCGCATAGCGAATAACGAGTCCGCGCGACATCTACAGCATGTTGAATGGTCTGGAATGCCGTCGCAGCGCTCAGCCCATCATTGGAGTCACTGCCGGCATTGGAGACATACAAAGACAAATCCTGAGTCAATGCAACGGCATAAGTAACGTAGCCATTCGCGCTAGTACCCATCGCGAACCGCCCTTCATCACTGATGAAATATGGCTCACGGGCCGCAAGTTCACCGGCCGTCGCAGCAGCGTCAAAATCCGCACGCGTACCAGCTTTCACGTAGATATTGGCACCTGAGATTGCATTCGACATAAATAAATTCCTTGACATTTAGTTACGAAGTTTTTCGGCCAAAAACGCAGCAGTCACAATGATGATTTTCGAATTCCTTGGCTTTGGCTGCTGCTTGTCGCAGCAACCCTAATTCACAATTTTCAAACAATCAACAGATCCGCTCTTCATTGTGACAAACAGGGGAATTAATGCACTTATATCCCCATTTGCTAACTAAGCAGATCCCACGTCGCAAAGAACGCACCATCAGCAGCCGCACCATCGAGGAAACTTCCGCTACTAACCCACAAGCCAAGGCCGGATGGGATAAACAAAGGATATTGAAGGAGGACCTGAGAACGCTCACCGGCACGAGCGGATCCATTTCCCGCAAAAATAATTGGCGTATCGATATCTCCCGGACCAGGAGGTGGCGTCGCCGAGGCATAGAGGTTCACCCATCCATGCCCTGGCTGAATACCTGCGGTCCGCAGATAGATTCCGTTCTTATTCTGCGACGGCTGCACAATTTGCACCACATTCCCATTCGGAAATACGCAGCGCGAAAATGCACCAATCTTGACAGCTTCCATAGCAATCTCCTTGAGTGTGATTTATGTCAGTAAAATTTATTTCCGTACGCGCTAAATCATCTGATCACTCTCCTTGTATGGAATCAATTTGCCCGGACAAATTCATATATAAATTGTCGTTAGAACTCCAGTAAAATCACTACAGGCAGGATGAAAAGCATAGCAGCCACCAACTCTCAACCCTTTTCATGAAGGTTGTTTTTCAGCCCAAAGAATCATTACGCTCACGCTCGTAGCTGGGATAAGCTCGCCCATGTGATGCCTTTTTGTGATCCTTTTAACTCCCACCGCATGCCGTGTAGACACTGTAGGGAGTTGGAGGATCAAATCCTGCGACTGCATCGAATCGTGAGTGTTCAATTGCGGTCTGAGCGACCTCAATGTCGCAGCTCGCTGTTGCTGACATGTCATCCCGGCTTATGAGATGACGCAAAGCCACTTATGCCGACGATTCCTTATGACGCCTGGTCGTCGGTCGATTGGCGGGGCTCAGCGGTCTTCTCTTTGAAGCACTGCTTCACGTTCTTCAACTCAGGTCCCGCCAGCTCGCTTTCCTTCGTTTCACCGGGCCGACATCCATCGGCACGCTTATTGCATGATCGGGAAACTGCCCCACTTGATCGCGACCTCGCTCGCGACCGAACCTGCCCTCTCCTGACACGGTCCATCGTTCATGCCCCACCCGCCCCTGGTCAGCGTGGTCATGCCGGCCTACAAGCTCCGCTACTTCGAGCAGGCGCTCGACAGCGTGCTGGCCCAGACCTATCCGGCGCTGGAACTGGTCATCTGCGACGACAACCCCGACGGCACGATCGCCGTGGTGGTGGAGCGAAAGCGTGGCTTGGCGCGGTTCCCGATCCGCTACGAACGCAACCCCAGCCGCCTGGGCGAACTCGGCAGCACCGCGCGCGCCATCGCCCTGGCCCAGGGCGAGTACGTGAAGTTCCTGCACGACGACGACGTGCTGGCGCCGGACTGCGTCGCCGCGCTGGTCACGGCGATGCAGAGTGCACCGGACGTCCTGCTGGCGTCCTCGCGCCGCCAGCGCATCGACAGCCACGGCGCGCCGCTGGAGGACATCCCGGCCACCGCCTTCCCGTTCGCCGACGACGTGCTGCTGGACGGGCCGGAGTTGCTGTCGTTCCTGGCCGACCACACCATCAACTTCGTCGGCGAGCCCAGCTGCGTGCTGTGCCGGCGCAGCGACCTGCTGGAGATCGGCGACGAGCTGATGACGCTGGCCGGCAAGGTCATCAACTGGGTCGGCGATCTGGCGCTGTACGCCAAGCTGCTGCACCGCGGCCATCTGGCACTGCTGGCGAAGCCCTTGACCCGGTTCCGGGTATCGGAAGAGCAATACAGCCAGGCAGGCCGCGACCAGCCCGGCATCGGCGACCAGGGCCATGCCAACTTCCGCCAGGGCGTGCGCGCGATGGGCTGGTACCGCGGCGATGGCGACGTCCGCCAGGTCACGGTGACGCCGCTGGGCGGCGGCCCCGGCACGCCGGTGGACCTGCTGCAGGCGATCCAGGACGCCTACGCGCGGGTCTGCGTACAGGCGACGCTGCACGACTGGCAGGCGCGGCGGACGGTGACGCCGGCGCAACGCGACCTTCTCGACGCGCGCCTGGACGCCCTCGGCGGCGCGCCGCGGCTCGCCGTGCTGGTCGACGCACGCGGCGCCGACCGTGCCGCGCTGGACGCCACGCTGGACAGCCTGCTGCTGGAGGGCACGCCGTTCGCGCAGGTGCAGGCGCTGGTGCTGGGCGACGCCTCCCTCCCCGCGTGGCCCGACCCGCGGGTCCGGATCCTGCCACCGCTGCCGGCCGCGGCCGATGCGGCGGCGCTGTCCGCCGCACTGGATGCCTCGCCGGGCAGCGACTGGTGCCTGCGCGTGGTCGCGGGCACCCGGTTCTACGCCGGCGGCCTGCTGCGGCTGCTGCTGGAACTGGCACAGCAGCCGCAGTGCAACGCACTGTATGCGGACGAATGGCTGGCCGTGGACGCGGACACCCTGGCGCCGCTGCTGCGGCCCGACCCGGACCTCGACCTGCTGCTGGGCAATCCGCTGGCCACCGCCGGGCACTGGGTGTTCCGCCGCGCCGCGGTGCAGGCGCTGGGCGGCTTCGATCAGGCCTACGACGGCGCCAGCGAACTGGACCTGATCCTGCGCCTGTTCCTGCGCGACGGCGGCGACGGCATCGCACACCTGCCCGAGCCATTGCTGGTCGCCACGCCGGCCAGCGCCGAGGCCGACGGCCCGGCGCGCCAGCGCGCGATCGCCGCGCACCTGCAGGCCCGCGGCTATCCGCAGGCCACGGTCGAGCCGTTGCCGGGCGGCCTGTTCCGCATCGACTACGGCCACCCCGCGCAACCGCCGGTCTCGATCGTGCTGCTGGCACAGGACAATCTGCCGGCGTTGCAGCGCGCGGTGGTCAGCCTGCTCGAACAGACCGCCTACCCCGCCTACGAACTGCTGCTGGTGGACAACGCCAGCCACGCCCCGGAGATCACCGCGTGGATGCAGGCCGTGGCCGAGCTGGGCAACGGCCGCATCCGCGTGTTCGCGCTGGAACAGCGGGTCTGCCAGGCCGAGGCGCACAACCTCGCCGCCACCCAGGCGCAAGGCGAGTACCTCTTGTTCCTGGACGCCGACAGCGCCGCGGTGCAGGACGGCTGGCTGCACGCGCTGATGAACCACGCGCAGCGGCCCGAAGTCGGCATCGTCGGCGCCAAGGGCGTGTCCGCCGACGGCCGCATCACCCATGCCGGCCTGCTGCCGGGCCTGCTGGCCGGCGCCGGCCACGCCTTCGCCGGCGAGGCGATGGCGCAGCCGGGCTACATGGGCCGGCTGCAGGTGGCACACCGCTATAGCGCAGTGTCGACGCATTGCCTGCTGGTGCGGCGGGCGCTGTTCGAACACCTGTCCGGCTTCGACGCGGCCGGCTTCGCCGCCGGCGGCGCCGACGTGGACCTGTGCCTGCGCGCCGCGGCGACGGGCGCCTGGACCGTGTGGACGCCGCAGGCGCTGCTGCTGCAACCAGCCTCGGCCACGCGCAGCGAGGTGGCCGACGAGGCGCTGCTGCAGCGCTGGCTGCCGGCGCTGGCGCAGGATCCGGCGTATTCGCCCAGCCTGGGCCTGGACCAGCCCGGCGGTTTCCAGTTGACCGAGTCCGAATTCTCCTGGCAGCCGCTGGCCTGGAAACCGCTGCCGCGGGTGCTGGCCCATCCCGGCGACACCTTCGGCAGCGGCCAGTACCGGGTGATCCAGCCATTCCAGGCGCTGGCCGCGGCCGCGCAGATCGACGGCCTGTACTACGCGCGCCTGCTCGATCCGGTGGAGTTGCAGCGCATCGGCGCCGACGTGGTGGTGCTGCAGCGCCGGGTCGGCGATGCGGAACTGGCGCGGATGGAGCGCATGCGCCGGTTCGGCCCTGCCTTCATGGTCTACGAGCTGGACGACTACCTGCCGAACCTGCCGCTGAAGAGCGCGCATCGCGAGCACATGCCCAAGGACGTGCTGCGCTCGCTGCGGCGCGCCGCCACGCTGGTGGACCGGGTCACCGTCTCCACGCCGGACCTGGCCGAGGCGCTGGCCGGCCTGCACGGCGACATCCGCGTGGTACGCAACCGGCTGGAGCCGCAGCTGTGGGGCGCGCTGGCGCCGCCGGCGGCATCCGCCTCGGCCAAGCCGCGGGTCGGCTGGGCCGGCGGGCTCAGCCACACCGGCGACCTGGAACTGATCGCCGACGTGGTGCAGGCGCTGGCCGGCGAGGTGCACTGGGTGTTCATGGGCCTGTGCCCTGAGCGGCTGCGCCGGCATGTGCACGAGGTGCACGCGGGCGTGGACTTCGCCCGCTATCCGCAGGCGCTGGCCGCACTGGGCCTGGACCTGGCGCTGGCGCCGCTGGAAGACAACCTGTTCAACCGCTGCAAGAGCAACCTGCGCCTGCTCGAGTACGGCGCCTGCGGCTATCCGGTGGTGGCCAGCGACCTGCCGCCCTACCGCGACGGCGGGTTGCCGGTCAGCCTGGTCAAGAACCGCTTTCGCGACTGGGTCAATGCGATCCGCGCGCACCTGGCCGATGCCGACGCGCGGGCCGCGGCCGGCACTGCCCTGCGCGCGACGGTGCAGCGCGACTGGTTGCTGCAGGGCGCCAATCTGCAGGAGTGGCGGGCGGCCTGGCTGCCGGACTGAGTCGGTCCCCTCGCCGGCCTTGAGGTCGCCGCGCGGCGCCCGCGTCCGACCGTGACGCGGCGCACGGCGTCAACCTGCCGACACCTTGTCGGCGCGCGGTCCGTGCCGGCCGTGCCGCCGGCGCCAGGAACCCGTCACCGGGTGCCGGCCTTCCCCGCGCACGCCTGTCCGGAGGCTGCGCAACACGTGAGTGCCGTTTCGGCACACCGCTTGCATTGCATACGGGCAAGCCGTCTCCCGGCAGGGACTTCACCGTATGAGCGACTCCATCAGCTCCATTCTTTCGCAGATCCGCAGCTACCAGGGCCAGGTCGGCCAGGCGGCGCAGACGCGGGTGGGCGATGTCGGCCGCAGCAATGCGATCGAAGGCCTGGGCGGCAGCCAGGGCGTGCAGGGCCCGAGCTTCACCGAGACCCTGCGCAACGCGATCGGCGGCGTGAACGAGGCCCAGCAGAAGTCCGGCGACCTCGCCAAGGCCTTCGAACTGGGCGACCCCAGCGCCGACCTGGCCAAGGTGATGCTGGCCGCGCAACAGTCCCAGGTGGCGTTTCGCGCTACCGTGGAAGTCCGCAACCGACTCGTCCAGGCGTACCAGGACGTGATGAACATGCCGCTGTAAGGGTAGAAGACGATGGCGCTTGCGATCAGCAAAGACACATTCAACAGCGAGAAGGCCGGGGCCTGGTTCGACCGCCTGCAGAGCCTGCAGCTCACCCGGCGCATCGGCCTGATGGCGATGATCGCGGTGGCCGTGGCCGCCGGCCTGTTCGTGTTCTTCTGGTCGCAGAAGCCGGCCTACACTCCCCTGTACACCGGCCTGGACGAGAAGGGCACGGCCGAGGCCACCGACCTGCTGCGCACCGCGCAGATCCCGTTCAAGCTCGACCAGGCCACCGGCGCGATCACCGTGCCGGAGGACAAGCTGTACGACGCGCGCCTGAAGCTGGCCGGCGCCGGCCTGACCGACAATGGCAACATGGGCTTCGAGGTGATGGAGAAGGATCCCGGCTTCGGGGTCAGCCAGTTCGTGGAGAACGCGCGCTACCAGCACGCCCTGGAAACCGAACTGGCGCGCACCATCGCCAGCCTGCGCCCGGTGCGCGAGGCGCGGGTGCACCTGGCCATCCCCAAGCCGAGCGCGTTCACCCGCCAGCGCGAGGCCGCCAGCGCCTCGGTGGTGCTGGAACTGCGCGGCGGCACCACCCTGGAACGCAACCAGGTCGATGCGATCGTCAACATGGTCGCCTCCAGCATCCCCGACCTGGCGCCGGACCGCGTCACCGTGGTCGACCAGAGCGGGCGCATGCTGACCATCGCCGACCCCAACAGCGATGCCGCGCTCAACGCCGCCCAGTTCGACCAGGTGCGCCGCCAGGAAAGCGCCTACAACCAGCGCATCCGCGAACTGCTGGAGCCGATGACCGGCCCGGGCCGGGTCAACCCGGAAGTGAACGTGGACATGGACTTCTCGGTGGTCGAGGAAGCGCGCGAACTGTACAACGGCGACCCGCCGAAACTGCGCAGCGAGCAGGTCAGCGACAGCAGCACCAGCACCAGCGGTCCGCAGGGCGCGCCCGGCGCGACCAGCAACTCGCCGGGCAGCGCGCCGGGCCAGCCGGGCGCCACCGGCGCCCCGCCCGCCGCGGGCACCGCCGGCACCCAGCAGGCCGCCGCCGCGACCCCGACCGAAAGCTCCAAGAGCGCCACCCGCAACTACGAGCTGGACCGCACCCTGCAGCACACCCGGCAGCCGGCCGGGCGGATCAAGCGCGTCTCGGTGGCGGTGCTGGTGGACCACGTGATGCGGCCGGGCGCCAAGGGCAAGATGACCGAGCAGGCGCTCAGCGCCGCCGAGCTGACCCGCATCGAAGGCCTGGTCAAGCAGGCGGTGGGCTTCAACGCCGAGCGCGGCGACACCGTCTCGGTGATGAACGCCCCGTTCGTCCGCCAGGCCCCGGAAGCGGCCGACAAGCCCGGTTGGTGGGAAGATCCGCGTGTGATGAACGTCGCGCGCCTGGTGCTGGGTGCGGCGGTGGTGCTGGCGCTGCTGTTCGGCGTGCTGCGCCCGGCGCTGCGCCAGATCGCCGGTCCCGCGCCGGCCGCGTCGGTGGGCCACGACCGCGACGGCAACGAGCCGCGCGACGCCAAGCTGTCGATGCTCGACGACGACAACCCGCTGCTGCCGTCGCTGGGCGAGGACACCGCCAGCCTCAGCGGCGGCGCTGGCGGCAACCCCGCCATCGCCCTGCCCGACGCCTACGAGGAACGGTTGCGTCAGGCCCGCGAAGCGGTCAAACAGGATTCCAAGCGCGTGGCGCAGGTCGTGAAGGGATGGGTCGCCAGTGAAGCCTGATGCGAACGCAATGAATGGCACCCAGCGCGCCGCCGTGCTGCTGCTGTCGCTCGGCGAGGCCGACGCGGCCGAGGTGCTCAAGCACATGGACCCCAAGGAGGTGCAGAAGATCGGCATCGCCATGGCGACGCTGAGCGGCATCTCGCGCGACCAGGTCGAGAAGGTCATGGAGGAGTTCAACGCCGAGCTGGGCAGCAAGACCTCGCTGGGCGTGGGCGCCGACGACTACATCCGCAACGTGCTGGTGCAGGCGCTGGGCGCCGACAAGGCCGGCAGCCTGATCGACCGCATCCTGCTGGGCCGCAACACCACCGGCCTGGACACCCTGAAGTGGATGGACCCGCGCTCCATCGCCGACCTGGTGCGCAACGAGCATCCGCAGATCATCGCCATCGTGATGGCGCACCTGGACAGCGACCAGGCCGCCGAGGCGCTGAAGCTGCTGCCCGAGCGCACCCGCGCCGACGTGCTGATGCGCATCGCCACCCTCGACGGCATCCCGCCGCACGCGCTCAACGAGCTCAACGAGATCATGGAGCGGCAGTTCTCCGGCAACCAGAACCTGAAGTCGTCCAACGTGGGCGGGGTCAAGGTCGCGGCCAACATCCTCAACTTCCTGGACAGCGGCTCGGACCAGGGCGTGCTGTCGGCGATCAGCAAGATCGACGCCGACCTGGGCAGCCGCATCCAGGACCTGATGTTCGTGTTCGACAACCTGGTGGAGCTGGACGACCGCGGCCTGCAGACCATGCTGCGCGAAGTCAGCGGCGACCGTCTCGGCCTGGCCCTGCGCGGCGCCGACATCAAGGTGCGCGACAAGATCACCAAGAACATGTCCCAGCGCGCCGCCGAGATCCTGCTGGAAGACATGGAAGCGCGCGGCCCGGTGCGCCTGTCCGATGTGGAAGCCGCGCAGAAGGAGATCCTGGCGATCGTGCGGCGCCTGGCCGACGAAGGCGTGATCAGCCTGGGCGGTAGCGGTGCGGAGGCCATGGTATGAACGGCAACGTGGTGCGCTGGCTGGCGCCGGAACTCGATGCCCCGTCCGCGCTGGCGGCGCTGCCCTACGAAGACGCGCTGCCGGACGAGCCGGTGCTGCGTCCGCCGAGCCTGGAGGAGATCCAGGCGATCGAGGCCGCGGCCCAGCACGAAGGCTTCGAACGCGGCCACGCCGAGGGCCTGGCCCAGGGCCAGGCCGAGATCCGCCGCCTCACCGCGCAGATCGAAGGCATCCTGGACAACTTCTCGCGGCCGCTGGCGCGGCTGGAGAACGAGGTGGTCGGCGCGCTCGGCGAGCTGGCCGTGCGCATCGCCGGCAGCCTGGTCGGCCGCGCCTACCAGGCCGACCCGGTGCTGCTGTCGGAACTGGTCGCCGAGGCGCTGGACGCGGTCGGCGGCGCGCGCCGCGACGTCGAGGTGCGCCTGCACCCGGACGACATCGCCGCGCTGACCCCGCTGCTGACGCTGATGGATCAGGGCATCCGGCTGGTGCCGGACCTGAGCCTGAGCCGCGGCGACCTGCGCGTGCACGCCGAATCGGTGCGCATCGACGGCACCCTGGAGGCGCGCCTGCGCGCGGCCCTGGAAACGGTGATGCGCAAGTCCGGAGCGGGCCTGTGAGCGCGCTGTCCGGCACCCACCCCGCCGACTGGCTGGATGCGCGCAACCTGCGCCTGGCCGGCCGCCTCGGCAAGCTCGATCTGGACGTGGCCGCCGGCCGCGGCCTGATCCGCGAAGGCATCCTGCGCCGCGCGGTCGGCCTGACCCTGGAAGCGGTCGGTTGCGAGGCGCCGATGGGCGCCACCTGCAAGGTCGAGGTCGACGGCGGCTGGGTCGACGCGGAAGTGGTCGGCTTCTCCGGCGACCGCACCTCGCTGATGCCCAGCGCCGAAACCCACGGCCTGCTGCCCAACGCGCGGGTGGTGCCGCTGCACCGCCGCGGCGGCGTCGAAGTGGGCGAAGGCCTGCTCGGCCGGGTGATCGACTCGGACGGCGTGCCGCTGGACGGCAAGGGCCCGATCCGCGCCGAAGGCTCGGTGGGCATGGCCGGCGTGTCGATCAACCCGCTGGCGCGCGAACCGATCACCACCCCGCTGGACGTGGGCGTGCGCGCGATCAACGCGCTGCTGCCGATCGGCCGCGGCCAGCGCGTGGGCCTGTTCGCCGGCTCCGGTGTCGGCAAGTCCACCCTGCTGGGCATGATGACCCGCTACACCGCCGCCGACGTGATCGTGGTCGGGCTGATCGGCGAACGCGGCCGCGAAGTGCGCGATTTCGTCGAGACCACCCTGGGCGAGGAAGGCCTGCGCCGCGCCGTGGTGGTCGCCGCCCCGGCCGACCGCCCGCCGCTGGCGCGCCTGCACGGCGCATACCGCGCCACTGCCATCGCCGAGTGGTTCCGCGACCAGGGCCTGAACGTGCTGCTGCTGATGGACTCGCTGACCCGCTTCGCCCAGGCCCAGCGCGAGATCGGCCTGTCGGTGGGCGAGCCGCCGACGACCCGCGGTTATCCGCCGTCGGTGTTCGCCAAGCTGCCGGCGCTGGTCGAACGCGCCGGCAACGGCGCCAAGGGCCGCGGCTCGATCACCGCCTTCTACACCGTGCTCACCGAAGGCGACGATCCGCAGGACCCGATCGCCGATGCCGCGCGCGCCATCCTCGACGGCCACATCCTGCTGTCGCGGCGCGTCGCCGACAGCGGCCTGTACCCGGCCATCGACGTCGAGTCCTCGGTCAGCCGCGTGGTCCAGGACATCGCCGACGAGCCGTGGCGGATGCGCATCCGCTCGCTGAAGCGGCTGGTGGCCGCGTACTCGGCCAACCGCGACCTGATCACCATCGGCGCCTACCAGCGCGGCAACGATCCGGCCGTGGACGAAGCGCTGGAGCGCTGGCCGGAGATCATGGAATTCCTCGGACAGGACGTCGCCAAAGCCGCAGATCTGCCCCACAGCCAGGCCGCCCTCAAGCGCCTGGTCGACCGCGAGAACTAAGCCATGATGCAATCGCAACGTCTCGATCCCCTGCTCCGCCGCGCCCAGCAGCACGAAGACGAGGTCGCGCGCGATCTCGCCGAGCGCCAGCGCGCCCTGGCCACCCACGAGTCGCGGCTGGAGGAACTGCGCCGCTACGCCGAGGAGTACGCCAACAGCCAGATGGCGGCGACCAGCCTGGCGCAACTGGCCAACCGCCGCGCCTTCCTGGACCGGCTGGAGAGCGCGGTGCAGCAGCAGTGCCAGACCGTGGACCGCAACCGCGAAAAGGTGGAGATGGAGCGCAGCCGGCTGCTGCTGGCCAGCCGCGACAAGCAGGTGCTGGAACAGCTCGCGGCCAGCTACCGCGCGCAGGAACGCAAGGTCGACGACCGCCGCAGCCAGCGCGAGATGGACGACCTGGGCGCGCGCCGCGCGCGCCTGGCGGCCACCGCCGACGAACACGATGACGGAGACGGACGATGAACAACGCGCTTTCCGCGCTGGGCGGCAGTGGCCGCGCCAGCCAGATCGGCGGCGGCAACGACACGCAGGGCACCGACCGCGCCGGCGGCAAGGACAAGGACTTCGCCAAGCTGCTCGGCGGCGGCGGCTCGGCGCGTACCACCGCGCCCAAGCCCGCCGCCCGCGAGACGCCCAAGCCGGCGCAGAACGCCGGCAAGGACCAAGCGGACAAGCGTCCGGCCGCCGCGGACGACACCGCCAGCGACCCCGCGCGCACCGCGCAGGCCGGCGACAAGGTCGCCCAGGACGCCGAGAAGAGCAGCACCGAGACCAAGGCCTCGGGCAGCGACAAGGGCAAGGCCAAGACCGAAGACAAGCACGAGGACGCCAAGCCCGACGACAGCGCCTGGCCGCCGGCCGGGCTGGCCGGCATCGGCCTGGGCCTGCTGCCGGCGATCGGCGCGGCGGTGCTGCCGGCGGCCACCGCGACCCCGCTGGGTGCGGCGGCGGGGCTGGCGGTCGGCGTCGCCGGCGCCGTGGCCAACGGCGTGGGCGCCCTGCTCGGCGGCGACGCCGCGGCCCAGACCGCGGCCGGCGCCACCGATCCGACTGCCGCCACCGCCGGCACTGGCGCGACGGCCGGCACCGCCCCGGCCTCCGCGGCCGGCGGCTTCGGCGCGATGCTGTTGGCGCAGGCCGGGTCCGCCGACAAGGCCGGCGGCGCCGACACCGCGGCGCCGTTGGCGGCGCTGGCCGCCATCGCCGCCGCGGCCGGCGGCAAGAGTGGCGAGAGCGGCGACGCCGCGCCCGCCACCGACCCCAGCGCGATCGTGCCGACCGCGGCGGCGGCCCCGCTGCACGCCACGGCGCGGCTGGCCGATCCGCAGCCGTTCACCGGCTCGCCCACGCCGACCCCGAACCTGCACGGCAACCAGTTCGACGAGGAACTGGGCGCGCGCATCAGCTGGCTGGCCGACCAGAAGATCGGCCACGCCCACATCAAGCTCAATCCGGCCGAGCTCGGCCCGGTCGAAGTGCGCCTGCACATGACCGGCGACCAGGTCAACGCCAGCTTCAGCAGCAACCAGGCCGACGTGCGCCAGGCCCTCGAGAACAGCCTGCCGCGCCTGCGCGACATGCTCGGCCAGCACGGCTTCCAGCTCGGCCAGGCCGACGTCGGCCAGCAGCAGCCGCAGCAACAGCAGGCCAATGCGCAGGGCACGCCGCAGGGCGGCGGCCGCAGCGTCGGCGAGCTCGCCGACGACCTGTCCGGCAGCGTCGGGATTCCGGCAGTGGTGTTGCGCCAACGCGGTCTGCTCGACGCCTACGCCTGACGATCCGGGGCGCGCCACCGCCCCTTCACGGCGATCGAGGGAGTGGAACGGGTCTCGGCCTCGACGTTCGTCGGAAGGATACGGCGGGGTTGAGGCCCCTCCGCTAGGCCCGATCCCCTCTCCCACAACGGTCTCGGCCCGCGCCGGCATGGCGCGCGGCGGCGCCGTCAAACACCCGGCGCGCCAGGCGCCCGGTTTCGGCACGGCGATTGCATCCTCAGGGGCAGACCCCCTTCAGGAGCCCGCTCAGTGTCAGCCGCCGACAAATCCAAGAAAGACACCAAGGACGCCCCGGAAGGCGGCAAGTCGAAGAAGAAGCTGCTGATCATCGTCGTCGCGGCGGTGCTGGTGCTGGGCGGCGGCGGTGCCGGCGCGTTCTTCTTCCTGAAGAAGCCCGAGGGCGGCCACGCCAAGGCCGAGGAAAAGACCGCCGAGATCCCCAAGCCGGCGCAGTACTTCGCGATGGACCCGGCGTTCGTGGTCAATCTCAACGGCGGCGCGGAAGACGGCCCGCATTACCTGCAGCTGGAAGTGCAGCTGATGACCCGCGACCCGGAAGAACTGAAGCTGATCACCGAGAACGCCCCGGCGATCCGTGCGCACCTGCTGATGCTGTTCTCGCAGGTGCAGGCGCAGGACATCGCCAACATCGATGGGCGCAAGAAGCTGCAGGCCGCGGCGCTGGCCGACGCGCAGAAGCTGATGACCGCCGAGACCGGCAAGAAGTGCGTGGAAGAACTCCTGTTCACCAGCTTCGTCACCCAGTAAAGGCGCTGCCGCGATGACCGACCTGCTCTCCCAAGACGAGATCGATGCCCTGCTGCACGGCGTCGACGCGGGCGTGGTGGACACCGAGCCGGCGCCGGCCGAGCCGGGCGAGGCGCGCAACTACGACTTCTCCAGCCAGGACCGGATCATCCGTGGGCGCATGCCGACCCTGGAGATGGTCAACGAGCGCTTCGCGCGCCTGTGGCGGATCGGCCTGTTCAACCTGATCCGGCGCTCGGCCGACCTGTCGGTGCGCGGCATCGACCTGATCAAGTTCAACGACTACATGCACTCGCTGTACGTGCCGAGCAACCTGAACCTGATCAAGTTCAAGCCGCTGCGCGGCACCGGCCTGATCGTGTTCGAGCCGACCCTGGTGTTCACCGTGGTCGACAACTTCTTCGGCGGCGACGGCCGTTACCCCACCCGCATCGAGGGCCGCGAGTTCACCCCCACCGAGATGCGGGTGATCCAGCTGATGCTCAAGCAGACCTTCGCCGACCTGGCCGAAGCCTGGGCGCCGGTGATGGAAGTGGAGTTCGAGTACCTCAATTCCGAGGTCAACCCGCACTTCGCCAACATCGTCACCCCGCGCGAGTACGTGGTGGTCAGCCGCTTCCACGTGGAGCTGGAAGGCGGCGGCGGCGAGATCCACGTGACCCTGCCGTACTCGATGCTGGAGCCGATCCGCGAACTGCTCGACGCCGGCATCCAGAGCGACCGCGTGGACCGCGACGAGAGCTGGAACATCATGCTGCGCGAGCAGCTGTTCGGCTCGGAGGTCACCATTTCCAGCGTGCTGGCGCAGAAGCAGATGAGCCTGCGCGAGCTGACCCGGCTGAAGATCGGCGACGTGCTGCCGATCGACCTGCCCAAGCAGGTGCCGCTGTGCGTGGAGAACATCCCGGTGTTCACCGGCGAGTTCGGCATCTCGCACGGCCAGAACGCGGTGAAGATCACCGCCACCCATCCCCCCGGCGCGCTGCGCCGCCGCCCCGCTCCCCAGGAAGACCTGCCATGACCCAGACCGATCCCACCCAGCCGGCGCCGGCCCAGTTCGACAGCCTGCAGCCGGACGCCATGGCCGAGTCCAACGACCTGAACCTGGACGTGATCCTGGACGTGCCGGTGACGCTGTCGCTGGAAGTCGGCCGCAGCCGCATTCCGATCCGCAACCTGCTGCAGCTCAATCAGGGTTCGGTGGTGGAACTGGAGCGCGGCGCCGGCGAACCGCTGGACGTCTACGTCAACGGCACCCTGATCGCGCACGGCGAGGTGGTGACCATCAACGACCGCTTCGGCGTGCGCCTGACCGACGTGGTCAGCCCCAGCGAGCGCATCCGGAGACTGCGGTGAGCCTGCTGCTCGCCGTCGCCACGCAGACCGCCAAGCACGGCTCGGGCGTCGGCAACGCGGCACCGTCGGCGCCCAGCCTGCTCGGCGCGGTGTTCGCGCTGCTGCTGGTGCTGGGCCTGATCCTGGCCATGGCCTGGGTGCTCAAGCGCCTGCCCGGCAGCGGCTTCCGCCCGGCGCAAGGCCTGCGCGTGGTCGCCAGCCTGGCGGTCGGCGCCAAGGAGCGGGTGGTGGTGGTCGAGGTCAACGGCGAACAGCTGCTGCTCGGCGTCTCGCCCGGCGGGGTACGCACCTTGCATCAGCTGCCCGAGCCGCTGCCGCAGGCGCCCGCGCCGACCCTGACCTCGATCAAGCCGTTCAAGCAGCTTCCCGATTTCGCCCAGCTTCTGGCGCAGAAGCTGCGCAAGGACAAATGACCATGCCGTTTTTCTGGAACCGCAACGCCCGCCGGCTGCGCCTGCTGCTGATCCTGCTGACGCTGAGCCTGCTGCCCGCCTTTGCCTGGGCGCAGGCCGCGCAGGCGCCCGCCGCCACGCCGACCGCGCAGAATCCGCAGAACGCCGCGCCCACCCTGCCCTCGCTGCCGGAGGTCAACGTCGGCAAGATCGGCGCGCAGCCGGTGAGCCTGCCGCTGCAGACGCTGCTGCTGATGACGGCCATCACCCTGCTGCCGTCGCTGCTGCTGGTGCTGACCGCCTTCACCCGCATCACCATCGTGCTCGGCCTGCTGCGGCAGGCGCTGGGCACCGGGCAGACGCCGTCCAACCAGGTGCTGATGGGCCTGGCGCTGTTCCTGACCGCGTTGGTGATGATGCCGGTGTGGGAAAAGGCCTGGGGCCAGGGCATGAGCCCGTATCTCAACGGCCAGATCGATTTCCAGACGGCGTGGACGCTGACCACGCAGCCGCTGCGCGCGTTCATGCTGGCGCAGGTGCGCGAGACCGACCTGATGACCTTCGCCGGCATGGCCGGCAACGGCACCTACAGCGGCCCGGATGCGGTGCCGTTCCAGGTGCTGGTGGCCTCGTTCGTGACCAGCGAGCTGAAGACGGCGTTCGAGATCGGCTTTCTGATCTTCATCCCGTTCGTGATCATCGATCTGGTGGTGGCCAGCGTGCTGATGTCGATGGGCATGATGATGATGTCGCCGATGCTGATCTCGGCGCCGTTCAAGATTCTGCTGTTCGTGCTGGTCGATGGCTGGGTGCTGACGGTCGGCACGCTGGCCGCCAGTTTCAACGGGGTCTGAGGCCATGAGTCCGGAACTGGCGCTGACGGAGTTGCGTGGCGGGTTGATCACGGTGTTGTGGGTGGCGGGGCCGTTGTTGCTGGCGATGTTGGCGGTGGGTGTGGTGATCGGTGTGTTCCAGGCGGCGACGCAGCTCAATGAGCCGACCATTGCGTTCATCGCGAAGGTGGTGGCGTTGACGGCGATGTTGTTTGCGACGGGGAGTATGTTGCTGGCGCATCTGGTGGAGTACACGACGATGCTGTTTCAGCGTATTCCGCATTTGATTGGGTAGCTGGGATGGCTGCTCTGAGCCACCTTCTCGCGAGTGGATCGCTTTTGTCTGGGAAACGGCAAAAGCTTTCGCCTGGCGGCGAGTCACTTTTCTTTGCTTGTGCAAAGAAAAGTAACCAAAAGAAAGCACACCCCGCCGCAGCGCCCGCTGCGCGGGTCCGCTCCGCTGACGGGATTTTCGGACGGGGCATCGTGCCCCGGCCGAAAACGGCGCACATCCCTGTGCGCCGCCCCCCTCCGGGGGGTTTGACCCGCCAGCTCCGCCGCTGCGGAGGGGACCCGGTGGAGCAAGAGCAAAACAACCGCAATGGCAACGGCAACGGCAAAAGCGATAGCTGCGGCCATCGGGGCGTTGTCTTGGGTGCCGGTCGGGCGGTGCACGTTGTTGTTCGCGGACTCGCTGGTCCGTCTTCGGCTGCAAGCCGCTCGCGCTGCGCGATTGGTGCTGGCCGTTCCTTCGTGATGTCTGCCGGGGTCTCGGGCTGATGGATGCCGCCACGCAAATGGTCGTCGATGGGTCGCGGGCGTTCGCGATGATCGGGGCGGTGCTGTGGACGATGCTGCGGATCGGGGCGATGTTGACGGTGATGCCGATGGTCGGGAGCAAGGCGGTGCCGGGGCGGGTGCGGGTGATCCTGGCCGGGACGCTGGCGATTGCGCTGGCGCCGATCCTGCCGCCGGTGCCGGATTGGGACGGGTTCAATGCCGCGGTGGTGCTCAGCGTGGCGCGGGAGCTCGCGGTGGGGGCCAGCATGGGCTTCATGCTGCGGATGATCTTCGAGGCCGGGGCGATGGCCGGGGAACTGGTGTCTCAGAGCACCGGCCTGGGCTTCGCGCAGATGGCCGATCCGCTGCGCGGGGTCAACTCGCCGGTGATCGGCCAGTGGTTCTACCTGGCCTTCGGCATGATGTTCTTCACCGCCAACGGGCATCTGGCGGTGGTGTCGCTGCTGGTGGACAGCTACAAGGCGCTGCCGATCGGTACCGCGCTGCCCGATGCGCAGGCCATGGCCTCGGTGGCGCCGAACTTCTTCATGAGCATCATGCGCGGGGCGGTGACCCTGGCGCTGCCGGTCATGGTGGCGATGATGGCGGTGAACCTGGCCTTCGGCGCGCTGGCCAAGGCGGCGCCGTCGCTGAACCCGATCCAGCTCGGCCTGCCGGTGGCGGTGGTGCTGGGCCTGGCGCTGCTGGCGGTGCTGGTCGGCGAGATGGGGGCGCCGGTGCAGCGGCTGTTCGATGCCGCCTTCAATGCCGCGCGCGCGCTGACCGCCTAGCCGGCGCTCAAGCTGCGCCGCGACGCGGCCGATACCGACGGCAGGCTACCGTTGGCGGGCCAGGATGGGCGGCGGCAGCGCCGACCGTCCCGGATCCCGTCGATCGCCGCGGTCCGTCCTTCCTTCCATCGCTCGCCGTACGCCATGCCCTATCGCCTGCCAGCGCCCGCTCGTGCCTGCCATCGCCGTGTCCCACGGCGGTGCGGCGGCGGCTGAGCGCGCATGCGCACGGTCATGGGTCGATGCCTGTGGGGGCCGCTGTGGCTGCTGCTGTCGGCACTGACCTGCACCGGGGCGACACAGGCCCAGGTGATCCCGTTGCGGCACTATGCGCAGGACCAGGGCCTGCTCGGCCTGGCCGGCACCTGTCTGCTGCAGCGTCGCGACGGCAGCCTGCTGGTCTGCAGCGAAAGCGGCCTGTATGCCTTCGACGGCGACCAGTTCCAGCAAGTGAAGCTGCAGGGCCACGGCGGCCATTACATCTCCGATGCCGCCGAGGACGCCCAGCGGCGGCTGTGGGTGGCCACCTTCGATGCGATCTACGTGGACGATGGCTCGCCGGCCGGCTGGATGCCGCTGGAGCACGGCAGCCTGCCCTCGCATCGCCCGCTCAACCGCCCGCGCCTGGCCGCGCCGGCCTGGGGCACGGTGGTGCTGGACGACCGCCGCCTGTTGCGCGCGGTGCGCAAGGCCGATGCGAAGGGATGGGAACTGCAGCCCCTGTTCGATGCGGCGACGCTGGCGCGGCAACCGGAGCTGGCCGACATCCACGACCTGTTCGTCGTCGACGACACACTGTGGCTGGGCTGCGCCAAGGCCTTGTGCCGGATCGATGCCGACGGTCGCGCCACCCGCTACGACCAGGCCCAGGGCCTGCCCGCAGAATTCTGGCGCAATGCGGTGCGCGACCGCGACGGGAACCTGTGGGTCGTCGGCAGCCGTAAGGTGATGCGGCTGCAGGCCGGCGCGACGCGCTTCCAGGAGCAGACACCCCCCGGGCTGGACGGACCGGCCCTGGTGACCTGGCGCACGCCGATCCTGCTGGACCCGCAGCACCGGGTGCTGGTGCGGACCAACCAGGGCCTGGCGCGCTGGGAACAGGGGCGCTGGCGCAGTTTCGACCGTCGCAACGGCCTGCCCGAGGGCAGCATCGTCGCCATGCACTTCGACCAGGCCGGCGACCTGTGGCTGAGCATGGATGGCGAAGGCGTGCTGCGCTGGAACGGCTACGGCTGGATCGAGAACTGGGATGTGTCGCAGGGCATCAGTCGGGCGCCGACCTGGAGCATCCAGCGCACCCAGCGCGGCGACCTGCTGGTCGGTAACGAGGGCGGCATCGACCGCCTGCGCGAGGATGGCCGCTTCCAGCGCTGGCCCAGCGACCACGGCACGCAGATGATCGGCCTGCAACGCGCCGCGGACGGCACGCTGTGGAGCATCGGCTCGGTCGGTGCGCTGCGCCGATACGACGCGCAGGGCCGGCTGCTGCGCGCCTACCCGCCGCTGGACGGCATCGCCAAACAGCTGTTCGTGGATGCGAGCGGCCGGGTGTGGATCCTCAGCAACCGCGGGGTGTATCTGCTGGCGGCGGCCGACGCCGACGCGGTGCCGCAGAAGGTGCAGGCGCTGCCCGGTGGCGAATATTCGGACATCCAGCAGCGTGGCGACGGCAGCGTGCTGGCGGTGGGCATGACCGGCGTGTTCCGACTGCGTGGCGAGACCTGGACGCCGATCCGGCTGGTCGTGGATGGTGCGCCGGCGCAACCCGTGCTCAGCAAGCTGCTGGTCCTGGACGATGGCCAGGCCTGGGCCAGCCTGTATGGCCCCGGTGCCTGGCAAGGGCGGCTCGACGGCGACACCCTGTACCTGCAGCCGGCCGATGCGCAGTTGAGCGGCCTGCAGCTGTACAGCCTGCGCCGCACCCGCAACGGATGGATCTGGATCAGCCACAACCAGGGCGTGGACGTCTACGACGGACGCGCCTGGTCGCGGCTGACGCAGGCGCAGGGGCTGCTCTGGAACGACATGTCCGAATCGGCCTTCCTGGAAGACCACGACGGCTCGGTATGGCTGGGCAGCAGCCGTGGCGTCACCCACCTGCTGGATCCGGCGCGGCTGTTCCCGGCGCAGGCGCCAAGGCTGGCGCTCAAGGAGTTCAGCCGTGCCGGCGCCGCCATCGCCGCGGGCGCGCGCCTGCGCTGGAGCGAGGATCCGCTGCATATCGCGGTCGGCTCGCCGGACCTGTACGACGAGCGCAACCGCATCAGCTTCCGCTATCGCTTCGAGGGCGCACACACCCGCTGGCTGCACACGCCCAACTTCGAGTTCGAGCAACCGCCGCTGGCGCCGGGTCACTACGTGCTGGAGGTGCAGTTGCTGGACGCCTACCGGCGCAGCGCCTCGGCGCCGCTGCGGGTGGCGTTCTCGGTGGCGCCGGTGTGGTGGCGCAGCCAGCCGATGATCGCGCTGTACCTGGTGCTCGGCGGCGGCCTGGCGGTGGCCCTGCTGCACTGGCGCGAACGCCGCCTGCACCAGCGCCAGCGCGAACTGGCCGAACTGGTGGCGCTGCGCACCGAGGAGCTGGAACACGACAAGCGCGAACTGGAGATCGCCCGCGCCGCACTGGCGGTGAAGGCCTCGCACGACGCCCTCACCGGCCTGCTCAACCGCGCCGGCATCCTCGAGGCGCTGGCGGCGCAGATGCGCCGCAGCGACGCCGAGCAGACCCCGCTGGCAGTGGCGATGATCGACCTCGACCACTTCAAGCGGATCAACGACGAACACGGCCACCTGGCGGGCGACGCGGTGCTGATCGAGGTGGCGCGGCGCCTGGGCGCCAACCTGCGCGACGCCGACCTGGTCGGCCGCTACGGCGGCGAGGAACTGCTGGCCGTGCTGCCCGGCTTGCCGCCTAGCTGCGGCGAGCGGCTGCAGGCCCTGCGCGCCACCATCGCCGGGCAGCCGCTGCGCATCGGCGAGCGGCAGTTGGCGATCACCGCCTCGATCGGCGTGGCCTGGTATCGACCGGGCGAACCGCTGCAGCACCTGCTGGCGCGCGCCGACGCGGCGCTGTACCAGGCCAAGCGGCTGGGCCGCGACCGGGTCGAGCTGCAACTCGCCTAGCCGCCGCCGCGGCCGAGGGGCGCGGCGGCAGCGCCCGGAATCCGGGCCAGGGACCGGCACGGTCCTTGCAGTGCGCAGGGTCGATCCTGGCCGAGCGCACCCCCGATGTCCGAGAGCGAAGAAGGCGCAGAGCGCACAGAACAGCCAACAGACAAACGTCTGCGCGAAGCCCGCGAACAGGGCAACATCCCGCATTCGCGCGAACTGGCGACCGCCGCGGTGTTCAGCGCCGGCGTCTTCGCCCTGATGGGCCTGTCCACCTCCATGGCCGCCGGTGCGGTGGCCTGGCTGAAACAGGCGCTGCGCCCGGACCTGTCGCTGCGCGAGCATCCGCAGGCGATGTTCGGCCATTTCGGCGACTTGCTGCTGAACCTGCTCTGGGTGGTGCTGCCGCTGGTCGGCATCTGCCTGGCGGCCAGCTTCGCCGCGCCGGTGCTGATGGGCACCCTGCGCTTCTCCGGCCAGGCGCTGATGCCCAAGTTCGACCGGCTCAACCCGATGAACGGGCTGAGCCGCATGTACGGCGCCGAGACCATCGTCGAACTGCTCAAGTCGATCCTGCGCATGGGCTTCGTCGGCGGCGCCGCGATGCTGTGCCTGTGGGGCAGCACCGACTTCCTGCGCGGCCTGCTGCTGCAGCCGCTGGAGCAGGCCATCGGCCACGGCCTGGGCTTCACCCTGCGGCTGCTGCTGTACACCGCCGGCGCGCTGGCGCTGCTGGCGGCGATCGACGCGCCCTATCAGAAGTGGAATTACATCCGCAAACTGAAGATGACCCGCGAGGAAGTGCGCCGGGAAATGAAGGAAAACGACGGCAGCCCCGAGGTGAAGGGCCGCATCCGCCAGATGCAGATGCAGATGTCGCAGCGGCGGATGATGGAAGCCGTGCCCAAGGCCGACGTGGTGGTGGTCAACCCCACCCACTATGCGGTGGCGCTGAAGTACGAGAGCGGGCGCATGCGCGCCCCCACCGTGGTGGCCAAGGGCGTGGACGAGATCGCCTTCCGCATCCGCGAGGTCGGCGAGCAGCATCGCGTGGCGGTGATCTCGGCGCCGCCTTTGGCACGCGCCTTGTATAGGGAAGGCCAACTCGGCAAGGAAATTCCCGTGAGACTGTATTCCGCGGTGGCGCAGGTCCTCTCGTACGTCTACACGCTGCGCGCCTGGCGCAGCGGGCCGATGCCGCCGTTGCCGCCGCTGGAAGTGGATGAATTCGCCCCGGGGAGCCAGCCATGAGTCAGCCTGCCGCGCAGATGAACACGCGCAAAGTCATGGACATGATCAAGCACGGGCTCGGCGCCCCGGTGATCGTGTTGCTGATGCTGGCGATGGTGGTGGTGCCGCTGGCCGCACCGGTGCTGGACGCCCTGTTCACCTTCAACATCGCCATCTCGCTGATGGTGCTGCTGGCGGTGGTGTACGTGAAGCGGCCGCTGGAGTTCAGCATCTTCCCGATCGTGCTGCTGATGACCACGATGCTGCGCCTGGCGCTGAACGTGGCCTCCACCCGCGTGATCCTGATCAACGGCCAGGGCGGCCACGGCGCCGCCGGCAAGGTGATCGAGGCCTTCGGCGAATTCGTGATCGGCGGCAACTATGCGGTCGGCATCGTGGTGTTCGCGATCCTGACCATCATCAACTTCGTGGTCATCACCAAGGGCGCCGGGCGCGTGTCGGAAGTGACCGCGCGCTTCATCCTCGACGCCATGCCCGGCAAGCAGATGGCGATCGACGCCGACCTCAACGCCGGTCTGCTGACCCGCGAGGAAGCCAAGGCCCGCCGCGAGGAAGTGCGCGAGGAAGCGGACTTCTACGGCTCGATGGACGGCGCCAGCAAGTTCATCCGCGGCGACGCCATCGCCGGCATCCTGATCCTGTTCATCAACCTGATCGGCGGCATGGCGGTCGGCGTGCTGCAGCACGGCATGCCGGTGGCGCAGGCCGCCTCCACCTACACCCTGCTGTCGATCGGCGACGGCCTGGTCGCGCAGCTGCCGGCGCTGCTGGTGTCCTCGGCGGTGGCGATGCTGGTCACCCGCGCCTCGCGCTCGCAGGACATGGGCGCCTCGATGATGGGCCAGGTGTTCGGCCAGCATAAGGCGCTGGCGGTGGCGGCGGCGATCCTGGGCCTGGTCGGCCTGATCCCGGGCATGCCCAACGTCGCTTTCTTGACGCTGGCGCTGATCCTGGGCCTGCTGGCCTGGAAGATGTGGAAGCGCAGCCTGCTGCCGCCGCCGGCCGCGGCCGAGGCGGCGCCGCAGGCCGCGGCCGCCGCTCAGGCCAATGCCGAACTGGGCTGGGACGAACTGCGTCCGATCGACCCGCTGGGCCTGGAGGTCGGCTACCGGTTGATCCCGCTGGTGGACAAGACCCAGGGCGGCGAGTTGATGGCGCGGATCAAGGGCGTGCGCCGCAAGCTGACCCAGGACATCGGTTTCCTGGTGCCGCCGGTGCACATCCGCGACAACCTGGAACTGCCGGCCAACGCCTACCGCCTGCTGGTGCACGGCGTGCCGGTGGCCACCGCCGACATCCACCCGGACCGCGAACTGGCGCTGGACCCGGGCGGCGCGCTCGGCAAGATCGACGGCATCCCCGGCAAGGACCCCGCGTTCGGCCTGGATGCGATCTGGATCCAGCCGCATCTGCGCGCCCAGGCCGAGACCATGGGCTATACCGTGGTCGACCCGGCCACGGTGATCGCCACCCACCTCTCGCACCTGATCCGCGAGCACGCCCCGGAACTGCTCGGCCACGAGGAAGTGCAGCAGCTGCTGGCGACCCTGGCCAAGAGCGCGCCCAAGCTGGTCGAGGACCTCACCCCCAAGGCGCTGCCGCTGTCGGTGGTGGTGCGGGTGCTGCAGAACCTGCTCATCGAGAAGATCCCGGTGCGGCAGTTGCGCAAGATCGTCGAGGCCCTGGTCGAGCACGCCCCGCAGAGTCAGGAACCCGGCGCGCTCACCGCCGCGGTGCGCAACGCCCTGGGCCGGTTCATCGTCCAGGAGATCGCCGGCATGGCCCCGGAACTGCCGGTGTTCACCCTGGCCCCGCAATTGGAACGCGTCTTGCAGGACTCTACCCAGGGCAACGGCGCGGCGCTGGAACCCGGACTGGCCGAACGCTTGCACCAAAGTCTGGCGGACTGCGTGAGCAAGCAGGAGGCGCGCAACGAACCGGCGGTGGTGCTGGTGCCGGCGCAGGTCCGCGCCGCCCTCGCCCGCCTGGTCCGCCACAGCGTCCCCGCGCTGTCGGTCCTGTCCTACAGCGAAGTGCCGGAGGACAAGCGGCTGAAGCTGGTGGGCACGATCAGTTGAGATGACGGGAAACGGGAACAGGGAATGGGGAATCGCACCCTTGCCCCGGCAGCGGAGAGAGCAATGAACACGATCACGAAAAACCGGACACGACACCGCGGCCCGCCACGTATCGGCACCGATCACGCATCCATTCCCCATTCCCCATTCCCCATTCCCGGCTCCCACCCATGAAGATCAAACGCTTTGTCGCCCCCGACATGCGCACCGCCTTCCGGATGGTGCGCGACGAGCACGGGCCGGATGCGGTGATCCTGTCCAACCGGCGTACCGACGAGGGCATCGAGATCGTGGCCGCCAGCAACTACGACGAGGCCCTGGTGCAGCGGGCGCTGGATGCGGTGCGCCCGGACGAGGCGCCGCGCGCCGCCGCGGCGAGCCAGGCGCCGGCCGCTGCGGCCCCGCGTGCCGCACGCGGCGACGCCGCCGCCAGCCCGGCGATGGCGATGATGGCCGCGATCAGCGAGCGCCGCGGCAGTGCCGCGCCGGCCGCCCCGGCCGCTTCCCCGGCACGGCCGCTGACCCAGCCGGCGGCGCTGGCCGCCTCGGCGATGCCCGCCGCGGCCGCCCCTGCTGCCGCCGCACGCCAGGCCGCCCCGGCCAAGGCCGCAGCGCCGGTCACCGGCCGCGCCGAGTTCAGCATCCCCGAGGACGTGTTCCGCAACGCCCCGATCAGCGTGCCCATGCCCAGTCCGTTCGCCGCCGCCACCGCGGCGCCGGCCGCCGAGGCCGTGCCGGCCTGGCGCGACGACGTGCCCGCGGTGGCGCTGACCCCGGTGGCGAGCCCGGCCCCGGCCGCGCCCGTCGCGACCGCCGATGCGCCGGCCGCTGCCGGGATCCCGGCGGCCGCGGCGCTGGCGGCAGTGCCGACCTTCCCCGCCCCGCAGAACGACGAACAATTGACGCAGCTGCGCGACGAACTGTCGCTGATGCGGCAGATGATCGAGCGCGAGATGAACCGCCTCACCGACGAGCGCCTGCGCGGCTCGCCGGTCCGCGCCCAGGCGCTGGAGCTGATGGACGACTACGGCTTCGACAGCGGCATCACCCGCGACGTGGTCATGCAGATCCCCGCCGACCTGGAGCTGCACCGCGGCCGCGGGCTGATGCTGGGCCTGCTGTCCAAGCGCCTGCCGATCGCCGCGCTGGACCCGCTCGAGGAAGGCGGCGTGATCGCCCTGATCGGCCCGACCGGCGCCGGCAAGACCACCACCATCGCCAAGCTGGCCTCGCGCTTCCTGGAGCGCCATGCCGCCCGCGACGTGGCCCTGGTCACCACCGACACCATCCGCGTCGGCGGCCGCGAACAGCTGCACAGCTACGGCCGCCAGCTCGGCATCGCCGTGCACGAGGCCGACAGCGACGCCGCGCTGCAGCAGCTGCTGGAGCGCCTGGCCGACTACAAGCTGGTGCTGATCGACACCGCCGGCATGGGCCAGCGCGACCGCGCCCTGGCCGCCCAGCTGCACTGGCTGCGCGCCTCGCGGGTGGTCCGATCCTTGCTGGTCCTCCCCGCCAACGCCCATTTCTCCGACCTGGACGAGGTGGTGCGCCGGTTCGCCGGCGCCGACCCACAGGGGGTCATCCTGACCAAGTTGGACGAGACCGGGCGGTTCGGCAGTGCCTTGTCGGTGGTCGTGGACCACCGCCTCCCCATCACCTGGGTGACCGATGGACAGCGTGTGCCGGACGACCTGCACCGCGCCAACGCCGCCAGCCTGGTATTGCGCCTTGAAGATTTGCGGCGCGCTGCCGATAAGCCCTGTACTCCGGAGCAGACCCATGCCGTCGCGTGACTACGTCAATCTGACCAATGCCTTCCCCCTGTCGGCGACGCGCAGCGAACCGCTGGGTCCGGTGCGCACCATCGCCGTGACCGGCGGCAAGGGCGGCGTGGGCAAGACCAACATCTCGGTGAACCTGTCCATGGCGCTGGCCGACATGGGCAAGCGCACCCTGCTGCTGGACGCCGACCTGGGCCTGGCCAACGTCGACGTGCTGCTCGGGCTGACCCCCAAGTTCACCGTGGCCGACCTGGTCGCCGGGCGCTGCACCCTGGAAGAGGTGCTGATCGACATGCCCAACGGGCTCATGGTGGTGCCCGCCGCCTCCGGCCGCCGCTACATGGCCGAGCTGCCGCCGGCCCAGCACGTGGGCCTGGTCAACGTGTTCTCCGAGCTGCAGCGCGAGCTGGACGTGATGATCGTCGACACCGCCGCCGGCATCACCGACAGCGTGCTGACCTTCTGCCAGGCCGCGCAGGACGCGGTGGTGGTGGTCTGCGACGAGCCGGCCTCGATCACCGACGCCTACGCCCTGATCAAGGTCCTCTCGCGCGAGCGCGGCGTGGACCGGGTGCAGATCGTCGCCAACATGGTCCGCGACCTCAACGAAGGCCGCCTGCTGTACGACAAGCTCAGCCGGGTCTGCGAGAAGTTCCTCGGCGACGTGTCGCTGAACTACCTGGGCTGCGTGCCGCAGGACGACTGGCTGCGCCTGTCGGTGCAGCGCCAGCAGCCGGTGGTCAAGGCCTACCCGTCCAGCCCGTCGGCGCAGGCGATCAGCGAGATCGCCCGGCGCACCGCACGCTGGCAGGCGCCGACCGCCCCGCGCGGCAACGTCGAGTTCTTCGTCGAGCGCATCATCCAGCGCGGGGTGGCCGCATGAACGCCGCCGCCCACTACCGCGCCGTCCAGCGCAACAGCGCCAACGACTACATCACCCAGCACTCGGACCTGGTCCGGCGCATCGCCCACCACCTGGCGGCGCGGCTGCCGGCCAGCGTCGAGATCGACGACCTGATCCAGGCCGGCATGATCGGCCTGATCGAGGCCTCGCGCAGCTACGACGCCGAACAGGGCGCCTCGTTCGAGACCTACGCCTCGATCCGCATCCGCGGCGCGATGATCGACGAGATCCGCCGCGGCGACTGGGTGCCGCGCTCGGTGCACCGCCGCGCCCGCGACGCCGCCTCGGCGATCCGCAAGATCGAACAGAGCACCGGCCGCGCCGCCGCCGCCAACGAAGTGGCCGCGGCGATGGACATGCCGCTTCCCGAATACCTGCGTTTGATGGAAGATGCCGCCCGCGGCCAGGTGCTGAGCCTGGAGTCGCGCATCGAGGACCATGGCGAGCTGGATACCATCGCCAAGGGCGGACCCAATCCGCAGCAGATGCTCGAGCGCAGCGAATTCGGCCGCGAGCTGGGCAAGGCCATCGCGCAGTTGCCCGAACGCGAGCAGTTGGTGCTGTCGCTGTACTACGAGCAGGAATTGAACCTCAAGGAAATCGGCGCGGTGCTCGGGGTCAGCGAGTCGCGCGTGTGTCAGATCCATGGCCAGGCCACGGTACGGTTGCGCGGACGCCTGAAGGCGTTCGAGGTCGCCGATGCCGGTCTGGAAGACGAAGAATAGGAACCCTTAGGAGTCAGTGGTGAACAAGAACATGCGGATTTTGATCGTGGACGATTTCTCGACGATGCGACGCATCGTCAAGAATCTGCTCGGCGATCTGGGCTTCACCAATACCGCCGAGGCCGAAGACGGCAACAGCGCCCTGGCCGCGCTGCGCTCGGCGCCGTTCGAGTTCGTGGTCACCGACTGGAACATGCCGGGCATGACCGGCATCGATCTGCTGCGCAACATCCGCGCCGACGACAAGCTCAAGCACCTGCCGGTGCTGATGGTCACGGCAGAGGCCAAGCGCGAGCAGATCATCGAGGCCGCGCAGTGCGGCGTGAACGGCTACATCATCAAGCCGTTCACCGCGCAGACGCTGCAGGAGAAGCTGGGCAAGATCTTCGAACGCCTGGGAGCGACCGCCTAAATGGAAGCCACCGCCGAACGTACCGCCCTGATCGAACGCCTGCAAGGCGCGCTGGACGCGCTGGAAAACGGCGACGAGGCCGGCTGGCGCAGGGAGATCGACACCCTCGCCGCCTGGCGCACGCGGCCGATGATGCAGGGCCTGAGCCGGCTCGCACGCGACCTGGGGCAGGCGCTCGGCGAACTGCCGGTGGTGCCCAGCGAGGCCGGCGAGCTGGACGACGCCTGCTCGCGCCTGGACCACGTGGTGGAGATGACCGAACAGGCCAGCCACCGCACCCTGGACCTGGCCGAGGAATGCCGTGCGCTGGCCGACCAGCTCGCCGCCGGCGGCCTCAGCGGCGACCAGAGCGAGATCCTCGACAAGATCCGCCACAACCTCACCGAAATGGCCCTGGCGCAGAGCTTCCAGGACCTGACCGGGCAGATCATCCGTCGCGTCGCCGGCATCGTGCGCCGCGTGCACGAAGGCTTCGGCGCGCTGGGTCTGCCGCCGAAGGAAGAAAACAAGAAGGCCGACGGCAGCCTGGCCGGCCCGGCCCTGCCCGGCCTGGACCGCCACGGCGTGTCGCAGCACGACGCCGACGACCTGCTCTCGGGCCTGGGACTGTAACGCTATGAGCGCCGTACCCGACGACATCGCTGCCGACTTCATCATCGAGGCCCAGGAGATCCTGGACCGGCTCGGCGAGCAACTGGTGTCGCTGGAGCAGGCGCCCGAGGACAGCGGCCAGCTCAACGCCGTGTTCCGCGGCTTCCACACGCTCAAGGGCGGCGCCGGCTTCCTGGCGATCAACGCCATGGTGGAGCTGTGCCACGCCGCGGAGGAAACCCTGGGCATGGCCCGCGCCGGCCAGGCCACCCTGCAGGCGCGACACTTCGACGCCGCGCAGCAGTCGCTGGACTACCTGCAGTCGATGCTCGATGCCTTCGGCAGCGGCCAGGAGCCGCCGCGCGCGCCGCCGGAGCTGATCGCGCAGTTCGACGCGCACGGCGACGACGCGCCGGCACCGGCACCCGCGAAGAGCGCCGCGCCTGCGCCCGCCGCCGTCCCGGCCACCGCGGCGGCCGCGGGAGACCTGATCAGCGACGACGAATTCGAGGCGCTGCTGGACCAGTTGCACGGCGATGCGCCGCCGACGGCCACGCCGCAGGCGCTGCAGCCGGCGCCGCGCGCGCCCAGCGCCGCGCCCAAGGCCGCGGCCGCCCCGGTCAAGGCCGCCGAGCCCGAGCACACCGTGCGCGTGGACACCAAGCGCCTGGACGCGATCGTCAACCTGATCGGCGAACTGGTGCTCTCGCGCAACCGCCTCAAGACCCTACGCGTGCGCCTGCGCGACGAGGAACTGGACCGCGCGGTCAGCAGCCTGGACATCGCCACCGCGCGCCTGCAGTCGGCGGTGATGCGCACGCGCATGCAGCCGGTCGGCAAGGTGTTCTCGCGCTTCCCCAAGGTGGCGCGCGACGTCGCCCGCTCGCTCAACAAGGAAGTGGAGCTGGAACTGATCGGCGCCGACACCGAACTGGACCGCAACCTGGTCGAGGCGCTGGCCGATCCGCTGGTGCACCTGGTGCGCAACGCGATCGACCACGGCATCGAGGCCCCGGCGCTGCGCGAAGCCACCGGCAAGCCGCGCGGCGGCCACGTGCGCCTATCGGCGCAGCAGGAAGGCGACTACGTCAGCATCGAGGTGCAGGACGACGGCGCCGGCATCGACCCGGAACGGCTGCGCGCCAAGGCCCGCGAGAAGGGCCTGATCGACCCCGAGGCCGCCGCCCGCCTGACCACCGAGGAATGCCTGCACCTGGTGTTCCTGCCCGGCTTCTCGACCAAATCCGAAGTCACCGACATCTCCGGCCGCGGCGTCGGCATGGACGTGGTGCAGTCGCGCATCCGCGAACTCAGCGGGCAGATCCAGATCCAGTCGGAACTGGGCCGCGGCAGCCGCTTCCTGATCCGCGTGCCGCTGACCCTGGCGATCCTGCCGACCCTGCTGGTGCAGGCCGGCGATACCGTCTACGCGCTGCCGCTGGCGCGCGTGGTGGAAGTGCTGCACGCCCCGCGCCGCTCGCTGGGCTGGTTCGACGGCCGCGCCGTGCTCGACCGGCAGTCGCACACCCTGCCGCTGGTGGACCTGCGCCAGTGGCTCAACATCGACGCCCCGCAACTGCCGCTGCTCACCGTGGTGGTGCTGCAGGCCGGCGAATCGCGCATGGGCCTGGTCGTGGACCAGGTCCGCGGCCGCGAGGAAGTGGTGATCAAGCCGCTGCCGCGCTCGCTGCGCGGCCTGCCCGGCTACGCCGGCGCCACCCTCATCGGCGACGGCCGCCTGGCGCTGATCCTGGATGTGGATGGCTTGAAGGCCTGAAGGCCGGGATTGGGGAATGGGGAATGGGGAATGGGGAATCGTAAGAGCGGGTTCCCTGGCGCTTCGTTTTCCCCTGATTCCGCCGTAGAAGCGGCTTTAGCCGCGACGCGGTGAGGCTGGGATTCGGGAATGGGGATTCGGGAATCGCAACAGCAGCTCCCGTGTACCTCACTCCCCAATGTGGGAGCGGCTTCAGCCGCGACGCGATAGAGCCGGGATGAGCGGTTGGCGTGCGCGCGCTTTTGCGATTCCCGAATCCCCATTCCCGAATCCCGGCTTCATCGATTCCCCATTCCCCATTCCCCATTCCCGGCCGCCAACCCATCAAGTCCCAAGCCCCCTGGCCGATACCTCCTGCATGGACAAGCTCAGTCTCATCGGCCTGCTGTTGGCGATTCTGTCGCTCATCGGCGGCAGCATCCTCAAGGGCGCCGGCATTTCGGCGCTGTGGTCGCCGGCTGCGTTCGTCATCGTGATCGTCGGCACCGTCGCGGCGATCCTGGTGCACACCCCGCCGTCCGTGTTCCGCCGTGCGTTCCAGATCGCCAAGTGGATCCTGTGGCCGCCGCCGAGCGACCGCCAGGCGTTGCTCAAGCAGATCGTGGAATGGAGCAACATCGCGCGCCGCCAGGGCCTGCTCGGGCTGGAGAACCAGGTGCCGCAGCAGCAGGATCCGTTCGTGCGCAAGGGCCTGCAGATGCTGGTGGACGGCGTGGAGCCGGAAGCGATCCGGCACATGCTGGAGATCGACCTGGAAGGCCAGGAACATTGCGACCTGGCCGCGGCCAAGGTGTTCGAGGGCATGGGCATCTACGCACCGACCCTGGGCATCATCGGCGCAGTGCTGGGCCTGATCGCGGTGATGAAGAACCTGGCCGACCCGAGCAAGCTCGGCCACGGCATCGCCGCCGCGTTCACCGCCACCATCTACGGCATCGCCTCGGCCAACCTGCTGTTCCTGCCGATGGCCGCCAAGCTCAAGAGCGTGATCAAGCACAGCTGCGGCGAGCGCGAAATGATCATCGAAGGGTTGATCGCCATCGCCCAGGGCGAGAACCCGCGCAACATCGAATCGAAACTGGCCGGATTCTTGCATTGAGTTCCGAATGGCCCGCAAGCACTCCCACGACGAGCACGCCAACCACGAGGCATGGGCCATCCCCTATGCCGACCTGATGACGTTGCTGCTCGCCTTCTTCGTGGTGATGTACGCGCTGTCCACGATCAACGAAGCCAAGTACCGGGTCATGGCCGACGCGATGAGCGCCGCGTTCGGCGGCACCCCGACGACCCTGCGTCCGGTGCAGGTCGGCGACCACGCGCTGCAGGGCCAGGGCGGCGAGCGGCCGACCCCGATCAAGTCCAGCCCGGCGCTGACCCTGCCCGATCCCAACCGCCTGCCCTCGGGCAACGCGCAGCGCGGCGACGACCTGCGCGACGCGCAGCAGCTGCGACGCGCGCAGCGCCAGCTCGACAGCATCGCCGATCGCCTCGGCGCCGCGCTGGCGCCGCTGATCCAGAAGAAGCTGATCACCGTGCGCCGCGCCGGGCTGTGGATCGAAGTGGAGATCAACAGCGACATCCTGTTCGGCTCCGGCTCGGCCGCGCTCGACCAGAGCGCGCGCGCCACCCTGTCCGAACTGGCGCAGGTGCTGTCCGGCGTGCCCAACGGGGTGCGCGTGGAGGGCTACACCGACAACACCCCGATCGCCACCGCGCAGTTCCCCTCGAACTGGGAACTGTCGGCGGCGCGCGCGGCCAGCGTGGTCCACCTGTTCGCCGACCAGGGCCTGCAGCCCTCGCGGCTGTCGATGATCGGCTACGGCCAGTTCCGCCCGCGCGCCAGCAACGACACGCCGGCAGGCCGCAACGCCAACCGCCGCGTGGTGCTGGTGATCCTGGCCGACTCCGGCGACAGCGGCGATGCGACGCCGTCGGCCTCCGATCGTTTGAGCGCCGGCGCCGCACCGGCCACCCCGACACCCCCCGCCGCGGCGGCCCCCGGCAACGCCGGCGGCCCCCGCGCAGTACCTGCCATTGAAGGAGTCAACTGATGCGCATCTGGGCGATCGCCAACCAGAAAGGTGGCGTGGGCAAGACCACCACCACGCTGGCCCTGGGCCGTGGGCTGGCCATGCTCGGGCACCGCGTGCTGATGCTCGATCTCGATCCGCACGCCTCGCTGACCCGGGCCTTCGACGTGCCGCAGGAACCGCAGCCGCCGGGCGTGCTCGACCTGTTCGCGACCCCGCCGGGCGAACTCGCCGCGCTGGCCCGCGACACCGCGGTCGAGCGTCTGAGCTTCGTCTGCGGGCAGACCGCGCTGGCCACGCTGGAACGGCGCAGCGCCAACCAGCCCGGCCTGGGCCTGGCGCTGCAGCAGGCCATGGCCCGCCACGCCGGCCAGCACGACTACATCCTGCTCGACTGCCCGCCGACCCTGGGCCTGCTGATGATCAACGCGCTGGCGGCGGCCGACCGCGTGATCATCCCGACCCAGGCCGAGCCCCTGGCCCTGCACGGCCTGGCCAGCATGGTCCGCACCGTGGACATGGTCGAGCGCTCGCGGCGCCGGCCGCTGCCCGCGTCGATCCTGCCGACCCTGTTCGACAAGCGCACCCGCGCCGGCAACGAGACCTTGCGGCAGATGCAGGACAGCTACGGCGAGCGGGTGTGGGAAGACGCCATCCCGGTCGACACCAAGATCTGCAACGTCAAGGCGCTGACGGTGGCCGGCGTGCCGGGCGACTACCCGGGCCGCGGCCTGGCCGCCTACCGCCGCGCGCTGGAATGGCTGATCGCCAGCGACGCCACGCCGATGGAGCAAGCCGCATGAGCACCCCCGGGATCATCGACGATTATCTGGAAGGCCTGCTCCACGACGTGATCGCCGAGGAGCAGAAGGCCGTGCCGCCGAGCCCCGCGCCGGTCGCGGTCGCCGACGTGCAAGCGGACGCCGCGACGACGGCGCCCGCCCCGGCCGCTGCCGGACCGACCCCGGAGCAGATCGCTGCCGCGGTCCTGGCCGAAGCCGACTCCGATCCGGCCCTGGCCGGCATCATGTCGCAGCAGGCGCTCGCGCCCGCACCGGCCGGCCCGACCCCCGAACAGATCGCCGCCGCGGTCCTGGCCGAAGCCGATTCCGATCCGGCCCTGGCCGGCATCATGTCGCAGCAGGCGCTGGCGCCCGCACCGGCCGGTCCGACGCCCGAACAGATCGCCGCCGCGGTCCTGGCCGAAGCCGATGCCGATCCGGCCCTGGCCGGCATCATGTCGCAGCAGGCGCTGGCGCCCGCGCCGGCTGGTCCGACGCCCGAACAGATTGCCGCCGCGGTCCTGGCCGAAGCCGATTCCGATCCGGCCCTGGCCGGCATCATGTCGCAGCAGGCGCTGGCGCCTGCCCCGACCGGCCCGACCCCCGAACAAATCGCCGCCGCAGTCCTGGCCGAAGCCGATTCCGATCCGGCCCTGGCCGGCATCATGTCGCAGCAGGCGCTGGCACCCGCGCCCGCCGGTCCGACGCCCGAAGAAATCGCCGCCGCGGTCCTGGCCGAAGCCGACTCCGATCCGGCCCTGGCCGGCATCATGTCGCAAGCAGCACCGGCGCCCGCCGCGCTGACGCCGGCCCAGCAGGCCGAGCGCCAAGCCGACCTGGATGCGGTCGCGGCGATGGAGCGGCAGCGTGCCGCCGTGCCGCGCGATCTGGCCGCCGAAGACGATGCCGCCGCCGCGCGCGCGGTCAAGCGTCCGCCGATGGCGGTGCCGCCGGAACGCCGCGCCGAAGCCAGCCGCGCCCAGGCCGCCGGCGCCAAGCTGCCGCCGAACCTGCAGGCCTTCATGGCACCGGCCGTGCCGCATGGCTCGGCCATCGCCCCCGAACGCCTGGCCGAGCGCCGCACCCGCTGGCTGCGCCTGCGCTGCGGCGAGCAGGCCTACGCCCTGGAACTGCTGAAGGTGCAGGAAGTGGTGCTGCCGGTGCCGCTGCTGGCGCTGCGCGGCACGCCGCCGGCCATGCTCGGCATCATGAACCTGCGCGGCCAGGTGGTGCCGGTGCTCGACCTCGGCGTGCACCTGGGCGCGGCGCCGATCGAGATGGACATGCAGACCCGGGTGGTGGTGCTGGAAGAGAACGGCGAGACCCTGGGCCTGCGCGTGTCCGCGGTGGAAGACGTGGCCAGCCTCAGCGACCAGCAGATCGAGCCGCCGGACAACGCCCGCATCTGCCGCATTTCCAACCATCTGTTCCGCGGCGTGGCGCGGCTGGCGCAGCAGCCGATGATCCTGCTCGACGCCGAGCAACTGCTGCACTGACCCGGGCCGGCGGGCGGCAACTGGGAACGGTGCCGCACTTTCCAACCGCCGCTAAAGCTTTTCAGGCCACGGCCGTTATCTGCCATAGAACCATTGGTGCGGAGCAATGATGAGCACAGTCCCCCTTGGCGAAGATCTCGGTATCGAGACCAGCGCCGACCTGAAACAACGCCTGACCGCGTTCCTTGCGTCGGACGACGTGCTGCGGCTGGACGCCGGCGAAGTCCGCCGCATCCATACCGCATCCGTACAGGTGCTGTGCGCATTCGTCGATGCCCGTCGCAAGGACGGCAAGCGCACCGAATTCGAGGCCTGCAACGCCACCTTTCGCGACGCGGCACGCCTGCTAGGGGTCAGCGAATCGCTGGGCCTTCCTGCAACCCCTGACAATCTGAAATCTGTGGAGAACGCGGCATGAGCGCACGTATCTTGGTAGTGGACGATTCGGCGTCGATGCGCCAGATGGTCTCCTTCGCCCTCACCTCGGCCGGCTTTGCCGTCGAAGAAGCCGAAGACGGCGCGGTCGCGCTGGGCCGCGCCAAGGGCCAGCGCTTCAACGCGGTGGTCACCGACGTCAACATGCCGAACATGGACGGCATCACCCTGATCCGCGAACTGCGGCAGCTGCCGGACTACAAGTTCACCCCGATGCTGATGCTGACCACCGAGTCGGCGGCGGAGAAGAAGTCCGAGGGCAAGGCGGCCGGTGCGACCGGCTGGCTGGTCAAGCCGTTCAATCCCGAACAGCTGATCGCCACCGTCCAGAAAGTCCTGGGCTGATCCCTCCCCTCCTTTTCCGGATTCCCGCCCCATGAGCATGGACCTGCAACGTTTCCACGCCACCTTCTTCGAGGAAAGCCGCGAAGGGCTGGACGCGATGGAAGCCGGATTGCTGTCGCTGGAAGAAGGCAATCGCGACCCCGAGACCATCAACTCGGTGTTCCGCGCCGCGCACTCGATCAAGGGCGGCGCCGCCACCTTCGGTTTCGAGGCGATGGCCGGCCTCACCCACGTGCTGGAGACGCTGCTCGACGAACTGCGCGCCGGCAAGCGCGAAGTCGAAGCGCACGCGATCGACGCCATCCTCGGCTCGGTGGACGTGCTGCGCGCCCTGCTGCGCGAAGCCGAACACGGCGTCCCGGCCGATCCGGCCGCGGTCAAGGCCGTGCACGAGCGCCTGCAGCACGCGTTGAACGGCGGCCCGGCCGCGCCCACCGTCGCCACCCCGGCGGCGAACCAGCCGGCCGAGCCGGAAGCCTGGCAGATCGGCTTCACCCCGGCGCCGTCGCTGTTCATGAGCGGCAACGACCCGCTGCGCATCATCCGCGAACTCGAACACCTCGGCCCGCTGCAGGTCGCCTGCCGCAGCACGCGCCTGCCCGGCTTCGCCGAACTCGATCCGCTCGAGGCCTACCTGGCCTGGGACCTGGGCCTGGTCGGCAAGATCCCGCGCAGCGCGATCGAAGACACCTTCGCCTGGGTCATCGACGACTGCGAGCTGGAAATCCGCCCGGTGCCGCCGCCGAGCCTGGCCACCGCGCCGGCGCCGGTGCTGACCGCGCCGCCGACCGCCGCCACCGCCGCCCCGGCCGCTGCCGTGGCCGCGAATGCGCCGGCCGGCAACGCCGCCGCCGCGCACGAAGCGGAAAGCTCGATCCGCGTCAGCGTCGACAAGGTCGACGCGCTGATCAACCTGGTCGGCGAACTGGTCATCACCCAGGCCATGCTCAAGCAGGTCTCCACCGGCCTGGACCAGGCCGTGGCCGAGCGCCTGTTCGCCGGCCTGGACCTGCTCGAACGCAACACCCGCGACCTGCAGGAAGCGGTGATCGGCGTGCGCATGCTGCCGGTGGACGCGGTGTTCCGCCGCTTCCCGCGCCTGGTCCGCGACCTCTCCACCCGCCTCGGCAAGCAGGTGCGCCTGCGCACGATCGGCGAGGGCACCGAGCTGGACAAGGGCCTGATCGAGAAGATCGCCGATCCGCTGGTGCACCTGGTGCGCAACTCGATCGACCACGGCCTGGAACTGCCGGAGGCGCGCCGCGCCGCCGGCAAGGACGAGACCGGCACCATCACCCTGGCGGCCTCGCACCAGGGCGGCCACATCGTCATCGAAGTCAGCGACGACGGCGCCGGCCTCAACCGCAACCGCATCCTGGCCAAGGCCGCCGAACGCGGCATCGCCGTGCCGGACAACCCGAGCGATGCGCAGGTCTGGGACCTGATCTTCGCCCCGGGCTTCTCCACCGCCGACGCGGTCACCGACCTGTCCGGCCGTGGCGTCGGCATGGACGTGGTCCGCCGCAACATCCAGGGCCTGGGCGGCGAAGTGCAGCTGGAAAGCGAATCCGGCCGCGGCACCCGCGTGCTGATCCGCCTGCCGCTGACCCTGGCGATCCTCGACGGCATGACCGTGGCGGTGTCGGGCGAAACCCTGATCCTGCCGCTGGCCTACGTCATCGAGGCGCTGCAGCCCAAGGCCGACGACATCCGCACCATGGCCGGCGAAGGCCGCGTGCTGCGGGTCCGTGGCGAGTACCTGCCGATCCTCTCGCTCAGCGACTCCTACGGCTTCGGCCGCATCGAGCAGAGCGAAGAACCGCTGGTGGTGGTGGTCGAGGCCGACGGGCAGAAGCTGGCGCTGGAAGTGGACGAACTGATCGGCCAGCAACAGGTGGTGGTCAAGAACATCGAGAACAACTACCGGCGCATCAGCGGCATCTCCGGTGCCACCATCCTCGGCGACGGCCGCGTCGCCCTGATCGTGGACATCGGTGGCCTGGTCCGCTCGCTGCGGGTGCAGCAGGCGGCCTGACCGCCCCGCCCTCCCGCGCCACGCCACACACGAGCCCCGGCAGCGATGCCGGGGCTTTTTGTTTGCGGTGCGCGCTGCAGATCCGCGTCTCTGCGTACATGGTCGCCAGAGACAGGGCGCGCGCTGCACGCAGGTGCCCGCCATCCGACCTGCAAACACCGCAACGCGGCCCTAAAGAACCCGCCGCGATTGCCGATAGCCAATTGAGCGCACAGTTTTTGTCTACATGTGCGTGCCGGTCACACCTGGGGAGGTGGAACCGGCGCTTCAGGGGAGCGATCGGAGGAGCTGCCGGTCGCTGAAGCCGTGCTGCAGCAGTGGGGAAAACGCATCGTGTGCCGTGTTGGCGTGGCTTGAACGCATGTTTCCGCATGCCTTTCGCCTGTTTTACGCACTTCATCACAGATGAAACCAGCATTACGACCGGTTTTCCCTGTTAACGACCACGCAGTGACTCGTCCATTTTCAGGGGGTTCCAACATGACGTCGCTCTTGCAACGCTACAACGTGGGCCGCCGCCTCGGCGGCGCGTTCGGCCTATTGATCCTGCTGTCCTGCCTGCTGGTCGCGGCCGGCCTGCTGTCCATGTCGCGGGCGCGGAACGAGCTGGACCATATCGTCAAGATCAACGTCGAGAAGATCCGCATCAGCAACGGCATGCTCGACGACAACGCCAACATCCTGGTCGCGCTCGGCACCTTGGCAATGGTGAGCAGCGAACAGCTCAACCGGGAAGCACTGGCAGAAATCAAGCAACATCGCGCGCACTACATGGAGATGCGCAAGCAACTCGATGCGTTCCCTTCAACCAGCGAGCGCATCCGCACGCTGCGTGCGGAGATCGATGCGCAACGGGCGGTCGCAGGCAAGCTCAACGATCAGGTGATTGCGCTCGGCGCGGCCAATCGCAACGACGAAGCGCAAGCCCTATTGAACGAAAAGGCGCGACCGGCCACAGCCGCCTGGCAGGCCAAGATTCGGGAAAACGCCGATATCCAGGACGCGCAGATGAAGCAGGCCTATGCCACGGCCACCGAGGCGATGACCGATGGCCGCAACATGCTGCTCGGCGGCGGCCTGGCCGTGCTGATCGTCAGTGGCCTGCTGGCCTGGACCATCACCCGCAGCCTGACCGGACCGCTGAACCAGGCCACCCGCGCCGCCGAAGCCATTGCCGATGGACGCCTGGACAACGACGTGGCCACCGATGCGCGCGACGAACCCGGCCGCCTGCTGGTCGCGATGGGCCGCATGCAGACCCAGTTGCAGCGCTTCTCCAGCGAAACCGCGTTGATGATCGAACTGCATGCCGACAAGGACATGTCCCACCGCATGCCGCAGGACTTCCCGGGCGTGTACGGCGAGCTGAGCAAGGGCATCAACACCATGATGTTCGAGCACCTGGACGCCATCGTCGACGCCATCGGCGTGCTCAACGAATACGCCAACGGCGACCTGCGCCGCGACGCCCGGCGCCTGCCCGGCAGCCGCGCGGTCCTGCACGAGTCGATGGATGCGGCCAAGGCCAGCCTGCTGGCGATCAACACCGAGATCAAGCGTCTGGCCGCCGCGGCGGCGGCCGGCGACTTCAGCGCCCGCGGCGATGCGGCGCACTTCCAGCACGATTTCCGGCTGATGGTGCAGGACCTCAACGCGATGATGGAGGTCAGCGACCACAACCTGGGCAAGCTGTCGGCCTTGCTGCAGGCCATCGCCGCAGGCGACCTCACCGCGCGCATGGAAGGCGAGTTCCACGGCGTGTTCGCCACCATGCGCGACGACGCCAACGCCACCGTCGAACAACTGACCGGCATCGTCGGTCGCATCCAGACCGCGGCGGTCAGCATCAATGCCGCTGCCACCGAAATCGCCGCCGGCAACGACGACCTGTCGCGCCGCACCGAGCAGCAGGCGGCCAGCCTGGAAGAAACCGCTGCGTCGATGGAGGAGCTGACTTCCACGGTGAAGCAGAATGCCGAGCACGCGCGCCAGGCCAACCAGTTGGCAGCAGGTGCCGCCTCGGTGGCCTCGCAAGGCGGCAGCGTGGTCGGCCAGGTGGTCGAAACCATGAGCGGCATCGAGGCCTCGTCGAAGAAGATCGCCGACATCATCGGCGTGATCGACGGCATCGCCTTCCAGACCAATATCCTGGCCTTGAACGCGGCGGTGGAAGCGGCGCGTGCCGGCGAACAAGGTCGCGGCTTCGCGGTGGTCGCCAGCGAGGTGCGGACCCTGGCCCAGCGTTCCTCGAATGCGGCCAAGGAGATCAAGAGCTTGATCGACGACTCGGTGGACCAGGTGGCCAATGGCTCGACCCTGGTACGCCAGGCCGGCGAGACCATGGCCGAGATCGTGGCCTCGGTACAGCGCGTCACCGACATCATGAGCGAGATCTCGGCGGCCTCGCAGGAGCAGGCGTCGGGGATCGAGCAGGTCAACCAGACCGTCACCCAGATGGACGAGACCACCCAGCAGAATGCCGCCCTGGTGGAAGAGGCCACCGCCGCCGCGCGCTCGATGGAGGAACAGGCCACGCAGTTGCAGGATGCGGTGTCCGTGTTCAAGTTGGATACCCTGCCGGCAATCGCATCGATCGCGGTCGCGTCGACGGCCCGCCCCGCCCCACGCAGCGTGCCGTCTGCGCCGCCACGCAAGCCGCGGCCGGCGCCGCAGTCCGTTGCGCTTGCCCAGGCGGCCAGCAGCGACTGGCAGGAGTTCTGAGTCCTCGCCCCAGTCGCGTCGATGCGCGGCCGTGCACTGCACGGCCGCTCGATAGGCGATGCCGCGATGTCGGTGCGGGGCAGCCAGCCAGGCTGGCTGGCTGGCGCCCGCATCGTCTCCATCGACGCGGCGTACGGCAACCACTGCCGGCACGACCGCACTGAGGCGCTCAAGAATCTCCTGCGCCTGTCGATACCAAATCGAGCGCACGCTTTTTGTCTACACCGGTGCGTGCCGACAGGGCCTGGGGAGGTCCTTCGGCGCTTCAGAGGGATCGCTCGGTGCATGCGCCGATCGCTGAAGTCGCAAAACCGAACGGGGAAACCGCAGCCCTGACGACTGTTCCTTTTCGCGCCTGCCTTCGGCACGCGCGCAGCTTCGACTTGCCGTTCCTTGGTCCGTTTCGTCAGCTTGCCTACACCCGGGATCTCCGGCGCGCCACAACACGCGTCGTTCCTTCATTCGTACACGGGGGGCCACCATGCATGCGGTCTTGCGACACCGAAGACGCATCCACCGAGCGATCGACCGACGCCGTCGGCGATTACAGGCGGAACTCGGGCATGCCAACGCCATGGTCACCGTCGCGAGTGCGGCGCTTTCGCACGACCCGCCTGTCGCGTCGCCCGTCATCACGCCATGTGACTGGCGCCGCCTAGAGCGCAGGCCGTCCGCGTCAGCCCACGTCCACCGCCGACGTCGCACCCCTGCGCGCCGAGCAGCCTTTTCGCCCCTTGGAGATGTGAAATGACCCGCTTTCTGCAACGCTACAACGTCGGTGTGCGCCTGTCGGCGGCCTTCGGCGTGCTGATTCTTCTTTCGGTGGTCCTGGTGATCATCGGGCTGTCCGGCATGGCCGAGGCGCGCAAGCACCTGGACATGATCGTGCTGGACCGCATGGCGAAGATCGAGTTCAGCAACCAGATGCTCGACGCCAACTCCTCCGTGCTGGTTGCGCTGAGCACCTATACCACCTCCACCAACGCGACGATGCGGCAAGAGGCGCTGGAGACCTTCAATCGGCAGCGCGAGCGCTACGCCGAGGCTCGCGCCAAGATGGACAAGCTGTCCAGCACCGCCGGCGGCCGCGTCATCCGCGCCGACATGGACGCCAAGCGCGCCGCTGCGAAACAGATCAACGACGCCATCGTCGCGCTGGGCGAAAAGGGCGAGAATGCCCAGGCGCTGGAGATGCTCAACCGCGAAGCGCTGCCGGCAACCCTGGCGTGGCAGAGCAAGATCCGCGAGTTCGCCGATCGGCAGAAGTCGCAGGCCGCCGAAGGCTATCAGGCGGCGCTGGACGCGATGCACCGTGGCCGCATGCTGCTGATCGGCGGTACCGTGCTGGCCCTGGTACTCAGCGCCTTGCTGGCGCTGGTCATCACCCGCAGCCTGACCGCACCGCTGGGCCTGGCCACCCGCACCGCCGAGGCCATCGCCAATGGCGACATGCACAATGCCGTGCGCACCGAGGCCCGCGACGAAACCGGCCGCTTGTTGAACGCGATGGGCCGCATGCAGCAGCAGCTGCAGGCCGTGTTGGCCGCGCAGGCCGATATGGCCCAGCGCCACGATGCCGGCCAGATCAGCTACCGCATGGACGAGAGCGTCTTCCCCGGCGACTACGGGCGCATGGTCCGCGACAGCAATGCCCTGGCCGCCGCACACATCGCGGTGACCGAGCGCCTGGCGCAGATCATGGGCCGCTATGCCATCGGCGACCTGTCCGAAGACATGGATCGCCTGCCCGGCGAGAAAGCCAACCTCACCGAGACGATGGACACGGTCAAGCACAACCTGACCGCGATGAACAGCGAGATCAAGCACCTGGCCGGTGCGGCGGCCGCCGGCGACTTCAGCGTGCGTGGCGACGCCGAACGCTTCCAGTACGACTTCCGCCTGATGGTCGAGAGCCTCAACCAGCTGATGGCCACCGCCGACGGCAACCTGCAGGCGCTGTCGTCCCTGCTGCAGTCGATCGCCGCCGGTGACCTGACTGCGCGCATGCACGGCCAGTTCCAGGGCGTGTTCGCGACCATGCGCGACGACGCCAACGCCACCACCGAACAGCTGGCCGCCATCGTCGCGCGCATCCAGACTGCCGCGGTCAGCATCAACGCCGCCGCCAGCGAGATCGCCACCGGCAACGACGACCTGTCGCGCCGCACCGAGCAGCAGGCCGCCAGCCTCGAGGAAACCGCCGCGTCGATGGAAGAGCTGACCTCCACGGTCAAGCAGAACGCCGAACACGCCCGCCAGGCCAACCAGCTCGCCACCGGCGCCGCGTCGGTCGCCTCGCAGGGTGGCACGGTGGTCGGTCAGGTGGTCGAGACCATGAGCGGCATCGAGGCCTCCTCGCGCAAGATCGCCGACATCATCAGCGTCATCGACGGCATCGCCTTCCAGACCAATATCCTGGCCTTGAATGCGGCGGTGGAAGCGGCGCGTGCCGGCGAGCAGGGCCGCGGCTTCGCCGTGGTCGCCAGCGAAGTGCGCACCCTCGCCCAGCGCTCGTCCAGTGCGGCCAAGGAGATCAAGGACCTGATCGACGACTCGGTCGGCCGCGTCGCCCAGGGCTCGGCGCTGGTCGACCAGGCTGGCAAGACCATGCACGAGATCGTCGCCTCGGTGCAGCGTGTCACCGACATCATGGGCGAGATCTCCGCCGCCTCGCAGGAACAATCGGCCGGCATCGAGCAGGTCAACCAGACCGTGATGCAGATGGACGAGGCCACCCAGCAGAACGCCGCCCTGGTGGAAGAAGCCACCGCCGCCGCGCGTTCGATGGAAGACCAGGCCGGCCAGCTCAGCCAGGCCGTGGCCCTGTTCAAGATCGACCAGCAGGCGCCGACGGCACCGCGCCGCGCCGCGCCGCCAGCCGCGCTCGCCAGCGTCGGCGCCAAGCGACCGGCCAAGATGCCTGCACCACCAGCGGTCGCACGCCGGCCGGTGGCCGTTGCTGCAGCCAAGACCACAGACGTGGTTGCGGGCGGTGGCGACTGGCAGGAGTTCTGATCGCGCTTCACCGCGCATCCCACTGACACGGGTAACGAAGCCCGGGGGCGCCAGCTCCCGGGCTCTTTTTTTGAGTCATTCCACACGGCTGGAGGCGAATCGACGGGCGTGGCGCCCGGAAAAAGCGCGACGCCAATCCCTGTCGGAGTGAAGTCAACGTGAAGCGCATCTAAATCCGCACCATCCCGCCTTAAAGAACAGAGCGCACACGCCGATACGGCGTGAGCACACACAAATTGTCTACAAATTTGAACAAGAGTTGTCACAAGGCGACTGGAGCAAAGAAACGCCAAATCGCCGATTGAGTTTCAATCGTAAACATCTATTAAATCTACAAAAACTATCAATTGCATGTTTTCGATGCGCAGCCGAAATAGATAGGCACCACCCAGCGCCCCCGCGGACATCGACTCAGGCAAGGGGTACGCCATCCCCAACGCTTCACCTTTCCACCAGGACCACGACGATGACGCTCAAGAATCTCAGTCTTTCCGCCAGGCTCGCGCTCAGTTTCGCGATCATCGTGCTGATCACGGTGATCATCGGCTCGATCAGCCTGAGCAGCCTCTCTTCGCTCAACAACGCCGCCGACATGAACGACCACACCTACAAGGTGATGGGCACCGGCGACATGATGGAAATCGATGCCCTCAACGTCGAGACCGGTGCGCGTGGCTATCTGCTGTCGGGTAACAAGGACCACCTGCAGCCGTTCACCAACGGCCTGGCCGCGTTCGACAAGAACTATGCCGAAGCCAAGCGCCTGACGGCGGACAATCCGCGCCAGCAGGCGCGGCTGGAAAAGCTGCATGCTGCGTTCGACAACCTCGTCGGCGTGGAAAAGCAGATCACTGCATTGCGCGCGCAGTCCAATGACCCCGCGCAGATCGCCGCCGCGTTCAGCCAGGCCCGCGACCGCAAGGCGATGCAGGAGATCCGCGGCCTGCTCCGCGACTTCACCAACGAAGAGCGCGGCCTGCTGGCCAAGCGCACCGACACCCTGATCGCCGTGCGCGCGCAGAACAAGTGGGCGGTGCTGCTGGGCAACCTGCTGGTGATCGTGGCCGCGATCGGCATGGCGATCGTGATCCGCCGCCAGTTGCTCAAGCGCCTGGGCACCGCGATCGGCGTGGCCGATGCCATCGCCCGCGGCAAGCTCGACAATGCCATCGACCTGCGCAGCAAGGACGAGGCCGGCGTGCTGTTGCTGAGCATGGACAAGATGCAGAGCCAGTTGCAGGCGGTGCTCGCCGCGCAGGCGGAGATGGCCCAGCGCCACGACGCCGGCCAGATCAGCTTCCGCATGGACGAAACCGTGTTCCCGGGCGACTACGGGCGCATGGTCCGCGACAGCAACGCGCTGGCCGCCTCGCATATCGCGGTCAAGATGCGCCTGGCGCAGATCATGGGCCGTTACGCGATCGGCGACCTGTCCGAGGACATGGACCGCCTGCCCGGCGAAAAGGCCGTGCTCACCGAAACCATGGACACGGTCAAGCACAACCTGACCGCGATGAACAGCGAGATCAAGCACCTGGCCGGCGCGGCCGCCGCAGGCGACTTCAGCGTGCGTGGCGATACCGAGCGCTTCCAGTACGACTTCCGCCTGATGGTCGAGAGCCTCAACCAGTTGATGGCCACCGCCGACGGCAACCTGCAGGCGTTGTCGGCACTGCTGCAGTCCATCGCCGCCGGCGACCTGACCGCGCGCATGCACGGCCAGTTCCAGGGCGTGTTCGCGACCATGCGCGACGATGCCAACGCCACCGCCGAACAGCTCGCGGCGATCGTCGCGCGGATCCAGACCGCGGCAGTCAGCATCAACGGCGCCGCCAGCGAGATCGCCGCCGGCAACGACGATCTGTCGCGCCGGACCGAGCAACAGGCCGCCAGCCTCGAAGAAACCGCCGCGTCGATGGAGGAACTGACCTCCACCGTCAAGCAGAACGCCGAGCACGCCCGCCAGGCCAACCAGCTCGCCACCGGTGCAGCCACGGTTGCCTCGCAGGGCGGCGCGGTGGTCGGCCAGGTGGTCGAGACCATGAGCGGGATCGAGGCGTCCTCGAAGAAGATCGCCGACATCATCAGCGTCATCGACGGCATCGCCTTCCAGACCAACATTCTTGCCTTGAATGCGGCGGTGGAAGCGGCGCGTGCCGGCGAACAGGGCCGTGGCTTCGCCGTGGTCGCCAGCGAAGTGCGCACCCTCGCCCAGCGCTCGGCCAACGCCGCCAAGGAGATCAAGGGTCTGATCGACGACTCCGTCGGCCGTGTCGCCCAGGGCTCGGCGCTGGTCGACCAGGCGGGCAAGACCATGCAGGAGATCGTGACCTCGGTGCAGCGCGTGACCGACATCATGGGCGAGATCGCCGCCGCCTCGCAGGAACAGTCCGCCGGCATCGAGCAGGTCAACCAGACCGTCACCCAGATGGACGAAACCACCCAGCAGAACGCCGCGCTGGTGGAAGAAGCCACCGCCGCCGCACGTTCGATGGAAGAACAGGCCGGCCAACTGAGCCAGGCCGTGGCGGTGTTCAAGATCGAGGCGAGCAGCGCCCCGCTCGGCCATCCGGCTGTCGCCAGCGCACCGAGCCGCCCGGCCGCCCGGTCGGCGGCCAAGCCGGTGGCCAAGCCCGCCGCCCGCCCGGTCCGGCAATCGGCCCGGCCGGTCGCGGTCACGGCGGGCGACGACAGCTGGCAGGAGTTCTGAGCACGCGCGGTCGCCGCCGGTCCGCGTCGACGGCCCCGGGAGCGATCGCTCCCGGGGCTTTTTCGTTGTCATCGTCCTGTCGGCCGCCGAGCCGCCTTGGTCGTGCGGCTCGGCGCCGCGCCCGACGCTCGACATGCCGTGATCGGGGAACGATCGCGATGCGGTGCCGTCCAACGCGACCGACAGAGCATCCGGTTCCGGCCGCATGGCCGGTGCCGGGGCGCGTGTGGCGTTGCACCACAAACACGCCCTACATTTCTGGGACGCCGTGCCGATAACCGGAAGGTCGCGCACGTCTCCGCTCCGGTCTGCTGTGCCCGCAGGCAACAGGCTCCGGTCCACGACAGCGCGATCTTTCCCTCCTCTCCATCGAGACGACCGCGATGTCCACGACGTCCTCCACTCGCCCGAGCAGTGTCGCCACCCGCCTGATGCTCGGCGTGGCCGCGATCGCCCTGCTGTGCTTCGGCATTACCGCCGCCATCATCTACGCCCGCAGCAGTTCCGCCCTGCTCGCCTCCGCCAAGGTCGGCATGACCGACACCGCGCGCCTGGAATCGGAGCGCATCGGCAACACCATCGGCGCCTCCGCGGTCTCCAACCAGGCGCTGGCCAATGCCCTGCTCGCCCAGCGCGGCCACGACAAGGCCCGCGAGTTGTTCAGCGACAGCCTGCGCCGCGAACTGCAGCAGCATCCGGACTGGACCGGCATGGGCACGCTATGGGAACCGCAGGCGCTGGACGGCAAGGACGCGGACTACGTCAACAGCGCAGGCCATGACGCCAGCGGCCGCTACATGGTGTACTGGTCCTGGCAGAACGGGAAACTGGTGCGCGATCCGCTGCGCGACTACGACGTGGCCGGCGCCGGCGACTGGTATCTGAATCCGCGCAAGCTGCTGCGGCCGACCGTCGCCGAACCCTACGATTACGAGATCGCCGGCAAGAAGGTGCTGATGACCACGGTCAGCACGCCGATCCTGGAAGACGGCAAGTTCCTGGGCGTGGTCACCACCGATTTCGGCCTGGCCACGCTGCAGCAGCGCGTCGCCAAGCTGCGCCCGCTCGGTGCCGGCCGCGTGCGCCTGCTCTCGCCGGGCGGCGCCATCGTCGCCGACCGCGATCCGGCACTGGTCGGCAAGAAGCTGCAGGATCCGGCCACCCGCGCCTTGCTGGCCGAGATCGCCCAGGGCAAGACCGTCGGCCGCGACACCGTCGATCCGCAGACCGGCGCCACCGACGTGGAAGTGTATGTGCCGCTGCAGATCGGCCAGGCCCAGGAGCGCTTCGCGCTGGGCGTGGCGGTGCCGAAGGCGGTGCTGATGGCGCAGGCGCGCAGCCTGCTGTGGACCATCGTGGCGGTCGGCCTGTGCGCCGCGCTGCTGCTCAGCGGCGGACTCTACCTGCTGCTGCGGCGGCTGGTGGTCAAGCCGCTGGCCAGTGCGGTGGAAGTCTCCAGCGCGGTCGCCGCCGGCCGCCTGGACAGCCGCATCCAGTATCCGCGCAACGACGAATTGGGGCAGCTGCTGGGATCGCTGCAACGCATGCAGCAGCAGCTGCGCGCGGTACTCGACGCGCAGAAGGAGATGGCCCAGCGCCACGACGCCGGCGAGATCAGCTACCGCATGGACGAAGCGGCCTTCCCCGGCGACTACGGGCGCATGGTCCACGACAGCAACGCCCTGGCCGCCTCGCATATCGCGGTCAAGATGCGCCTGGCGCAGATCATGGGCCGCTACGCCATCGGCGACCTGTCCGAGGACATGGATCGGCTGCCCGGCGAAAAGGCGGTGCTGACCGAAACCATGGACACGGTCAAGCGCAACCTCACCGCGATGAACACCGAGATCAAGCACCTGGCCGGCGCCGCCGCCGCCGGCGACTTCAGCGTGCGTGGCGACGCCGAGCGCTTCCAGTACGACTTCCGCCTGATGGTCGAGAGCCTCAATCAGTTGATGGCCACCGCCGATGGCAACCTGCAGGCGCTGTCCACGCTGTTGAAAGCGATCGCCGCCGGCGATCTGACCGCGCGCATGCACGGCCAGTTCCAGGGCGTGTTCGCCACCATGCGCGACGACGCCAATGCCACCACCGAACAGCTGGCCGCCATCGTCGCGCGCATCCAGACCGCCGCGGTCAGCATCAACGGCGCCGCGGCCGAGATCGCCGCCGGCAACGACGATCTGTCGCGCCGCACCGAACAGCAGGCGGCCAGCCTGGAAGAGACCGCTGCGTCGATGGAAGAGCTGACCTCCACGGTCAAGCAGAACGCCGAGCACGCCCGCCAGGCCAACCAGCTCGCCACCGGTGCAGCCACGGTCGCCTCGCAGGGCGGCGCGGTGGTCGGCCAGGTGGTCGAGACCATGAGTGGGATCGAGGCCTCGTCGAAGAAGATCGCCGACATCATCAGCGTGATCGACGGCATCGCCTTCCAGACCAACATCCTCGCCTTGAACGCGGCCGTGGAAGCGGCGCGTGCCGGCGAACAGGGCCGCGGCTTCGCCGTGGTCGCCAGCGAAGTGCGAACCCTCGCCCAGCGCTCTGCCAATGCCGCCAAGGAGATCAAGGGCCTGATCGACGACTCGGTCGGCCGTGTCGCACAAGGTTCCGCCCTGGTCGAACAGGCCGGCACCACCATGCAGGAGATCGTCGCCTCGGTGCAGCGCGTCACCGACATCATGGGCGAGATCTCGGCCGCCTCGCAGGAGCAGTCCGCCGGCATCGAGCAGGTCAACCAGACCATCACCCAGATGGACGAGGCCACCCAGCAGAACGCCGCGCTGGTCGAGGAAGCCACCGCCGCGGCGCGTTCGATGGAAGACCAGGCCGGCCAGCTCAACCAGGCCGTGGCCCTGTTCAAGCTGGACACCAGCGCCGCGGTGGCGAGCGCCGCGCCGGCGCCTGTGCGCCGCCCTGCTCCGCCTGCTCCGGCCGCCCCGGCAGCAACGCCGCGGCGACCGGCAGCGGCCCCGCTGCGGGCGGTCCCGCGCGCGACCGCGTCGACCGACGACGGGCAGTGGCAGGAGTTCTGAGCCGCTGCAGCGCCCCGCTGCCACCGCGAGGCGCGCTGTGCGTCTCGCGGTGCGGCTGCCGGGCAGCGGGTGACGACGTCCCACAGAGCGCTTAGCGCGTCACGCTCGTAAAGAAAGTGTATTAAGGGTCGATATAGAAAGCGGAACTGCCATGCCATGGGCGCCGCGACGCGCGCCCCGGCGCCGGCCGCACTGCGCCCGGATCCACGGTTCCGACCGAACCGCCACGGGAGCCGCCATGAAGCGACGCGTTATCGCCACCTGTCTGACCTTGTGCGGCCTCGCCAGCCTCGCAGGCCATGTCCATGCCGAGGCCGAGCCGATCGCCACCGATCGACCGGACTTCGTCGAATCCAGCCTCACCGTCGGCGACCGTCGCCTGCAGGTGGAAACCAGCGTGGCCTGGGAACGCGACGGCGATGTCGATGGCTATGCCACGCCCACCCTGTTCCGCTACGGCATCGGCCCGACCTGGGAACTACGCCTGGAGACCGACGGCTGGCAGACCATCGACGTCCCCGTCGGCGGCGACGTCTCCGGCTTCTCCGACATCTCGCTGGGCCTCAAGCACCACCTGGCCAGCGAGATCGGCGGCGCCTCGCTGGCCTGGCTGCTGCACGTGGACCTGCCCAGCGGCGCGCGCAACGTACGCGGCAGCGGTGCACGCCCCTCGTTCCGCCTGGTGGCCGAATGGGAACTCAGCGACAGCGTGTCCCTGGGCATGATGCCGGGCGTGATCCGCGACGAAGGCGACGGCGGACATCGCTACACCGCCGGCATCTTCGGCGTGGTGCTGGGCAAGGCCTGGAACGACCGCACCCGCTCGTTCGTGGAGCTGGCCCTGCCGCAGATCGCGCATGCCGACGACGGCGGCACCATCGCCCTGCTCGACATCGGCTCGGCCTGGCTGCTCACCCAGGACGTGCAGCTGGACGTGGTGTACAGCCGCGGCCTCAACGACCGTTCGCCGGACCACGCGCTCGGCGCGGGCCTGTCCTTCCGTTTCTGATCGGGCCACACCGATGAAAATCATGCATATGCTCGGGATCCTGGTGCTGGTGGCGGTGCTCGCCCTGCTCGCGCTGGGCGGGGTCGGCTACGGCGCGCAGCAGGGGCTGCTGCGCTCGGTCGCCGCGCAGGTCGTGTCCTCGGACGCGCTGCGCAACCACATGCAGGCCGACATGATGCATGACGCACTGCGTGGCGACGTCACCGCTGCGCTGCTGGCGGCGGCGCACCAGGATGCGGACGGGGTCAAGGCGGCGCGCGCGGCGCTGGGCGAACACGCCGGCGAGTTCCGCAAGGCGCTGGACGACAACCAGAAGCTGCCGCTGGACGGCACCCTGCGCGCGCAACTGGATGCGGCGGGACCGGCGTTGCAGCGCTACATCGCCGCCGCCGACAAGGTGGTGACGCTGGCCGAGTCGCAGGGCGACAGCAGTGCCGCCTATGCCGACTTCACCGCGCAGTTCACGCGGCTGGAAGCCGAGATGGACACGATCAGCGACAGCATCCTGGCGCTGAACGAGCAGAGCCGCAAAGCCGCCGAACAGCAGAGCCAGCGCGCCACCTGGCAGCAGGCCGGCGCGGTGCTGGTGGCCGTGCTGTGCCTGGCCGCGGCCGCGGCCTGGATCCTGCGCTCGGTCGCGCAATTGCTCGGCGGCGAGCCGCGGGTGGCGATGGACGCGGCCCAGCACATCGCCGAGGGCCGCCTGGACCAGCCCATCCCGGTGGCGGCCAGGCACGGGCGCAGCCTGATGGCGGCGCTGGCGCGGATGCAGCGCGAACTGCGCGAGCGCATCGAACGCGAGCGCAGCGTCGCCGCCGAAAACCTGCGCATCCGCACCGCGTTGGACAACGCCTCCACCGGCATGTACATCGCCGATCCCGACCTGACCATCATCTACGCCAACACCGCGCTGCAGAGCCTGCTGCAGACCCACGCCGAGGACATCCGCGCCTGCGCGCCGGCATTCGACCGTTCCGCGCCGCTGCTGGGCCAATCGGTGGCGCTGCTGGAAGTCGGCAATTCGCAGGATGCGGAGATCTACCAGCGGCTGGATCGGCAGGGCGCGGCGCAGCGCGAGGTGCGCTACCGCGAGGTCTGCATCGCCCAGGAGATTTCCGCCATCCGCAATGCCGAGGGCGCGCACCTGGGCTTCGTCTGCGAATGGCGCGACCGCACCGCCGAGACCCGGGTGGAAGCAGAAGTGGCCGCGGTGGTGCGCAGCGCCGCCGCCGGCGACCTGTCGCAGCGTATCGACCGCACCGGCAAGCAGGGCTTCTTCCTGATGCTGGCGCAGCAACTCAACGGCCTGCTCGACGCCAACGCGATCAGCATCGCCGAGGTCTCGCGGCTGCTCAGCGCGCTGGCCGACGGCGATCTCGGCGCGCGCATGCACGGCGACTTCCACGGCATCTTCGCCACCATGCGCGACGACGCCAACGGCACCGCCGAGCGCCTGGCCGACATCGTCGGCCGCATCCAGCGCGCCGCCGGCGACATCCACAGCGCCGCCACCGAAATCGCCCAGGGCAACAGCGACCTGTCGCAGCGCACCGAACAGCAGGCCGCCAGCCTGGAGGAAACCGCCGCCTCGATGGAAGAGCTGACCGCCACGGTGAAGCAGAACGCCGAGCACGCGCGCCAGGCCAACCAGCTCGCCGCCGGCGCCGCCGCGGTCGCCTCGCAAGGCGGCGCGGTGGTCGGCCAGGTGGTGGACACCATGAGCGGCATCGAGACCGCATCGAAGAAGATCGCCGACATCATTTCGGTGATCGACGGCATCGCCTTCCAGACCAACATCCTGGCGCTCAACGCCGCGGTGGAAGCCGCACGCGCCGGCGAACAGGGCCGCGGTTTCGCGGTCGTCGCCAGCGAGGTGCGGGTGCTGGCGCAACGCTCGGCCAACGCCGCCAAGGAGATCAAGGGTCTGATCGACGACTCGGTCGGCCGCGTCGCCACCGGCGCGGAACTGGTACAGCGCGCCGGCCAGACCATGCAGGAGATCGTGGCCTCGGTGGGCCGCGTCACCGACATCATGGGCGAGATTTCCGCCGCCTCGCAGGAGCAGTCCGCCGGCATCGAGCAGGTCAACCGCACCGTCACGCAGATGGACGAGAGCACCCAGCAGAACGCTGCCCTGGTCGAAGAAGCCACGGCGGCGGCGCGGTCGATGGAGGACCAGGCGGCGCAGCTGAGCGACGCGGTGGCCGTGTTCCGATTGGAACAGCATGCCACGCGTGCCGCCCCTTCCCCAGCCTTCGTCGCCGCGGTGGTGGCCGGCCATTCGGCCACTGCTGCAACGCCGCATGCCACGCAGGCGCCTCAACCGAACGCGCAGGCCCTCGCCGACGCGATCGGCACCCAGTGGCAGCCGCTCACCGCTTGAGGAGCCGTGTAGGGAAATGAATCAGACAGCGTCGGGAAGCGTCTTACGACCAACGACGCATCGAGAACTACGCCGTCACGCCGATATCACCTTCGAGCGATGGCGGCATGTTGTACGGCACGACATTGGGTTTCCTTTCTTCACTTTTCTGACCGCCACGCCCACCCCTCCGGTCACGTGAACGCAGCCGGAGTCTGTAGGGACAAGGACCTGGACGCCCCAGGGACACCGTCAACGAAGAGGTCGACATGAATGCCTTTCTGCAACGCTACAACGTGGGACGCCGCCTCGGCGGTGCCTTCGGCCTGCTGATCCTGCTGTCCTGCCTGCTGGTCGCGGCCGGCCTTTTATCCATGGCAGGCGCGCGCCATGAACTGGACAGCATCGTCAAGGTCAACGTCGAGAAGATGCGGATCAGCAACGGCATGCTCGATGCCAACTCAAACATCCTGGTCGCACTCGGCACACTGTCCATGGTGACCAGCGAGGATCTCAACCAGCAGGCGCTCGCCGAGATCAAGGATAAGCGCCAACGCTATAGCGACCTGCGCAACGAACTGGAAAAGTTTCCCGCAACCAGTGCAAGCGTGGTCAAATTGCGCGCCGACATCGATGCGGCGCGCGATATCGCGCGCACCCTCAACAATCAGGTGATCGACCTAGCGAACGCCGGGCGCAACGCCGAGGCGCAGACACTGCTGAGCGAGCGTTCGCGCCCGGCCACGCTGGCGTGGCAAGCGAAAATCCGCCAGAACGTCGCCTTGCAGGAACAGCAGACGCACGACGCCTACGCCACGGCAACGCGCGCCATGGCGCGCGGCCGGAACATGCTCATCGCAGGTGGAGTGGCCGTCCTGGTCGTCAGCGTCTTCCTGGCCTGGGCGATCACCCGCAGCCTGACCATGCCGCTGAACCGCGCCACGCGTGCCGCCGAGGCCATCGCCAGCGGCCGCCTAGACAACGACGTCACGACCAACGCCCGCGACGAGCCGGGACGCCTGCTGCTGGCGATGGACGCGATGCAGCGGCAGTTGCAGCGCTTCTCCGGCGAAACGGCGTTGATGATCGAACTGCATGCCGACAAGGACATCAGCCACCGCATGCCGCTGGATTTCCCGGGCGTGTACGGCGAGTTGAGCAAGGGCATCAACACCATGATGTTCGAGCATCTGGACGCCATCGTCGATGCCATCGGCGTGCTCAACGAATACGCCAACGGCGACCTGCGCCGCGACGCCCGCCGCCTGCCAGGCAGCCGCGCGGTGCTGCACGAATCGATGGACGCGGCCAAGGCCAGCCTGCTGGCGATCAACACCGAGATCAAGCGCCTGGCCGCGGCCGCCGCCGCCGGCGACTTCAGCGCCCGCGGCGATGCGGCGCACTTCCAGCACGATTTCCGGCTGATGGTGCAGGACCTCAACGCGATGATGGAGGTCAGCGACCACAACCTGGGCAAGCTGTCGGCCCTGCTGCAATCCATCGCCGCCGGGGATCTCACCGCGCGCATGGATGGAGAGTTCCACGGCGTGTTTGCGCGGATGCGCGACGACGCCAACGCCACCGTCGAACAGCTGACCGGCATCGTCGGTCGCATCCAGACCGCGGCGGTCAGCATCAACGCGGCCTCGACCGAGATCGCCGCCGGCAACGACGACCTGTCGCGCCGCACCGAGCAGCAGGCGGCGAGCCTGGAAGAAACCGCCGCGTCGATGGAGGAACTGACCTCCACGGTCAAGCAGAACGCCGAGCACGCGCGTCAGGCCAACCAGTTGGCGGTGGGCGCGGCCTCTGTGGCCTCACAGGGCGGCAACGTGGTCGGCCAGGTTGTTCAGACCATGAGCGGGATCGAGGCCTCGTCGAAGAAGATCGCCGACATCATCAGCGTCATCGACGGCATCGCCTTCCAGACCAACATCCTGGCACTCAATGCCGCGGTGGAAGCCGCCCGCGCCGGCGACCAGGGCCGCGGCTTCGCCGTGGTCGCCAGCGAAGTGCGCACCCTGGCACAACGCTCGGCCGGCGCCGCCAAGGAGATCAAGTCGCTGATCGACGACTCGGTCGCGCGCGTGGCCGAGGGCTCGGCGCTGGTCGATCAGGCCGGCCGCACCATGAGCGAGATCGTGGCCTCGGTGCAACGCGTCACCGACATCATGGGCGAGATCTCGGCGGCCTCGCAGGAGCAGGCGTCGGGGATCGAGCAGGTCAACCAGACCGTCACCCAGATGGACGAGGCCACTCAGCAGAACGCCGCATTGGTGGAAGAAGCCACCGCCGCCGCACGCTCGATGGAGGAACAAGCCGGCCAGCTCAGCGACACCGTGGCGTTGTTCAAGATCGACAACGCCGGCGTGCGTGCGGCAACGGCGCCGCCTGCCACGGGCAACGCGCCGCGTGCGGCCAAGGTGACGGCGCGTCCGCAGCGGCAGCCCGCCAAGCGCACCGCGGTCGCGGCCGGCGGCGACTGGCAGGAGTTCTGAGTCGTACGGTCGCCATGCCGCCGGCATGGCGACCGGTCCCGGCGGTAACGCCCGGCGTTCGCAGCGCAGCCCTTACGCAGCTGCGCATTCCTGCAATACGCGAACCATAGCTCGGTGCATTACACGCCGGCGCATGTCGGAACCACGTCGGATTTTGCCTTCGCCGACCAACACGCGTCGGAAGGCAGACAGCTTCCTAACCGCCCGCCAACAAGGATCCGCACACCGCTCAATTCCTGGCCGCCATGTCGATATCCATGGGGTGGCAGCGCATCGCCACGAGGCGCCGCAACGCTGGCCTGCCAGCGCGTGCGACCCGACTCCTTCTGTCCCCCAAAGGTCGGCTATGAACGCACTTCTGCAACGCTACAACGTCGGTCGGCGCCTGGGCATGGCGTTCGGCATCCTCATCCTGTTGTCCGGTGTACTGGTCGCCATGGGGCTGCTGACCATGGCCAGGGCGCATCGCGAACTGGACAGCATCGTCAACGGCAACATGGAAAAGGTCCGCCTCTCCAACGAGATGCTGGACGCCAACACCAATGTGCAGATCGGGCTGCTGTCCATCACCATCGTCGATGGCGATGCGGCCAACCAGAAGATGATCGACATCGTGCAGCGCAACCGGGCGCGCTACAAGGCCGCGCACGATGCATTGTCGGCGATGCCGGCGACCCCGGCCGAACGCCAGGCCATGGCCACGATCGAGCGCACGCGGGCGCAGTCGGTGCAACTCAACAACCAGGTGCTGGCGCTCGGCGAGAAGGACCTGAACGCCCAGGCGCAGGCATTGCTGCTGGGCGATGCCGCGTTGGCGATGGAGAAGCAGCAGGCGGCGATCCGCGCCAATGCCGATCTGCAGCGGCGCTTGAGCCGGGAGGCCTATGCGATCTCCTCGGCAGCGATGGCGCGGGGCCGCATCATCCTCATCTCCGGCGGCCTTGCGGTCCTGCTGGTCAGTGGCCTGCTGGGCTGGACGATCACCCGCAGCCTGACCGGGCCGCTCGGCCGCGCCACCCGCGCCGCCGAAGCCATCGCCGATGGCCGCCTGGACAACGACGTGAGCACTGACGCGCGCGACGAACCCGGCCGCCTGCTGGTCGCGATGGGCCGGATGCAGACCCAGTTGCAGCGCTTCTCCAGCGAAACCGCGCTGATGATCGAACTGCATGCCGACAAGGACATGTCGCACCGCATGCCGCAGGACTTCCCGGGCGTCTACGGCGAGCTGAGCAAGGGCATCAACACCATGATGTTCGAGCACCTGGACGCCATCGTCGACGCCATCGGCGTGCTCAACGAATACGCCAACGGCGACCTGCGCCGCGACGCCCGGCGCCTGCCCGGCAGTCGTGCGGTGCTGCACGAGTCGATGGATGCGGCCAAGGCCAGCCTGCTGGCGATCAATACCGAGATCAAGCGCCTGGCGGCGGCCGCCGCCGCCGGCGACTTCAGCGCCCGCGGCGATGCCGCGCACTTCCAACACGACTTCCGGCTGATGGTGCAGGACCTCAACGCGATGATGGAGGTCAGCGACAACAACCTGGGCAAGCTGTCGGCGTTGCTGCAGTCCATCGCCGCCGGCGACCTCACCGCGCGCATGGAAGGCGAGTTCCACGGCGTGTTCGCCACCATGCGCGACGACGCCAACGCCACCGCCGACCAGTTGACCGGCATCGTCGGCCGCATCCAGACCGCGGCGGTCAGCATCAATGCCGCTGCCACCGAAATCGCCGCCGGCAACGACGACCTGTCGCGCCGCACCGAGCAGCAGGCGGCGAGCCTGGAAGAGACCGCCGCGTCGATGGAGGAGCTGACCTCCACGGTGAAGCAGAATGCCGAGCACGCGCGCCAGGCCAACCAGTTGGCAGTGGGCGCCGCCTCGGTCGCCTCGCAGGGCGGCGCGGTGGTCGGCCAGGTCGTCGAGACCATGAGCGGCATCGAGGCCTCGTCGAAGAGGATCGCCGACATCATCTCGGTGATCGACGGGATCGCCTTCCAGACCAACATCCTGGCGCTCAACGCGGCGGTGGAAGCGGCCCGTGCCGGCGAACAGGGCCGCGGTTTCGCGGTGGTCGCCAGCGAAGTGCGCACCCTCGCCCAGCGTTCGGCCAACGCCGCCAAGGAGATCAAGACGCTGATCGACGACTCGGTCGGCCGCGTCGCCACCGGCTCGGCGCTGGTCGACCAGGCGGGCCGCACCATGAACGAGATCGTCGCCTCGGTGCAGCGTGTCACCGACATCATGGGCGAGATCTCGGCGGCCTCGCAGGAGCAGTCCGCCGGCATCGAGCAGGTCAACCAGACCGTCACCCAGATGGACGAGACCACGCAGCAGAACGCCGCGCTGGTCGAAGAAGCCACCGCCGCCGCGCGCTCGATGGAAGAACAGGCGGTGCAGCTCAGCGATGCAGTCGCGCTGTTCAAGATCGACCGTGTCGCCACGATCGCGCCGCCGGCCGCGGTCCGCGCGGTACCGGCCAAGCCGGCGGCGCGGGTTGCGAGCAAGGCCGGCGCGGCGCCGCAACCGGCGGCACGCCGTCCGGTCGTGGCCGCCGGCAGCAACGGCGACGCCTGGCGGGAGTTCTGAGGCCACGGCGGTGGCCAGGCGCACACGGCCTGGCCACCTCGCCTGCACCAGCGGCACATTCCGCCATCCCCTGCCTGATCGAACGCCGGCTGTCCCGACGCGCGCTCGACACGCGCCGCCATCGGCCATCGCCCCGCGCCTCCTCGCCACCATCGCGTGCCTGCCACGGCGCGCCAGCGCCCCACTGCCCCTGCCTCGCCCGACCTCGATGCCAGCCCGGCACGGCCGGATCACGCCCACTGCAGGCGACACCAGCGACAGCGGCGCGGCACGTCCATCGGCGAATGGACCGAGCGAGGACATGCCAACACGCGCCGGTCACCGCGGTTCCCGCAGCCTTCTCGACAGGCCTGCACATCCCGGAATCGTGCGGCCGTTTGCAGATCGCGCAGCTCCTGCATCGGCGCTGCATCCGCAGCGCGCCGCAGCGCGTATGTCCTGCCCACTCCTTTCCTCACATGGGCGCCACAACCCTGATGGCCGCGTAACTCCGCCGAGATCACAGATTCAATCTTTGTCTCAAGCCGCCGCTAAAGATCTGCCCGATTCGGCCGAGCGCTGGCGATCCCCTCGCATGCGCGCGTCTTCGCCCGGCGAAGTTCGATCGCTGTCCGCCCCCCTACATTCCCATCGTATGCGCTTGCTCGCGAGCGCATGCCTTCTTTCGCTTTCCCCCAGAGACCCGCGCAATGACGTCGCACTCCGCGAACCACGCCGCTCCGCCCGCCTCCGACCGCCGCTCGCGTTTGCGGGTCTGGCACGATCTCCCCATTGCGCGCAAGCTCAGCCTGATCGGCGTGCTGGCCTTGATCGGGCTGGCCATTCCCCTGCTGCTGTACACCCGCACCCTCAGCGACGGCGTGGAGGTCAGCCGCGCCGAGCTGCGCAGCTACGCGCCATTGCGCGAGATGCTGCGGCTGCTGGCGGCCCTGCAGGAAGAACAGGTCGGCGCCGTCGCCGACACGGCGCAGGCGCGCGACACCGCGGACCGGGCGCTGCGCGAACTGCAACGGACCGTGCCGGCCCTGCCCGGCTTCGACCGCAGCACGGCGGCGCTGGCGCAACTGCAACAGACCTTGCAGAGCAGGCGCAACGACTTCGCGGCGGTCGCCGACCAGGCCGACGACGCGCTGGACGCCCTGCGCGACGACAGCCAACTGGTCTATACGCCTTACGTGGAAAGCTACCACCTGGTGGTCAGCAGCCTGATCTACGCCCCGGTGACCAGCCAGACCCTGACCCGGCTGGACGCGATGCGCGACCCCTCGCAGGCCGGCGCCGACACCCCGGTCCTGCGCGCGCAGATCGCCGAACTGGCTCGCGATCAGGGCCGCCTGCGGCATGAGCTGAAGAAGGCGTTGGGCCTGCTCGAACAGCCGGATCCGGCCCTGTCGCAGTCGGTCGCCGCCGAAGCCGCCGTCGCCGATCGCGCTCTGCCGCAACTGGCGCAGGCCCTGGACGGCGGCAGCGCCGATGCCGATCAGCGCTGGAACGCGGCCCTGCATGGCTGGGACGAGGCCTTGCACGGGTTGAGCGCCACCGCGTTGCAGGCGCTGCAGCGCCAGTCGCAGCGTCATCTGGACGCCTCGCTGCAGGCGATGTGGACCGCGGTGGCCGGGCTCGGCGTGCTGACGCTGCTGATCGCGGCGATCTGCGCGCATACGCTGGTCACGCTGACCCGCAATGTGCGTCGCGCTGCCGGCGTCGCCGCCGACATCGCCGAAGGCCGCCTCGACGCCCGCATCGTGGTGCCCAGCCGCGACGAAAGCGGGCGGCTGCTGGCCGACATGCAGCGCATGCAGCAACAACTGCGCGAAGTGCTGGCCGCACAGATCGAGATGGCGCGGCGCCACGATGGGGGCCAGACCAGCTATCGCATGGACGAGAGCGTCTTCCCCGGCGACTACGGGCGCATGGTCCGCGACAGCAATGCCCTGGCCGCCGCGCACATCGCGGTGACCGAGCGCCTGGCGCAGATCATGGGCCGCTATGCCATCGGCGACCTGTCCGAGAACATGGACCGCCTGCCCGGCGAGAAAGCCCGCCTCACCGAGACGATGGACACGGTCAAGCACAACCTGACCGCGATGAACAGCGAGATCAAGCACCTGGCCGGTGCGGCGGCCGCCGGCGACTTCAGCGTGCGTGGCGACGCCGCGCGCTTCCAGTACGACTTCCGCCTGATGGTCGACAGCCTCAACCAGCTGATGGCCACCGCCGACGGCAACCTGCAGGCATTGTCCGCGCTGCTGCAATCGATCGCCGCCGGCGACCTGACCGCGCGCATGCACGGCGACTTCCAGGGCGTGTTCGCGACCATGCGCGACGACGCCAATGCCACCACCGAGCAACTGGCCGTCATCGTCGCGCGCATCCAGACCGCGGCGGTCAGCATCAATGCCGCGGCCAGCGAGATCGCCACCGGCAACGACGACCTGTCGCGCCGCACCGAGCAGCAGGCCGCCAGCCTGGAGGAAACCGCTGCGTCGATGGAGGAGCTGACCTCCACGGTCAAGCAGAACGCCGAACGTGCGCGCCAGGCCAACCAGCTGGCCGCCGGCGCGGCCTCGGTCGCCTCGCAGGGCGGCGCCGTGGTCGGCCAGGTCGTGCAGACCATGAGCGGCATCGAAGCGTCCTCGAAGAAGATCGGCGACATCATTTCGGTGATCGACGGCATCGCCTTCCAGACCAACATCCTGGCGCTCAACGCCGCGGTGGAAGCGGCGCGTGCCGGCGAGCAGGGCCGCGGTTTCGCCGTGGTGGCCACCGAAGTGCGCACCCTCGCCCAGCGCTCGGCCAACGCCGCCAAGGAGATCAAGACGCTGATCGACGAGTCGGTCGGCCGCGTCGCCGAAGGCTCGGCCCTGGTCGAGCGTGCCGGCACCACCATGCAGGAGATCGTGACCTCGGTGCAGCACGTCACCGACATCATGGGCGAGATCGCGGTCGCCTCGCAGGAGCAGTCGTCCGGCATCGAGCAGGTCAACCGCACCGTCACCCAGATGGACGAGAGCACCCAGCAGAACGCCGCGCTGGTGGAAGAAGCCACGGCCGCCGCGCGTTCGATGGAGGAGCAGGCCGGCCACCTGCGGCAGGCCGTGGCGGTGTTCAAGGTGCAGGCGGCGGCATCCTCGGTGCGTGCGCCGGCGGTACCGGTCGCGCCCAGGCCGACACACGCGGCCGCCTGAGTCCAGGCGCGCGGGTCGCGCCCCCCAGGCTCGGCCTGTCACGCCGCGCCGCCGGAACAACAACCCGATATGCCGATCGGCCGCGGAACGCCCCCGCGGCCGATTGCGTTTCCAGGCCTGCAAGGCAGCCCTTTTTTTCGAAAACCCCCCACCAGCGTCGTTACCACTGTGTGAAATGTGATGAATACCACCTTAAGGATCGATAGGCGCTGTCGATAACGTGAACAGCCGGTGAGTGCCGGCGTCGCGCTGGCCGGTTTCCAATGCAGGCACTATCCACCACAACGCCCCGTTGGGGAGGTTTCACCCGCCTGCCATGGGGGCTGTTGCTGCTGGTGCTCTGGAGCATCTGGGCGGCAAGCCAACTGGTGGCGCTCGCCAGGCCGCCGCCGGCCGACAGCGCCGCGGCCATTCGCGCGCGCCTGCTGGCCTTTGCGCCCGCCATCGACGCTGCCGACGGGCAGCCCGTGGCGTTCCGCCTGCGCGTGGCCGGCTGCGAGTGCGCTGCACCTGCGGCGCTCGCACTTTCAGGGATGCGCAGCGTGGACCTGCGCGCCCGGCTGGCGCCGCCGTCCCTGCCCTATGCACTGATCGTCTTCGATGCGCAGTCCCGCCTGATCTATGCCGGCCCGGCACAGCTGGCCGGATGCGGCACGTCCATCGCCGCCGCGTCGCTGCTGCCGCGGCTGCTCGCCACCAGTGGCGCCGCGCCGCTGATCTCTCCCGCCCAGTGCGGATGTCCCACCGACTCCAAGGAATCCCTCTCATGAGCGCCTCGCCTACCCAAGGCAGCTTTCTCGTCGGCAACGAGCGCTACGTCTACCTGCAGAAACTGGCGGCGCAGGCCGACCGGCTGTTCGTGGTCGTCGCGGTCCTGGCCACCCTCGCCAGCCTGGCCGCCGCCTGGCATCAGGGCGCGTGGACGCCGTGGCTGGCGGTCAGCCTGCCGACCCTGGCCGTCATGGCCCTGCAGGTGAAGCTGCATCCGGGCAGCCTGCTGAGCCGCTGCACCGTGGCCCTGGGCCTGATGGTGCTGGCCGCAGCGCTGATCCAGCAGGCCGGCGGCATGATCGAAGTGCACTTCGGCGTCATCCTGCTGATCGCGCTGCTGCTGTACTACCGCGACTGGCGGCCGATCATGGTCGCGGCCGCCGCGATCGCCGTGCATCACGTGCTGTTCTTCTGGCTGCAGCACCGCGGCCTGCCGGTGCGGGTGTTCACCACCGAGGCCGGGATCGGCATCCTGGCGATCCATGCGCTGTACGTGGCGGTGGAAGCGGCGATCCTGGTGCCGATGGCGGTGCAGATGCGGCGGCAACTGCTGGACGTGGGCCACGACCCGCACGCCCTGGCCCAGGCCGCGCGCGCCATCGCCCAGCAACAGCCGCTGTCGGCCGCGATCCGCGAGCTGGACCTGCCGGAAGGCTCCATCGCCCACACCCTGGTGGCCGCCAACGCGCAGCTGCTGCGCAGCCGCGAGCAGGACAGCGAGGCCCAGCGCGAGACCCAGCGCATCCGCAGCGCGCTGGACGATGTCACCACCAACGTCATGATCGCCGATGCCGACCGCCGCATCGTCTACGTCAACCGCCCGCTGCTGCAGATGCTCAGCGAGGTGCAGGAAGACCTGCGCCGCGACCTGCCGCAGTTCGATGCCAGCGCATTGCTGGGCAAGACCATCGACGTGTTCCACCGCCATCCCGAACACCAGGCGCGCATGCTCGCCGAGCTGACCGGCACGCACCGCGCGCAGATCCGCGTCGGCGGCCACACCATGCGCCTGATCGTCAATCCGGTGACCGACGCGACCGGCAATCGCCTCGGCTTCGTGGTGGAATGGGCCGACAGCACCGACGAAGTGGCGGTGGAAGAGGAGATCGCCGGCATCGTGCGTGGCGCGGTCGCCGGCGACCTCGGCGGACGCATCCGCCTGGACGACAAGCACGGCTTCCTGCTGCAGTTGGGCGAGCAGATCAACGCCATGCTCGCCGCCAGCGCCTCCGGCCTGGGCCACATCCAGCAGATGCTGCGCGCGCTGGCCGAGGGCGACCTGTCGCGGCGCATCGACGCCGACCTGCAGGGCGTGTACGCGAACATGAAGGACGATGCCAACGCCACCGCCGAGCAGCTGTCGGCGATCGTGCGGCAGATCCAGGGCGCCTCGGACGCGATCAACACCGCCGCCGGCGAGATCGCCGCCGGCAACGACGACCTGTCGCGTCGCACCGAGCAGCAGGCCGCCAGCCTCGAAGAAACCGCCGCATCGATGGAGGAGCTGACCTCCACCGTGAAGCAGAACGCCGAGCATGCGCACCAGGCCAACCAGTTGGCGGTCGGCGCCGCGGCGGTCGCCTCGCAGGGCGGCAGCGTGGTCGGCAAGGTGGTCACCACGATGAGCGGCATCGAAGCCTCGTCGAAGAAGATCGCCGACATCATCAGCGTGATCGACGGCATCGCCTTCCAGACCAACATCCTGGCGCTCAACGCCGCGGTCGAGGCCGCGCGTGCCGGCGAGCAGGGCCGTGGCTTCGCCGTGGTCGCCAGCGAGGTGCGCGTGCTGGCGCAGCGTTCGTCCAACGCCGCCAAGGAGATCAAGGGCCTGATCGACGATTCGGTGACCCGTGTGGCCGAAGGCTCGGCCCTGGTCGACCAGGCCGGCCGCACCATGCAGGACATCGTGACCTCGGTCCAGCGCGTCACCGACATCATGCGCGACATCGCCTCGGCCTCGCAGGAACAGTCGGCCGGCATCGAGCAGGTCAACCAGACCGTCGTGCAGATGGACGAGGCGACCCAGCAGAATGCCGCCCTGGTCGAGGAAGCCAGCGCCAGCGCCCGGTCGATGGAACACGAGGCGGGCGAACTGGCACGGGCCGTGGCATCCTTCACCCTGGAGCAGCGCCCGCCGTCGAACGCGGTCGCCACTGGCGGCAACGTGCAGCCGGTCTACAAAAAAGTCCAGCTCAGCCGATAGCATGCGTGGGGCGGCCCGACGCGGTGCCGCCCCACCCACCTCCAGTACCCACTCTCCACCATGGCCGAAGGCACTCCCAGCGACTCCCCTGTCCCGACTTCGCCGGAAGAAGAAGTGGAGGACGACCGTTTCCTGCTGACCAAGCCGCGACAGATCCGCCAGTTGCTGCAGTCGCTGATCCAGCAGCGTTCGCAGGTCAGCGCGCACGTGGGCGGTCGCGACCAGGCCTTCTCGACCGCGTTGCTGGACCTGGACGAGGACAGCGTGCTGCTGGACCTGAGCGTCAACGAGGCCTCCAACCGCGCCGCCGAGCAGGCCGAGTACCTGCTGTGCTTCGCCCAGCTGGAAAAGGTGCGGGTGCGTTTCCGCATCGAAAGCCCGCAGCGCACCGACGACAACGGCCAGCCGGGCCTGCGCGCGCCGCTGCCGGAATCGCTCTACTACCTGCAGCGGCGCGAGCATTTCCGCCTGGAGACCCCGATCACCGATTCGCCGTTGTGCGTGCTGCGCATCGACGACGATGCCGGCCAGGTCGAACTGAAACTGCGCGTGGTGGACATCAGCGGCGGCGGCCTGGCGGTGGCGCTGGTACAGGGCCAGCCGATGCCGCAGCTGCAGCAGAGCTATCCGAACTGCGTGCTGCAGCTGCCCGATGCCGACGCCATCCGGCTGACCCTGCAGGTCTGCAACATGTATGTCTCCAAGCTCGCCAACGGCCAGGACACCCTGCGCGTGGGCATGCGCTTCCAGGACCTGCCGCGCGGTGCCGACGCGGCGATCCAGCGCTACGTGTTCCGCATCGAGCGCCAGCGCAGCGCCCGCAAGAGCGGCGTGCTTTCCTGAACGCCGCAAGCGGCCGACCGATCCAGGTCTAAAGTTCGCCGTGGCTGCGCCGATCTAGCATTAGAGTCGCGCTTTCCCACCCACGCCACCACCCGCAATCCCGTGCGCACCAGGAGCACACGATGAACGACAAGACCACCTCCAATTCCGACGCCACCGGCGGCGAATTCCTCAGCTTCACCCTCGGCGAAGAACACTACGGCGTGGATATCCTCAAGGTGCAGGAAATCCGCGGCTACGACTCGGTCACCCGGGTCCCGGACGCCCCCGAGTACATCAAGGGCGTGATCAACCTGCGCGGCACCATCGTCCCGGTGATCGACCTGCGCCTGAAGCTGCGCCTGAAGGAAGCGCGCTACGACGCCTTCACCGTGATGATCGTGCTCAACGTCGAGAACCGCGTGGTCGGCATCGTGGTGGACAGCGTCTCCGACGTGATCCCGCTGAACGAAGAGCAGATCCGCCCGACCCCCGAGTTCGGCGCCGCGGTCGACACCCGCTTCATCTCGGGCATCGGCACCCAGGACGACAAGATGTTGATCCTGCTGGATATCGAGACCCTGCTCGACAGCGCCGAGTTCGGCCAGCAGCACGCCCACGTCGACGAAGCCGCCTGACCCCCGGCCGCTGCGGCGGCCTCCCGGCTGTAGACGAAACCCGCCGCAAGGCGGGTTTTTATTTGAAATGCGAACTGTTTATCACTTGGGCGAATCAAGTTAACCGGTTTCACGCCGATAGCTGAAGAGTGGCCGGCATCACACGGCCCTCACTTCAGCCCCCGTCCCCAAGGAGTCGTTCCATGAAACCGAGCTTTCCCATGCTGCTGGTCCTGCTGCTCGCCGCCAGCCCCAGCACCTTCGCCCAGTCCCAGCAGATGATCCCGCCGGAGATGGCCACCCGTTTCGTCGGCAAGGACGGCATGGTCTGCGGCAAGGTCGAGAAAGCCAAGTACGCGCAGAATTCCGAAGGCGAGCCGACCTTCCTGTACATGGGCGGCATGTTCCCGCGCCACACCTTCTCCGCCCGCATCGCCGGCGCCGACCGCAGCAAGTTCGGCTTCGCCCCGGAAACCCTGGAAGGCAAGGACGTGTGCGTGATCGGCAAGATCGAGCGGGACAGCTCGCGTGCCGAAATCCAGGTCAGCGCGCCGTCCAGCCTGAAGCTGGCCACCATCAAGTAAGCCTCAGCGCCGCCGTGCTGGACCCGTGCACACGGTCCGGCGCGGCGGCGTTTGCCGTTTTTTGCCCCTTGTCGCCCCCTCCGAATTATGGGAAACGCGCTCATGCAGTGGATTAAAGATCTGAAGGTGATGCCCAAACTGATGCTGGCGTTCGGCGTCGTGCTGGCGTTGATGCTGATCCAGGGCGTGGCCGCCTACCGCGGTCTTAACTCGCTCGATGGCGTGACCACGAATGTGTCGTCGCAGGTGGTGCCGAGCGTGCGCACCGGCGGCGAAATGCGCGGCATCCTCGGCGAGTACCGCAACGCGGCCTACCAGAGCCTGATCCGCAGCAGCGATGCGCTGAAGAAGGAATCGGCCGCGCGCAAGGTTGCGCTGAAGAAGCAGATGGACCAGATCCTGGCCCAATATCCGCCCAAGATCGGCAGCCCGCAGGAAAAGACCATCTACGACCGTCTGGTCGCCGACTGGAAGAAGGCCAGCGCCTCCTACCAGTCCGTCGACGAAATGCTGCAGCTCGACCTGCACGACGACGCCATCGATACCTTCACCGGCGAGACCCGCACCCTGCACAACAAGGTGGTGGACGACGTCGTCGCCCTGATCGCCGAGAACGATCGCCAGGCCAAGGCCGCGGCCGACGCCGCCAGCGGCACCTATCGCAACGCCTCGGCAACCCTGCTGATCTGCCTGCTGATCGGCCTTGGCGCAGCGGTCGGTCTGGCCTTCCTGTTCGGGCGGATGCTCGCCAACAGCGTGCGCGATGCGGTCAAGGTGGCCAGCGACGTCGCCGCCGGCAAGCTCGACGGACATATCGACGCCAACAGCAAGGACGAGATCGGCGAGCTGATGCAGGCGCTCAAGCGCATGCAGCAGGACCTGCGCGGGCGCATCGAGCGCGACGCCGCGGTCGCCGCCGAGAACCTGCGCATCCGCACCGCGCTGGACAACTCCTCGACCGGCATGTTCATCGTCGATCTGGACTACAACATCGTCTACGCCAACCCGTCGATGCAGGGCCTCACCGACAAGTACGCCGAGCAGATCCACTCGGTGGCGCCGGCTTTCGATTCGAGCCTGCCGCTGGTCGGCTCGCCGGTGACGGTGCTGGAGTACGGCAACCAGCACGATCCCAAGACCCTGGCGGAGCTGGAAAAGAAGGGGGTGATGGAACGCGAGATGGCCTACGTCGACGCGCGCGTCGCCCAGACCATCACCGCCATCCGCGACCAGCACGGCACGCACATCGGCTTTGTCTGCGAATCGCGCGACCGCACCCTGGAAGCGCAGGTCGAGCAGGAAGTGGCCAAGATCGTGCGCGAGGCCGCCGCGGGCGACCTCAGCGGGCGCGTCGGCATCGAAGGCAAGCACGGCTTCTTCCTGCAGCTGGCGCAGCAGCTCAATGGCCTGCTGCAGGCCAACGGCGACAGCATCGGCCAAGTGTCCAGGCTGCTGACCGCGCTGTCGCAGGGCGACCTCACCGCGCGCATGCATGGCGATTTCCAGGGCGTGTTCGCGACCATGCGCGACGACGCCAACGCCACCGCCGAGCAGCTGGCGGCCATCGTCGGCCGCATCCAGCAGGCGGCGAACGCGATCAATGCCGCCGCCGGCGAGATCGCCGCCGGCAACGACGACCTGTCGCGCCGCACCGAGCAGCAGGCGGCGAATCTGGAAGAGACCGCCGCCTCGATGGAGGAACTGACCTCCACCGTGCGCCAGAACGCCGAGCACGCGCGCCAGGCCAATCAGTTGGCCGGCGGCGCCGCCACGGTCGCCTCGCAGGGCGGCAGTGTGGTCGGCCAGGTGGTGCAGACCATGAGCGGGATCGAGGCGTCCTCGAAGAAGATCGCCGACATCATCAGCGTCATCGACGGCATCGCCTTCCAGACCAACATCCTGGCGCTCAACGCCGCGGTGGAAGCCGCGCGTGCCGGCGAACAGGGCCGCGGCTTCGCGGTGGTCGCCAGCGAAGTGCGCACCCTCGCCCAGCGCTCGGCCAACGCCGCCAAGGAGATCAAGGGCCTGATCGACGCGTCGGTGAGCCAGGTGGCCAACGGCTCGACCCTGGTGCGCCAGGCCGGCCAGACCATGACCGAAATCGTCGCCTCGGTGCAGCGCGTCACCGACATCATGGGCGAGATCGCCGCCGCCTCGCAGGAGCAGTCGGCCGGCATCGAGCAGGTCAACCAGACCGTCACCCAGATGGACGAGACCACCCAGCAGAACGCCGCGCTGGTCGAAGAAGCCACCGCCGCCGCGCGTTCGATGGAAGAACAGGCCGGCCAGCTGATCGAGGCCGTGTCGATCTTCCGCGTCGAGCAGTCGGCGCAGGCCAGCGCGGTCCACGCGCCGCAGGCCGTGTCCGCGCCGCGGCCGGCAGCGCCGGCGAAGAAGCCTGCGGCCGTCGCCGCCGCCAAGCCGGCGGCGGTGCGTGCCCGCAAGGTCGAGCCGGCCCTGGCCGATTCGGACTGGCAGGAGTTCTGAGACAGGCTCGGCCTGTCGCTGCATCCCCCCATCCCCGGCCTGCGCGCCGGGGATTTTTTTGACCGCCGCGCCAGCGCGAGGATTGTCTACGGATCGGTCGCGCCGCGCGCTCAACTTCCCCGTTCCCGGAGCCGTTAAACCTTTGGGAACCTTTCCAAGGATCAGGTCGATGTCGTCTCGCTCGTTGCTCACCCGCCTCTCGGATCTGCCGCTGCGCCGCAAGTTCCTCTGGCAGACCTTGTTGCTGGGTGCCGGCATCGTCCTGCTGGCGGTGATTGCCGCGCGCATGCAGTACCTGGACATCCGCAACACGCGCGAGCAGGCACTGAAGAGCCAGATCGAGCTGGCGCTGGGCGTGGTGCGCGCCTATGCGGCCGAGGTGGACAAGGGCAGCATGCCGCTGGCCGAGGCGCAGCGCACCGCCCTGCGCACCCTGGAATCGATGCGCGCCCGCGACGGCGTGGACTACTTCTACGTGCACGACCTGCACCCGACCATGCTGATGCACCCCACCCGCCACGACCTGGTCGGCAAGGACATCGGCCAGGTGCTCAGCGCCGACGGCAAGCCGATCTTCCGCGAGTTCGTGAAGGCAGCCGAGGCCGGCGGCGGCTACGTCGACTACCTGTGGCCCAAGCCCGGCAGCGACAAGCCGGTCGAAAAAATCTCCTACAACGCCGCGTTCGCGCCCTGGCACTGGGTGATCGGCACCGGCGTGTACATGGACGACGTGCAGGCGCAGGCGCTGGTCTTCACCGGGGTGATGACCCTGGCCGGCGGCATCCTGGTGCTGCTCACCTTCGGCATCAACTGGCTGATCGGCAGTTCGGTGCTGCGACCGGTATCGCGCAGCCTGGAGGCGATCCGCGCGGTGTCGCGCGGCGACCTCAGCGTGCGCATCGACAATCCCGGCCGCGACGAGACCGGCGAGATGCTGCGCGCCACCGGCGAAATGATCCGGATGCTGGAACGCTTCTCCAGCGAGACCGCACGGATGGCCGTGCTGCACGCCGACAAGGACATGTCCCACCGCATGCCGGAGGACTTCCCCGGCGTGTACGGCGACCTGGCTGCCAGCATCAACCGCATGATGTTCGAGCACCTGGACGCGATCGTCGACGCCATCGCGGTGCTCAACGAATACGCCAATGGCGACCTGCGCCGCGACGCGCGCCGCCTGCCAGGCAGCCGCGCGGTGCTGCACGAATCGATGGACGCGGCCAAGGCCAGCCTGCTGGCGATCAACACCGAGATCAAGCGCCTGGCCGCGGCCGCCGCCGCCGGCGACTTCAGCGTGCGCGGCGACGCCGGCCGGTTCCAGCACGACTTCCGGCTGATGGTGCAGGACCTCAACGCGATGATGGAGGTCAGCGACCGCAACCTGGGCAAGCTGTCGACGCTGCTGCAGGCCATCGCCGCCGGCGACCTGAGCGCGCGCATGCACGGCGACTTCCACGGCGTGTTCGCAAGGATGCGCCAGGATGCCAATACCACCGCCGACCAGCTCGCCGACATCGTCGGCCGCATCCAGACCGCCGCGCGCAGCATCCACGGCGCCACCACCGAACTGGCCGCCGGCAACGACGACCTGTCGCGCCGCACCGAACAACAAGCGGCCAACCTGGAGGAGACCGCGGCCTCGATGGAGGAGCTGACCTCCACGGTCAAGCAGAACGCCGAGCACGCCCGCCAGGCCAACCAGCTCGCCACCGGCGCGGCCGCGGTGGCCTCGCAGGGCGGCCAGGTGGTCGGCCAGGTGGTCACCACCATGAACGGGATCGAGGCCTCGTCGAAGAAGATCGCCGACATCATCGGCGTGATCGACGGCATCGCCTTCCAGACCAACATCCTGGCGCTCAACGCCGCGGTGGAAGCCGCCCGCGCCGGCGAACAGGGCCGCGGCTTCGCGGTGGTCGCCACCGAGGTGCGCACCCTCGCCCAGCGTTCGGCCAATGCCGCCAAGGAGATCAAGACGCTGATCGATGACTCGGTCGGTCGCGTGAACGAAGGTTCTGCCCTGGTCGACCAGGCCGGTCGCACCATGCAGGAGATCGTCGCCTCGGTGCAGCGGGTGACCGACATCATCGGCGAGATCGCCGCGGCCTCGCAGGAGCAGTCGATGGGCATCGAGCAGGTCAGCCGCACCGTGGCGCAGATGGACCAGGCGATCCAGCAGAACGTCGCCGTGGTCGAGGAAGCCAGCGCCTCGGCGCGGGCGCTGGAAGACCAGGGCCGCCGGCTCGGCGAGGCGGCGGCGGTGTTCCGGCTGGACCCGGCGCAGGCCGGCGCGCACGGCGGCGCAGGCCCCACGCCCGCGCCCCCGGCACGCGGTGCGGCACGGCAGGCGCCGCTGCGGCTGGTGCGCACGGCAGCCCCGACCATCGAGGCCGATTGAGCGGCCATACCGTTGCGATAGACACAATCACGCACGACACGCCGATTCGCACCACGGCACGGTTCAAGCTATCGCCGCGCTAGTCGATATCAGGATCACGCTTCGTGGTCCGCGCATGTCACCGCCGGATCACCACCGCGACCGTTCAGGGAGCACGTGATGCCCAGCCGCCGACATCCGCCATCGTCCACCCTCCCGTCGCGGCGCCGCGGCGTCGCACGCGTGCCCCTGTTCGGCATGGGTTCCCGCCCGCCTGCGCGCGCCGCCACTGGCGCGGCGCTGCCCTCGCCGCGCTTCGTCTTCGCCGGCTGACCGCCGGCCGCCCTGCCTTTTTCAACCCGCTGCTGCACATGGAATGCCCATGAACGTACTTGCGCACCTGAAAATCCGCGACAAGCTGATCTTCGCCTTCGCCGTGACCACGCTGCTGACGGTCGTGCTGGGGGGCTTTACCTACTCCCGGACCAACCTGTCCATCGCCGAGCTCAAGCACATCCAGCACGATTGGGTGCCGGCGACCCAGGCACTGGCCGAGGTGCGCGCGCAACTGGGCGAATTCCGTACCTACGAACTGGCGCAACTGTCGCGCGCCGGCGATCCCCAGGCCCAGGCCGATTACTTCAAGCGCATGCAGAAGGTGCGCACGGAGGTGGCGAAGAACCAGCAGGTCATCGCCGCGATGATGCGCGACCAGAAGCAGGTGCAGATGTACGCCGGCGTGCAGGAGACGCTGAAGGCTTACCTGCAGGCCAACACCGAGATGGGTGCGGCGCTGCGCGCCGGCGACGTGGCCGGCGCACAGAAGATCTCCGACACCCAGTCGCGGACGCTGCGCCGGACCCTGTTCGAGCGCATCGTGGCGCTGACCCAGTACAACGTCGCCGAACTGAACCGGGAGATGGAGCGCGCCGACAGCCAGCTGGCCAACACCAAGACCCTGATCGTGACGCTGCTCGGGCTGGCCGTGCTGTTCGCCAGCTTCACCGCCTGGCTGATCGCGCGCGGGATGGCGCGCCAGTTGCACGCGGCCAAGCGCCTGTCGCAGGCGGTGGCGCGCGGCGAACTGGAGGGCGCCACCTATCCGCACGGCAAGGACGAGATCGGCGAGCTGATGGACGACATGCTGATCATGCGCTCGCGCATCCACAGCGTGATCCGCGCCCAAGAGGAGATGGCCCGGCAGCACGCGTGCGGCACCATCAGCTACCGCATGGACGAGAACGCCTTCCCCGGCGAGTACGGGCAGATGGTCAAGGGCACCAACGAACTGGTGGCCTCGCACATCGCGGTGAAGATGCGCCTGCTGCAGATCATCCAGCGCTATGCGATCGGCGACCTGTCCGAGGACATGGACCGCCTGCCCGGCGAGAAGGCCGTGCTCACCGAAACCATGGACATGGCCAAGCAGAACCTGACCGCGATGAGCGAGCAGATCAAGCAGCTGGCGGAGGCGGCCGCGGCCGGCGCCTTCGGCACGCGCGGCGACCCGGAACGTTTCCAGTACGGGTTCCGGCTGATGGTGCAGGATCTCAACGCGATGATGGAGGTCAGCGACCGCAACCTGGGCGAGCTGTCCACGCTGCTGCGGGCCATCGCCGCCGGCGACCTGACCGCGCGCATGCACGGCGAGTTCCATGGCGTGTTCGGTCGCATGCGCGACGACGCCAACGCCACCGCCGCGCAGCTGGCGGCGATCGTCGGCCGCATCCATGCCGCCGCCGCCAACATCAATGTCGCCTCCACCGAGATCGCCAGCGGCAACGGCGACCTGTCGCGCCGCACCGAACAGCAGGCGGCCAGCCTGGAGCGCACCGCCGCCTCGATGGAAGAGCTGACCTCCACTGTCAAGCAGAACGCCGAGTACGCACGCCAGGCCAACCAGCTTGCGGCCGGCGCCGCCGCGGTGGCCTCGCAGGGCGGCGACGTGGTCGGCCACGTGGTCACCACCATGAACGGGATCGAGGCCTCGTCGAAGAAGATCGCCGACATCATCGGCGTGATCGACGGCATCGCCTTCCAGACCAACATCCTGGCACTGAACGCGGCCGTCGAGGCCGCGCGCGCCGGCGATCAGGGCCGCGGCTTCGCCGTGGTCGCCACCGAGGTGCGCACCCTCGCCCAGCGTTCGGCCAATGCCGCCAAGGAGATCAAGACGCTGATCGACGAGTCGGTGGGCCGCGTCGCCGAAGGCTCGGCCCTGGTCGACCAGGCGGGCCGCACCATGAGCGAGATCGTGACCTCGGTGCGCCGCGTCACCGACATCATGGGCGAGATCGCCGCCGCCTCGCAGGAGCAGTCCGCCGGCATCGAGCAGGTCAACCAGACCGTGGTGCAGATGGACGAGAGCACCCAGCAGAACGCCGCGCTGGTCGAAGAAGCCACCGCCGCGGCGCGCTCGATGGAGGAACAGGCCGGCCAGTTGGGCGCGGCCATCGCCGCCTTCAAGCTGGACACCTACCAAGGCGTGGCCGCCAACGCGCCGATTGCGCAAGCCGCGCCGGCCCCGGCCCGCGCCAGGCCGCGTGCGGCAGCGCGCCCGCGCCCCGCCAGCGCCGCCGCCAGCGAGGCCCAGTGGCAGGAGTTCTGAGCCCCCACGCCACCGCCGGCGGTCTTTCCTGACTGCCGGCTGTCAATTTCGTCCGTTCCCGGCCGATAACCCGATTGACCGACCATCGCTGCGCATCATGGCCATCCAGACTCCCGCTTCGCCCTCCTCCGGTTCCGACAATCGCGACTTCGACTTCAGCGACCGCGATTTCAAGCGGGTCTGCGACCTGATCTACCAGAAGGCCGGCATCGCCCTGGCCCCGGCCAAGCGCGACATGGTCTACGGCCGGCTGTCGCGGCGCCTGCGCGTGCTGGGCCTGCGCTCGTTCCGCGACTACCTGGACTGGCTGGAGCGCGACGGCGGCGACGAATGGGAGGCGTTCACCAATGCGCTGACCACCAACCTGACCTCGTTCTTCCGCGAGCCGCACCATTTCGAGCGGCTGCGCGAAGAGTTGCAGAAGCACTCCGGCGCGGCGCCGCTGAAGATATGGTCCTGCGCTTCGTCCACCGGTGAGGAGCCCTACTCGCTGGCGATCACCGCCTGCGAGGCGTTCGGCACGCTGACCCCGCCGGTGCGGATCCTGGCCACCGACGTCGACACCCAGGTGCTGGCCACCGCCTCACGCGGCGTGTACGCGCTGGAACGCGTCGCCAGCCTCGATCCCGCACTCAAGCGCAAGTATTTCCAGCGCGGCAGCGGCGCCAACGAAGGCCACTGCCGGGTGCTGCCGGCGCTGCGCGACCTGCTCGAGTTCCGCCAGCTCAACCTGCTGGAACCGCGCTACGACGTGGCCGGCCCGTACCTGGCGCTGTTCTGCCGCAACGTGATGATCTATTTCGACAAGCCCACCCAGCGCGGCATCCTGTCGCGGCTGATTCCGCACCTGGACGACGACGGCATGCTCTACACCGGCCATTCGGAGAACTATCTGCATGCGGCCGACCTGATCCAGCCCTGCGGCCGCACGCTGTATCGCCGGGCGCAGAAGGATCGCGCATGAGCGCCGCGGCCATGGCCCTGGACCAGGTGATGCGCTATCACGACACGCGCTTCCAGACGATGGCGGCCAAGCTGTTGCCGACCCAGTACCTGGTGGTGGACGACGACACCGCGCTGACCACCATCCTGGGCTCGTGCGTGGCCGCCTGCATCCGCGACCCGCTGCTGAAGATCGGCGGCATGAACCACTTCATGCTGCCCGACGGCCAGAGCGGCGACGGCGCGCCGGCCCGCTACGGCAGCTACGCGATGGAAGTGCTGATCAACGACCTGCTCAAGCGCGGCGCCGCCCGCAACCGCCTGGAAGCCAAGGTGTTCGGCGGCGGCAACGTGCTCAAGGGCTTCACCAACAATCCGGTCGGCACGCGCAACGCCGACTTCGTGCTGAACTACCTCAAGGCCGAACATATCCCGGTGGTGGCCGAGGATCTGCGCGGCATCCATCCGCGCAAGATCTGGTTCTTCCCCGCTACCGGCCGCGTGGTCGTGCAGCGCCTGCCGCACGCGCACGAGGAAGCCGAAATCGCCGCGGCCGAGTCGGCGGTGCGCGCCCGTCTCGCCAAAGCCCCCGTCACCGGTGCCGTGGAGTTGTTCGAATGAGCCTGGAAGCCCCTTGCCGCGTGCTGATCGTCGACGACTCGGCGGTCGTGCGACAGATCCTTACCGAAATCCTGTCGGGCGCGCCCGGCGTGGAAGTGGTCGGCTCGGCCGCCGACCCGCTGCTGGCGCGCGAGAAGATCAAGCGTCTGAATCCGGACGTGATCACCCTGGACGTGGAAATGCCGCGCATGGACGGGCTGGCGTTCCTGGAAAACCTGATGCGGCTGCGGCCCACGCCGGTGGTGATGATCTCCTCGCTGACCGAGCGTGGCGCCGACACCACCCTGCAGGCGCTGTCGCTGGGCGCGGTCGACTTCGTCTCCAAGCCCAAGCTCGACGTGGCCCGCGGGCTGGAGGAGTACGCCGAAGAGATCATCGCCAAGGTCAAGAACGCGTCCAAGGCCAAGGTCCGCGCCCTGGACCGGCCGGCCACGCCGAAACCGGCCGGCGCCACCGCCACGCCCGCCGCGGTGTCCTCGCTGAAGTTCCGCACCACCGACCGGCTGATCGCCATCGGCGCCTCCGCCGGCGGCACCGAAGCGCTGCGCGTGGTGCTGGAAGGGATGCCGGCCGACGCGCCTGCGGTGGTCATGACCCAGCACCTGCCGGCCGGCTTCAGCACCGCGTTCGCCGACCGCCTCAACCGGCACTCGGCCATGGCCGTGCGCGAAGCGACCGAAGGCGAAGCGATCCTGCCCGGCCACGCCTACCTGCCGCCCGGCGGCAAGCACCTGCAGGTGATCCGCGACGGTGCGCGCTGGCGCTGCAAGATCGACGACGGCCCGCCGGTCAACCGGCACAAGCCGGCGGTGGACGTGCTGTTCCAGTCGGTGGCACGCAACGCCGGCGCCAACGCCATCGGCGCGATCCTCACCGGCATGGGCGACGACGGCGCGCGCGGCCTGCTGGAAATGCTCCAGGCCGGGGCCAGCACCCTGGTCCAGGACGAGGCCACCAGCGTGGTCTGGGGCATGCCCGGCACCGCTTTCCGCCTGGGCGCGGCGCAGGAGGTCTTGCCGCTGGACAAGATCGCCGAGCGCCTGATCGCGCTGTCCGTGCAGGCGCGCTGACACCATGCCGGGCCGCCGCGTCACAACGTCGAGCGTGCCCAGCGACATCAGCGTGGAGGCAGCGCGAACGGCGGCGGCCCGTTCCGAGCTGGACCTGCTGCACTGCCTGCAGTACGCGCCGGAAGGCGTGCTGATCGTCGATATGCAGGCGCGCGTGGTCGCCTTCAACCACACCGCCGAGGCGCTGTGGAACCGTCCCCGCGCGCAGGTGCTGGGGCGTCCGCTCGGCGAGTTGGCCGATGCCGACGTGCGCGACGACTTCCTCGCGCATTGCCTGCACGACGGCGGCAGCGGCAGCTACGAGCTGCTGTTGCGCGACTACGATGGCGCAGCGCGCTGGCTGGCGGTGAGCGCGGCGCGGGCACCGCAGCACTACAGCCAATTGCAGGTGCTGTTCGTGCGCGACATCAGCGCCGAGCGCGCCCGCGACGCCAGGATGCGACTGCTGTCGCTGGCACTGGACTCCAGCGACGCCGCCATCGTCGTCTGCGATCCGGAGTTGAACATCCTCTACGTCAACGCCGGCTTCAGCCAGGTGTTCGGCTATGCCGAGAGCGAAGTGCTGGGGCATCTGCCGAGCAACGTGTTGGCCGGCCCCGGTACCGACATGCAGACCGTGCAGCACACCCGCGAGCGCGTGCGCGCCGGTTTCGGCCACCAGACCGACATCCTCGCCTACCGCAAGGACGGCACCCCGCTGTGGGCCACCCTGGTGGCCACCCCCATCGCCAGCGAGGATGGCAGCCAACAGCACTACATCCTCTCGTTCACCGACATCACCCAGAGCAAGATGCACGAGGTGCTGCACAAGAACGTGCTGGATGCGCTGGTCCGCGAACAGCCGCTGATCGAGGTCGCCACGCTGATCTGCAAGGAGGTCGAGCGCATCGCGCCGGAACTGATGGCCGCGATCGTGAGTGTGGACGGCAGCGGCTGCCTGCAGCCGCTGGCGGCGCCGAGCATGCCGGCGCGGTTCGGCGAGACCATGAACAACATGCGCGCCGGACCGCGTGCCGGCGCCCTCGCCACCTCGATCTGGCGCGGCAAGCAGGTACTGGTCCTCGACCCGCACACCGACCCGCTGTTCGCCGACTACATGGGGCTGGTGCAGCATGTGCAGTTGGGCACCTGCGTGGCCACCCCGATCAAGTCCAGCAGCGGTCGCGTCCTCGGCAGCTTCGCGCTGTGCTATCGGCAGGTGCGCGAGCCATTGGCCTGGCACCTGCGTCTGATCGAGCTCTGCGTGCATCTGTGCGCCCTGGCGCTGGAACGCGAGCAGACCAGGGCACGCGTGCACCAGCTCGCCTTCTACGACTCGCTCACCGGCCTGCCCAACCGGGTGATGTTCAGCGCCCGCGCCGAGCAGGCGCTGGCCGCCGCCGAGCATCAGGGCGCACCGGTGGCGATCCTGTTCGTGGACCTCGACCGCTTCAAGCGCATCAACGAGACCCAGGGCCATGCCGCCGGCGACGGCCTGCTGCGCGACATCGCCCAGCGCATCGGCGACACCCTGGGCCTGACCGATCTGGTCGGTCGCCAGGCCGGCGACGAGTTCGTGCTGATGCTGCCGAACTGCAGCGTCGAACAGGCCGCCGGCGTCGCCGAGCGCCTGCTGCTGGTGCTGGCCGAGCCGCTGGTGGTGGGCCAGGTGACCCTGCACCCCAGCGCCAGCATCGGCGTGGCCATGTTCCCCGACGACGGCCGCGACATCGAGACCTTGCTGCGCCATGCCGACCTAGCCATGTTCCGGGCCAAGCACGAGGGCGGCGACAGCGTGCGTTACTTCAGTTCCGACATGAACCGCATGGCGCAGGAACGCGTGGCAATGGAGACCGCGCTGCGCGACGCCCTGCATCGCAACAAACTGCAGTTGCACTACCAGCCGCAACTGGACAGCCAGGCGCCGCACGCACTGTACGGCGTGGAGGCGCTGCTGCGCTGGGAACATCCCAATCTCGGCGCGATCTCGCCGGCGCGGTTCGTGCCGATGGCCGAAGAATGCGGGCTGATCGACGAACTCGGGCAGTGGGTCTTGCGCGAAGCCTGCCGGCAGATGGCCGACTGGCGTCTGCGCGGCATCGCGGTGCCGCGCGTGGCGGTGAACCTGTCGGCGAACAACTTCGCCGACCCCGAATTGCCCATGCGGGTGGAAGCCCTGCTCGCCGCGTCCGGCCTGCAACCGGCCGACCTGGCACTGGAAATGACCGAGAGCGTCATGCTCTCGAACACCAACGCGGTGCTGGCCAACCTGCGCCAATTGCAGGCCAGCGGCGTGCTGCTGTCGCTGGACGACTTCGGCACCGGCTATTCCAGCCTCAGCCATCTGCACCAATTGCCGGTCAACGAGCTCAAGCTGGACATGAGCTTCGTCAGCGACCTGGAGCACTGCCAGACTTCGCGGGCACTGACCACCTCGGTGCTGCGGATAGGCGAGACCCTGGGCATGCACACGGTCGCCGAGGGCGTGGAAACCGAAGCGCAACGCGCGTTCCTGGCGCGGCTGGGCTGCCGCGTGCTGCAGGGCTTCCTGTTCGCGCCGGCGCTGCCGGCGGCGGCGCTGGAACACTGGCTGCAGGGGCGAGCGTCCGCACCACAGGCCTAGCGCAGGCAAGCGGCGAACCCGCCGTCGTACGCAGCGCAGGCACCACCAACGAAAAAGCCCGGCAGTGCCGGGCTTCTTCGTTGCGACCGTGCCGCATGGGCGGCACGTCGCGTCAGCGCATCGCCGGGGCGATCAGGCCGCGACCGTGGCGGCCACGTCCTGGTAGTCCTGGATCTGATCGAAGTTCATGTAGCGATAGATCTGTTCGCCACTGGTCTTGATCACGCCCACGTCGGCCATGTACTCGTCCTTGGTCGGGATCCGGCCCAGGCGCGAGCAGATCGCCGCCAGTTCCGCTAGGCGACAAGTTATACCTCGTAAAATTTCTCTATGAGATCAATAATTCTATAAATCCTGCCGCGCTCGATTTCCGGCGATTCAAAAGTATTTCCCGCATAGACCCAGCTATTATGCGCCACTGTCCCGCGTAGCGATCCGTACTTATTGAGATCCTCGACCAAAACACCATCAAGCTCATCGGGGAAATACCCCATTATGGCCGAAAGAATTTGAACCGACCTTTCCTTTATTCCATTATTGGATTTTATGAATTGACGAGCAAAGCCGTGCGCTTGACTTGTCAATGATGTGAAAGATGCTTTATCAACGCCCTCAGAGGGAGGCGGCCAATGTTGCCAGTTAAATTCCCTCCGCTCCATCCAGGCGCGAAGTGCAATTAGCGACGCGTTTTTCATCGTCAGCGCTGCCTGCCCCTCGCACGCCTTGATAACATCAAGAGCGCGCCTCTCAAAATAACACTCTAGCTCAGCATGAATTAAAAGCCTGAACGCGGCCATATTGTCAAAATCGGGATCAGGAGGCACCTCCCCATCTGCCAAGGCAGCATCTATCGTTGTAATTTGAGGGTCAATATACTTCGCAAGAAGCAGATCACACCTTTTCCTTAGATGTTCAAAATGAACCGTGGCCATATCTAGACCATTCTGAAAGTTGACTTATCCAGAGTCATTCCAATCACTGGGCCGAGCGCCTCTCCCCAAAGTGAAAGTCGCTGTAGAGTCGCCTCCCTTGTTTTTGTAGTCCGTTCAATTGAATTCCTAAAAATTTCATTGTTAGAACAAAGATCTATAAACGCATTCTTTACGTCAACATGCGCTGCTTCTGAAGCCGCTGCCACGTCGGACTGTGAAAAGTAGCGAGTCATTACATCAAACACCGCACGGTTCGTACGCCGTTCAAATTTAACGCCATTCCATTTTTTAAAACTATCTTCACCAAAAATAGTATGAGTCGTCTTAATAGCCCTCGCCATTCCACCTAGCGATTTCCTGATCATTTCTTCAGAATTCGGCCAAGCTCCATCCGTAGAAATCACAAGATTATCCAAGAACCGCTTCAAATTTCCATCATAACCATCGAGATTGGTGTCGACACCGACGTAGCGGAGCGCCATTTCTACATCACGCATCCGAGGATCCGGATTAGCCCCAAACACGGTCTTGAATTCTATACTGTTGAGCAAAAATTCATCAATGAAATTAAGAAGATGGCCGCCATGGAGTGCTCGCCTTAGCTCTTGAGGGGAGAGCGGCAAGCTTCCGCTATTGAGCCTAAAAAATACTGTATAAAGATAATCCTCGTCCGGCCAACTCCTTATAATTACCGTGCGTATGGGGTAGTTTTCAAGCGACGCGACATCTTGATCGCCGGCAATTTCAATATCAGAGAACCCCTTAGAATTAAGGTCAGCTCGAATCGTTAGCCCCTTAAGTTCAAATTTTCCGTCAAAGAAGCTCTTTATTGTATGCAGCCGTTGCTTACCATCGATGACGATGTACTTGCCTCGCTGACCTTTCTTTTCAGCCAGAACGACATTAGGGATAGGGAGGTTGCAAAGTATTGACTCGATGAAGCGACTTTGACGATCAATCTTCCAGGCTTCGCGCCTCTGAAACTGAGGATCTAAGTCAACGTTACCTTTGTCAATCTGCCGAAAAAGCGTCTCAACAGTCCAGTCAGTATTAAATATTACAGCATCATTGGTTGCTTGAGCATCAAGGGAAACGTCATCTTCCGACTCATCCTGATCAAGCGGAACAATCATCTCATCCAAAATTTCATTACCATTTGCAGCTGCCACTTCAACCCCCTAAGGCTTATTTGTGGAAATTCGGCTATGGAGCGCGACTTTCAGCGAAAAAGTATTTTGCAGGGTCGATGAGCATAGCATCATGATCGGACCTATTTCACAGCTAAAAAAAAAACCCCCGATTTTCACCGGGGGCTTTTCATTGCACTGGGTGTGCCATCCAGCGGGCAGAACTACCTCATCAGGCCGCGACCGTCGCGGCCACGTCCTGGTAGTCCTGGATCTGATCGAAGTTCATGTAGCGATAGATCTGTTCGCCACTTGTCTTGATCACGCCCACGTCGGCCATGTACTCGTCCTTGGTCGGGATCCGGCCCAGGCGCGAGCAGATCGCCGCCAGTTCCGCCGAACCCAGGTACACGTTGGTGTTGCGGCCCAGGCGGTTGGGGAAGTTGCGGGTGGAGGTCGAGAACACCGTGGCGCCCTCGCGCGCCTGCGCCTGGTTGCCCATGCACAGCGAGCAGCCCGGCATTTCCATGCGCGCGCCGGCGGCGCCGAAGGTGCCGTAGTGGCCTTCCTTGGTCAGCTCCGAGGCGTCCATCTTGGTCGGCGGCGCGACCCACAGGCGGGTCGGGATGTCGCGCTTGCCTTCCAGCAGCTTGGCCGCGGCGCGGAAGTGGCCGATGTTGGTCATGCACGAACCGATGAACACTTCGTCGATCGCCGCACCGGCGACGTCGGACAGGGTCTTCACGTCGTCCGGGTCGTTCGGGCAGGCCACGATCGGCTCGTGGATGTCGGCCAGGTCGATCTCGATCACCGCCGCGTACTCGGCGTCGGCATCGGGCTCGAGCAGTTGCGGGTCGGCCAGCCACTCCTCCATCTTCTTGATCCGCCGCGCCAGCGAACGCGCGTCGGCATAGCCTTCGGCGATCATCCACTTCAGCAGGGTGATGTTGCTGGTCAGGTACTCGACGATCGGTTCCTTGTTCAGGCGCACCGTGCAGCCGGCGGCCGAGCGCTCGGCGGAGGCATCGGACAGTTCGAACGCCTGCTCCACCTTCAGCTCCGGCAGGCCTTCGATCTCCAGGATGCGGCCGGAGAAGATGTTCTTCTTGCCCTGCTTGGCCACGGTCAGCAGGCCCTGCTTGATCGCGTACAGCGGGATCGCGTTGACCAGATCGCGCAGGGTCACGCCCGGCTGCATCTGCCCCTTGAAGCGCACCAGCACGCTCTCGGGCATGTCCAGCGGCATGACGCCGGTGGCGGCGGCGAAGGCCACTAGGCCGGAACCGGCCGGGAACGAGATGCCGATCGGGAAGCGGGTGTGCGAGTCGCCGCCGGTGCCGACGGTGTCGGGCAGCAGCATGCGGTTGAGCCAGCTGTGGATCACGCCATCGCCCGGACGCAGCGACACGCCGCCGCGGGTGGAGATGAACTCCGGCAGGGTGTGGTGGGTCTTGACGTCCACCGGCTTCGGGTACGCCGCGGTGTGGCAGAACGACTGCATCACCAGGTCGGCGGAGAAGCCCAGGCAGGCCAGATCCTTCAGCTCGTCGCGGGTCATCGGGCCGGTGGTGTCCTGCGAACCCACCGAGGTCATCTTCGGTTCGCAGTAGGTGCCCGGGCGCATGCCCTGGCCTTCCGGCAGCCCACAGGCGCGGCCGACCATCTTCTGCGCCAGCGAGAAGCCCTTGCCGGTGTCCGGCGGGTCCATCGGCAGGCGGAACAGGGTCGAGGCCGGCAGGCCCAGGAACTCGCGCGCCTTGGCGGTGAGGCCGCGGCCGACGATCAGCGGGATACGGCCGCCGGCACGCACTTCGTCGAACAGCACGTCCGACTTCATCGCGAACTCGGCGATCACCTGCCCGTTCTTCAGCGCCTTGCCTTCGTACGGACGCAGTTCGACCACGTCGCCGTGCTCCATCTGCGACACGTCCAGCTCGATCGGCAGCGCGCCGGCGTCTTCCATGGTGTTGTAGAAGATCGGCGCGATCTTCGAACCCAGGCACACGCCGCCGAAACGCTTGTTGGGGATGTACGGAATGTCCTCGCCGGTCCACCACAGCACCGAGTTGGTCGCCGACTTGCGCGAGGAACCGGTGCCGACCACGTCGCCGACGTAGGCGACCAGGTGGCCCTTGGCCTTGAGGTCGGCGATGGCCTGGATCGGGCCGCGCTTGCCGTCCTCTTCCGGCTCGAACGGGGCGCCGTCGCGCTTGTTCTTCAGCATCGCCAGCGCGTGCAGCGGGATGTCCGGGCGGGTGGTGGCGTCCGGCGCCGGCGACAGGTCGTCGGTGTTGGTCTCGCCCGGCACCTTGAACACGGTGATGGTCAGGCTCTGCGGCACTTCCGGCTTGCTGGTGAACCACTCGGCCTCGGCCCAGCTCTGCAGCACCGCCTTGGCGTGCGCATTGCCGGCCTCGGCCTTTTCCTGCACGTCGTGGAAGGCGTCGAAGATCAACAGCGTGTGCTTGAGGCCCTCGGCGGCGACGGCGCCCAGCTCGGCGTTGTCCAGCAGCTCGACCAGCGGATGGATGTTGTAGCCGCCGAGCATGGTGCCCAGCAGCTCGGTGGCGCGGGTGGGCGAGATCAGCGGGGTGGTCTCGCTGCCGAAGGCGACCGCGGCCAGGTACGAGGCCTTGACCTTGGCGGCGTCGTCGACGCCGGCCGGCACGCGCTGGCTCAGCAGCTCGACCAGGAACTGCTCCTCGCCGGCCGGCGGGTTCTTCAGCAGTTCGATGACCTGCGCGGTCTGCTGCGCGCTCAGCGGCAGCGGCGGGATTCCGAGCGCGGCGCGCTCTGCAACGTGGTGGCGATAGGCTTCCAACATGCGGGTTCTCCGGAAAAATACGGTGGGGATGTGCGGCAGCGGCGGCGCGGCGTCAGCCGGCAGGCTTGGGGACGATGATCTTCAGGCCTTTGAAGTAATCGCGGAAAAAACGGTCGTCGTGGGTGATCAGGCCATCGCATTGCAGCAGCGCATGCGCACCGATCAGGAAATCGGCCACCACCCGCTCGCGCTTGCCGCCACGGGCGCGGAAGCGGCGCTGCATCTCGCCGGCGCGCAAGGCCGACTTGGCCTCCAGCGCGCTGAAGCGGATGCTCATGTCCTCCAGCACCGACAAGGCCTCGGCGCCGTCGCGCAGCGCGCTGCAGACTTCGGCCAGGACGATGTCGCAGACCACCACCGGGCCGGTGCTCAGGCACTGGCGCAGGCAGGCTTCGGTGGCATCGGCCTGCGGGCCGTCGGCCAGCAGGTCCACCAGCACGGACGAGTCGATGGCGATCATGCGCCGGCGTCGGGCTCGGGTTCGAACGGATCGCCCGGGGCACGGCCGCGGATCGCGCGCATCGCCTCGTCGGTGCTGGCGAAGCCGTCGAGCTTGAAGCGGCCGCGGGCGCGCGAGATGGCATCGTCCACGCTCTTGCGCAGGATGATCCGGCCGCCGTCCAGTTCCACCTTCAGGATGGTGCCCTTGCTCAGGCCCAGCGCGTCGCGCACGGCCTTCGGCAGGGTGATCTGACCGCGTTCGGCGACAGTGGCTTCCATGGGACGGGCTCCACAAGGTATGTACGAATTTTACATACTTGAAGCGTCATACTCAAGCCCGCATACAGCGTCGGTCACACCTGCCATACACACTGAATCGGTCAGAATGACCGCAGTCCCTACAGCCGCGACGCCATAGGAGTTCCGTGATGAGCGATTCCTTTTCCACCCGCGCCTCGCTCGAGGTCAACGGCCAACGCTACGCCTACTACAGCCTGCCCAAGCTCGCCGAGCGCTTCGATATCGCCCGCCTGCCCTACTCGCTGAAGATCCTGCTGGAAAACCTGTTGCGCCACGAAGACGGCGGCGTGACCGTGGGCAAGGACCACATCGAGGCGGTGGCCAAGTGGGATCCCAAGGCCGAACCCGACACCGAGATCGCCTTCATGCCGGCGCGCGTGGTGCTGCAGGACTTCACCGGCGTGCCCTGCGTGGTCGACCTGGCGGCGATGCGCGGTGCGGTGGTCAAGCTCGGCGGACGCCCGGAGCAGATCAACCCGCTGATCCCCTCGGAACTGGTGATCGACCATTCGGTGCAGGTGGACGTGTTCGGCAAGCCCGACGCGCTGGACCTCAACGGCAAGATCGAATTCCAGCGCAACAAGGAACGCTACGGCTTCCTGCGCTGGGGCCAGAAGGCCTTCGACAACTTCAAGGTGGTGCCGCCGAACACCGGCATCGTGCACCAGGTCAACCTGGAGCACCTGGCGCGGGTGGTGATGACCGGCGAACGCGACGGCGAGGCGCTGGCCTATCCAGACACCGTGTTCGGCACCGACAGCCACACCACCATGATCAACGGCATCGGCGTGCTCGGTTGGGGCGTGGGCGGCATCGAGGCCGAAGCGGCGATGCTCGGCCAGCCTTCGTCGATGCTGATCCCGCAGGTGGTGGGCTTCAAGCTCACCGGCAAGCTGCCCGAAGGCGCCACCGCCACCGACCTGGTGCTGACGGTGACGCAGATGCTGCGCAAGCACGGCGTGGTCGGCAAGTTCGTCGAGTTCTTCGGCGACGGCCTGCAGCACCTGCCGCTGGCCGACCGCGCCACCATCGGCAACATGGCGCCCGAGTACGGCGCCACCTGCGGCATCTTCCCGATCGACGCCGAATCGCTGACCTATCTGCGCCTGTCCGGGCGCAGCGAGGAGCAGATCGCGCTGGTCGAGGCCTACGCCAAGGCGCAGGGCCTGTGGCACGACGCCGACAGCGCGCATGCCGAGTACAGCGCCGTCCTGGAACTGGACATGGGCGACGTCAAGCCGTCGCTGGCCGGCCCCAAGCGCCCGCAGGACCGCGTGCTGCTGGAAGACATGCAGCGCAACTACCGCGACAGCCTGGTGCCGTTCGCCGACGCGCGCGCCAAGCGCCGCAGCGATGCCGTGCAGGAAGACCGGCTCAAGAACGAAGGCGGCGGCGGCACGGCGGTCGGCGCCCAGGCGGCGCATGCGCAGGACGCCGAGGCCAGCGGCGCCGGCTGGCAACTGCGCGACGGCGCGGTGGTGATCGCGGCGATCACCTCCTGCACCAACACCTCCAACCCGGCGGTGATGCTCGGCGCCGGCCTGCTCGCGCGCAATGCCGTGGCCAAGGGCCTGAAGGCGCAGCCGTGGGTCAAGACCTCGCTCGGGCCGGGCTCGCTGGTGGTCACCGACTACCTGAAGAAGGCCGGGGTCATGCGCGACCTGGAACAGCTCGGCTTCTACGTGGTCGGCTACGGCTGCACCACCTGCATCGGCAACTCCGGCCCGCTGCCCGAGGACGTCTCCGCGGCGATCGCCAAGGACGACCTGGTGGTGGCCTCGGTGCTGTCGGGTAACCGCAACTTCGAAGGCCGCGTGCATCCGGAAGTGAAGATGAACTACCTGGCCTCGCCGCCGCTGGTGGTCGCCTATGCCATCGCCGGCACCACCGACATCGACCTGACGCGCGACCCGCTGGGTACCGGCAGCGACGGCCAGCCGGTGTACCTGCGCGACATCTGGCCGAGCAACAAGGAGATCGGCGACACCATCGCCGCCACGGTCGGCCCGGAGATGTTCAAGCAGAACTACGCCGACGTGTTCAAGGGCGACAGCCGCTGGAACACCATCGCTTCGCCCGATGGCGAGCTATACGAGTGGGACGGCGCCTCCACCTACATCAAGAACCCGCCCTACTTCGACGGCATGACCATGCAGGTCGGTCGCATCGAGGACGTGCATGGCGCGCGCGTGCTGGGCCTGTTCGGCGATTCGATCACCACCGACCACATCTCCCCGGCCGGCAACATCAAGAAGGACTCGCCGGCGGGCCGCTTCCTGCAGGAGCGCGGCGTGCAGCCGGCCGACTTCAACAGCTACGGCAGCCGCCGCGGCAACGACGACGTCATGGTCCGCGGCACCTTCGCCAACATCCGCATCAAGAACCTGATGTTCGGCGGCGAGGAAGGCGGCAACACCCTGTACCACCCGCCCGGTGGCGGCCAGCCGGAAAAGCTGGCGATCTACGACGCGGCGATGAAGTACAAGGCCGACGGCGTGCCGCTGGTGGTGATCGGCGGCAAGGAGTACGGCACCGGCTCCTCGCGCGACTGGGCAGCCAAGGGCACCAATCTGCTCGGGGTCAAGGCGGTGATCGCCGAGAGCTTCGAACGCATCCACCGCTCCAACCTGGTCGGCATGGGCGTGCTGCCGCTGCAGTTCCTCGACGGCCAGAACGCGCAGAGCCTGGGCCTGGACGGCTCGGAAGTCTTCGAGATCACCGGCTTGCAGGATGGCGCCAGCAAGCGCGCCAAGGTCGTCGCGACCAAGGCCGACGGCAGTGCGCAGTCCTTCGAGGTGGCAGTCATGCTGCTGACCCCGAAGGAAGTGGAGTACTTCCGCCACGGCGGCCTGCTGCAGTACGTACTGCGGCAGTTGGCTGCGCGCTGATCGACCCGGCGGTTTCCAACAGCGGAAACCCGGCCCCCGCGCCAGCGCGGGGGCGCTGCGCCGGCACGCGAACCAATGGTTCGCAAGCGTGCCGGCTCGCCCACCACGGCGGCCTGCTGCAGTACGTACTGCGGCAGTTGGCCGCGCGCTGACCGACCCGGCGGCTTCCAACAGCGGAAGCCCGGCCCCCGCGCCAGCGCGGGGGCGCTGCGCCAGCGCGCTAACCAGTGGTTCGCGTGCCGGCTCGCACCCCAACCGTTTTTGATGTTCGGCCGCGAAGTCCGCTGTTGCTGTTGCTGTTGATGTTGCATTTGCTCCTGCTCTTCCGGGTTCCCTTCCGAAGCGGCGGCCGTCCCGGGGAAATACCCGAAGGGCGGCGCACATGGATGTGCGCCGTCCGCGGCAGGGGCAGGATGCCCCTTCCGCGGATCCCCGGGATGGACGCGGACCCGGAGCGCGCAGCGCGGAGGGCGCGTAGGCAGGGTGTGCTTTCTTTTGGTTACCTTTTCTTTGCACAAGCAAAGAAAAGTAACTCGCCCGCAAGGGCGAAAGCCTTTGCCTGACATTGTCCGGCAAGCGCACCAAAGCGCCAGCACTCGCCGCAGCATTTCAAGCGCTCAGCGTACAGCGCACAACACCAAGAAAATCAACGACTCCCCGCAACAACCACCCTACCCCTGTTCGCCTTTTCCCTACGGAACGGTATGCTGCCGTTGCCGGTTCTAGCGGATACTGTCCGTACAGAGCCCAACAATACGTTTCCTGGAGGGGGAATATGAGTCTGGATCGTCCGTGGTTGCAGAGTTATCCGGCCGGCGTTGGCGCCGACATCAACGTCGACGAGTACCGCTCCGTCGCCGCGGTATTCGAAAGCTCCGTGGCCAAGTTCGGAGACCGCCCCGCCTACTGCAACTTCGGCAAGACCCTGACCTACCGCGAGGCCGGCGAACTGGCCCGGCAATTCGCCGGCTACCTGCTGGGCGAACTGCAGCTCAAGAAAGGCGACCGCGTCGCCCTGATGATGCCCAACTGCCTGCAGTACCCCATCGCCACCTTCGGCGTGCTGCTGGCCGGCATGACCGTGGTCAACGTCAATCCGCTGTACACCCCGCGCGAACTGCGCCACCAACTGATCGACTCCGGCGCCAGCGCCCTGGTGGTGATCGACAACTTCGGTACCACCGTGCAGGAAGTGCTCGCCGATACCCCCGTCAAACAGGTCATCACCACCGGCCTGGGCGACATGCTGGGCTTCCCCAAGGGCCCGCTGGTCAACTTCGTGCTGAAGTACGTCAAGAAGCTGGTGCCGGACTACGACATCCCCAACGCGATCCGCTTCCGCGACGCGCTGACCCTGGGCCGCCTGCACACGCTGCCTCAGATCGACATCGAACCGGACGACATCGCCTTCCTGCAGTACACCGGCGGCACCACCGGCGTGGCCAAGGGCGCGATGCTGACCCACCGCAACCTGGTCGCCAACATGCTGCAGGCCGGCGCCTGGATCTCGGCGACCGGCAAGCTGGAGGAAGGCAAGGAAGTCATCATCACCGCGCTGCCGCTGTACCACATCTTCGCGCTGACCGCGAACGGGCTGGTCTTCATGAAGCTCGGCGGGCTCAACCACCTGATCAGCAATCCGCGCGACATGCCGGGCTTCGTCAAGGAGCTGCAGAAGACCCGCTTCACCGCCTTCACCGGCGTCAACACCCTGTTCAACGGCCTGCTCAACACCCCCGGCTTCGACAAGGTGGATTTCTCCTCGCTGAAGTTCACCCTCGGCGGCGGCATGGCGGTGCAACGCGCGGTGGCCGAGCGCTGGAAGCAGGTCACCGGGGTCACTCTGGTCGAAGCCTACGGCCTCACCGAGACCTCGCCGGCGGCCTGCATCAACCCGCTGACCCTGACCGAATACAACGGCGCGATCGGCCTGCCGATCCCGTCCACCGACGCCTGCGTCAAGGACGACCAGGGCCAGGTCCTCGCCCATGGCGAGGTCGGCGAGCTGTGCATCCGCGGGCCGCAAGTGATGAAGGGCTACTGGCGCCGGCCGGAGGAAACCGCCAGCGCCATCGATGCCGACGGCTGGCTGCACACCGGCGACATGGCACGGATGGATCCGCAGGGCTTCTTCTATATCGTCGACCGCAAGAAGGACATGATCCTGGTGTCCGGCTTCAACGTGTATCCGAACGAGGTCGAGGACGTCATCGCGATGATGCCCGGCGTGCTGGAAGTGGCCGCGGTCGGTGTGCCGGACGAAAAATCCGGCGAGGCGGTCAAGGTGGTGATCGTGAAGAAGGACCCCAACCTGACCGCCGACGAGGTGAAGGCGCACGCCCGCGCCAACCTCACCGGCTACAAGCATCCGCGCATCGTCGAGTTCCGCAAGGAGTTGCCCAAGACCAACGTCGGCAAGATCCTGCGGCGCGAACTGCGCGACGCGCCGCCGCAATAAGCAGGTCCGACGGGCGCCCCCGCGGCGCCCCTGCAGGCGCTGGCGGGGCGAGTTCCGGCCGCGGCACCCGGGTGTAGCATCCGCCGGGTGGAAACGCACTCGCCCGCTGCGCCACGCCATCTCCGCGGGCGTCTTTCCGAGAGCCCGCCATGAGCACGATCGACACGCTGCCCCGTACCCGCGCCTACTCCAGCATCCGCATCGATGCGGACGGCGACGACGATAGCCATTGGCTGTACATGCATGCAGGCAGCGCCGCGAAGCAGCGGCCCTGCTTCCATCCCACCTTGATGCGCGAGATGCACAGCTACCTCGCCTCGATCAGCCAGCCTGGCAGCCTGGCGTCGGCGAGATTGGGCAGTCTGGTGCTGGCGTCCGATGGCAGCGCGTTCAACCTTGGCGGGGATCTGGAACTGTTCGGCCATTACATCCGCCGCCGCGATCGCGCCGGCCTGATGGCCTACGCGACAAGCTGCATCGATGGCGTACATCGTTTTCACGAAGGGCTCGGCGGCAATTTCCGCACCATCGCCCTGTTGCAGGGTGATGCCCTCGGCGGTGGACTGGAAATGGCGTTGTCGTGCCATGTGATCGTGGCCGAAGAGGATGTCGGCATGGGTCTGCCGGAAATCATGTTCGGCCTGTTTCCGGGTATGGGTGCGTATTCGTTTCTCAGTCGCCGCATCGCGCCGCATGCCGCGGAGAAGCTCATCCTGGGAGGCCATGTCTTCAGCAGCCAGGAGATGCATGCCATGGGCATCGTCGACGTGCTTGTCCCCAAGGGCCAGGGCAAGGACGCGGTGCACGATCTGATCCAGCAACAGCGGCGCGCGCCCCTGGCGCATCTGGCAATGAATGCAATGCGCAACGTGGTGCAGCCGGTGCGCCGCGAAGAACTGCTGGCGGTGACGGAGATCTGGGTGGATGCGGCGCTGGCCCTTGGCGAAAAGTCGCTACGGATCATGGATCGGCTGGTACGCGCCCAGGTCCGGCGCGCCCAAGCCGGCGTGGTCGCCGCCTGAGCACGGCATGCTGCCGGCAATGAGGGATGACCCGGCTCAGCGCCGGGCCTTCCTCAGCGCAGTTCGCCGTCCTGTACGGCGCTCTGCCGGGCGCGCAGTTCCAGGGCTTCGCGGCCTTCGGTCAGGCTGGCGTTGAGCGCCATCAAGCGCGGGCGCCACTCGCTGCGCACCTGCCATTCCGGCATCTGCATCAGTTCCCCACCGAGACTGGCGAGCCGGATCAGTCCGAGATTGCTGGCAACACCCTTGATCGCATGCGCATGTTCGCGCAGGCGATCCCAATGCTCGGCCTCACCGGCGATCTGCATGCCGCCAAGGCAGCCCTCGGCATCGTTGAGGCATTGCGAGATGAATTCGCGCTCGAAGCCGTCGCCCATGCCAAGCCCGGCGAGTTCGTCCAGGACCGACGAATCCAGAACGCCCTCGCTCGACACCGCGCTCTGCCGCACCGTGCTCGTCTCGCTGCCGACGCGCAAGCGCCCCTCCATCGCGATGTCGGAGAGCGTGTCCAGCAGGCGATTGGCCACCACCGGCTTGGCCAGAAACGTCCGGGCACCGGCTTGCTCGCAGCGCTGGATCGACTCGGGAGTGACGTCGGCGCTGAGCACTACGACGGGGGTGCGCGGCCCGCCGGCCTGCATCACCCGCAATTGCCGCAACATGTCCAGCCCGCTCATGCCGGGCATGTGCAGGTCGACGATCACCGCATCGAATTCGCTTTCTGCCAATGCATCCAGCACCGCCTCGGCGCCGTCCACGCAAATGGCACGATGGCCGGCCTTCTGCAGCATGCGCTGCAGCACCATGCGATTGGCGGCGTGGTCGTCGGCGACCAGGATACGCATGCCTCGCACCCGCGCGCGGTGGCGCAGGAACGGATCGGAGAACGCGATGACGTTGCCGCTGGTATCGATCTCCTCGGCGACCGCCGACACGCTGGCCGCCGGCGCCCCGAGGTCCGTCGACGCCGGTACCGCCGCGGCCACGAACGGCAGTTCGAACCAAAAATGGCTGCCGTGCGGTGCGTTCTCCTGATAGCCGATACTGCCCCCCATCGCTTCGACCAGGCCCTTGGCGATCGTGGTGCCCAGGCCGCTGCCTTCGTAGCGGCGCGCGAGGCCGACGTCGGCCTGTTCGAATGCCTCGAACAGGCGCGGCCGCATCTCCGGCGTCACCCCGATCCCGGTATCGACGATGTCGAAACTCAGGCGTTTCGGCTGTCCCTGCTCGTTCTTGTGCAGGCGAACCCGGATATCGACCCGGCCGGTCTCGGTGAACTTGATCGCGTTGCCGGCCAGGTTCAGCAGCACCTGGCGCAGATGGCCCGGATCGCCGGAAAGATAGTCCGGCACGTCCGGCGCGACATCCACCTGGTAGGCCAGGCGCTTGGCCCGTGCCTGCGGCTGCAGGATCAGGCTGATCCCTTCCAGGGTTTCGCGCAGCGAGAAATCGCGCTTGTCGAGCCGGAGCTTGCCGGCCTCAATCGCGGAGATATCCAGCACTTCCTCGACCAGCGACAGCAGGCTACGCGCGGAAGCCTGGATGGTATTGACGCACTCGCGCTGCTCGGCGTCCAGTCGCGTGGTCGCCAGCACCTCGGTCATGCCCGACAGACCATTCAACGGAGTGCGGAACTCATGGCTCATGTTGGCCAGGAAGCGACTCTTGGCCTCGCTGGCGCGGCGCGCCTCGGCGGTGGTGCTGGTCAATTGTCGCAACAGCCCGGACAGGTATAGCGGAATGGCGGCGAGACCGACCAGCAAGCCGATACCCAGGCCGCGATTGGCGATCCAGTAGTCACTGGTCATCAGCGTGATGCTGAAACTGGCCACTGCCATGGCCACGGCCAGGTACAGATAACGGTTCCCGTAGCGCAGCCCGTTGCCGATGGTGACCCACATGATGACCACGTAGATGCAGGCCATCGGTTCGCCGATCGCACTCATCGCCATCGACATGAGTCCGTAGTCGGCGACCATGCCGATGATCCGGCGCACGTCAGAGCGCTGCGGCCGGGCCAGGATCCAGCTCATCAAGGCCAGAGCCACGGCCTGCGAGATCAGGGTCAGGCCGATGACATAGGCGCGCTGCCGCGGGGCGATGTCCCAACCGTGCGAGAACGACAGTTCGTACGCCAGGATCAGCGCGACCATGCAGATACGGACGAACGCCTGGCCGTGCTCGGTATCCTTGCGCTCCGCGAACCGTTGCCGCACCCACGTGATCGCCGAGGTCATGTCAGACTCCTGGTCGCGCCGAGGCGGTGGAGAATTTCTCGCAGATCACCTGCAGCTGCTCGCGGCCGCGGAACAGCGCGTCCACGCAGCGCGGGTCGAACAGGCGGCCGCGCTGGGCGTAGAGATAGGCCAGCGTCGCATCCATGGTCCAGGCTTCCTTGTAGGGGCGCGGCGAGATCAGCGCGTCGAACACGTCGGCGACCGCCACGATCCGCGCTTCCAGCGGAATCGCCTCGCCGACCAGGCCGTCCGGGTAGCCGCTGCCGTCGTAGCGCTCATGGTGGCGCAGGGCGATCAGCGCGCCGACCTGGATGAAACGGTTCTGGCTGCCGCTGAGCAGTTCGTAGCCGATGCGCGGGTGCATGCGCATCACCGCCATCTCGTCCTCGTTGAGCTTGCCCGGCTTGAGCAGCACCGCGTCGGGAATGGCGATCTTGCCCATGTCGTGCAGGCTCGCGGCCATCTCGATGACCCGCACCTCGTCCTCGGACAGGCCCAGTTGCTCGGCGATCAGCCCGGCCACGTGCGCCATGCGTTCCAGGTAGGCGCTGGTACCGACGTCGCGGTACTCGATAGCCCGCGCCAGCCGCGACAGGGTCTCGCGCTCGCGTTCCTCGACCTCGCGCATGCTGGCCAGCAGGCGCTGCTCCAGCGACATCGCGCGCTGCTTGATGTTCTCGCTCTGCAGCCGCAGCTGCAGCAGGTTGTGGCAACGCGCGCGCAGCTCGCGCGGGCGGATCGGCTTGACCAGGAAGTCGATCACCCCCGCTTCCAGCGCCGCCTGGCGGATCGGCTCGTCGCCGACCACGGTGATCAGGATGATCGGGATGTCGCGGTGCTTGGGCAGCCGGCGCAGGCGCCGCGCGAACTCCAGCCCGTCCATGCCCGGCATGCGGTAGTCGAGCAGCAACAGGTCGACCTTGCCGGCCTCGCACCAGGCCAGCGCGGCCTGCGAGTCGCCGAAGTCGCGCACGGTCAGTTCCGGGGCGATGTCCTCGATGACATGCCGCAGCATCGTCCGCGCGGAGGTCTGATCGTCGACGATGACGATGTTCAAACGATTGTCGCTTCCGTCCGCCCAGTGGAGACGGTCCCCGTTCGAGGACGCGCCGGAGAGGCTCATGCTGGCATCATGCATCTGCAATCCTCCGCCCGTCGCATCTGCGCGGGCTGCTGAGACGACAACGGGAACGCGCCGACGCTGACTCACCCCGGCCCGTCCACCTCACTTCCTTTTGCGTGCAACGCCTGGTGCAAGAACCGCGCCACCTCGTCCGCGGCTAGGTTAAGCCTCCGGACGCATGTACGGAAACAGCAGCACGTCACGGATCGAGCTGCTGCCGGTGAGCAACATTACCAGTCGGTCGATGCCGATGCCCAGGCCGCCGGTCGGCGGCAGCCCCACTTCCAGCGCCCGGATGTAGTCGGCGTCGAAGTGCATGGCCTCGTCGTCCCCCCCGTCCTTCGCCGCCACCTGTGCCTGGAACCGCGCCGCCTGGTCTTCCGGGTCGTTGAGCTCGGAGAAGCCGTTGGCGATTTCCTTGCCGTTGATGAACAGCTCGAAGCGGTCGGTATAGCCCGGCTCGGTGTCGCTGGAGCGGGCCAGCGGCGACACCTCGACCGGGTGGTCGGTGATGAAGGTCGGCTGGATCAGGGTGTGCTCGACCGTGGCCTCGAAGATCTCCAGCAGCAGCTTGCCCCAGCCGTAGGACGGCTTGGTGCGGATCTTCAGCCGCTCGCAGTGGCGCAGCAGGGCCTCGCGGTCGGTGCAGTCGGCGGCGCTGATCTCCGGGTTGTGGTGGCGCACCGCCTCGTCCATGCGCCAGCGGCGGAACGCCGGCGCCAGGTCGATGTCGGCGCCGTCCCAGTGCACCTGGGTGGTGCCCAGCACCTCGCGGGCGACGTCGCGGATGACGTTCTCGGTCAGGTCCATCACCTCGTGGTACGTGGCGTAGGCCTCGTACAGCTCCATCATGGTGAATTCCGGATTGTGCCGGGTGCTGACGCCTTCGTTGCGGAAATTGCGGTTGATTTCGTAGACCCGTTCCAGGCCGCCGACCACCAGACGCTTCAGGTACAGCTCCGGGGCCACCCGCAGGTACAGGTCCAGGTCCAGGGCGTTGTGGTGGGTGGTGAACGGCTTGGCCGTGGCGCCGCCGGGGATGTAATGCATCATCGGCGTCTCCACTTCCAGGAAGCGGCGCGCGTCCAGCCAGGCGCGCATGGCGCGGATGATCTTGGAGCGCTTGACGAACACCTCGCGCGCCTCCGGCGACACGATCAGGTCCACGTAGCGCTGGCGGTAGCGCTGCTCCACGTCGGACAGGCCGTGCCACTTGTCCGGCAGCGGCCGCAGCGCCTTGGTCAGCAGCCGCAGGCCGGTGGCCTTGACCGACAGCTCGCCGGTCTTGGTGCGGGTCAGCCCGCCTTCCACGCCGATGATGTCGCCGATGTCCCAGCCCTTGAACGCGTCGTAGGCCTCGCCCAGGGCGTTGGCCTGCAGGAACAGCTGGATGCGCCCGGACTCGTCCTGCAGTTGCACGAAGCTGGCCTTGCCCATCACCCGCTTGGCCAGCAGGCGCCCGGCCAGGCGCAGGCTGCGGCCCTGGCCCTCCAGCGCCTCGGCGGTCCAGCGCTCGGTGTCGGCGAACTCGGCCTGCAGATCGCCGGCGAAGTCGCTGCGGCGGAAATCGTTCGGATAGGCCACGCCCTGCGCGCGCAGCGCGGCGAGTTTGGCGCGCCGTTCGGCGATGAGGCTGTTCTCGTCGACGGGAAGGGACGGCGCGGGGGTCTGCTCGGTCATGGGATGGGGGATGCGTGAGGAAGGGAAAGAATGCACCAGCCGGCGGGCCGTGTGCCGCCGCACGGCCTCCGTCGCCAGGACGGAGGCCGCCGGTTCAGGCGTCGCTGCGTTTCGCGCCGGCTTCCAGGCCGGACTTGAGGCTGGCCTCGACGAACTCGTCCAGGTCGCCGTCGAGCACCTTCTGGGTGTCCGAGCGCTCCACGCCGGTGCGCAGGTCCTTGATCCGGCTCTGGTCGAGCACGTAGTTGCGGATCTGGCTGCCCCAGCCGATGTCGGACTTGGTCGCCTCCACCGCATCGCGTTCGGCGTTGCGCTTCTGGATCTCCAGCTCGTACAGCTTGGCGGCCAGCATCTTCATCGCATTGTCGCGGTTCTGGTGCTGGCTGCGCCCGGTCTGGCAGGCCACCACGATGCCGGTGGGCACGTGGGTGATGCGCACCGCCGACTCGGTCTTGTTGACGTGCTGGCCGCCCGCGCCGGAGGACCGGTACACGTCGGTCTTCAGATCGGCCGGATTGATGTCGATGTCGATGTTGTCGTCCACTTCCGGCGACACGAACACCGAGGTGAAGCTGGTATGGCGGCGGTTGTCCGAGTCGAACGGCGACTTGCGCACCAGCCGGTGCACGCCGGTCTCGGTCTTCAGCCAGCCGTAGGCGAAGTCGCCCTCCACGCGCAGCGTGGCGGACTTGATGCCAGCCACTTCGCCGCCGGAGACTTCCATCAGCTCGGTCTTCCAGCCGCGCGACTCGCACCAGCGCAGGTACATGCGCAGCAGGATCTCGGCCCAGTCCTGGGCCTCGGTGCCGCCGGCGCCGGCCTGGATGTCGACGAAGGCGTTGCTGGCGTCCATCTGCCCGGAGAACATGCGCTGGAACTCCAGCTTCTCCACCTGCGCCTGGAAGCGGTCGACGTCGGCCAGCACCGCCTGCGCGGTGGCCTCGTCGTTCTCGCTCTCGGCCAGTTCCAGGAATTCCAGCGATTCGTTCAGGCCATCGAGCACGCTGGCGATGCCGCCGACGGTCTTCTCCAGGCTGGCGCGTTCACGGCCCAGGCCCTGGGCGCGCTCGGGGTCGTTCCAGACGTCGGGGCTTTCCAGCTCCCGGGTGACTTCCTCTAGACGCTCCTTCTTGGCGTCGTAGTCAAAGAAACCCCCGTAGCGACAGCACCCGATCGGACAGATCGGCGATGCGGTGGCGAATCGGATTGAGTTCGATCATTGCGGCGTTTCCGGCAGACAAGAGCGCGATTCTAGCAATTCCGGCCGCCGCGCCACAGCGCCGCCGGACTACTCGACGGTCGCCGCCTCGCCCTCCCCAGCCGCCACGCGCAGCGCGGCGCGGTAGCGGCGGCTGCACGGCACCTGGCTGCCGTCGCGCAAGTGCACCCGCGCCTCGCCCGCCTCCAGCGGCTCGATCGAGACCACGCTGGCCAGGTTGACGATGTAGCTGCGGTGGATGCGCACGAACCGCGCCGGGTCCAGCCGCGCCTCGATCGCGGCCATGGTGCTGCGCAGCGGGTAGTCGTGGCCGCGCACGCGCAGGTTGACGTAGTTGCCGGCGGCCTGCAGCCACTCGATGTCGGCCGCGGCGACCAGGAAATCGCGGCCCAGCTTGCGCACCAGGAAGCGCTCCGGCCGTTCCAGCGAGCCCACCGGCGGGCCGGCGTCGGGCGCGCCGAGCAGCGCCGCCTCGCCCTGCCAGCGCCGCAACAGGAACCGGTACATCTCCACGCACAGCGCGATCGAGGCCAGGCTGCGCACGTCCTTGAGGTATTCGTAGGCCAGCCCCTGCGGCCACGGCCCGAAGTCGTACTGCTGGCCCTGCAGGCGGTAGACCAGGCTGCGCAGGGCGACCATTCCCACCACGTGCAGCACCGACAATGCCACGCTGCCCAGCAGGTAGCCCGGCAGCCGGCGCCGCCAGGTGTCCCAGTGCAGCGGGTAGCGCCGGGTCAGCAGCACCACCAACGGCACGATCAGCAGGAACATCAGTTGGCTGGACCACTCCCAGACCACCGGCTCCCATGCGGCGAAATGCAGCCCGGTGTTGCGGATGTCGATCAGCACCGTGACGCTGTTGGCGATGGCGTTGATCAGGGTGAGCGCGACCCAGAAGCCGATTTCGAAGCTGCGGCGCCAGGGCTGGAAACGGGAATAGGCGCTGGCGCCGGACGGATCGGACATGGTCGAAGTGTAGCGCGCCGGCATGACCGCGCCGGCGCGCCATGGGCGGATCAGCGCACGTCGAACTCGCCGACCAGCACCGTTTCCTTGCGCTCGGTCAGGCGCAGCGTCACCTGCTGGTCGCGCTGCGCGGCCGTGCCCCAGCCCGTGCTCAGTTGCAGATGCAAGGTGGTGGCACCGGTGACCAGGGGCTGGCGCTCGCCGAAGAAGTTCGCTTCCACCTTGTACTTGCCGGGTTTGGCGGTGCGCAGCGAGAACTCTTCCGGCCCGTAGCCGCCGGTGAAGTCCGGCGACAGCTGGCCGCCCTGGTAGGTCGCGCGGTTTCCGTAAAAGCAGCGCTCGCCATTGGGGTCGGTCACCCACAGGTCCATGTCGCTGTTGTCGCTGTCCCAGTTCAGCACCACGCGCAGGTCCAGCGGCAGATTGCGCAGCAGCCGTGGGTCGACGAAGCCGGTGTCCAGCGGCCGCGGCGCCCGCGCCACGATCGCGTTCAGTTCGTTGAGCGCGATCATGCTCACCCCGTCGAAGCGCGTGTCCCAGTCGCGCACCACCACCTGGTACAGCTGTGCGATCGCCGCCTGCGCGTCGCCGCGCGCGGCATAGGCCAGGCCCAGGTCGCGGAAACTCTGCGGCTCCTCTTCGCCCAGCCGCAGCACCTGCTCGAACACCGGCACCGCCAGGTCGGCGCGACCGGCCTGCAGCAGCCGGTAGCCGAGCACGCGCAGCACGTGGCGATTTTCCAGTTGCAGCTCGGCCAGGTTGGAGAGCACCCGCAGGGCCAGGTCGCGCTGGCCGCGCTCGAACAGCACATCGGCCACATCCAGGTAGAACGCCACGCTGTCGGCGTGCGCCGCGCGTTCGCTCAGGTACAGCGGATACACCGCGTCCGCCGCGGCCGCACGCAGGCGCCGCGCATACGGCGAATCCGGCTGCCAGGGCTGCACGGCCAGGGAGATCGTGGCCGGAGCCGCCACACGCTCGCGCGCAGTCGCCGACGCGGCCGCGTCGCTGGGCGCGCCGGACGAACCGCCGACGATGTCCAGTTCCAGCGGCGCGAGTGCAGGCGCGGCAGCGGGCATCGGCGCAGGCGCTGCGAGGGCCATGGACCGTTGCGGGCCCGACGGGGCCTGCATGCGCTGGTCGGCAGTGTCAGCGGCGGCGATCGCCACTGGCGGCGCGTCCTTGGGAAAGCGCCGCTGCCACCAGGCGACACGCTGCGCGAACGCTTCGGCGATCGCGTCGATACGTCGCTTGCGCGTGTCGTCCTGCAGCTTCTGCTGCCGTACCTGCGCACCCGCCACCGCCGCACGCAGCGCCGAAGGCGCCGGAATGCCATAGCGGGCGTAGTCGTCGGCATTCTCCAGCACCAGCAACGAGGTGTCGGCGCTGACCAGCCCGAAGCGCGTCGCCAGCGCCTGGCGGCGCGCGGCCGATCCCTGCGGATCGGCGGACAGGCTGCGCAGCATGGCCCGCGCCCAGGCGCCCGGCACCAGGTCGCCTGGAACTTCCTCCGCCTCGCGCAACGGCAGACTCATGCGTCGGGTGCTGGCGGCGGTGGCGATCTCCAGGTGCAGCGTCGCATCGGCGCCGAGCAGGCGCCCGGCGATGCGCAAGTAGCCATCGTCGGCGTCGCGCGAATCGGCGACCAGATCGGCGACCTGGCTACCGTCCAGCGCGACCAGTTCGCCGCCACGTCGCAACAGCCGCTCGCTGGCCAGTTGCACGCCCGGCAGGCCCTGCAATGCGATCGCGCGTCCGCCGCGCGCTTCCGCGATCGCCGCCAGGCGCGCGGCATCGGCGTGCACGCCGGCCGAGTCGATCGCATACAGGCGCTGCCCCGGCGCCAGCGTCGGCATGGTCTGCGCGCCGTAGTTGCCCAGGCCATCGCTGAACAACAGATACTCCTGCACCTGCGCCGCCGGTTGCCAGGCGCCCAGCGCACTGGCGCCGTCGGGCTGCTCGGCCTGCAACGCCGCCTTCAGGGCGCTCCAGTCGCCGTTGCGCACCTGGAACCTGCGCGGCGCCGCGGCACGGTCGCGCAGCACGATCAGATCGACCTGGGCGGTGCCGACCGCGGCGAAATAGCGCTGCAGCAAGGCCAGTTCGGCCGGAATGTCGCGCTGCCGTGCCGAACCGGACGCATCCCAGAGCAGGCCGATGCGCTGCGGCAGCGGGCGCGGGCCATGCAGGTCGGCGATCGGCACCAGCGCCTGGAAGTAGCGCTGGCCATCGTGGAGACCGGTCGCCACGCGCGGCGTGGCGCTCGCGCGCAGCGACAGCACCAGCTCCGGCGGCAACTGCGCCGGGCTGCCGGACCAGGACGCGGCGTAGCCGCCATCCGCCGTCGGCAGCAGCCGCATGCCGGGGGTCGCCGCGCGTTCATCAGGCGCGGCCTGGCTACTCAGCGCGACCTGCAGCGACCGCGCGCCGACCGCATACGTCAGCGGCAAGCGCCATTGCCAGCCGGCGGCGGTGCGCTGTAGCGATTCGCGATAGACCAGGCGCACATGGCGGCTGCCATGCGCCGGCAGCGGGTAGACGCGCAGCCGGAACTGGTTGCCGGCGGTCTGCTCGAGCAGGCCCGGATCCACGCCGCGCCGCTCGACCGCTTCGAACACCTGGCGCCCGCGCGCCTTGGGCACCGGCACCGCGTCGCGCATCTGCCCGTCGACGTCCAGGGCGAAACCGCTGAGTTGCTGCCCCGCGCGCAGCGGGAACGTCAGTTGCCCCTCCAGCACGCGCGCGTTGGGATTGAAGAACTCCAGTTCCACCGTGGTTTCGGCCAGGCCAGCGGCGGCATGCGCACGCACTGTCGCCGAGCGCAGCTCGACCGGACGTTCGCCGGCGTCGGTGTGCAGCAACGGCGCGACCAATTGCCGCTGCGGCGCGGACTGCGCCCCGGCCGGGACCGCGGCGAGTAACGACAACGAAAGCAACAACACGTACACGCTTCTGCGCATGGTGGACGGCATGGATCGCTCCTTGCTGGGACGGTATGGCTTGAACGTCCGCCGTGACACGATGGGGTTGCTTGTGTGCGTCCAGACTCAGGCGACGCGCAAGCCCCTCTCCCATCGGGAGAGGGGTTGGGGTGAGGGTGCGGCGCAAGGCGCAGCGCTTTGGCGATGCGAGGCTGCGCCCGTACCCTCATTCGCCCCTGCGGGGCACCTTCCCCCAAGAAGGGGGCCATGGTCCCGGCAGGAGAAGGGAACGCAAAGCCCCTCTCCCTCCGGGAGAGGGGTTGGGGCGAGGGTCCGGCACCACGCGCAGCGTCAGACCGCCAACTGCTCAGCCATCCAATGGCAGACAGTGCTCCACCACCAGTTGCACCGCATCGCCGCCGCGGTAGTCGTCGGCGACCAGCCGATAGGCGATGTGCACGCGGCGGCCCGGTTCGCGGCCGTGCCAGCCGTTGAAGTGGATCGCGTTCAAGGGCGCGGCACGGCCAGGACAGCGCAGGCTCAGCTTGAGGTGGCGCTCCTTCAGCACGCGCCACTGCAGCACCTCGAATTCGCCATCGAACAGCGGCTCGGGGAAGCCCTGCCCCCATGGCCCGCCCTGGCGCAGCGCCTCGGCATGGCGGTGGTCGAGTTCGTGCGGTTCCAGCACGCCGTCGCTGAGCAGTTCGGCCTGCAGCAGTTCCGCGTCCAGGCTGGCCAGCGCATGCGCGCGGAACACCTCTTCGAACTCGGCCAGCGCGTCCTGCGGCAGGCTCAGGCCCGCGGCCATGGCATGGCCGCCGAACTTCTCCATCAGGCCCGGCCGCTGCGCCTCCACCGCCGCCATCGCGTCGCGGATGTGGAAGCCGGGAATCGAACGCGCCGAGCCGCGCAACTGAGTGCTGCCCGGCTCGGCCGGGGCGAAGGCGATCACCGGCCGGTGCAGGCGGTCCTTCATCTTCGAGGCGACCAGGCCGATCACGCCGGGATGCCACTGCGCATCGAACAGGCACACCGCCACCGGCGGCTGCTCGGGCGCGGCCAGCAGCGCCTGCGCCACCACCGCTTCGGCCTCGTCGGTCATCTGCTGCTGCACGGCGCGGCGCTCGGCGTTGATCTCTTCCAGCGTCGCGGCGATCGTGCGCGCCTGTTGCGGGTCCTCGCACAGCAACAACTCGATGCCCAGGGCCATATCCTCGAGGCGGCCGGCGGCATTGAGCCGCGGCGCCAGCGCGAAGCCGATATCGCTGGCGCTGAGCCGTGCCGGGTCGCGGCCACTGGCCTCGATCAGGGCGCGCAGACCGAGGCAACCTTCGCCACGCTGCAACCGGCGCAAACCGGCCGAGACCAGCGCGCGGTTGTTGGGATCCAGCGGCACCAGGTCGGCGACGGTGCCGACCGCGACCAAGTCCAGCAGCACGCCCAGGTCCGGCGGCGCGGCGGCGAACGCACCGCGCGCGCGCAGGTGCCGGCGCAGCGCCAGCAGCACATAGAAGATCACGCCGACGCCGGCCAGCATCTTGCTCGGGAACGCGTCGCCGGCCAGGTTCGGATCGACGATGGCGTCGGCCGGCGGCAAGGCCGGACCCGGCAGGTGGTGGTCGGTGACTAGCACCTGCCAGCCCAGCGCCTTGGCCGCGACGACGCCGGCATGGCAGGCGATGCCGTGGTCCACCGTCACCAGCAGGTCCGGCTGCAACGGCGCCAGTTCCGCGACCAGCGCCGGCGACAGCCCGTAGCCATGGACCATGCGGTTGGGCACCGCGTGCAGCACCTGCGCGGCGCCGAGCAGGCGCAGCCCGCGCACCGCCACTGCGCAGGCGGTGGCGCCGTCGCAGTCGAAATCGCCGACCACCAGGATGCGCTTACCCGCCGCGATGGCTTCGGCCAGCAATTCCACTGCGGCGTCGATGCCGCTCAGCGCATCCGGCGGCAGCAGTTGCGCCAGCTTGGGCTGCGCCAGGCCGCTGTCGTAGGCGCCGCGCGCGGCATAGATGCGCCGCAACAGCGGCAACGTCGCCTCGTGCCACGGGCCGGCCGCGGCCGCCGCGGGCCGCCGCACGATGCGCGCGCTGGAACTCATGCGTCCAGGCGCGACAGCGGTCGCCGCCACAGGCGCCAGCGTTGCGCGGGGGCGATGCGGAAACAGGTGCCGTCCTCGAAATCCAGTTGCAGTTGCTGCAACTCGCCGTCGCGCAGCGCCTGCAGCAGCGGCTGTACCACCTCGCCGACGAACTGCTCGGGCGCGCGCAACTGACGCAGGTCGACCAGCGCATCGACCCGCGGCGCCTGCGCATCGGCGACGCCGGCGGCCTGGGCCAGCGCGCGCAACAGCGGATCGCGGCTGCGCACCTGCGCATGCGCAGTGCCGACGGTGGCCGGCAGGCGGCCGCCGCCCCAGAACCACAGCGAATTGATGGCCGGCTGGCCGCGGGCGACGCGTTCGCGGTTCCAGGGATGCTGGTGCAGCACGATCTGCACTTCGGTCAGCAGGGCACGCCAGCGGCGCGCGTCCTCGCCCTGCGGCAGATGATCGAACAGGTCCGCCCCGAGTACCTGCGCCGGTGCCGCGAACACGGGCAGCACGCTGTCGGCCGGCAGGCGCAGGTACCAGCGGGTCGGATCGGGCGCATCCAGGGTCAGCCCGCTTTCGGCGAACACGCCCTGCACCGCCGGCAACAGCGCGTCCAGGTCCACCGCGTCGAGCGGCAGCATGTCGCCATGCGCCATCAGCCGCGCGCCCTGCATGTCCGGCACCACATAGGCGGGATCGGCGCGCAGCCACAGGCCGTCGCCGGCATCGCCGGCGTCCAGTTGGCGGGTCAGCGCCGCGGCCGGCAGCGATGCTTCCGCCAGCACGAAATGGCGGCGCAACTGCGCCTCGCCGCCGGGCACGGCCTGCGTGCGGTCGGCGCGGCCGAACGCGCGCGCCACCTCGCCGGCCAGCACGGCGCCGGCCAGGCGGACCCGCTCCGGCAACAGCAAGGTGGCGACCGCCATCGGATCAGCCGACGTAGGCGACGCTGACGATCTCGTACTCGCGGCGTCCGGCCGGGGCATCGATGCTGACGCTGTCGCCTTCCATCTTGCCGATCAGCGCACGCGCCAGCGGCGAGGAAATCGCGATCAGGCCGAGCTTGATGTCCGCTTCGAGGTCGCCGACCAGCTGGTAGCGCTTCTCTTCGTCGGTCTCCACATCGGCCAGGGTCACGGTGGCGCCGAACACCACCTTGCTGCCGACCGCCAGCTTGCTGACGTCGATGACCTCGGCGTGCGACAGCTCGCTTTCCAGCTGCTTGATGCGGCCTTCGATGAAGCCCTGCTGCTCGCGCGCGGCGTGGTACTCGGCGTTCTCCTTGAGGTCGCCGTGCGCGCGCGCCTCGGCGATCGCGGTGATGACCTCGGGACGCTTGACCGACTTCAGGTGATCCAGTTCCTCGCGCAACCGCTGCGCGCCTTGCATGGTGATCGGGGCTCTCACGCTTCCAGCTCCTTGTGCAGTTCCTGCAGCGCCCAGACCGGACCGGTGCCGCGGAATTCCAGTGAATGCACCAGCGCACGCGCGCCGGCGACTGTGGTCGAATAAGTGACGCGATGCTGCAGGGCTTCGCGACGGATCGAGAACGAGTCGGAGATCGCCGCCCGGCCCTCGGTGGTGTTGACGATATACACGATTTCGCCGTTCTTGATCAGATCGACGATGTGCGGGCGGCCCTCGGCGACCTTGTTCACCTGCTCGCACTGCAGGCCGTGCTGCTGCAGCCAGGCGCAGGTGCCGCGGGTGGCGACCAGGGTGTAGCCGCGCTCGACCAGCGCCTGCGCCACCGGCAGCACGCGCTGCTTGTCCGGATCGCGCACCGACACGAAGGCCTTGCCCAGCGGCGGCGCCTTGATGCCGCCGGCTTCCTGCGCACGCGCGAACGCCGCGCCGAAGCTGCGGCCCACGCCCATCACCTCACCGGTGGAACGCATCTCCGGGCCGAGGATCGGATCGACGCCCTGGAACTTGGCGAACGGGAAGATCGCCTCCTTCACCGAGTAGTAGTCGGGCACGATTTCCTTCAGCGCGCCCTGCTCGGCCAGGGTCTTGCCGGCCATGCAGCGCGCGGCGATCTTGGCCAGCGGCACGCCGATCGCCTTGGACACGAACGGCACGGTACGCGAGGCGCGCGGATTCACTTCCAGCAGGTAGACGATGTCGTCGCCGGCATCGTTGACCTGCACCGCGAACTGGGTGTTCATCAGCCCGACCACGTTCAGCGCCTTGGCCAGTTCGACCACCTGGCGGCGCAGCTCGGTCTGGGTGGCCGGCGACAGCGAGTACGGCGGCAGCGAGCAGGACGAATCGCCCGAGTGCACGCCGGCTTCCTCGATGTGCTCCATCACGCCGCCGATCAGCACCTGGCCGCTATGGTCGGCGATGATGTCCACGTCCACTTCCACCGCGTTGTCGAGGAAGCGATCCAGCAGCACCGGCGAATCGTTGGAGACCTTGACTGCGTCGCGCACGTAGCGCGCCAGGTCGGATTCGCCGTAAACGATCTCCATGGCGCGGCCGCCGAGCACGTAGCTCGGGCGCACCACCAGCGGATAGCCGATCTCGCGCGCCAGCACCAGCGCCTCGTCGGCGTTGCGGGCGATACGGTTCGGCGGCTGCTTCAGGCCCAGCTTGTCGACCAGCTGCTGGAAGCGCTCGCGGTCCTCGGCCAGGTCGATCGAGTCCGGCGAGGTGCCGATCACCGGCACGCCGTTGGCTTCCAGCGCGCGCGCCAGCTTCAGCGGGGTCTGCCCGCCGTACTGCACGATCACGCCCTTGGGCTGCTCCAGCTCGACGATCTCCAGCACGTCTTCCAGGGTCAGCGGCTCGAAGTACAGGCGATCGGAGGTGTCGTAGTCGGTGGACACGGTCTCCGGATTGCAGTTGACCATGATGGTCTCGTAGCCGTCCTCGCGCAGCGCCAGCGCCGCGTGCACGCAGCAGTAGTCGAACTCGATGCCCTGGCCGATGCGGTTGGGGCCGCCGCCGAGGATCATGATCTTGTCGCGATTGCTGGGCGCGGCCTCGCACTCGTCCTCGTAGGTCGAGTACAGGTAGGCGGTGCTGGTGGCGAACTCCGCCGCGCACGAGTCAACGCGCTTGTACACCGGGCGCACCTTGTGCGCGCGGCGCAGCGCGCGCACCGCGGCCTCGTTGGTGCCGCACAGCTCGGCCAGACGCGCATCGGAGAAGCCGGCGCGCTTGAGCGTGCGCAGGCGCTTGGCGTCCAGCGCGCCGAGGCCGTCGGCAGCCAGCTGCGCTTCCTGCGCGATCAGGTCTTCCATCTGGTCGAGGAACCAGGGATCGATGAACGACAGCGCGTGCACCTGCTCGACACTCAGGCCGGCGCGGAAGGCGTCGGCGACGTAGAACAAGCGCTCCGGACCGGGCGCCTTCAGCTCGCGCTTGAGCGTGGCCAGGTCGTCCTCGCTGCTCAGGTCAAGGCCGGTCGGGTCCAGCCCGATCTTGCCGGTCTCCAGGCCGCGCAGCGCCTTCTGCAGCGACTCGGAGAAGGTACGGCCCATCGCCATCACCTCGCCCACCGACTTCATCTGCGTGGTCAGGCGCGCGTCGGCCTGCGGGAACTTCTCGAAGGCGAAGCGCGGAATCTTGGTGACCACGTAGTCGATCGACGGCTCGAACGAGGCCGGGGTCAGCCCGCCGGTGATCTCGTTCTTCAGTTCGTCCAGGGTGTAGCCCACCGCCAGCTTGGCCGCGACCTTGGCGATCGGGAAGCCGGTGGCCTTGGAGGCCAGCGCCGAGGAGCGCGACACGCGCGGGTTCATCTCGATCACCACCACGCGGCCGGTCTGCGCGTTGATGCCGAACTGCACGTTGGAACCGCCGGTGTCCACGCCGATCTTGCGCAGCACCGCGATCGAGGCGTCGCGCAGGCGCTGGTATTCCTTGTCGGTCAGGGTCTGCGCCGGGGCCACGGTGATCGAGTCGCCGGTGTGCACGCCCATCGGATCCAGGTTCTCGATCGAGCAGACGATGATGCAGTTGTCCGCGGTGTCGCGGACCACTTCCATCTCGAACTCCTTCCAGCCCAGCACCGACTCCTCGACCAGCACTTCGCTGGTCGGCGACAGTTCCAGGCCGCGGCCGACGATCTCGATCAGTTCCTCGCGGTTGTAGGCGATGCCGCCGCCGCTGCCGCCGAGGGTGAAGCTGGGGCGGATGATGGTCGGGTAGCCGACCGTGGCCTGGATCTCCAGCGCCTCTTCCAGGGTGTGCGCCACTGCCGCCTTCGGGCATTCCAGGCCGATCTCGCCCATCGCCACGCGGAACAGCTCGCGGTCCTCGGCCATGCGGATGGCCTCGCGCTTGGCGCCGATCAGCTCGACGCCGTACTTCTCGAGCACGCCGTGGTCGGCCAGGTCCAGCGCGCAGTTCAGCGCGGTCTGTCCACCCATCGTCGGCAGCAGCGCGTCGGGCTTTTCCTTGGCGATGATCTTCTCGACCGTCTGCCAGTTGATCGGCTCGATGTACACGGCGTCGGCCATGTTCGGGTCGGTCATGATCGTGGCCGGGTTGCTGTTGACCAGCACCACGCGGTAGCCCTCGTCGCGCAGCGCCTTGCACGCCTGCGCGCCGGAGTAGTCGAACTCGCAGGCCTGGCCGATGACGATCGGGCCGGCGCCGATGATGAGGATGGTTTGGAGGTCGGTGCGCTTGGGCATTTCTTTCTCGAAGTCTGGACTGGCGGCGTTTGGATCGGCGCGTCTAAAGTCGTTCAGGAAAAATCTTTGTCGGACAATGCGCATCGCTGGAAGAGTTCGTCTCCGAGCGAGGCCTGCTGTGCTTGCGTCATCTCAGGCGGTGAAAGCGGCGGCGCTGCGCTAAACACCATACCGGCCGGCGACGCCATGAACTCAAGCGTCTGCGCGGCTTGATCAGGCGTCATCCCAAGCAGCAACCCGGATCGATCCGGCCGTGGCCGCCCGAGGAACGTCGCCGAGGCATTAGCGGCCACGTACTGAATGTAGCGCTGCCCCGCCGCCGTCTTCGAGAAGGCGATCCAGCTCTCGGCTTGGGCGCTATTGCCAAAGATGGTCTTCAGCCGTGCCTGGGTATTCGTGTTCAGTATTTCTTCCAACAGCCCTGCAACGCAGGCTCGCTTCTCAGATGCGAGCTTCTGGAACATCGGCTGCGCTCCGACCGAATCCACGGCATAGGTGGCAATTGCTTGCCGTAGTCCGAGCAGATCAATGAGTTGCGCGGCCTGTTGCTCCGACACTTCGGAAGCACCCGCGCCGCCACTGAATGCGAGAGCGCCTAACAACGCCAGTTTGCGCAAGCTCATGCGCCTGCGGCCGCCATCAGCGCGGTGAAACGATCGAACAGCGGCGCCACGTCGCGCGGGCCCGGCGAGGCTTCCGGATGCCCCTGGAAGCTGAAGGCCGGCGCGTCGGTGAGCGCAATGCCCTGGTTGCTGCCATCGAACAGCGAGCGATGGGTGACGCGCACGTTGGCCGGCAAGGTCGCCTCGTCCACCGCGAAACCATGGTTCTGCGAGGTGATCATCACCCGGCCGCTGTCCAGATCCTGCACCGGATGGTTGGCGCCGTGGTGGCCGTGGCCCATCTTCAGGGTCTGCGCGCCGGCGGCCAGCGCCAGCAGCTGGTGGCCCAGGCAGATGCCGAAGGTCGGGATCTTGCGCGCCAGCAGTTCCTTGATCGCGGCGATCGCGTAGTCGCACGGCGCCGGGTCGCCGGGGCCGTTGGACAGGAACACGCCGTGCGGGTTCATCGCCAGCACCTCGGCGACCGGCGTCTGCGCCGGCACCACGGTCACCTCGCAGCCGCGCTCGGCGAGCATGCGCAGGATGTTGTGCTTGACCCCGTAGTCGTAGGCGACGACCTTGAACTTGGGCTCGGCCGTGACGAAGGCGTTGCTGTCCAGGTCGAGCTGGCCGTCGCGCCAGGGATAGGACTTGTCGGTGGAGACCACCTTGGCCAGATCCATGCCCTTCAACCCCGGGAACTTGCGCGCCGCGTCCAGCGCGGTGTCCACGTTCACCTCGCCGGCCATCAGCGCGCCGTTCTGCGAGCCCTTCTCGCGCAGGATGCGGGTCAGCTTGCGGGTGTCGATGCCGGCGATGGCGACCACGCCGCGCTGGATCAGCCAGTCCGGCAGCGCCACCTGGTTGCGCCAGTTGCTGGGGCGGCGCGGCACGTCGCGCACGATCAGGCCGGCCGACCAGACCTGGGCGGCCTCGTCGTCCTGGTCGGTGCAGCCGGTGTTGCCGATATGCGGATACGTCAGCGTGACCAGTTGGCGGGCGTAGGAGGGATCGGTGAGGATCTCCTGGTAGCCGGTCATGGCGGTGTTGAACACCACTTCGCCGACGGACAGGCCGGCAGCGCCTACGGATTCGCCCTCGAACACGGTGCCGTCTTCAAGGACAAGGATTGCGGGTTGAGTCACGGGGTTCGCCTTGGGGAGAGAGGAACCCTGCCCCACCAACTTGCAGGCTGCAAGAAACCGCGAACTCGGCGCTTCTCCGGGTCCGTGGCGATGGGTAACAGGCGAGCGAGAATTGTACCGGCGCGGGGCGGTCCGCGCCAGCCGTTTATGTGAAAACCGCGTTCAGCCGAGCAGGTCGCGCAGCCGATAGGCCCCGGGCGCACGCCCCGGCAGGCGCGCGGCGGCATGCAACGCGCCGCGAGCGAAGATGTCGCGGTTGCTGGCGCGGTGCACCAGTTCGACCCGCTCGCCGAGTCCGGCGAACTGCACCAGGTGTTCGCCGACGATGTCGCCGGCACGCAGGCTGGCGTAGCGCGGGGTCGCGCCGCCGTGCGCGGCCGCGTCGCCGAGGGTGAGCGCGGTGCCGGAGGGCGCGTCCTGCTTGTGCACGTGGTGGGATTCGACGATGTCGCAGTCCCAGCCCGGCAGCGCCGCGGCGGCGCGCTCGACCAGATCGTGCAGCACCGCCACGCCCAGGCTGAAGTTCGAGGCCCAGATCAGCGGAATGCGTTCGGCCGCAGCGGCCAGCGCCTGCCGCTGCGCGTCCTCCAGCCCGGTGGTACCGGACGCCAGCGCCGCACCGCGTGCGGTGCACAGGGCCAGCACCGGGTCGAAGCCCTGCGGCAGGCTGAAATCGATCGCCACGTCGAAGGCCGGCACGCCGCCCAGTTCGGCTGCGGCGAAGTACGGCACGCCGTCGATCACCCGCTGCGCCGGCGCGCGCCGCACCACCGCGGCCACCACTTGCAGCGCCGGGTCCTGCGCGGCCAGCCGCAACAACGCCTGGCCCATCCGGCCCGACGCACCATGGATCAACACACGCAGCGGAGAAGTCGTCATCGGCACAAGGCTAGCGGTTTGCGCGCGGGTGCGACAGAGGGCGCGCGCGCCCGAGACGCAAGCGTCCCACGCGCCACCTCGGACGTGGCGATGCTTCCCTCGTCGGGGCTGCCGCCCCTCCCACAGGGGCGTGGCGGCACTGGAAGCGACAAAAAAGCCGCCGGGCGAGGCACCCGGCACCTGCCAAGAGACATCGCAGCCGATCGGACACCCCCTGTGGGAGGGACTTCAGCCCCGACGCGTTGCACCCACCCAATCGGGCATGCACCTGTCGACGCCACCACTCCCGCCAAGAGGGGAGCACGCTCGCCGGATCGATCAACCGCCCTACTCGGCCGCCGCCTGCCCCAACAAGCGCTTGTCCCAGTCCTCCACCGCACGCTGCGCCAGGCGCCGCTCGAACAGGGTGCGCCAGTTCGGCACCAGCGGCAGCGCCAGCACCTCCTGCAGTTGCGCCGGGTCGATCTCGCGGCGGTACAGCAGGCCGACCAGCCGCGCCAGCGGCCACTGCGGATACGGACGCTCCAGCAGCACCAGACTGTCACCGGCGGCGACCTCGCCGGGCTGCAGCACACGGTAGTACCAGCCGGTGCGGCCGCTGTCCTGCACGCGCCGCGCCAGCGCGGCCACGCCGAAGCGGTCGGACAGCTTCCAGCACGGCTGCCGCGACTGCGACACCTCGACCAGGGACGTGCCCAGGCGCAGCCTGTCGCCCAGGCACAAGTCGGCTTCGGTCACCCCGCTACTGCTGAGGTTCTCGCCGAACGCGCCCGGCGCGTCCAGCAAGGCATGTGCGCCGAGTTCCTCGCGCCAGGCCGGGTAGTGATCGCGCGGGTAATGGTGCAAGGCCTTGTCGGGGCCGCCATGCACGCGGCGGTCGCCCTGCTCGTCCAGCTCCAGCCCCTCCGGGCCGATGCGCAGGCGTCCGTCCTGGGGCCGCTTGTCGATCGCGCTGCGGCTGCCCGGGCGGGTGAACGCCTGCGCGCGGCCGACCAGGACCGCATCGATGGTCCACGAGGCGACCGCGGAATCGGACGACGTCATCGACAGACGCGAGGCCGGGCTCAGGCCGTCGCGCGCCGGTGCGCGGCGACCTCGTCCTGCAGCAGCGCACCGAGGATGCGCACGCCGGTCTCGATGCGTTCGGCCGGCACGGTCACGAACGACAGCCGCAGGGTATTGCGCTGCGGCGCGACCGCGAAGAACGGCGCGCCCGGCACGAACGCCACGTTGCGCTCGATCGCCTTGCTCAGCAGCGCGCCGCCGTCCATGCCCTCCGGCAGTTCGACCCAGATGAACATGCCGCCGGCCGGGCGGTTCCAGCGCACCTGCGCCGGGAAGTACTTGGCCAGGGCCGCCAGCATCTGCTCGCAACGGCTGGCGTACAGCGCACGGATGCCGGGAATATGCGCATCCAGGAAGCCGTCCTGCACCGCTTCGTACACGATGCGCTGACTGAACGAGGGCGTGTGCAGATCCGCCGCCTGCTTGGCCTGCACCAGCTTGGCATGCACCGGCTCCGGCGCGACCACATAGCCCAGGCGCAGGCCCGGCGCGAACACCTTGGAGAACGAGCCCATGTAGATGGCGCCATCCGGGTTCATCGACAGCAGGCTCGGCAGCGTGTCGCCGCTGTAGCACAGCTCGCCGTAGGGATCGTCCTCGACGATGGGCACGCCGGCTGCGGCCGCGCGCGCCACCAGCGCCTGGCGCCGGTGCAGCGGCAGGCGTCGCCCGGTCGGATTCTGGAAGTTCGGCAGCACGTACATGAAGCGCGCGCCGGCCAGCTGCGCATCGTCCAGCGCGTCCACCACCACGCCGTCGTCGTCCGACTGCATCGCCGCGAACGCCGGCTGGAACAGCGAGAACGCCTGCAGCGCGCCAAGATAGCTGGGCGTTTCCACCAGCACCTTGCTGCCTTCGTCGATGAACACCTTGCCGAGCAGGTCCAGGCCCTGCTGCGAACCGGTGGTGATCAGCACCTGGCTGGGACGGATGTGGGCGCCGTCGCGGCTCAGCCGCGCCGCCACCCATTCGCGTAGCAACAGATAGCCTTCGGTCGGGCCGTACTGCAGCGCCGCCTGTGGCGCGTCGCGCAGCACCTTGTCGCAGGCCTCGCGCATGCGCTCGACCGGGAACGTGTCCGGCGACGGCAGGCCGCCGGCGAAGGAGATCACTTCAGGCCGTTCGGTGACCTTGAGGATTTCGCGGATCGCCGAACTGGTCAGCGCCTGCGCACGGCGGGAGAACTGGAATGGGCTGGTCATCGGCATAGGATAGTCGCCGCCATCGCGACGCGCATGTGCGGCGCACAAGCGATGCGCCGGCCAGCAACGGGCGACGCGACTCAGTGCCGCCGCGGCGGCGTCGGCCCGCAGCTGTCGCAGCCGCCACAGGCGCCCGCACCGGCGCTGGCCGGCGGTGCGATGCGCCGCCCCAGCGCCTGCAGCCAGGCTGCCCGGCCGGGCTTGAGCAGGCGTAGTGCGAGCGCGCCGCGCAGCTTGCGCGCGGTGCCCGGGAACTGCTTCTTCAACACCACCCAGGCGCTGACCAGTACCGCCAGCGCGATCACCAGGTACTGCAGCAGCAGCGAGGCGCTCATCTCAGCCGGCTCCCAGCGCCACCGCAACCTGGTAGGTGACCAGCGAGGCCAGATACGCCAGCGCGAACAGGTAGAACGCGGCGAAGCTCATCTGCTTCCACGAATTGGTCTCGCGCTTGATCGTGGCCAGGGTGGAAATGCACATCGGTGCGTAGATGTACCAGACCAGCAACGACAGCGCGGTGGCCAGCGACCAGCCGTCGTGGATCAGCGGCGACAGCGCCTGCGCGGCGGCATCGTCGTCGGCCGCCGACAGTGCGTAGACCGTCGCCAGCGAGGACACCGCCACCTCGCGCGCGGCCAGGCCGGGAATCAGCGCGATGCAGATCTGCCAGTTGAAGCCCAGCGGCGAGAACACCGTGGTCATGGCGTGACCGATGCGGCCGGCGAAGCTGTAGTCGATCGCCGGCAGGGTGGCGTCGGCCGGCGGCGCCGGGAACGACAGCAGGAACCACAGCAGGATGGTCAGCGCCAGGATGATGCCGCCGACGCGCTTGAGGAAGATCGCCGCGCGCTCCCACAGGCCCAGCGCCAGGTCGCGCAGGTGCGGCACGCGATAGGACGGCAGCTCCAGCAGCAGCGGATGCTCGCCCTTGTCGCGGCGCCACTTCTTCATCGTCCACGACACCACCAGCGCACTGGCGATGGCGGCGAAGTACAGGCCGAACAGCACCAGCCCCTGCTGGTTGAACACGCCCCACACCTGCCGCTGCGGGATGAACGCGCCGATCAGCAGCGCGTACACCGGCAGCCGCGCCGAACAGGTCATCAGCGGCGCCACCAGGATGGTCGCCAGGCGATCGCGCGGATCCTGGATGCTGCGCGTGGACATGATGCCGGGCACGGCGCAGGCGAAACTGGACAGCAGCGGGATGAACGAGCGCCCGGACAGACCGGCCGCGGCCATCATGCGGTCGAGCAGGAACGCAGCACGCGGCAGGTAGCCGGATTCCTCCAGCGCCAGGATGAAGGCGAACAGGATCAGGATCTGCGGCAGGAACACCACCACCCCGCCGAGGCCGGCGATGATGCCGTCCACCAGCAGGCTGTTCAGCGGCCCCTCCGGCAGGGTTCCGCCGATCCAGGCGCCCAGCGCCTTGGTGCCGCCATCGATCAGGTCCATCAGCGGCGCCGCCCAGGCGTACACCGCCTGGAAGATCAGGAACATCACCACCGCCAGGGTCAGCAGGCCGGCCACCGGATGCAGCAGCCAACGGTCCAGCGCGTCGTCGACGCGCGAGGTGCGGGTCGGCATCGACACCGCCGCCGCCAGGATCGCGCGCACCTGCTGGTGGTAGTCGCCCTGCCCTTCGCTCGGCGCCACCGCGGGCGGCAGTGCCGGCGCCAGCGTATCCAGCCGCTCGACCAGGGCGCGGGCGCCGTTGCGGCGCACCGCCACAGTCTCGATCACCGGCACGCCCAGCGCCTGTTCCAGCGCCTGGCGGTCGATCTGGATGCCGCGGCGCTGCGCCGCGTCGACCATGTTCAAGGCCACCAGCATCGGCTTGCCCAGCTCGCGCAGTTCCAGCGCGAAGCGCAGGTGCAGGCGCAGGTTGGTGGCGTCGACCACGCACACCAGCACGTCCGGCGCCGGTTCGCCCGGGTAGAAGCCGCGGCACAGGTCGCGGGTGATCGCCTCGTCCAGGCTGGCCGGCTGCAGGCTGTAGGCGCCGGGCAGATCCAGCACCGCGAACTCGCGCCCGGACGGCGCGCGGAAGCGGCCCTCCTTGCGCTCGACGGTGACGCCGGCGTAGTTGGCGACCTTCTGCTTGCTGCCGGTCAACTGGTTGAACAGCGCGGTCTTGCCGCAGTTCGGGTTGCCGACCAGGGCCAGGCGCAGCGGCGCGGCCACCGCGCTCACGAGCGCACCTCGTCCAGCGCGCTGACCTGCACCCGCGCCGCCTCGCTGCGCCGCAGCGCGAAGCGCGTATACCCCACCTGCACCAGCAGCGGTTCGCCGCCGATCGGCCCGCTGGTCAGCACCTGCACCTGCTCGCCGGCGACGAAGCCCAGCTCGCGCAGACGCCGGGCGATGGCGTCGTTGGGCTGGCGGTCGTGCACGGATTCCACAAGGGCGCTGCTGCGCAACGGCATGTCGGACAACGTCACAGCACGTTCCGTCGATAAGAATGGTTATCAATTGTAGCATCGCCGCGGCGCGTCATGGCGGGACCGGCACGGCCGGCTATGATCGCCGTATGGCTGCCGTTTTCCCTTTGTACGAGCGTGTTCGATGAGCGATGCCCTGTTGTTGCAACGATCCGGCAAGGTCCTGACCCTGCAGTTGAACCGACCCGAGGTCCGCAACGCCTTCGACGCCGCGCTGATCGCCCAGCTCAGCGACGCCCTGCTGCAGATCGGCGCCGATCCGCAGGTGCAGGTACTGGTCCTGGCCGGTGCCGGCGCGGCGTTCTCGGCCGGTGCCGACCTGCAGTGGATGCGCTCGATGGCCGGCGCCGGCGAACAGGAGAACCTGGACGATGCGCTGGCCCTGGCGCGGCTGATGCGTCTGCTCGACGAACTGCCCAAGCCCACGGTGGCGCGGGTGCAAGGTGCGGCGTTCGGCGGCGCGGTTGGCCTGGTCGCCTGTTGCGACATCGCCGTGGCCGCCACCGATGCGCGCTTCGCGCTCAGCGAAAGCCGGCTGGGCCTGCTGCCGGCGGTGATCTCGCCGTACGTGATCGCGGCGATCGGCGCGCGCCAGGCGCGGCGCTGGTTCGCCAGCGCGGAAACCTTCGACGCCGCCACCGCGGCGCAGATCGGCCTGGTTCACCAGGCGGTGGCGCCGGAGGCGCTGGACGCGGCGGTGCAACGCCAGGTCGCCCTGCTCGGCCATGCCGGGCCGCTGGCCGCCGCCGGCGCCAAGGCCCTGGTGCGGCGGGTCGCCGCCGGCGGCGAGCGCGATGCGCTGGACCAGGCCAACGCCGCCCTGATCGCGCAATTGCGGGTCTCGGCCGAAGGCCAGGAAGGACTGAACGCGTTCCTGGAGAAACGCGAACCGGCCTGGAGGGCCAGTCCATGAACCCGATCGACCATCTCGGCCTGCGCTGCAGCGACCTCGACCGCAGCCTGACCTTCTACCGCGCCGCCCTGGCCGCGCTGGAGCTGGACGTGGTGATGCAGGTGAGCGCCGAGGAAAGCGGCGGCCAGCGCCACGTCGGTTTCGGACGCGACGGCAAGCCCAGCTTCTGGATCGCCGCCGGCGGCCGCGACGCCGGCGACAATGGCGTGCACGTGGCCTTCGTCGCCGCCAGCCGCGCGCAGGTGGACGCGTTCCATCGCGCCGGCCTGGCCGCCGGCGGCCGCGACCACGGCGCACCGGGCCTGCGCCCGCACTATCACCCCGACTACTACGGCGCGTTCCTGCTGGATCCGGACGGCCACAACATCGAAGCGGCCTGCCACCTCCCGGCAGCGGCCTGATCCGCGCTGCCGCGTCGTACCCGCGCACGGCGCCGGCCGTGCTGCCGGTGTTTCACCGCCTCCCTCTCTCAGGAATTCCGATGATCCTCGTTGCTTCCCGTCTCATGCGCAGTACCCGGCCAACGGCGCAGGAGTCTCGCCGATGAGCGACAGCGTGCGCATCGTCGAAGTCGGCCCGCGCGACGGCCTGCAGAACGAGAAGGCCTGGGTCGCCACAGAAGACAAGATCGAGTTGATCGCGCGACTGGGGCGCACTGGCCTGCGCAGCATCGAGGCGACCAGCTTCGTCAGCCCGAAATGGGTCCCGCAACTGGCCGACGCGGCCGAGGTCTACGCCGGCATCGCGCAGGTGCCGGGCGTGGACTATCCGGTGCTGGTGCCGAACCTGCAGGGCTACGAACGCGCGGCCGCGGTCGGCGTGCGCGAGGTGGCCGTGTTCACCGCCGCCTCGGAGACCTTCAACCGCACCAATACCAATGCCGGCATCGACGAATCGCTGGCGCGCTTCGCGCCGGTGCTGGAGCGCGCGGCGGCGGACGGGGTCAAGGTCCGCGGCTACGTGTCCACGGTGCTCGGCTGTCCCTATCAGGGCGACGTCCCCCTGGCCGACGTGGTGCGGGTGGCGCAGCGGCTGCATGCGATGGGCTGCTACGAGATCTCGCTGGGCGACACCATCGGCGTGGGCACGCCGGGCAAGGCGCGGGCGATGCTGCGCTCGGTCGCCGCCGTGGTGCCGATGGACGCATTGGCGGTGCACTTCCACGACACCTACGGCCAGGCCCTGGCCAACATCGCCGCCTGCCTGGAAGAAGGCGTGCGCGTGGTCGATGCCGCCGTGTCCGGCGCCGGCGGCTGTCCCTACGCCAAGGGCGCCAGCGGCAATGTTGCCAGCGAGGACGTGGTCTACCTGCTGCACGGCAATGGTGTGGACACCGGCATCGACCTGCCGGCACTGGCCGCGACCGGCCGCTGGCTGGCACAGAAACTCGGCCGACCCACCGGCAGCAAGGTCGGCCAGGCGCTGGCGGCCGAGGCCTGAGCCGCGACGGCGCCGCATCCGGCGACAGGCTTGCGCACCGCGGGTGGTCGTCGCGTCTCGCCGCAATGGGCGGCAGCCTCTAAACTGGGCGTTTTCCTGGGAGGGAACATCCATGCAGCTCGCCGATCTGAAAGCCGTGGTCACCGGCGGCGTGTCCGGCCTCGGCCTGGCGGTGGCGCAACGCATCGTCGCCGAAGGCGGCAAGGTCGCGCTGTTCGATCTGAACGACGACAAGGGCGCGGCCGCCATCGCCACCCTGGGCGCGGACCGTGCCTGCTACCTGCGCACCGACGTCAGCGACGAGGCCCAGGTGGCCGCGCAGCTCGGCGCAGCACAGGGCTTCCTCGGCGGCCTCAATGCCGCGATCAACTGCGCCGGCATCCTCGGCGCCGGCCGCGTACTGGGCAAGGAGGCGCCGATGCCGCTGGCCGCCTTCCAGGGTACGGTGATGGTCAACCTGGTCGGCAGCTTCAACGTCGCCAAGGCCGCCGCCGACCTGATGCAGCACAACGCCCCGGGCGAGGACGGCGAGCGCGGCGTCATCGTCAACACCGCCAGCGTCGCCGCCTACGAAGGCCAGATCGGCCAGGCCGCCTACGCCGCGTCCAAGGGTGGCGTGGTGGCGATGACCCTGCCGATGGCGCGCGAACTGGCGCGCTTCGGCATCCGCGTCAACACCATCGCCCCGGGCATCTTCTGGACCCCGATGGTCGACGGCATGCCCGAGGCCGTACAGCAGTCGCTGGCCGCGGCGATCCCGTATCCTTCGCGTCTCGGCCGCCCGGACGAATTCGCCGACACGGTGATGTTCCTGCTGCGCAACCGCTACCTCAATGGCGAAACCATCCGCCTCGACGGCGCGGTGCGGTTGGCGCCGAAGTAGCGGGGAATGGAGAATCGGGAATGGGGAATCGCAACGGCGTTTCCCTTCCGCTGATCCTCTCCGCCTGCTTGACCCTGTTTCGATTCCCTATTCCCCATTCCCGATTCCCAGCCCTCATGAAAGCCAACGAAATCAAGAAAGGCAACGTCGTCGAGTACAACAACGGCGTGTACCAGATCCGCGACATCGAGCGCAGCTCGCCGCAGGGCCGCGGCGGCAACGTGCGCTTCCGCTTCGTGATGTACAGCGTGCCGGGCGGCAACAAGCTCGATGCCAGCTTCGACGGCGACGACGACCTGCGCGAAGTCGAGCTGATGCGCCGCCAGTCCACCTTCTCGTACAAGGACGGCGAGGCCTTCGTGTTCCTCGACGACGAGGACTACACCCCCTACACCCTGGACGCCGATGCGATCGGCACCGATGCGGGTTACATCACCGACGGCCTCAGCGGCATCTACGTGCAGGTCATCGACGACCAGCCGGTGGCGATCCAGTTGCCGCAGAGCGTGACCCTGGAAGTGATCGAGACCCCGCCTGAGCTCAAGGGCGGCACCGCCACCAAGCGCCCGAAGCCGGCCAAGCTCAACACCGGGATCGAGATCATGGTGCCGGAGTACATCGGCAACGGCGAGCGCGTGCTGGTCAACACCACCACCGGCGAGTTCGCCGGTCGCGCCGACTGAGCCCATGCGCGGGCGCCGTGTCACCCACGTTTCCCGCACAGGCAGCGCCGCGCATGCGCCGCGGCCCGCCTGCCTCGGCCTGCTGCTGGTCTTGCCGGTGCTGGCGCTCGCCGCGCCGGTGACGCCGGCCACGGCGGCCGCTCCAAAGCCCGCGTGCACGATTCCCGACGCGGTCGATCCCGAGCACCACGACGGTTTCTGCACGCTGCCCGCGCCGATCCGCGCCTTCGTCGTGCGCCAGGACACCTGCACCCATTTCGCCGGCGAAGAGCCCTACGACGCGGCGCGGCGGCGCGAACTGGAGCAGGCGATGGCCAAGTACTGCGACGGCAACGAACAGACCTGGGCGACGCTGCGCGCACAGTACCGCCAGGATCCGCCGCGCGACGCCTGGCTGCGCCGCTACGGCGAGGATGCGGGTCTCGTGCTGCCGTGATGGCGGTTTGCATGCGGGCAAGGTGGCGCCCTTGCGGGCATCGGCGTCGGCCCTGACGGCCGTCGACATCGGCCGGCTTCGCGTCTTCGCTCGTCGCGGCTGAAGCCGCCCCTACATAAATGGGTTGGAAGCGCGCCGCGTTCCTGTGGGAGGGACTTCAGTCCCGACCCATGGAGCTATCAGTCTTCCTTCATGCGAACACGGCTGCGCCTGCGACGCACAGGTGCTGCGGACTCACGCCGCGAACGTCGCGGGAGCGGCTTCAGCCGCAACCGCGCCGCCGTCAACCGCACGCGCGATCCAGTTCCCTTCGATCGCCTCGCATCACAAGCCCGCACGCCGCGCTACGGCTGCCCACCACGCTGCCGCAACAGCGACGGCGAATCCAACTGCAGTCCACCGCCTTCGCGATTGAGCGTGCGCAGGCGTGCGCCCAGCGTCGCCAGGTTGGCATCGATCTGCGCCAGGTCCGCCTGCAGCGGCGCCGGCAGCAATCCGCGCAGGCGCGTCTGCAGCGCGGCGCCGTCCTCGTGCAGCGCCGCAATCCGTGCCTGTCCCTGCACCTGCAGCCAGGCACGTTCCTGCGCCTGCGGCAGGCCATAGCCCGGCTGCCCCTGCAGCAGGCTCGCCGGTTGGCTCAGTAGCCCCTGCTCGGCCAGCACGGCACGCACCGCGCTGGCAGCGTCACGTGTGTCGGCACCCGCATCGCCCCCGCCCGCACCGGCCACCGCGGTCGGCAGCGGCTTGCCCAGATAGCGCCGTTTCAATGCTTCGCGCCCACGCTGTTCGGCGCGGCGGCGGGCGGCGTTCTCCAGCAGCAACAAGGCGGCACTGGCACGCAGGTCGCCGCGCTCAAGCCACGGCGCGCGCTGCGCGGCCGGCAGATCCAGCCACGCGTCGGCATTGCGGGCCGGCAGTGCCAGGGAGCCGCGCGCCACCGCGAACATCTGCGCAAAATGCGCGCTCGCCGCCGGGAAGAAGTAGCCATCGCGCACCGCTGCGTCTGCGTCGTCGAACACCGACGCATCGGCGATGCCGGCCCGTACCAGGCGCCGGCGCAGGCCGGTCGGGCTGATCCCGGACAGATGCGCGGCCGCCAGCCGCGGCACGCCGTCGTGCAGCAAGGCGTAGGTCTCCACCGCGCAGTTGTTGCTCAGGAAGTAATAGCGGCCGTCGTAGCTCCAGTGCAGTTGCGCGGCACGCTCCAGCAGCGCAGCGATCTCTTCGCGCGACAGCCGCAGCGGCAGCGACTGCAGGCCGCGCAACTGCACCTGGGTGTAGTCGTCCACCACCTGGCGCAGCGGCAGCACGAACAGCCGCGACGGGTAGGAGCCGGTGAGCCCGCGCAGGTTGGAAATCTGCACGTCGTCGACGAAGGCGCGGAACGACAGCACCCGGTGCTCGGCCAGGTCCAGCCGGCATGCCGGGCCCAGCGGCCGCCCCGGCGCGCAGATCACCAGGCGCAACATGCTGTGGCCCCAGTGGCTCATCGGCTGCGCGTTGCCTTCGGCCAGCAGGTAGTCCACCGCGTAGATCCGCGCCGGGTCCACCTGCAGCAAGGCGGCCGCGTCGGCCAGCGGGTCCTGCACGAACACCTGGCCGGGCGCGCATGCGCTCGCCGGTGGCGTCCATGCCAGGCGTGCGGCGAAGTAGCGGGCCAGCGCCGGCCGCCGGCAGGCGTAGTCCGGATCGAGCAGGAAGTGCTCGAGATTCACCGCCACGAACTCGGCCGGCGACTGCAATTCGTAGGGATCCGGGCTGCGCTCGGTGAACCGGTTCTGGCCACGACGCAGGCCCAGGCGCATCGGGCTGACCTGCCAGCCGGCCAGATCCAGCAAGCGCGGATCGGACGAGAGATGCCCGGCCGCGGAGCGGTCGTAGAAGTGCGCCAGCTCGTGCAGCAGGGCGGCCAGCGCCGGTCGCCGTGCCGGGTCGGCGACCGGATCGGTGTCGCGCCCTGGCGCCGCCATCCAGTCGCGTAGCAAGCGCTTGTTCAACAGCAGGCGCCTGGCCTGCGCGCGCCCGTGCACCTGCGTGGGGAGATCGTCGCGCCACTGCAGCGGCAGTCCTGCGGGTAGCGCCGCGGTCCAGGCCGGCGGCAGTCGCGCCTGCGCCGCGGCCAGCACGGCCTCGCTGGCCGTGCGCTCGGCGGGACTCAGCCCTGTCTCATCGACAGCGAGCGGCGCGGCCGCTGCGTGCACCGCAGCGGCCAGCGCCAGCAACGCCAGCCACCGCGCGCGCAGGCGCCGTGGCCGGCGCGGGATCACAGCGCCAGGATCGCCTGCGCCAGTTCCAGGTCGCTGGCCTGTTGCGCCTGCGGGTTGCGCTCGCGCAACACGCGCAGCGCCGCTTCCAGTTGCACGCCGCGGATGCGCCCGGCGCTGGCGACGAAGCCGGCCGCGTCGTCGCGCGCCTGCAGCACCACCTTGTCGTTGTTGGAACTGCTGTCCGAGGACGCCGAGCTGCCGGCCGAGCCGGCCGAGGCCGAACCGGCGGAGCTGCCGGCGAAGCTGGAAGCCTGCGCGAACGCGGGCAGGATCAGGGCGAACAGCAGGGCGCAGCGCGCGGTCACTCGGGTCATTGCAATCGTTCCAAACGGGATCGTGAAAAAGGGGACGGCCAGCGCCGCGCCGCATAGCCTAGCGGTCCGCCCCGCGCAGCGCCTGAACGGGCCGCGCGGCAGCGGTGCACGGCTGCGCTCAGGGATCGAACAGCTTGCCCGGATTGAGCAACCCGGACGGATCGAACACCCGCTTGACCGCGCGCATCAGCGCGATCTCCTCGGCGCTGCGGGTGCTCTCCAGGTAGGGTTTCTTGACCAGGCCGATGCCGTGCTCGGCGGAGATGCTGCCGCCGTGCTCGGCCAGCACCTGCGCCAGCAGCTTGGTGACCTGCTCGCAGGCGGCGATGAACTCCGCCGGCGCGGTGGCGTCGGGCTTGAGCACGTTGATGTGCAGGTTGCCGTCGCCGATGTGGCCGAACCACACCACCTCGAACTGCGGGTAGGCCTCGCCGAGCAGCGCCTGGGTCCGCGCCAGGAACGCCGGCATCGCCGAGATCCGCACCGACACGTCGTTCTTGTAGGGGGTGTAGCGCGCCACCGCTTCGGTGATGCCTTCGCGCAGGCGCCACAGCTGCGCGGCCTGCGCCTCGCTCTGGCTGATCACCCCGTCCAGTACCCAGCCCTGCTCCATGCAGGCCTCGAATGCGGCCAGCGCCGCGGCCTCTTGCGCCTCGTTGCCGCTGGCGTACTCGGTGACCACGTAGTACGGATACACCGTGTCGAACGGGGCCTGCGCGCCATGCGCCAGCACGTGCTGCAGCGCGCGGTCGGTGAAGAACTCGAACGCCTCCAGCTGCAGCCGGCTGCGGAACGCGGCGAACACCTGCATCAGCACCTCGAACGAGGGCAGCGCCAGCAGCATCACGTTGCTCGGCGGCGGCGGGTCGGTGAGGCGCAGGGTGGCTTCGACCACGATGCCGAGGGTGCCTTCGGAGCCGATCAGCAACTGGCGAAAATCGTAGCCGCTGGAATTCTTGATCAGCCCGCGGTTGAGCTCGAGCAGCTCGCCGCTGCCGGTGACCACCTTCAACCCGGCGATCCACTCGCGGGTGTTGCCGTAGCGGATCACGCGGATGCCGCCGGCATTGGTGGCGATGTTGCCTCCGATCGAGCACGACCCGCGCGCGGCGAAGTCCACCGGGTACAGCAGCCCGTGCTCGCGCGCGGCGTTGTGCACCGCTTCCAGCGGCATGCCGGCCTGCACGGTGAGGGTGCGGTCGACCGGATCGAAGGCCAGCGCCTTGTTCATCCGCTCCAGGCTCAGCACCAGTTCGCCGTGCGCGGCCACCGCGCCGCCGGACAGGCCGGTACGGCCGCCGGAGGGCACCACCGCCACCGCGTGGTCGTTGGCCCAGCGCAGCACCGCCTGCACCTCCTCCACCGTCGCCGGCAGCGCGATCGCCAGCGGCGCCGGGGTCCAGCGCCGGGTCCAGTCGCGACCGTAGTGCTCCAGGTCGGCGGGATCGGTCTTCAGGCGCAGGCCGGGAACGGCAAGGGCCAGGGCATCCAGGCGCGGGTCGGTCATGGGCGGAGAGGCATCGGTGGAGGCAAGCATTCAAGCGTGCCAGCGTTGCGTAACCGCGTCCAGTTGGGGAGGAGCCGGGGCTCGGGAATCTAGAGCCGGGACCCGGGACCCGGAAAAGCAAAAGCAACCGACGTGGGACGTCAAGCAACACCGTCAGGCGCAAAAGGTGCACGCTTCTCCGGGTCCCGGGTCCCGAGTCCCGACTCCTCCCAACAAACATCGATGCACCTGAAACCTTTCCAGCGTTGCATCGCTATCCTCCCGGCATCCTATTGCGGCGCACCAAAGCAAGGAGCCATCTGGCATAGTGACCGGCCCGTTGGCCATCGCTCCCTCGCCGCAATGTCGCCCAAGAAGACCTCGTTTCCGAAGCAGGATATCCGCGTGCTGCTGCTCGAAGGCATCAGCCAGACCGCCGTCGACGTGTTCCGCGCGGCCGGCTACTCGCAGATCGAACTGCACGCCAAGTCGCTGCCGGAAGACGAGCTCAAGCAGCGCATCGCCGAGGCGCACATCGTCGGCATCCGCTCGCGCACCCAGCTCAGCGCCGAGGTGCTGGCCCACGCCAAGCGCCTGATCGCGGTCGGCTGCTTCTGCATCGGCACCAACCAGGTCGACCTGGACGCCGCGGAACTGGCCGGCATCCCGGTGTTCAATGCGCCCTACTCCAACACCCGCAGCGTCGCCGAGCTGGTGATCGCCGAGGCCATCCTGCTGTTGCGCGGCATTCCGCAGAAGAACGCCGAATGCCACCGCGGCGGCTGGTCGAAGTCGGCCGCCGGCAGCCACGAGACCCGCGGCAAGGTGCTGGGCATCGTCGGCTACGGCCACATCGGCACCCAGGTCGGCGTGCTGGCCGAGGCGCTGGGCATGCAGGTGATCTTCCACGACATCGAGACCAAGCTGTCGCTGGGCAACGCCCGCACCGCCACCGACCTGGACGACCTGCTGGCGCGCTCGGATGTGGTCACCCTGCACGTGCCGGAAACCGCGGCCACCCGCGACATGATCGGCGCCACGCAGCTGGCGCAGATGAAGCCGGGCGCGCACCTGATCAACGCCTCGCGCGGCACGGTGATCGACATCGACGCCCTGGACGCGGCGCTGCGCAGCGGCCACATCGGCGGCGCCGCGGTGGACGTGTTCCCGATCGAACCCAAGGGCAACGGCGACCTGTTCGAATCGCCGCTGGCCGCGCACGACAACGTGATCCTGACCCCGCATGTCGGCGGCAGCACGCTGGAAGCGCAGGACAACATCGGCGTGGAAGTGGCGGCCAAGCTGGTGCGCTACAGCGACAACGGCAGCACCCTGTCGGCGGTGAACTTCCCCGAGGTGACCCTGCCCGAGCACGCCGAGAGCCTGCGCCTGCTGCACATCCACCGCAACGTGCCGGGCGTGCTGTCGCAGATCAACGAACTGTTCTCGCGCCACAACGTCAACATCGACGGCCAGTTCCTGCGCACCGACCCCAAGGTCGGCTACGTGGTGATCGACGTGGGCGCCAGCGAGGAGCAGGCGGCGGTGCTGAAGGAGGAACTGGCGCAGGTGGCGGGGACGTTGCGGACGCGCATTCTTTATTAGCGGGGATTGGGGATTGGGGATTCGTGGGGGCGCTGCGCGCCCGTACCCTCACCCCAACCCCTCTCCCGGAGGGAGAGGGGCTCAGCCATCCGACCGGAGCCGGCTTCTCCCTTCTCCCTTAGGGAGAAGGTGCCCCGAAGGGGCGGATGAGGGTACGGGCGCAGCCTCGTGCAGCTGAAACACCGCATGCGCTTCGCGCCCGACCCTCACCCCAACCCCTCTCCCGGGGGGAGAGGGGCTGATGCGCGGCGCTTCAACCACTTCTGCGCCATGCGCCGCAGCGACGGATCCAGGTCCGCTTCATCCAGCAATTCGGCAATCGGGCGCCAGGCCAACGCCAGCGATTCTTCGCTGACCGCGAAGGCTTCGTCCGCGCCGGCGCGGACCACGTAACGTGCGTCGTAATGCCAGTGCCCCGGCACCTCGCCGCGGACTGGAATCCAGTGCCGGTCCAGGTCGAAGATCGCGCCATCCTCCAGTGCCAGGCCGGGCAGGCCGGATTCTTCCTCGGCTTCCTTCAAGGCCACCCGCGCCAGATCGCGGTCGCCGTCGGCGTGGCCGCCGAGTTGCAGCCAGCGCTGCAGCTTGCGGTGATGGGTCAGCAAAGTGCGCGTGCCGTCGGCGCTGACCAGCCAGGCCGAGCCGGTGAAATGGCCGTCCAGACGCGCGCGCACGAACGGATCGGCGGCATCGTCGAGCAAGGCCAGGAACTGCGCGGCGACCTCGGCCTGGTCCGGGCACTGCCCGGCATGGGCCTGCAACTGCTGGCGTAGGGACGACTCCGGCATCGGCGTTCTCGCATTCGGGGGCGGCCATTATCGCCGTCCACGGTGCAGCGCGGCTTGTGGCGGCCGGCCGGCTTTGGCATGGTACGACGCTTGCGTCGCCCGCTGCGGGCCCGGCGCTTCGCCATTGCCGGGGCCGCTTGCCCCGTACCGCCACCTGGGGATGCACCGAATGCTCAAGTCTTTGCTGAGGGTCAAGCCGATCGAACCGGCCGGTCACGTCGATGCCGGCGAACCGTTCGAAGGCAGTCTGGAGGGCGAAGCCACCCTCAAACGCACCCTCACCGCCAGACACCTGATCCTGCTCGGCATCGGCGCGGTGATCGGCGCCGGCATCTTCGTGCTCACCGGCCAGGCAGCGGCCAATCATGCCGGCCCGGCGGTGATGCTCTCGTTCGTGTTCGCCGGCCTGGCCTGCGCCTTCGCCGGCCTGTGCTATGCCGAATTCGCGGCGATGCTGCCGGTCTCGGGCAGCGCCTACTCGTACTCCTACGCCACGCTCGGCGAAGGCGTGGCCTGGTTCATCGGCTGGTGCCTGGTGCTGGAATACCTGTTCGCCGGCTCCAGCGTCGCGGTGGGCTGGTCGGCCTATCTGATCAGCTTCGTCACCGGCACCCTCGGCCTGCCCTTCCCCGCGGAACTGGCCAGCGCGCCGCTCACCTGGACCGGCCATGCGTTCGTGGCCTCGGGCAACCTCGTCAACCTGCCGGCGGTGCTGATCGTGGCCGCGGTCAGCACGCTGTGCTACGTCGGCGTCACTCAATCGGCCTTCGTCAACGCCATCGTGGTGGCGATCAAGGTGCTGGTGATCTGCCTGTTCGTCGGCGTCGGCATCTTCTACATCAACCCGGACAACTGGCATCCGTTCATCCCGGAAAACACCGGCCCGGGCGAGTTCGGCTGGAGCGGCATCTTCCGCGCCGCCTCCATCGTGTTCTTCTCCTATATCGGCTTCGATGCGGTCTCCACCTCCGCCGGCGAGACCAAGGACCCGCAGAAGAACATGCCGATCGGCATCCTGGTGTCGCTGGCCATCTGCACCGTCATCTACATCATCGTCTGCGCGGTGCTGACCGGCCTGCTGCCCTACACCCAGCTCGGCACCGCCAAGCCGGTGGCCACTGCGCTGGAGCACTATCCGCAGCTGGCCTGGCTGAAAACCTTCGTCGAGATCGGCGCCATCGCCGGCCTGTCCTCGGTGGTGCTGGTGATGCTGATGGCGCAGCCGCGCATCTTCTACACCATGGCGCGCGACGGCCTGCTGCCGAAGCTGTTCGGCAAGGTCCATCGCCGTTTCCACACCCCCTACGTCGGCACCGTGGTGGTCGGCGTGCTCGCGGCGCTGCTGGCCGGGCTGATCCCGCTGGACGTGCTGGGCGAACTGGTGTCGATGGGCACCCTGCTGGCCTTCGCCACGGTCTGCGTCGGGGTGATGGTGCTGCGCTTCACCCGTCCGGATCTGCCGCGCCCGTTCCGGGTGCCGCTGTTCTGGGCGGTGTGCCCACTGGGCGCGCTGTTCTGCGTGGGCCTGTTCTTCCAGGCATTCCAGGAACACTGGAAGGTGTTCGTCGGCTGGACCCTGATCGGCCTGTGCATCTACTTCTTCTACGGCATCCGCAACAGCCGCCTGGCCACCAAGGCCTGATCCGCTCCTCCGAAGACCGGCGTCCGCGCCGGTCTTCGCGTTCGCCCCCTCTTCCTCGCACGCCGCGCCCGGCTGGAACCGCTCGATGCTCAAACAACTCTTGGCCACCAAACACCCCCATGCCAGCCACGAGGACGCCGGCGGGCTAGGCCTGCAACGCGCGCTGGGCCCCTGGGGCCTGACCGCGCTGGGCATCGGCGCGGTGATCGGCGGCGGCATCTTCGTCATCACCGGGCAGGCCGCGGCCAACCACGCCGGGCCTGCGATCATGCTCTCGTTCGTGCTGGCCGCGGTGTGCTGCGCGTTCTGCGCGCTGGCCTACGCCGAGTTCGCGGCGATGGTGCCGGTCTCCGGCAGCGCCTACACCTACACCTACGCCACCTTCGGCGAACTGGCGGCCTGGTTCATCGGCTGGATGCTGGTGCTGGAGTACGGCGTGTCGGCCTCGGCGGTGGCGGTCAGCTGGACCGGCTATTTCCTGAGCCTGCTCGACCACTTCAACATCCATCTGCCCGCGGCCCTGGTCAACGCGCCGCTGGACAGCAAGCTGCAGCCCACCGGCGCGATCGCCAACCTGCCTGCCGCCGGCATCGTGCTGCTGCTGACCTGGCTGTGCTACGTCGGCATCCGCAAGTCCTCAGCGATGAACATGGCGATGGTGGTGCTGAAGAGCGGCCTGATCGTGCTGGTCATCGCCGCCGGCTGGAAGTACGTGGACCCGGCCAACTGGCACCCGTTCATCCCGGCCAACGAAGGCCCGGGCAAGTACGGCATGGATGGCGTGCTGCGTGGCGCGGCGATGGTGTTCTTCGCCTACATCGGCTTCGAGGCGGTGTCGGTGGCGGCGCAGGAATCGCACCGGCCGCAGCGCGACCTGCCGATCGGCATGATCCTGTCGCTGGTGATCTGCACCGTGCTGTACATCGCCATGGCCGCGGTGATGACCGGGCTGGTGCCGTTCGCGCAACTGGGCACCGACGAGCCGGTGGTGACCGCGGTCGCCGCGCATCCGCAACTGGGCTGGCTGCGCGTGGTGGTGGAGGTCGGCGCGCTGATCGGCCTGTCCTCGGTGGTGCTGGTGATGATCATCGGCCAACCGCGCATCTTCATGATCATCGCCCGCGACGGCCTGCTGCCGCCGGTGTTCACCAAGATCCACCCGACCTACCGCACCCCGCACGTCAACACGGTGATCACCGGCATCGGCATCGCCCTGCTGGCGGCGCTGTTCCCGCTGGACGTGCTGGGCGAACTGACCTCGATGGGCACCCTGATCGCCTTCGCCGCGGTCTGCGCCGGCGTGCTGATCCTGCGCCGCACCCAGCCGGACCTGCCGCGGCCGTTCCGCATCCCGTTCGCCTGGCCGATCTGCATCGCCGGCGTGCTCAGCTGCCTGGCGCTGCTGTCGGCGATGACCGCGCACAACTGGATGCTGATGGCCGGCTGGACGGTGATCGGCCTGGCGATCTACTTCGGCTACGGCTACCGCCACAGCCGCCTGCGCGGCAGCCAAGGCTGAGCGCAGAGCCCCTTTCCCATCGGGAGAGGGGTTGGGGTGAAGGTACGGACGCGAAGCGCTGCGCCCATCTGGCAGCACGAGGCTTCGCCCGTACCCTCATCCGCCCCTGCGGGGGCACCTTCTCCCGACGGGAGAAGGGAGAAGCCAAAGCCCCTCTCCCTCCGGGAGAGGGGTTGGGGTGAGGGTACGGCGTGAGGAGGTGCTACTGGGTGCACCACCACCTGTCATCCCAATCCAGCGATCAAGCCCTACACTACGCGCATGAACGCACTGCCCTACGATTCCGAGCGCCTGCGCACGCTGGCGCACCTGCTGATCGACAACATCCGCGAGCTCTCGCAGGCCGGCTGGACGCCCGCCACCAGCAGCAACTTCTCGCACCGCCTGGACGATCGCCATGCCGCGATCACCGTCTCCGGTGGCGACAAGGGCCGGCTGGTGGAGGACGACATCATGGTGGTGGACTTCGACGGCCAGGCCGTCGGCCGGCCGCTGCGCCCGTCCGCCGAGACCCTGCTGCACACTCAGCTGTACCGGCGCTTCCCCGAGGTCGGCTGCATTCTGCACACGCACTCGCCGGTGCAGACCATCGCCTCACGCCTGTACGCCCCGCAGGGCCATATCCGCCTGGAAGGCTACGAGCTGCTGAAGGCGCTGCACGGCAACCAGACCCACGAGACCGCGGTGGACCTGCCGGTGTTCGCCAACACCCAGGACATGACCGTGCTGGCCGCGCAGGTCGACGCCCTGCTCGATCGCACGCCGCTGTGGGGCTACCTGATCGACGGCCACGGCCTGTACGCCTGGGGCCGCGACATGGCCGAAGCGCGCCGCCACCTCGAAGCCTTCGAGTTCCTGCTGCACTGCGAGCTGGAGCTGCGCAAACTGCGCGCCGCCGGCTGATCCGCCGCGGCGCGACAGCGTTCCAGCGCCGCAACGGCCGCCGGCCGCGCACCTGCTACCCTTTTCGTCCCCACTGACGCTTTCGCCCGCCGCCATGAGCCGACTCCGCATCTTCGCCGACACCACTCCCGACGCGCCGCTGTTCGACAGCCGCGATGGCGACGCGATCGCCGCCGAACTGCGCAAGATCGGCGTCACCTTCGAGCGCTGGCAGGCCAACCAGCCGATCGAGCCCGGCGCCTCGCCGGACGCGGTCATGGCCGCCTACAAGGCCGACATCGACCGCTTGGTCGCCGCCAACGGCTTCAAGACCGTGGACGTGGTCAGCATCGCCCCGGACAACCCGCAGCGCGAGGAGATGCGCAAGAAGTTCCTCGACGAGCACTTCCACAAGGAAGACGAGGTGCGCTTCTTCGTCGCCGGCTCCGGTCTGTTCACCCTGCACGTGGACGGCAAGGTCTACGAGATCGAGTGCGTGCAGGACGACCTGATCGCCGTGCCCGACGGAACCCACCACTGGTTCGACATGGGGCCGGAGCCGCGCTTCGTCGCGATCCGCTTCTTCACCGAGCCAGACGGCTGGGTCGGCCACTTCACCGGCACCGACATCGCTCAGCGCTTCCCGCGCTACGAAGCGAAGCTGCGCGGCGAGGCGCACTGAGCGATGACCGATCCGCGCGTCGTACTCACCGACATCGAAGGCACCACCAGCAGCATCTCCTTCGTCAAGGACGTGCTGTTCCCGTACGCGCGCCGCGCCCTGCCCGGCTTCGTGCGCGAGCACGGCCAGCAGCCGCAGGTGCGGCAATGGCTGGATGCGGTCGCCAGCGAATGCGGCGGCATCTGCACCGATGCGGTGATCGTGGAGACCCTGCAGGGCTGGATCGACGAGGACCGCAAGCACACCGCGCTGAAGGCGCTGCAGGGCATGATCTGGGAAGCCGGCTACCGCGATGCCGACTTCACCGCGCACATCTATCCCGATGCCGCGCCGGCACTGCGCCGCTGGCATGCCGACGGCCGCGCGCTGTACGTGTACTCGTCCGGCTCGGTACCGGCGCAGAAGCTGTTCTTCGGCCACAGCGACGCCGGCGACCTGCGCGGCCTGTTCTCCGGCTGGTTCGATACCGAGATCGGCGGCAAGCGCGAGCAGCCCAGCTACGCGCGCATCGCCGAGGCGATCGGCGTGGCGCCGGCGCAGATCGTGTTCCTGTCCGACGTGGTCGCCGAACTGGATGCGGCCCGCGCCGCCGGCCTGGACACGGTGCTGATCGACCGCCGCGACGATTACCCGCAACCGCGCCAGGGCGAGGCCTGCAACGGCCACCGCCGCGCGGAGAGCTTCGCCGACCTGGGCTTCTGAGTCCCCGCGCATGCGCAGGCCTGTCGCTGCCTTGATGGCCGCCCTGGCGGCGTTGCGGCGCCCGTTGGCCGTGCTGCGGCGCCGGCTGCTGCCGGCCGCGCTGCTGGCGCTGGCGCTGCCCGCCTGCCATTCCGATGCCGGCGCCATGCCGGCCGGCGCGGCCGACACCGCGCAGGACGAGGCGGCACAGGATCCGGTCGACCAGGCGCAGCTGCGCCAGGCGCTGGGATCGCTGCAGCCTCAGCGCCCGGGCGTCCCCGACCTGTACGTGGTGGGCTTCGCCGGCGACGCCAGCGAGGACGTGTTCCGCAACGAAGTGCTGTACCTGCGGCAGATGTTCACGCAGCGCTTTGGCGCCGCTGGCCGCATCGCCACCCTGATCAACCACGGCGACAATCTCGGCGCGCACGCCTACGCGCCGCAGGCGTCCTACGACAACCTGGCCGATACGCTGGACCGCGTCGGCAAGCTGATGGATCCGCGCGAGGATGCGCTGCTGCTGTTCCTGACCAGTCACGGCACGGACAAGCACGAGCTGTACCTGCAGTTCGGCCCCGGCGAGGATGCCGAGTACGACACCATCACCCCGCAGGAACTGCGTCGCCTGCTCGACGACGCCGGCATCCGCAACCGCATCATCGTGATCTCCGCCTGCTACTCCGGCGGCTTCGTGCCGGCGCTGAAGACCGCCGACACCCTGGTCATCACCGCCGCCCGTCGCGACCGGCCCTCGTTCGGCTGCGGCAACACCGCCAGCGCCACCTATTTCGGCCGCGCCTGGTTGATCGACGCGCTGGCGCGCACCACCGATCTGGTCGACAGCTATCGCCTGGCCAGTGCCGAGATCAGCGCACGCGAGCAGGCCGAAGGCGAGGCGCCGTCGTATCCGCAGCTGTACGTGGGCGCGCGCATCGGCGCGTGGCTGCAGCACTGGCGCGCGCAGTTGCCGAACGCCGCCGCACCGCCGTATCCGTATCCGGAGCCCGATGCGGACGACGCAGTGACTGCGACCGATGGCGAACCGGACCACGCGCCCGGGACCACGCAAACCACTGCTCCCCCGACGCCCGCAAAACCGGCGCGACCGCCACCGACTGCCACTCCCACGCAGTGAGCCACACTGCTCCGTCGAGCAATGCACGTAAGACCCCCACGCTCGGTGCGCCTGGGGTCCGGAGCAGGAGTCTGCAGCAACCCATAGATGAGAGTAATTCGCATTCGATCGCCGATCGCGTGCAGCCGTTACACTGCGCCCCGCAGCAAGCCCGCCAGCCTTTCGCCAGCCAGCTGCGCACCGATCCTCCCGCCCGCCAGCCTTCGCTCGCCAGCCAGGATCCTCTCGTTTTATAGGCCTCCTTCATGGAGGTTTTTTTGTTTCATGCCGACTCCGGACCGGTAGTACGCCGGACCGCGCCGCAGCGATGGTCCACAACCGTCTCAGCAGGTCGAGGGTGTAGCTGTTCTCAGCAATGGCCAAGCCTAGAGCGTGTTATGAACTTGGAGTTCACGCGGCTATCGTAGGCGATGAAGCCACCACGCCTCTATCCAACCGACGTATCAGATGAAGAATGGGCCTTCGCCGCGCCCGACTTGATACTGACGGATCCGCAGGCACGGCAGCGCAGATACGAGCTGCAAACAATGGAAACAACGTCTATGCCATTGAGCAAGCAAATTGCCGCTCTTCTACTTTGCCTTTTGGGCTGGAGTACCGTGCTCGCCGCGCCTTCGGTCTGCCCCATTCGACAGGATCAGCCACTTCGCTCCATCGATGCATTCGATGGAGAACCACAGGATCTCGCAGCGCTTGAGCCCGACGTGGCAAAGGAGCGATACGGCCATTGGGTTCTGGGCTACATCTACGATGAGGGCCGATTCGTCACCGTACGCTGCAGGTACGCGGACAAGCAAACGCATGACGTAAAACTGGCGAACCGCGTGGAGCAGTGCAGTTATTCAATCAATGCAAAGCATGTCCTTCAAGTAACTTGCAGATGAAAGCTGGCACGGCTCCTGGGACGGCGCGCCGAACTGGACAAACGGCGGCACATTCGCCAATGCTGGCGCCGATCGGCTCCTCGGCGTCATCGCCAACGACAACGACAACAGCCGGTTCTACTTCGCCCAGCGCCCGCGTGCGCCGGGCACAGCCCAGGACGGCGGTCAAAAGAACCTAGGTCGCGACTGAACTGGCGTCGCCAGGACGCGACGCCAGCGTCGCAACCGTGGCGCGATCAGGGAGAGGCGTCCTGCAACCGATAGCTGCCGCTGGCGTGCTGCTCGCCGCGCCAGCGGTCGAACGCGCGGACCTCGATGCGGTGCGCCCCCACGCTCAGATCGGTCGGCAAGGCGCCGCGCCACAGGTGTTGCGACGGAATCGCTTCCGGCGACCGATCGTAGCCGCGCAACGCGTCGGCGGCATCGTCGCGCGCGTTCTCGGCGAGCAGAGCCGGGTCCGGCTGTTCGACCCGCTGCATCGGCTTCCAGGCGCCGTCGTCCACGCGGTATTCGACGCGCGTGTCGTCCTCGCCCATGTACACGTTCGCGTACACGCCCCAGGCCGGATAGGCACCGCGGCGCAATACCTTCGGCGCATGCAGGCCGATCTGGGTGTCGTCGGCGGCACGCGCGGCGTGGTAGGCCAGCGCATAGCCGCCGTCGCGGCGCACGGTCAGCAGTGCATAGCCGTTCGGGGTGCCGTCGGCCATGGTCGCGGCGGGAATGCCCTCGGCATCCTTGACCCCGGACCAGAACGCGCCGCAGGCCGCGCCGACGTTGTATTCGTGCAGCGGCTGCGCGCCGTGCCAGCCCTCGTCGGCACCGTGGTAATCGTGGCGTTGGGTGTGGCTGTGGCCGCTGAGCACCAGCACATGCGGGAACGCCTGCAGCAGCGCGAACAGCCGCGCGCGATCGGCATGGCGGAAGGTCTCCTTGCCGGGCGCCGCATCGAACAGCGGGATGTGCAGGCCCAGCACCACCAGCCGCTCCTTGGGCACGCTGGCCAGGTAGGCCTGCAGGAACGCGAACTGGTCCGCGCGCAGGCCGCCGATGTACTTGGGCTGCTGCGTCGGCTGGTAGACCACGTCGTCCAGGAACACGAAGCTGGCGCCGCCCTCTTCCACCGCGTAGGTGTCGGGACCGTAGACCGCACGCCAGCTCGACAGCGAATCGACGTCGTCGGTCGCGTCGAAGTTGAGGTCGTGGTTGCCGGGCACATGGAACCACGGCACGCCGAGCTTGGCGGTTTCCGCATTCAGCGCCGGATACAGCGACAGGTCGTCGCTGACCACGTCGCCCAGGGTGGTGCCGATGCGCGCATGGGTCTTGCCGCGCAACGGCGCGACGATGTCGCGGGCGTAGTAGCCGACATCGGTCATCGATGCGGTCTGGGTATCGGCGAACACCAGCACCTCGGTGCTGTCGGCCTTGGGCTGCGCGCGCAACGCGAAGTCCCAGTGGTCGGTGGCGCCGCGGGTGGGCGCGATGCCCGGATACTTGAGCGTGGGCGAGCCGGCGGGCGCGTAGTGCCGCCAGTAGTCCGGCAGGCCGTTGCCGGCGCTGGCGAAGCTGTAGCCGTCGGGCTTGATCACGAACACCGTGCGGCCGGGCTCCACCTGCAGGCGGTAGCGGCCCTGCGCGTCGGTGCGGACGATGTGCACACCGTCGGACACCTGCACGCCGGCGACGCCGGCATCGCCCGGGCCGCGGCCCGGGGCGTTATCGCGTTCCTGGTAGACGCTGCCGCTGATCGTCGCGGTCTGCGCCACGGCGGGAGCGGCGGCGGCCAACAGGCAGGCAAGGACGACGGTGCGCAGCATGCGGAACATCCGGAGAAGCCGAGGGCCCCCGATTGTAGCCAACGACATCGACACGACGATGACCACGCCGGACAGACTCAGCGGTGCCGCGCTTCCAGTACCGCCACCGCGTCGGCCAGGCCCAGGCCGCGTGCGCGCAGCAGCACGGTCAGGTGGTAGAGCAGATCGGCGGACTCGCCGAGCAGTTCCTCGTCGCCCTGGGCGACGCCGGCCAGTGCGGTCTCCACGCCCTCCTCGCCCACCTTCTGCGCGATGCGGCGCGTGCCTTTCTCGAACAGCTGCGTGGTGTAGCTGCCGGCCGGCCGCTCGCGTTCGCGTTGCGCGACCAGGCGGTCGAGCGCGCCCAGGAACTGGCCCGGCGCCTGTGGGAAACAGCTGTCGCGGCCCAGGTGGCAGGTCGGCCCGCGCGGATGCGCCAGCACCAGCAAGGTGTCGCGGTCGCAATCGGTGTCGATTGCCACCACATCCAGCACGTTGCCGGAGCTTTCGCCCTTGGTCCACAGCCGCTGCTTGCTGCGGCTGTAGAAGGTGACCTGGCCGCTGCGGCGCGTCTGCGCCAGCGCCTCCTGGTTCATATAGCCCAGCATCAACACGCGCAGGGTGGCGGCGTCCTGCACCACCACCGGCAGCAAGCCGTCGCCCTTGCCCCAGTCCAGCGCCGCATCGGCGGCGTCCGCGTCGTGGGAGTGTTCATGCGCCATCGCGCACCTCGATCTGTCGTTGGCGCAGGAAGCGCTTGAGTTCGGGAATGGCGATCGCGCCGCTGTGGAAGACGCTGGCGGCCAGCGCGCCGTCGACGTCGGCACGCTCGAACACGTCGGCGAAGTGCTGCATCTCGCCCGCGCCGCCGGAGGCCACCAGCGGCACCTTGCACAGGGCGCGCACCTCGTGCAGCTGGGCGATGTCGTAGCCGCGGCGCACGCCGTCGTTGTCCATGCAGTTGAGCACGATCTCGCCGGCGCCCAGGCGCTGCGCCTCCACCACCCAGTCCAGGGTGCGCATGCGCAGCGCCTGGGTCTTGCTCGGGTCGCCGGTGAAGCGGCGCACGCGCCATTGGCCGTCGTCCTCGCGGATCGAATCGATGCCGACCACCACGCACTGCACGCCGAAGGCCTCGGCCAGCTCGGCGATCAGCGCCGGCCGCTCCAGTGCCGGCGAGTTGATCGAGATCTTGTCGGCGCCGGCGTGAAGCACCGCGCGCGCGGTGGCGACGTCGCGGATGCCGCCGGCCACGCAGAACGGGATGTCCAGCAACCGCGCCACCTTCTCGACCCAGGCGTAGTCCACCGAGCGCCCTTCCGGACTGGCGCCGATGTCGTAGAACACCAGTTCGTCGGCGCCCTGGTCGCGGTAGCGCAGCGCCAGCTCGGCGATATCGCCCATGTCCACGTGGTCGCGGAACTTGACGCCCTTGACCACGCGCCCCTCGCGCACGTCCAGGCACGGGATGATGCGCCGGCTCAGCATGCCAGCGCCTCGTCCAGGCGCAGCCGCCCTTCCAGCAATGCCTTGCCGAGCACGGCACCGTCGCAGCCGGCCTCGCGCGCGCCGCGCACGTCGGCAGCGTTGCGGATGCCGCCGGAGGCCTGCACGGCCAACGCCGGCGCGAGCTGCCGCAGGTGCGCGTACAAGGCTAGATTCGGCCCGGACAGCATGCCGTCGCGGGCGATGTCGGTGCACAGCAGGTGGATCAGGCCGGCCGCGGCGTACTCGCCGGCCAGCGCGTCCAGGCTCAGCGACGAGGTCTCGGTCCAGCCGTGCACCGGTAGGCGCCAGACGCCGTGCGCGTCCTGGCGGCTGTCCAGCGCCACGGTGATGCGCTCGGGACCGAATTCGGCCAGCCACTCCAGCACCGACTCGCGGTCGCGTACCGCCAGCGAGCCGATCACCACGCGGCTGGCGCCGGCATCGAGCAGGCGCTGCACGTCGGCGCGCGAGCGCACGCCGCCGCCGGTCTGCACCTGCAGCCCGGTCTCGTTGCGGATCCGCTGCAGCAGCGGTGCCAGGGTATAGCCGCCAGCGCGGGCCGCATCCAGGTCGACCAGGTGCATCCACTGCGCACCGGCCTCGGCGAAGGCCTGCGCGCGGCGCAACGGATCGTCGCCATAGTGGGTCTCGCGGGCGTAGTCGCCCTGCGCCAACCGCACCACGCGGCCGTCGCGGATGTCCAGGGCGGGATAGACGACGAAGCTCATGGGAAATCGGTCTCGAGGAAGTTGCGCAGGATGCGCGCGCCGGTGTCTGCGGAGCGCTCGGGATGGAATTGCGCGCCGCAGCGGCGACCATGCTGCACCACCGCGGTGAACAGACCGCCATGATCGCAGGCGGCGACAGTGTCGCCTGTGACCGGTGCGGCATAGCCGTGCACGAAATAGGCGCTGGCACCGTCCGGCACGCCCGCCAGCAACGACGACGGGCGCAGCGGCAACAGCCGGTTCCAGCCCATGTGCGGCACGCGGATGCCAAGCGCCGGCGGCATGCGCCGGACCACGCCGGTCAGCAGGCCCAGGCAATCGACATCGCCTTCTTCGGAATGCTCGAACAGCAACTGCATGCCCAGGCAGATGCCGATCAGCGGCACCTGTAGCGCGCGCAGTGGCTCGAGCAGGCCCTGCTCGCGCAGCCGCGCCATCGCATGCGGCGCCGCCCCCACGCCCGGCAGGATCACCCGCTCCGCGCCCTGCAGACCGGCCGCGTCGCGCACCAGCCGCGGCTCCACGCCGAGCCGCTGCAGCGCATAGCGCACCGAACCGAGGTTGGCGCCGCCGGCGTCGATCAAGGCCACCGTGCTCATCGCACCCTCCGCGTGTCCACGACGCGCCGATTCACAGCACGCCCTTGGTCGAGGGCAGCGCCGCACCCTCGCGCTTCAGCGCCTGGCGCAAGGCGCGGGCCAGCGCCTTGAAGCAGGCCTCGACCTTGTGGTGGTCGTTGTCGCCGCGCACGCTCAGGTGCAGGTTCAGCCCGGCCGCATCGCACAGCGAGCGGAAGAAGTGCGGTACCAGTTCGGTGGGCATGTCGCCGACCCGCTCGCGCTTGAACTCGCCTTCGAACACGAAGTACGGGCGCCCGCTGAAATCCAGCGCAGCGCTGGCCAGGGTCTCGTCCATCGGCAGGGTGAAGCCGTAGCGGCCGATGCCGCGCTTGTCGCCCAGCGCCTGACGCAACGCCTGGCCCAAGGCCAGGCCGGTGTCCTCGATGGTGTGGTGTTCGTCGATGTGCAGGTCGCCTTCGGAACGCACGTCCAGGGCGAAACCGCCGTGCTTGCCGATCTGCTCGAGCATGTGGTCGAAGAACGGCAGACCGGTGGCGCAGTGCGGGTCGCGCGCCAGGTCCAGGTCCAGTTCCACCGCGATGCGGGTTTCCTTGGTGTCGCGCTGCACCCGCGCACGCCGCGGCGCATCGGCCAGCTCGTGGGCGATGCCGGCCCAGTCCCACTCGCCGCCGAACTGCGCGGTCCGCAACTGGAAGCCGCGGATGCGCAGGTTCTCGGCGAACTGGATGTCGGTGACGCGGTCGCCGACCATCGCCGAGCGCGCCCAGTCGATGCTGCGGTCCTGCAGGTACGGCAGCATCAGGCCGATGCCGGGCTTGCGCGTGGGCGCATTGTCGGCCGGCCAGCTGCGGTCGACCAGCACCTCGCGGAACACGATGCCCTGGCTGGCGAAGATCTGCAGCATCAGGTCGTTGGGCCCGTCGAAGGCGGCCTGCGGGTAGGCCTCGCTGCCGAGGCCGTCCTGGTTGGTGACGATGACGAACTGATAGCCGGCGTCGCGCAGTTTGAGCATCGCCGGGATCACGCCCTGCACGAAGCGCAGCTTCTCGTAGGCGTCGATCTGGAAATCGGCCGGCTCCTCGATCAAGGTGCCGTCGCGGTCCACGAACAGGATCGGGGTCATGCCGCCGCCCTCCATGCCTGCAAGGCGCCGAGCACGCGCTGGTTCTGCGCCGGCGTGCCCAGGGTGATGCGCAGCGCATCGCCCAGGCCCGGCGCGGCGCGCTGGTCGCGCACCACCACCCCGGCCGCCAGCAGCGCCTGGAACGCGCCCTCGGCGTCGTCGAAGCGCAGCAGCAGGAAATTGCCCTGCGACGGATACACCTGGCGCACGCCCGGCAACGCCGCCAGCGCCGCCTGCATCCGCGTACGCTCTGCCCGCACCTCCTGCACCCGCGCCGCGGTCTGCCGCAGCGGTTCGGGCTGCAGCGCGGCCAGCGCCAGCTGCGTGCACGGCGCCGGAATCGGATACGGCGCCTGGCAGCGGCGCAGCACCGCGATCAGGGCCGGATCGGCGATCACGCAGCCGATCCGCGCCGCCGCCAGCGCGTGCGCCTTGGACAGCGTGCGCAGCACCGCCAGGTTGGCATGGCGCGCGAGCAAGCGGGTGGCCGAGGCTTCGTCGGAAAACTCGCCATAGGCTTCGTCCACCACCAGCACCGCACGTCCCTGCAGGCGCTCGGCGGCGCGATCGATGTCGGCCAGGGCGATCGCCGCACCGCCGGGGTTGCCCGGCGAACACAGGAATACCAGCTTGGCCATCTGACTCAATGCGGCGTCCACCACCGCATCCACGTCGGTCAGCAGGCCCTCGGCGGTATCGCGCAGCGGCACCTCGACCACGCGCGCGTTCTGCAGCCGCGCGCACACCGCGTACATGCCGAACACCGGCGGGGTGATGACGATGGCGTCGCGGCCCGGCTCGCACAGGGCGCGCAGCAGCAGGTCGATGGCCTCGTCGCTGCCACGGCCGAGCAGCAGTTGTTCCGGGGCGCAGGCGTACAGCTGCGCCAGTGCGGCGCGCAGTGCCGGCGGCTGCGGGTCGGGATAGCGGCGATTGCCGGCGTCGCCATCGGCAGCGTTGGCCCAGGCCGACTCGTTGGCATTGAGCCAGATCTCGCCCTGCAGCGCACTGCTGCGCGCGGACGAATAGCCGGCGAACTCGCGCAGGTCCGGGCGGACAAGCGCCAGCACGGCGCGTGCGTCTGGAGTCCGGCTCATGCCGCCTTCTCCATGCGCAGCGCCACCGCGTTGGCGTGCGCGTCCAGGCCCTCGGCGCGCGCCATCAGCACCGCGCAACCGCCGATCGCGGCGATGCCGGCCACGCTGGCGCTCTGCACGCTGACGAAGTTCTGGAAGCTGGCCACGCTCACGCCGCTGTAGGCACGCGCCGCGCCGCTGGTGGGCAGCACGTGGTTGGTGCCGCTGCAGTAATCGCCCAGCGCCTCTGGAGTGTAGTCGCCCAGGAACACCGAGCCGGCGGCCTCGACCCGGTCCAGCCAGTCGCGCGGCGCGCGCAGCGCCAGGATCAGGTGTTCCGGGGCGTAGCGGTTGCTGATGGCGAACGCATCCTCCAGCGTGTCGACGCGGATCAGCCGCGACGCGGCCAGCGCCTGCCGGGCGATCGCCGCGCGCGGCAGCGTCGCCAGCTGCCGCTCCAGTTCGTTCTCCACCGCCTCGATCAACGTGGCGCTGTCGGACAGCAGCAGCACCTGCGAGTCGGGGCCGTGCTCGGCCTGCGACAGCAGGTCGGCGGCGACGAAGGCGGCATCGGCGCCGGCGTCGGCGATCACCAGCACCTCGGACGGTCCGGCCGGCATGTCGATCGCCGCCGCGCCGGCCTGCGCGATTTGCTGCTTGGCCTCGGTGACGTAGCTGTTGCCCGGACCGAACAGCTTGTCGCAGGACGGCACGGTCTCGGTGCCGAAGCCCATCGCCGCGATCGCCTGGGCGCCGCCGAGCTTGAACACCCGGTCGACGCCGCACAGCGTCGCCGCGACCAGCACCGCCGGGTCGGCCGAGCCGTCGGCGCGCGGCGGCGTGCACAGCACCACCTCGCGACAGCCGGCCAGCGCCGCCGGCACGCACAGCATCAGCGCGGTCGACGGCAGCGGCGCGCTGCCGGCCGGCACGTACAGGCCGACCCGGCCGATCGGCCGCACCACGCGCTCGCAGACCACGCCCGGCGCGGTCTCGACCGCGTACGGCTGCGCCATGCCGGCGCGGTGGAAGGTATCGATCCGAGCCGCCGCCTCGGCCATCGCCGCGCGCAGCGGCGCCGGCACCGCCGCCTCGGCGGCGGCGAACTCGGCGGCGCTCACTTCGAAGGTCTCCAGCACCACGCCATCGAAACGCGCGGTGAGCTCGCGCAGCGCGTCGTCGCCGCGGCTGCGCACGTCATTGAGCACCTGCACCACCGCGTTGCGGGTCTGCTCGGCCACGCGCTGCACCGGCCGGGTCAGCGCCTGGGTGCGTTCCTGCGCGTCGAGCGCGCTCCATTCCAAACGATTCATGCCAGCGACCGCTCCACCGTCAACACCATCAAGCCCTGCGCGCCCGCGCGCTCCAGTTCCTCCATGCGCTGCCAGGTGATCGCACCGTGGCACATGGTCTGCAACTGCAGCGGGCCATCGGCATCGCCGGGCAGTTGCACCAGCGGTTCGGCGTCGGGCAGCAACCGCGCCAGGTCGGCGACGCGTTCGCGCGCAGCGCGGAACATCAGCAGCTTGCTGTCGCGCAGCTTGAGCACGCCGTCGAGCCGGCGCAGCAGCATCGCCGCCAGGCCGGCACGGGCGTCGGCCGGTTCGCGGACCGGGCCGGCCAGCACCGCCTCGCTCTCCAGCAGCGTCTCCACCGGCTTGAGCTGGTTGGCAGCCAGGGTGGCGCCACTGGAGACCAGATCGCAGATCAGGTCGGCGGTGCCCAGGCGCGGCGCGATCTCCACCGAGCCGGACAGCTCCACCACCTGCGCGGCGATGCCACGCGCGTCCAGCCAGTCGGCCAGCACCGCCGGGTAGCTGGTGGCGATGCGCAGCCCCTGCACCTGCTGCGGGCCGCTCCACTCCCAACTGTCCGGCACCGCCAGCATCAGCCGGCACTGCCCGAAGTTGAGCCCGCGCAGGGCACGATAGGCCTCCGGCAGGCCATTGCGGCGGCGCTCGCCGGCCTGCTCTTCGAGTTCGTTGCGGCCGACGATGCCGAAGTCGCACACGCCGTCGGCGATCAGCCCGGGAATATCGTCGTCGCGCACCAGCAGCAGGTCGACCGGCAACGATTCGCCGTAGCAGAACAGCTTGTCGCGGCTCTCGCGCCAGCTCAGCCCGCAGGCGGCCAGCACCGCACGGGCCGGCTCGGCCAGGCGGCCACTCTTCTGGATCGCGATACGCAGCCGGTCGCGGGCCGGTGCTGCCAGGGAAGCACTCATCAGGACATCTCAGTGGGAATCGGAGGGGCGCGCCGTCTGCCGGCGCAGCGCCGCGGCATAGCCGCCGGCGCCGTATTCCAGGGTCCGTGCGACACGGCCGATGGTGGTGACGCTGACCTGGGTCAGGTCGTGGATCTCGCGGTACGGCACGCCCTTGAGCAGCAGCGGCACCACGCGCCAGCGGTCCGCCATCGCCTCCAGCTCGGCCGGCGTGCACAGGTCCTGCAGGAACGCCGCCACTTCCTGCGGCTTGCCGAGCTGGGCCAGGGTGCGCGCCAACACCTTGAACGAGGCAGCGCTGTCGCGGTCTTCTGCAGGGACGGGACGTTGTTTCATTGCGCTAATGTAATAGCACGCTATTACAAGGTCAAGCTTGCACGGGTCGCAGCGACCTGGCATTCAGCCTCCGGGCCATCCTGTTGCGCGTTCTGGCGCCGTGCGCGTTGCCGCGATCCGGCCTCACGCTGCGCGCAGACACCTCCCGCGGCGGATGGAAGGATCGCCCGGCGGCCGCTAGGATCGGCGATGACCGCCGCCGCTCTGGAGTACCGCATGCGCAATGCGTGTTTTGCCGCCCTTGCCCTGTGCATGGCGACGCCGGCAGCGGCGCAGCCGCCGCCGGCGCCTCCCGCCCAGGGGGCCGCAAACGCCGACACCGCGGCCACTGTGGAGCAACTGCCGATCCGCTCCAGCGCCCAGCTCGCCGCCTACCTGCGCGCCCATGCAGGCCAGCGCACGCCGCTGGACGCGCTCACGCCCGGCGCCCGCGAACGCTTCCTCGACGGCCTGGTGTTCGGCCGCAATGGCCTGGGTGGATTCGATACGCAGGACCTGCCGCAGCTGACCCGCACGCAGGGCCGGGCGCTGCTGGCGCTGTTCGGGGTCGAGCGCTACGCGGAAAGCTTGCCGCACTGGGCGACGCAACCGCGCGTCCACGAGCCCACCGCCGCGATCGGCGACCTGGAGCGTCGCTACAACGGCTACAACCGGAATCTGGACGGCCTCGGTCGCACTGGACGCGATCCCTGGCCCGCAGTCCGCAGCGCCCTGCCCGAAGCATTCGACCCCGCCGCCCTCGCGCAATCAGACGCGGCCGCGCTGGATCTTCTGTATCGGGCCGTCGTCGCGACCTACGCGCTGCGCCCCACCCCGGCGGGGCTGGACACGCAACTGCAGGTGTTGGCGCAGTTGCGACGCCGCGGCCAGGCCAGCGCGGCGCAGGTGGACGACGCCGGCAACGCGCTGCTGCTCGCGCATCGCGTGGAAGACGCACGGCGCCTGCTGGCCGATGGCGGCAGCGCCGACTGGCCGCATTGGCTGCGCTTCGAGGACCGCCTGGGCGCGGCGGCGCAGGGGCCGACGCTGTGGTCGCTGGAACCCGATGGGCGCACGCTGCACCGGCAGCGGATCGATCTGGGGCCACCTCAGATCCTGGTCGCCGCCGGCTGCCATTTCGCCGCCGACGCAGCACGCGCCATCGCCGCCGATCCCGAACTGGGCCCTGCGTTCCGCCGCCACGCGCTGTGGCTGACCCTGCCGCCCGGCAGCGAGGACCTGGAGGCGCTGCGCGCCTGGAACCAGGCGCAGCCGCAGACGCCGCTGCATCCGCTCTACGACGTGGAGGAATGGCCCCTGTTGCCGCGCGAATGGCGCATGCCGACGTTCTTCCTGGTGCGCGACGGCAAAGTCGTCGCGCAAGTGCAGGGCTGGCCGGCGGACGATGGCGCGCAACGGCGTGCGCTCAAGGCGATGCTGCAGGGTGCGGGCCTGCTGTAGTTAGCGTTTTTGGGATCGGCCGTGGCCGGGGTTACCGGCCGTGCCGGTCGCGGCTGAAGCCGCTCCCACGAAGATCTCGCACAGCGCGGCGGCCGTTGCCGGCCGCCGCCGCCAGACTCAGGCCATCACCTTGGCCTGCTCCAGCTCCACCTGCAGCGTGCTGGCCAGTTCGTCGCGGGCGATCTCGAACTGCTGCTCGCGCAGCAGGTCCTTGACCGCGACCACCCCGCGCGCCAGCTCGTCGTCGCCGGCCAGCACCACAAAGCGGATGCCGGCACGGGCCGCGTACTGGAACTGCTTGCCGATCTTCTTCGGCTCCATCTGCACTTCGGTGTTGATGCCGCCGGCGCGCAGGCGCCGCGCGATGTCCAGCGCGTCGTCCAGCTTGGCTTCGTCCATCAGCGCCACCATGGCCTGCACGCTGCTGGAGGCGATGCCGTCGATCAGGCCGGCCTCGCGCAACTGCCAGAACAGCCGGGTCAGGCCGATGGAGATGCCCACGCCGGGCAGCTTGGATTTGCTGTAGTGGCTGGCCAGATCCTCGTAGCGGCCGCCCGAGCAGATCGAGCCGATCTGCGGGTAGTCGGTCAGCAAGGTCTCGTAGACGGTGCCGGTGTAGTAGTCCAGGCCGCGGGCGATGGAGAAATTGAGGCAGTACGCGGTCTCAGGCACGCCCAGCGCCTTGACCAGGGCCAGCACCTCGCGCAGTTCGACCACGCCCTCGCGCAGGGTCGCACTGGACGCCGCATCGGCCTCAAGCGCCTGCAGCCGCGCCAACGCGTCGTCGTGGCCGCTGGAGCGGACCGCGACGAAGTCGAGGATGCGCTGCACCTGCTCGGCAGGAATGCCGAAGCCTTCGCCGGTGAGCGTCTCGCGCACGTAGTCGGCGCCGCGCTTGTCCAGCTTGTCAACCTCGCGCAGCACCGCGAGCTGGCGCTCGCCCTCGGCCACGCCCAGGCTCTCGAAGAAACCGCGCATCAGCTTGCGGTTGTTCAACTGCACCGCGAAATCGCCGATGCCCAGCTCGGCGAACACCGCGTGGATCACCGCCAGCACCTCGGCGTCGTAACGGATGCTCAGCGCGTCCTTGCCGATCACGTCGATGTCGCACTGGTAGAACTCGCGGAAGCGGCCACGCTGGGCGCGTTCGCCGCGGTACACGCGCTGCATCTGGTAGCGCCGGAACGGGAAGCTCAGCTCGTGTTCGTGCTCGGCCACGTAGCGGGCCAGCGGCACGGTCAGGTCGAAGCGCAGCGCCAGTTCCGGCAGCCCGCCCTCGCCGCCCTCGGCCGCGGCATTGGCCAGCGCACCGGTGGACTGCACGAAGTACACTTGGCGCTCGGTCTCGCCGCCGGACTTGGTCAGCAGCACGTCGGACAGCTCGAACACCGGCGTCTCCACCGGCAGGAACCCGAACCGCTCGTAATTGCGGCGGATGACGTCCAGCATGCGCTGGAACGCGATCTGCTCGCGTGGCAGCAATTCCATGATGCCGGGCGGCGTACGGGGCTTGATCACGTGCGGAACTCCTGCGATTCGGGGGCGAGCGGGACGCCAATTCTAGCCGCACCGGCCACGCGCGGCCGCATCGGCGTATCATTCGCCTGTGCCGAAGCCGCTGCCCCGCCCATGAACAGGCCTCCTTCCGGATTCGCCCTGCCCTACGCCGACGCGTCCGCCCCGCGCGAACCGCGCGGCAACGAGTGCCTGCATTGCGCGGTCCGCCACCTGGCGATCTGCTCGGCGCTGGCCTGCGACGAGGTGCAGGCGCTGGAACGGGCCACGACCTCGCTGCACTACGCCGCCGGCGCCACTCTGGCGCGCACCGGCGAGGCACGACAGGCGGTCTACACCGTCACCGCCGGCGCGCTGCGCCTGGTCCGCACCCTTGCCGACGGACGCCGCCAGGTGGCCGGTTTCGTCCTGCCCGGCGACTACGTCGGCCTGAGCGAATCGGCCAGGCACCGCCACGACATCGAAGCCATCGCCGACAGCCGGGTGTGCCGGGTGCCGGTGGCGCAGATGCAGCAGTTGCGCACGCAGTTCCCGCACCTGGAGCGCAAGCTGCTGCAACGCGCCTGCCTGGAGCTGGATGCGGCGCAGGACGCGGCGCTGTCGCTGGCGCGGCTGCAGCCGGCCGAGAAACTGGCCGACTTCCTGCTCAAGCTGGCGGCCCGCGCGGCGCGCCAGGGCGATGCCGGCAACAAGGTGGTGCTGCCGATGGGCCGCGGCGACATCGCCGACCATCTCGGCCTGACCATGGAGACGGTCAGCCGTACCTTCACCAAGCTGCGCCAGCAGGGCCTGATCGCGCTGCCGCAACTGCACGTGGTGGAGATCCGCGACTTCGCCGCACTGCACCGGCTGGCGTCGGACGAAGACTGAGCGGACCGGCGTGGCGATTTTTTCGCCACGCCGCTGCAGGCACCGACGCCATGCGGCGCCTGGCCACTTATCCACAGGATTCCAGAGCAACGCTCCACATCGCGTGTGGACAACCGTGCAGCGCCCGCCCGCCGGCGGCCAACCGATCACCGGTTTGCTGCCGCGTGCAGCACTGCCGCACCGCCAGCTCTGAACGCTTCAGCCGGCCATCGCGGCGGCGACGCCCGACCGGCATACACTGCGTGCGCAACACACCTGCGGCGCCGCCGCGGTGCCGGTGGGGGGACCACTCGGAGGGCCAACATGGCCGTCGCCATCGAGATGCAACACGCCTCGCGCGCCTGCGTGATGCTGGACCGCGAGCGCGAACTGGAGTTCTGGAAGGCGCATTACGCACACAGCCCCTTCCATCAGCCCGGTTACACGTTCCACGACTACGAGCCGGCGCTGAAGCTGGCCTACGATGCCTACCTCAAGTACCACGGCCAGCGCGTGGAAGAGGTGGTCGCGCAACTGCGCGACGTGTTCCTGCGCGACCATCCGCGCTCGCGCCTGGACTGGCTGCAGGTCCGCGGCATCGTCCTGGCCGCCTGGCAGCGGTTGCAGCCGTCCGACTAAGCCGTCGGGCGCGCTCGCGCGCCCCGGCCTGCGCTGCTCAGCCGGCCAGCAGCCGCGCGCGCAGCGCCGCGTAGTCCGGCGCGATCGGCTCGGCCTGCGCGGGCCGCTGCAGCAGCGCCGCCAAGGCCGGCGGCACCGCCACCGGCTGGCCGATCAGCGGCTCCACCACCCCTTCGAACTTGGCCGGATGCGCGGTGGCCGCCACCGCCCAATCGCCGGCGTCGGCCTCCGCGCCTTCGGCGCGCAGTTGCTGCAGCACGTGCAGCGCGGTGGCGGTGTGCGGGCAATGCACCTCGCCGTAGCGGCGGAAGCGCTCGCCGATGGTCTGGCGGATCTGCGCATCGTCCACCGAGTACGCCTGGAACTGGGTGCGCAGCGTGGCGTCGTCGCCCTGGTACAGCCAGCGCAGGCGCTCGACATTGCTCGGCGCGCCGACGTCCATCGCATTGGCCAGGGTCGCCACGCTGGGCTGCGGCGCGTAGTCGGCGCCGGCGAAGAAGTCCGGCAGCACGCGGTTGGCATTGGTCGCCAGCACGATCCGGCCCAGCGGCACGCCCAGCGCACGCGCCAGGATCGCGGCCAGCGCATTGCCCAGGTTGCCGGTGGGCACCACCAAATTCAGCGGCTGCGCATGCGCGGCATGGTGCTGCAGGGCTGCATGTGCGTAGTAGCTCATCTGCGGCAGCAAGCGCCCCAGGCTGATGCTGTTGGCCGAACTCAGCGGCGCCTGCGCCTGCAGGTCGGCGTCGTTCAGGGCCTGCTTGACCAGCGCCTGGCAATCGTCGAACGAGCCGGCCACGCGCAGCGCCTGGATGTTGTCGCCGAAGCAGCCGAGTTGGTGCGCCTGCCGCGGCGACACGCGCCCGTCCGGATACAGCACCACCACGCGCAACCCGGGCTGGCGATGGAACGCGGCCGCGACCGCGGCACCGGTATCGCCGGAGGTGGCGACGAGGATGGTCAACGGCGTTTCCGCACCCCGCCGCAGCCGGGTCAGGCAGGCGGCCAGGAAGCGCGCGCCGAAGTCCTTGAACGCGGCGGTCGGCCCATGGAACAGCTCCAGCGCGTGGTCGCCGGGCGTGGCCAGCGGCTGCAGCGGCGCGGCGAAGTCGAAGGCCTCCGCGCAGATGGCCGGCAGTTCCGCAGCCAGAGCGTCGCCATCGAAGAACGGCGCCAGCAGGTCCGCGGCGGTCTCGGCGAGGCTGGCACCGGCGCGCAGGTCGCGGGCGGCGGGCAGGCGCTCGGGGACGTACAGGCCGCCATCGGGGGCGAGCCCGGCGGCGATGGCCTGGCTGAGCGAAACGGCGGGAGCGGCGTTACGGGTGGAGATGAAGTTCATGGTGGTTCCGGTGGCAGGGGAATTCGGTCGCACTGGCATTTCTGGCTCTGGCTTTGGCTCTTGCGTTAGCTTTTGGCTCTTGCTCTTGCTTTGGCTGTTGCGCTTCTGCTTTACCGGGGGCCCCTCGGCGCGGCAGCCGCGGCGGGCGAATACCCGAAGGGCGACGCGCAGGATGCGCGTCGTTTTTCGCCGGCACATGGATGTGCCGTCGAAAAATGCCCGTCGTGGCTGCGGACCCGGAGCGCGTTAGCGCGGAGGGCGCGCTGCGGGGTGTGCTTTCTTTTGGTTACTTTTCTTTGCACAAGCAAAGAAGCGCTCCTCAGCAGCCGAAGGCTGATCAAAGTGACTCGCCGACAGGCGAAAGCTGTTGCTATTGCTTCAAGCTTTAGAGCTTTAACAGCAAAAGCATCAGCAACAGCAAAGGCTTTCGCCTTTACGGGCGAGTTACTTTTCTTTGCTCGCGCAAAGAAAAGTAACCAAAAGAAAGCGCGCCCTGCCTCGCGCCCTCCGCGCTGCGCGCTCCGGGTCCGCGTCCATCGCGGGGATCCGCGGAAGGGGCATCCTGCCCCTGCCGCGGACGGCGTACATCCATGTACGCCGCCCTTCGGGTGTTTCCCCACGATGGCCGCCGCTTCGGAAGGGAACCCGGTACGGCAACAGCAACAACAAAGCAAAAGCAAAGACCAGAGCGACAGCAACAGCAACAGCGACTGCAAAAGCAAAAGCAAAAGCAAATTCGAAATCGGTAACAGCAACGACACTAGCAACAGCGGCGCGGACAACGCACTGCTCTGATAAGTGGCTACAGCAACGTCGCACCCGGACACTGCAACGGCGACACCCAGTGCTGGCTACCGAAACCAGCGTCCGCGAAAGCCGCCTGCACCGCCGGCGCCGCGGCCTCCGCCTCGACGCGGCTGGCGAACCAGGCGAACACACTCGGACCAGCGCCGGAAATGCCCGCACCCATCGCCCCCGCCGCCAGCGCCGCCGCCTTGGCCGCGTCGAAGCCGACGATCAGCGGCGCGCGCCGCGGCTCGATCAGCACGTCGCGCAGGCCGGCACGTACCAGCGCCTCGTCGCCGGCATGGCAACCCCCCAACACCAGCGCCAGGTTCGCGCTCTGCGCCACGAACTCGCCGAGCCGGTATTCCCCAGCCAGCGCCGCGCGCGCGTGGCGCGTCTCAAGCGTCGCGTTCGGGTGCACCAGCAGGCTGTGCCAGCCGCTCGGCACCGGCACCGGCACCAGCCGCTCCAGTGTCGACAACACCAGCCCGCCCAGCAGCATCGGGCCGAGGTTGTCGCCGTGGCGGCTGCCGCTGGCCACTGCCTCGCCGTCCAGCGCGTAGCGATACAGTGCATCGCGCGATAGCGGCTCGGGCAGCAAGGCATTGGCCGCCACCAGCGCGGCCACGCACGAGGCGGCAGAGCCGCCCATGCCGGAGCTGAGTGGGATGCCCTTGTCGATCTCCAGTTCGAAGCCGAACGGCAGCGCCAACGCCTCGCGCAGCGACATCAACGCGGCACCGGCGGTGTTGCGTGCGGCCTCCAATGGCAAGGTCACGGTGGTGCCACGGATCGCGGCAATACGCACCTCCGGCGCGTCGATGCGGCGCACCGTCACCGTGTCGCCGACACCTTCCACCGCATAGCCGAGCAGGTCGAATCCCACCGCGACGTTGGCCACCGAGGCCGGCGCGAACGCGCGCGCCTGCGTCGGCAGCGCGGCCGTGCCGACGGCGCTCGCTGCCAGCGTCTGCATCCGGCTCACAGGCGCGCGCCCTCGCCCGCCGCGACCCGCAGCAGGTCGGCGAACACGCCGGCGGCGGTCACTTCCGGGCCGGCGCCCGGCCCCTGCACCACCAGCGGATTGTTGCAGTAGCGGCGGGTAGTGAACTGCACCACGTTGTCGGTCAGGCGCAGATTGGCGAAGGCATGGTCGGCCGGCAGTTCCACCAGGCCCACGCTGGGTGCATGGCCCGGCGCCAGCCGCGCCACGTAACGCAGCACGCAGCCGCGCGCCCTGGCCGCCTGCAGGCGCTGCGCGAACACCGCATCGACCTCGTGCAGGCGCGCCATGAAGTCGTCCACGCTGGCCTGGCGCAGCGCTTCCGGCACCAGGCTTTCCACCGCCACGTCCTCCAGGCTCAGTTCGTGCCCGGCCTCGCGCGCCAGGATGACGAGTTTGCGCGCCACGTCGGTGCCGGACAGGTCGTCGCGCGGGTCCGGCTCGGTGTAGCCCATGCCGCGCGCCTCGGCCACCAGCTGCGCGAACGGCACGCTGCCGTCGTACTTGTTGAACAGCCAGGCCAGGGTGCCGGAGAAGATGCCTTCGATCGCGGTAACGGCGTCGCCGGTATCGACCAGGTCGCGCAAGGTGGTGATCACCGGCAGGCCGGCACCGACCGTGGCTTCGTAGCGGAAGCGCGCGCCGCTGGCGGCGGCCGCGGCGCGGATGGCGTGGAAGCGCGGCAGTGGCCCGGCGCCGGCCTGTTTGTTCGGCGTGACCACGTGAATGCCGGCGGCCAGCCAGCCGGCGTAGCGGTCGGCGACGTCGGCGCTGCCGCTGCAGTCGATGATCACTGCATGCGGCAGATGCGCCGATAGCAGGTGCGCGGTGAACGCGTCCAGGTCGGTCGGCTGCTGGCCGGCGGCCAGCGCCTGCCGCCAGTCGCCGGCGAAGGCGCGCGGCTCCAGGCGCATCGTGCTGCGCGAGGCGACCGCGCGCAGGCGCAGGTCGAGGTTGGCCTTGGCCAGCAGTTGCGGCTGCGCGGCGCGCAACTGGTCCAGCAGCGCCGCACCGACGTTGCCCGGCCCGATCACGCCGACCGAGAAGGTCTGCGGCGACAGCCAGAAGCCGGCATGCGCGGCGCGCAGCGCCTTGGTCGCGTGCGCGCTGTCGATGGCCACCGAGATGTTGCGCTCGGACGAGCCCTGCGCGATCGCCAGGATATTGACCTGGGCGCGGCCCAAGGACTCGAACAGGCGCGCGGCCACGCCGGGCTGCCCGGTCATGCCGTCGCCGACCGCGGCCAGCACGCTGATGCCGGTGGTCAGCTGCACGCGCTGCACCTGGCCCACCACCAGTTCGTGGGCGAACGCGGAGAGCACCGCGTCGCGCGCGCGTTCGGCCTCGTTCTGCCGCACCACGCAGCAGATGGAATGTTCGGACGACCCCTGCGAGATCATCACCACCGACACCCGCGCGTTGCGCAGTGCGGCGAACACGCGCTCGGCGGTGCCGGGCACGCCGATCAGGCCGGTGCCTTCCAGGTTGAGCACGGCCAGGTCCGGGCTCAGCGTCAGCCCCTTGATCGGGCCGCTGGTGGCGCTGCTGGCGGTGATGCGGGTGCCCGGGTGCTCGGGCTGGAAGGTGTTGCGGATGATGATCGGCAGGCCGCGCTCGATCGCCGGCGACATGGTTTGCGGGTGCACCACCTTGGCGCCGAAATAGGCCAGTTCGCAGGCTTCGTCGTAGCTGAGCGTTTCCAGTTGCACCGCTTCGGGCACGACCCGCGGGTCCGCCGAAAGCACGCCGTCGACGTCGGTCCAGATGTGCAGCTCGGCGGCGTCGAACAGCGCGGCGAAGATCGCGCCGGAGTAGTCGCTGCCGTTGCGGCCGAGGGTGGTGATGCGGCCGGCGCGGTCGCGGGCGACGAAGCCGGTGACCACGATGCGCGGCTGCGGGTGCTCCGCGCGCCATTGCGCCAGGCGCTGCGCGCTGGCGGACCAGTCCACGTCCACGCCCAGTTCGCCGCGGTCGACCACCAAGACCTCGCGCGCATCCAGCACCGCGCACTCCTCGCCCAGCGCACGCAGGTGGTCGCCCAGCAACTGCGCCGAGTACACCTCGCCCAACCCCTGCACGCGGTCCAGCACTTCCCGCGGTAGTTCGCCGATCACCGCCAGCGCGGCGAGGATCTCGGCCAGGTGCTCGAAGCGCGCGTCCAGCCATTCGACCGTGGCGCCGGCATGTTCGCCGAGCAAGGCCACTGCGGCGGCGCGATGGCGGGCACGGGTCTCGTGCCAGCGCTCGCGCCAGTCGCCGTGGCCGCGCGCGGCCAGTTCGGCCAGGCCGATCAACGCATCGGTGACGCCCTTCATCGCCGAGACGACGGTGACCTGGAGACGTTCCGGGCGCGCCAACAGCAGTTGCGCGACATGACGGTAGCGTTCGGCATCGGCCACCGAGGTGCCGCCGAACTTGTGCACGACAGTGGCGGCGGCGAGCGCGGGATCGACGGCGGAATCGGGCGAAGCGGCGACAGCAGGAGCGACGGCGGGGGGCGACATGGAAGACCTCGGAGTGGAGGCCCCGCTCGCATCAGGCTGAGGGATTCCCCCGCATCCTGATCCGGGTGCGGGGCCGTGGTGTTCGACGATCAGACGAAGACGACGGGCCGCACCGGGCGAATGGTGAGGGTGGTAATACCGGTGGTAATGCCCGCAGCAGCGCCCGCCGCGTGCCGAAGCGAGCGCGGAAGCGAGATGGCGATAGGGGCGAAGACCAGAGGCATGGACGCAAGAGGACATCATGCGCCGGGGCGCTGTCAAGCGCCGCGTGTGCGACCGCAGCATCGGCGCTGCGGCCCTGGCAAACGGTTGCAAAAGTGACTATCGCGCCAAGCCAGGAAACACCACGTTAAGGCCACCAAGCAGGGTGCGCCGGGCGACACGCAACGCCGTCCATGCAGGCCTGCGCGATCGGCGCGCAGGGAACGCGCGACGCCGCTGGCGCCGCGCGTTTTGCGCAAGCCTTACTGCTGCTTCTGATCGGTCGGCGGCTGCTGCTGCGGATCCGGGTTGGCAGGATCCTGGGGGGTAGTCGGGCTGGTCGGAGACGTCGTGGTCGGCGGCACGCCCTGCGACGCGTCCTGGCCCTGCATCGTGCCTTGCCCGGTCGCGGTGCCGCTGGCATCGCCGCTGGTGGTGCCGGCCGGGGCGGTGCTGCCGCCTGCCGGGCTACCGTCGGCCGCTGCGGGCGGGTTGGCCGCATTCGGATCGGTGGCCGGTTGGTCGCCGTCGCGCTTGCAGGCCGCAAGCGCAGCCAGCATCGAACCGACCAGGACCATCTTCATTGCTGTTTTCATCTCTGACTCCTGCTTCGCATAGGGGTGGGAATCGCTGCGGGCGTGCCGGCAAGCCGGCGATCACGCCAGGCCCGAGGCGATCAGGACCGCCGATGCGCGGCGGCGATCGTCCCGCCGCACGGAGTTGCGGGCGGGACGCTTGTGGCGGACGTGGCGGAGGCGACTCCGTCCTCGTCGTCCATCGGCACTGCAAAAGTAGAGTACGCGGCGCGAATCGCCGCCAAGCGCAGTGGCCGACGGACGCAGCCTACGCAGGACGATGCTCAGGCCGCGTCGGTACAAGGTGTAGAGGACGTTATTGCAGACAGATCGGACACCGCGCGATTCACCATCGCGGCCGCTGCGCAGGATGCATGGGCAGGCAACGCGATGGCCGCTGGCGGCGCCGCGGCCGCGGCGGACGGCATGCACGAAATGGTGACCCCGGCGCGATTCGAACGCACGACCTGTCCCTTAGGAGGGGACCGCTCTATCCAGCTGAGCTACGGGGCCATTGGCCTGGCGGGGATTCTACGGCATGCCCACGCTTTTTTTTGCGCTCGCCAGCCGCCCCCGCCAGCGGCGGCGGCCGGATGCGTCCGGTCTGCTAAAATTGCCGGCTGCGCGTCCCGCGTCCCCCGCCTGCGGTCGCCTTCCCTGTCGCAACGAACCCAGGAGATTCCATGTCCGCTGACCTGCTCAAGGCGCTCGGCCTCGCCGCCACCAACTCCGGCACCTATCTCGGCAATGGCGAGTGGTCCAGCGCCACCGGCGCTGGCGTGCTGCAGCCGCTCAACCCGTCGAGCAATGAGATCATCGCCGACGTCCAGGCCACCACCGAGCAGGACTACGAGACGGTGATCGCCCGCGCCCAGGCCGCGTTCAAAGTCTGGCGCACCACCCCGGCACCGCGCCGCGGCGAAGCCGTGCGGCTGTGCGGCGAAGCGCTGCGCAAGCACAAGGACGCGCTGGGCTCGCTGGTCGCGCTGGAAATGGGCAAGAGCAAGCCGGAAGGCGACGGCGAAGTGCAGGAGATGATCGACATCGCCGACTTCGCGGTCGGCCAGAGCCGCATGCTGTACGGCTACACCCTGCATTCGGAGCGCCCCGGCCACCGCATGTACGAGCAGTACCAGCCGCTGGGCCTGGTCGGCATCATCAGCGCGTTCAACTTCCCGGTCGCGGTGTGGAGCTGGAACGCGTTCCTGGCGGCGATCTGCGGCGACATCTGCATCTGGAAGCCGTCCAACAAGACCCCGCTGACCGCGATCGCGTCGATGAAGATCTGCAACGAGGCGCTGCGCGACGCCGGTTTCCCGGACATCTTCTTCCTGATCAACGACGCCGGCGTGGCCCTGTCCGAGCGCCTGGTCGAGGACACCCGCGTCCCGCTGATCAGCTTCACCGGCTCCACCCAGGTCGGCCGCGTCGTCGCCGAGAAGTGCGCGCGCCGGCTGGGCCGCTGCCTGCTGGAGCTGGGCGGCAACAACGCGATCATCCTCGACGAGAGCGCCGACCTGAAGCTGGCGGTGCCCGGCATCGTGTTCGGCGCCGTCGGCACCGCCGGCCAGCGCTGCACCACCACGCGCCGGCTGATCGTGCACGAATCGATCTACGACACCGTGCTGGCCACCCTGGTCAAGGCCTACAAGCAGGTCGAAGGCAAGATCGGCGATCCCACCGACCCGGCCAACCTGATGGGCCCGCTGAACAGCCGCGGCGCGGTCGAGCAGTTCCTGGACTCGATCGCCAAGGCCAAGGCCGCCGGCGGCACCATCGAGACCGGCGGCACCGCGCTGGACCGCCCGGGCAACTTCGTGCTGCCGGCCATCGTCACCGGCCTGAAGAACAGCGATGAAGTCGTCCAGCACGAAACCTTCGCGCCGATCCTGTACGTGATGAAGTACAGCACCCTGGACGAGGCCATCGACATGCAGAACGGCGTGCCGCAGGGCCTGTCCTCGTCGATCTTCACCCAGAACCTGAAGGCGGCGGAGAAGTTCCTGTCCGCGGCCGGCAGCGACTGCGGCATCGCCAACGTCAACATCGGCACCTCCGGCGCCGAGATCGGCGGCGCCTTCGGCGGCGAGAAGGACACCGGCGGCGGCCGCGAATCCGGTTCGGACGCGTGGAAGGTGTACATGCGCCGGCAGACCAACACGATCAACTACTCCGATTCGCTGCCGCTGGCGCAGGGCATCAAGTTCGATCTGTAACGCGGCGAGCGCGGCGGCCCGCACCCTGCGGCCGCCGCCCCCTTTCCTTCTGCAAGGAGCGACAGCGATGAGTCAGGTGCGCGAGACCAATTCCCTGGCGGTGGTCAGCCTGATCGCCGGCATTCTCGGCTGGACCTTGATGCCGGTGCTCGGCAGCCTCGGCGCGATCATCACCGGGCATCTGGCCAGGGCGGAGATCCGCCGCCAGCCGCAGCGCTTCCAGGGCGATGGCCTGGCGGTGGGCGGGCTGATCCTGGGCTGGGCCGCGGTGGTGCTGGCCGTGCTGGCCGTGCTGGCCTTCGTGCTGTTCTTCGGCGGGCTGGCCTGGTTCGCCAGCACCCAGTCGTGAGCCGGGACGCCGCCGCGCCGCGGGAACGCTTCAGCGACCGCGTCGCCGATTACGTGCGCTACCGCCCCAGCTATCCGGCGGCGCTGCTGGACTGGGTGCATGGCGAGCTGGGCGTGGCGCGCGATGCGCTGGTCGCCGACATCGGCGCCGGCACCGGCATCTCCACGCGCCTGTTCCTGCAGGCCGGGCATCCGACCCTGGCCGTGGAGCCGAACGCGGCCATGCGCGAGGCCGCAGTGGCGCTGCTGCAGGACCTGCCGGGCTTCCGCGCCATCGACGGCAGCGCCGAGGCCACCACCCTGGCCGATGCCAGCGTGGACCTGGTCAGCGCCGCGCAGGCCTTCCACTGGTTCGACCTGGAGGCGGTGCGTCGCGAATGGGCACGCGTGCTGCGTCCGGGCGGGTTGGCGCTGGTGTACTGGAACTCGCGCCTGCTCGACGCCACGCCATTCCTGGAAGGCTACGAGCAGTTGCTGCTGGAGTACGGCACCGACTACAGCGCGGTGGCCGAGCGCTACCACGACGATGCCACCATGCAGCGCTGGTTCGGCGCCGGCCTGCGCGGCACCGCGCAGTTCCCCAACGCGCAGCGCATGGATTTCGAGGCGCTGCGCGGACGCCTGCTGTCCTCCTCCTACGCGCCGCTGCCCGGCCACCCGCAGCATGCGCCGATGCTGGACGCGTTGCGCGCGCTGTTCGACCGGCACCAGCGCGACGGCGTCGTCGCGTTCCACTACCGCACCCGCGCCTTCGCCGGGACGCTGAACTGAGCCACGCCATGTACTCCCTCGCCCGACCGTTCCTGTTCGCCTTCGACGCCGAGCGCGCGCATGCCCTGGGCCTGCGCGCGATCGAGCTGGCCTACCGCACCGGCACCAATCCGCTGCTGGCGCGCACGATCGCACCGATGCCCACGCGCGCCTTCGGTCTGGACTTCCCCAACCCGGTCGGGCTGGCCGCGGGCCTGGACAAGAACGGCGAGCACATCGACGCGTTGCTGGCGCTGGGCTTCGGCTTCGTCGAGATCGGCACGGTCACCCCGCGCGCGCAGGCCGGCAATCCGCAGCCGCGCATGTTCCGGCTGCCGCGGCAGCAGGCGGTGATCAACCGCATGGGCTTCAACAACCTGGGCGTGGATGCGCTGGTGCGCAACGTCGAGCGCGCGCGGCGCCGGCGCGGCCTGCTCGGCATCAACATCGGCAAGAACAAGGACACCCCGAACGAGGACGCCGCGTCCGACTACCTGCATTGCCTGGAAAAGGTCTATGCGCTGTCCGACTACGTCACCGTCAACATCTCCTCGCCCAACACCGCCGGCCTGCGCGAGCTGCAGGAGGAACAGGCGCTGCGGCAGCTGATCGCGCGCCTGCGCGAGGCGCAGGAAGCGCTGGCGGCGCGCCACGGCAAGCGCGTGCCGATGCTGGTCAAGGTGGCGCCGGACCTGAGCGACAGCGACATCGACGCGGCGGCGCGGGTGCTGTCGGACCTGCAGGTGGACGGGGTGATCGCCACCAACACCACCGTCGCCCGCCCCGGCCTGGAACACGAACCGCTGGGTGGCGAAAGCGGCGGCCTGTCCGGCGCGCCGCTGCTGGGCCAGTCCACCCTGGTGCTGCGCCGGCTGCGCGCGCGCCTGCCCGAGAGCATCCCGCTGATCGGCGTCGGCGGCATCCTCTCCGGTGCCGATGCGGTGGCGAAGATGGCCGCCGGGGCCGCCCTGGTGCAGTGCTATAGCGGCCTGGTGTTCCGCGGGCCGGAGCTGATCGGCGAGTGCGTGGAGGCGATGCGCCGGCGCCGCGAAGCGCCCAGCCGCGGGGACGTGGTCGTCCCATGAGCACGACGGCCTGGTCGCTCACCGCGCAGGCGCCGCTGCAGGCGCTCAACACCTTCCATGTCGCCGCGCAGGCGCCGTGGCTGTTGCAGATCTTCGCGCCCGAGGCGCTGCCCGAGGCGCTGCTGGCGCCGGAGCTGGCCGGCGCCGCGCTGCTGCCGCTGGGCAGCGGCAGCAACATGCTGTTCGCCGGCGATGCGCCGGGCGTGGTGCTGTGCTTCGCCAACCGCAGCATCGACACCCTGGAGCACCGCGCCGACTACGCCATCGTCCGCGCTGGCGCCGGCGTGGGCTGGCACGACCTGGTGATGTGGTCGCTGGCGCAAGGTTTGTCAGGCCTGGAGAACCTGGCGCTGATCCCCGGCACGGTCGGCGCCGCGCCGATCCAGAACATCGGCGCCTACGGCGCGCAGATGGGCGAGTTCGTGCACGTGGTCGAGGCCTACGACCGCGCCGACGCGCGCTTCGTGCGGCTGGACGCGGCCGCCTGCGAGTTCGGCTACCGCGACAGCCTGTTCAAGCGCCAGCCCGACCGCTACCTGATCGCCGCGGTGGAGTTCAACCTGCCGCGGCTGCACGCGCTGCGCCTGGACTACGCCGGCATCGGCGAGGAACTGCAGGCGATGGGCATCGCCACGCCCAGTGCGCCGGACGTGGCCCAGGCGGTGATCAACATCCGCCGGCGCAAGCTGCCCGACCCGGACGTGCTCGGCAACGCCGGCAGCTTCTTCAAGAACCCGCTGCTGCCGCTGGAACAGGCGCTGGCACTGCAGCACGAACACCCGGCGTTGCCGGTGTTTCCCGGCGACGACGACAGCCAGCGCAAGCTGTCGGCGGCGTGGCTGATCGAGGCCTGCGGCTGGAAGGGCTACCGCGACGGCGATGCCGGCGTGTCCGCCGCGCACGCGCTGGTGCTGGTCAACCACGGCCAGGCCAGCGGTGCCGAGCTGCTGGGACTGGCGCGGCGCATCACCGCTTCGGTGAGCGAGCGCTTCGGCGTCATCCTGGAGCCGGAGCCGCGCATCGTCGGCGCACAGTGGTAGCCGCGCCCACGCCGCTGCGCGCGGCGCTGCTGATGCTGGCCAGTACGATGGCCTTCGGGCTGATGGTCGTCGCGATCCGGCTGGCGTCGGCGCAGCTGTCCACGCTGCAGATCGCCTTCTTCCGCAACCTGTTCGGCCTGCTGTTCCTGTTGCCGATGCTGCTGCGGCCGGGCCGGCCACTGCCACGCACCGCGCAACTGCCGCGTTACCTGCTGCGCACCGCGATCGGCCTGGTGTCGATGCTCGCCGGGTTCTGGGCGATCGGGCATCTGCCGCTGTCGCAGGCGATCGCACTGTCCTACTCCACCCCGCTGTTCGCGACCCTGGCCGCAGCCCTGTGGCTGGGCGAGACGGTGCGCCTGCGGCGCTGGCTGGCGGTGCTGTGCGGCTTCGTCGGGGTACTGCTGATCGTGCGTCCCGGCGCCGCCGCGTTCAGCCCCGGCACCCTGGTGGCGGTACTGGCCGCGGTGATGAGCGCCCTGGTCGCGATCCAGATCAAGCAACTGGCGCGGGTCGACGCCGCCAACACGGTGGTGTTCTACACCTATGCGTTCTGGGTGCCGATGTCGCTGCTGCCGGCGCTGTTCGTGTGGCGCTGGCCGCACGGCATCGACTGGCTGTGGCTGCTGGCCACCGGCCTGTTCGGCACCCTCGGCCAGTTGCTGTGGACGCATGCGCTGCGCCTCGGCGAGGTCTCCGCACTGACTCCGATCAGCTTCACCCAGCTGCCGCTGGTGGCGCTGTTCGGCTGGTGGCTGTTCGACGAGACGCCGGACGGCGGTACCGTGCTGGGCGCGCTGGTGATCCTCGGCGCCAACGCCTACATCGCCCACCGCGAGGCGGTGCTGGCACGGCGCGCAGCGTGCGCCGGGGCCGGCACGCCGCCGACCCTGGACGCCTAGCGGTGCGCGTGACGCCGCGTCGCGCCGCGGCGTCCCGACGATCGCCGACACAGGCACAGCGCGCGGTCGCCGCACGCGACCGATGCCGCTACCATCCTCGCGCACTCGACACGGCGGCAAGCGACGCACGATGAAGACGATCGGCATGATCGGCGGCATGAGCTGGGAATCCACCCTGCCCTATTACCGGCACATCAACGAGACGGTGCGCGCACAACGGGGCGGACTGCATTCGGCCAAGCTGCTGCTGCACAGCGTGGACTTCCACGAGATCGCGCAGTACCAGCGCGACGGCGACTGGGACGCGGCCGGTGCCGCGCTGGCGGCCTCGGCGCGCGCGCTGCAGGCCGGCGGCGCCGATTTCCTGGTGCTGTGCACCAACACCATGCACTGCGTCGCCGACGCGATCGCCGCCGCGGTCCCGTTGCCGCTGCTGCACATCGCCGATGCCACCGGCGATGCGTTGCAGGCCGCCGGCATCGTCCGCGTCGGCCTGCTCGGCACGCGCTTCACCATGGAGCAGGCGTTCTACCGCGAACGGCTGCAACGGCGCGGCTTCGACGTGCTGATCCCGGATGCGCCGGCGCGCGAGGACTTGCACCGCATCATCTACGAGGAACTGTGCCAGGGCGTGGTGCAGGCGCCGTCGCGGCTGCGCTACCGCGAGGTGATCGCAGGCCTGCAGGCGCAAGGCGCGGAGGCGGTGATCCTGGGCTGCACCGAGATCGGATTGCTGGTCGGCCCTGCCGACGCGGCGGTGCCGCTGTTCGACACGACCGCGCTGCACGCGCGAGCCGCCGCCCTGTACAGCCTGGCCTAGCGATGCGCAGCCAGGCCGCACATGCCGCCGCCAGCGTTCCGCGCGGCTGGACGCCGTTCCGGCTGAGCGCCCTGCTGGTGCTGGCGTTGCTGCTGTGGCCGGCGCTCGGCCGCTGCGCCGTCGCCATTCCGCCCTACACGCCGAACGTGGTCGACCCCGCCGGCACGCTCAGTGCGGACGACACCCAGCGGATCAACGCGGCACTGCAGCGCCTGCGCGAACGCCAGCACATCTGGGGCGCGGTCTACATCGTGCCGTCGCTGCAGGACGAACCGATCGAGGCTCTGGCCGAGCGCGCCTTCCGCACTTGGCGGCTCGGCCGGCAAGGCAGCGACAACGGCCTGCTGCTGGTGCTGGCGATGCAGGACCGACGTTCGCGCTTCGAAGTCGGCTACGGCCTGGAGGGCGCGCTGCCCGACGTGGTCGCCCGGCACGCGCTGGACGATTACCTGGCGCCGCGCCTGCGCCAGGGCGATACCGCCGACGCGATCGTCGCCGCGTTCGACTTCATGGGCCGCGCCGCCGCGCAGGATCCCGCCGCCGTCGCCGAACTGGCGCAAGCGGCCGACGACGGCATGCACTGGCAGCGCGGCGCCGTCGCCTGGGCGGGCCTGCTGGCGCTGGTGTGGCTGCTGCTGCCGCTGCGCCAGGCCTGGACCGGCTATCTGCGCAGGCGTCTGCTTCGGCGGCATCCGCGCCTGTCGGACAAGCCCGAGGAACTGGTCCAGGACACCGCGCGCGGCGGTTTCTGGGCGTGGTTCATCCGCCTGTTCCTGAGCGCCAATCCCGGCATCTTCGTGGTGCTGCTGTCGGCCAGGTCGATGACGATGACGGTGATCTTCCTGGCGCTGGAACTGCTGATCCTGGTGTTGACCCTGGCCATCGCCGCGCAGCGCTACCGCTCGCCGCAGCGCTACAGCCGCTTCCTGCAGGCGCTCACACGGCGGCGCAATGCGCTGATCCGCAAGGGCCATATCGCCGAGACCGCGCCCGGCGTGTTCGCCTACACCGCCAGCTACCATGCCGCTCAAGCCGCCAGGGAACGCGCCGCGGCCGAGTCTGCGGCATCGTCCTCATCCTCGTCGTCCTCCAGTTCCAGCAGCGACTCCTCCTCCGGCGGCGGCAGCTCCGGCGGCGGCGGCGCCAGTTCGAGCTGGTAGCGGAGACTGCAACGAACGCTCGAACAACATCAGCACAGGAAATACTTTTCCCGTTTTACAAATAGGTAGTGGGCCGCTTTGCAGTTACATAAAGCGCTGCCCGCACCATGAGGCGGAAGAAATCAATTCTCTCCATTGGACGGACGTTGGCGAACAGCAGCTTCGAACCTTTCAGGCTGAGGATTGCCATGCGCGAGCCAGTCACATCCGAAAACCGCCATTTGCGCCCTACCCAACTCTTCTGCAGTGGCCCCAATAAAGCCGCTTCCCGGCAAACCCGACTCCTGCTGTACGACTATCGCTGTGAGCGGGGGCAGCTGATTTAGCAAGCAATACGACTGAATAGGCTCAAGTAGCTGACCGAGACCCGCGCGATGTGCGCCCGTGAGTGCGGCCAACTGGGAGTAGGTTAAAGACTGGCGATGGCGTGCCGCCCACGCCAGCACTGCCCAAATCTGACACGCTCGCTCGGATCTGGTCATGTGTTCATCCTTCGCAGGTTTTGGAGGCGACGGCACAGCGAGCGCCAGCAGTGTGGATTGGCGCGTACTGGAAATTATGCCAATGCGCGCCGCGCGCGCCAGCGCGGCCGGCGCTCGCCGCGGAACAGCAGCAGGTACAGCCCCACCACCCACACCAGCGCCGCGCTCCAGCCGCCGAGGATATCCGAGGGGTAATGCACGCCCAGGTACACCCGCGACACCCCGACCAGCAGGGTGAAGCTGCCGGCCAGCCACAGTACCGGCCAGCGCCAGCGGGTACGCCAGCTCAGCGCGATCAGCACCGCCGCCAGCGTCATCGAGCCCATCGCGTGCCCGCTGGGGAAACTGAAGGTGTGGTGTTCCGGCGCGATCGACTCCCACAGGCTGGGCCGGTCGCGCTGGAAGAACTGCTTGGCGCCCATGTTCAGCAGCGCCGAGCCAATGAAGGACAACGCCGCGAACAACGCCTCGCGCCAGCGGCGCAGGCCCAGCAGCACCAGCACGATCAAGGTATCCAGTGGGATCACACCGTACTGGTAGCCGGCCTCGGTGACCACGGTGAAGAAACGATCCCAGCCCGGGCTGGTCAGGCCGCGCATGCTCCACAGCAGCGGCTCGTCGAAATACAGGTCTTCCAGCGCATGCACTTCGTCGGCCAGGGCCACGAACACGCCCAATGGCAGCAGGACTCCGGCGAACAGCAGCAACACGCGCCAGGCATTGAGCCGCAGCCAGCGGCGCAGGCCGGCTGCCTCGGCGGCGGACTCACCCGGTGCGGCGGACATAGGTGCGTTCGACGTAATCGTCGATCAACGCCACGAACTCATGGGCGATGTTCTCGCCACGCAGGGTCACCTTCTTCTCGCCATCGATGAACACCGGCGCGGCCGGCGCTTCGCCGGTGCCCGGCAGCGAGATGCCGATGTTGGCGTGGCGCGACTCGCCCGGCCCGTTGACCACGCAGCCCATCACCGCCAGGGTCATGCTCTCGGCGCCGGGATGGGTCACCTTCCACTCCGGCATCTTCGCGCGGACGTGGTTCTGCACCACCTTGGCCAGCTCCTGGAAGAACTCGGAGGTGGTGCGGCCACAGCCCGGGCAGGCGGTGACCAGCGGAGTGAAGGCGCGCTGGCCGGTGGTCTGCAGCAGTTCCTGGGCGACGATCACTTCCTGCGTGCGCGACTGCCCCGGCTCCGGGGTCAGCGAGATGCGGATGGTGTCGCCGATGCCTTCCTGCAGCAGCACCGCCAGCGCCGCGCTGGAGGCGACGATGCCCTTGCTGCCGATGCCGGCCTCGGTCAGGCCCAGGTGCAGGGCGAAGTCCGAACGCTGCGCCAGGTCGCGGTACACCGCGATCAGCTCCTGCACGCCGCTGACCTTGCAGCTGAGCACGATGCGGTCCCGGCCCAGGCCCAGCTCCACCGCGCGCTCGGCCGAGTCCAGCGCCGAGCGGATCAGCGCCTCGCGCAGCACCCGGCCGGCATCCCACGGCACCTCGCGCCGCGAGTTCTCGTCCATCAGCTGCGCCGCCAGGGCCTGGTCCAGCGAACCCCAGTTGGCGCCGATGCGCACCGGCTTGTCGTACTTCAGCGCGAACTCGATCAGCTGCGCGAACTGGGTGTCCTTCTTCTTGCCGAAACCGACGTTGCCGGGATTGATCCGGTACTTGGCCAGCGCCTCGGCACAGGCCGGCTCCGCCGCCAGCAGTTGGTGGCCGTTGTAGTGGAAGTCGCCGATCAGCGGCACCTCGATGCCCATCATCCGCAGCTTGTCGACGATGCGCGGGATCGCCGCGGCCGACTCGGGATTGTTGACGGTCAGGCGCACCAGTTCCGAGCCGGCGCGCCACAGTTCGGCCACCTGCTTGACCGAGGAGGCGACGTCGGCGGTGTCGGTATTGGTCATCGACTGCACCACCACCGGCTTGCCGCCGCCCATGGTGACGCCGCCGATGCGGACCGGCTGGGTGAGACGGCGCGCCCAGGGCGCGGCATCGGCGGGAGGCGTGGGGCGGCTGACGGCATCGTACATGCGCCCATTTTAGCCTGCGCGGCCGCTCCTGCCGCACGCGCCGGCACCGCCGATTCAGCCAGGCGGCACCGCTGCGACGGTTTGTCGCAGGCAGCCCCCGGGTCCAGCGCATACGATGCGCAGCATGGATTCCACCGATGCCTCCTTCCTGCGCACCCTGTGCAGCCTGCGCTGGCTGGCCACCGCCGGCCAGGCCGCGACGATCCTGGTGGCGACCTGGCCGCTGCAGTTGCCGCTGCCGCAGGCGCCGCTGTGGGCCGGCGTGGCGGTGCTGGCGCTGTTCAACCTGTACGCGCAGCTGCGCCTGCGCCATGCCGACTCGGCCGCCCCGGCCACCGCCTTCGGCCACATCCTGGTCGATGTGACCGTGCTGACCTGGATGGTCGGCTGGAGCGGTGGCATCGGCAACGCCTTCGGCTCGCTGTTCCTGGTGCTGATCGCGCTGGCGGTGCTGGCCCTGCCGCTGCGCTGGGCGCTGGCGGTGGCGCTGGCCTGCGTGGCCGGCTATGCGGTCAGCGCGCTGTTCGGCCTGCCGCTGCCGCATGGCCCCTACCAGGCGCTGGACCTGCAGCGCTGGGGCATGGCCGCCAACTTCCTGCTGTCCACGGTGGTGGTGCTGGTGTTCTCCACCCGCCTGGCGATGGCCATGCGCGAGCGCGAGCGCGAGCTGGCGCTGCTGCGGGAGCGCTTCACCCGCAACGAGGGCATCGTCGCCCTGGCCACCCATGCCGCGTCGGTGGCGCACGAGCTGAACACACCGTTGGCGACGATGACCCTGCTCACCGACGACATCGCCGAACAGAGTACCCAGCCGGAGTTGCGCGAGGACCTGGACACCCTGCGCGAACTGCTGGTGCAGTGCCGCGAACGGGTGCTGGCGCTGGCCGCACCGGCGCAGCGCGCCGGCGGGCAGACGGTGTCGCTGGCGCAGGTACTGCACCAGTGGCAGCTGGTGCGGCCGACCGTGCGGCTGCGCCGCAACGACGACGCGCCGCTGCAGTTGCGGATGGAAAGCGCCATCGGCCATCTGCTGCAGGTCTTGCTGAACAACGCCGCCGACGCCGGCGAACGCGCCGGCCACCCGCAGGTGGACCTGAACGTGCGGGTCACCGGCAGCGAACTGGTCGGCGAGGTGCGCGACTACGGCGGCGGCTTCGACGCCAACCAGGTCGGCCTGCCGGCCACTCTGTTCCGCAGCGGCAAGCCCGAGAGCATGGGCGTGGGCCTGGCGCTGTCGCATGCGACCATCGAACGCCTGGGCGGTGAGTTGTGGACCGAGCCGGCGCCGGACCACGGCGCCCGGGTCGGCTTCCGCCTGCCGCTGCTCGCCCTGGAGACCTCCGCATGAACACCGACACCCCGCTGGGCCTGCTGGTCGACGACGATCCGCTGTACCTGCGCACCCTGCAGCGCACCCTCGCCCGCCGCGGCCTGGAGACGCGCACCGCCGACAGCGCCGCCGCCGCACTGGCGCTGGCCGCCGAGGCGCCGCCGGACTACGCGCTGATCGACCTCAAGCTCGGCGATGAATCCGGCCTGGCGCTGATCCAGCCGCTGCGCGCAATCCGCGCCGACATGCGCATCCTGCTGGTCACCGGCTACGCCAGCATCGCCACCGCGGTGGAGGCGATCAAGCTCGGCGCCGACGACTACCTGCCCAAGCCGGCGACCGTGCCGATGATCCTGCGCGCGATCGGCCTGGAAGCCGAGGAAGAGGACGAGGACGGCAGCGACGTGCCGGACGCGATGACCCCGCTCAGCCGCCTGCAGTGGGAGCACATCCAGCAGGCCATGCACGAGACCGGCGGCAACGTCTCCGCGGCCGCGCGCCTGCTCGGCATGCACCGCCGCTCGCTGCAACGCAAGCTGGCCAAGCGGCCCAGCCCGCAGCGCGACCCGCCGCGCTGAGCGTGCGTCGGGGCGCCGCGGCAGCCTGAACCGCCCTTCCGACCGGCGCTCAAGTCCCCTGGTACCGGGCCGATAACCCGGCATGCTGAAGTCTCCCCCACCCGCCTTGCTGGACGAGCCGCAACGGCTCAGCGCCCTGCGCCAGCTGTGTCTGCTGGACACGCCGGCCGACCAGGTCTTCGATCTGGTCACACAGTTGGCGTCCCGCTACCTGCGGGTGCCGATCGCGCTGGTCTCGCTGATCGACGAACAGCGCCAGTGGTTCAAGTCCCGGGTCGGCCTGGAGGTTCCGCAGACACCGCGCAGCCAGGCGTTCTGCGCCTACGCGATCCACAGCCCGGAACTGATGGTGGTGCCCGATGCCCGCCAGGATCCGCGTTTCCGCGACAACCCGCTGGTCACCGGCCCGCCGTTCATCCGCTTCTACGCCGGCGCGCCGCTGCTGATGGCCGATGGCGCCAGCCTGGGTACGCTGTGCGTGATCGACAGCGAGCCGCGCCACGAGTTCGACGAGGTGGCGCGCCGCACCCTGCAGGACCTGCGCGACCTGCTGATGGTGCGCATCGACACCCTGCGCAACAGCGGCTTCGTCGATGCGCTGACCGGCCTGCCCAACCGCAGCCGCTTCAACGACGACCTGACCATGTGGCTGTCGCTGCAGACCGCCGACCACCACGACACCGCGGTGGCGATCGACGTGTGCGGCATCGACTATTTCCGCGACATGGTCAAGGCGCTGGGCTGGGAGTACGCCGAGGGCTACCTGCTGGCCACCCGCGACCGCCTGCGCAAGGCGCTGGGCAACCTGCCGCTGTACCGCATCGACACCACCACCTTCGTGTTCATCATGGAAGGCAGCGACACGGCGCATCTGGAGTACTGGTGCGAGCACCTCTGCGACGCCTTCGCCGCGGCGATCGACCACCAGGGCATTCCGCATGCGGCCAGCCCCTCGCTGGGCGCGGTGCGTCTGGACGGGGCGCTGAGCGCCAATCACACGGTGCGCTCGCTGACCACCGCGGTGGACATGGCGCGCCAGCGTGGGCAGCGCTGGAGCCTGTACGAGCGCAACCACGACGCCAACCAGCGCAATGCCTTCCGGATCCTGGCCGCCTTGCCCGAAGCGCTGGAGGCGCGCGACCAGCTGAGCCTGCACTACCAGCCACGGGTGAGCCTGCGCAGCGGCGAATGCGTGGGCGTGGAAGCGCTGCTGCGCTGGCAGCATCCCTTGCTCGGGACGGTGGCGCCGAACGACTTCATCCCGCTGGCGGAAAAGACCGCACTGATGAGCCGCATCACCGCCTGGGTGCTGCGCACCGGCATCGCCCAGGCGGCGCTGTGGCAGCAGCGCGGCTATACCTTCAGCGTGTCGCTGAACGTGTCGGCGGTGGACCTGGAACAGGCCGACTTCATCGCCCGGCTGCAGGCGCTGCTGCAGCAGCATGCGCTGGCGCCCGGCGCACTGGAGATCGAATTCACCGAGAGCGCGATGATCCGCGATCCGCAGCGGGTGGCCGAACAACTGCAGCAGATCAGCGCGCTCGGGGTGAAGATCGCCATCGACGACTTCGGCACCGGCTACAGCAACCTCGGCTATCTCAAGAACATCCCGGCCAGCGCGCTGAAGATCGACCAGTCGTTCATCCGCGCCCTGCCCGGCAGCCGCAGCGACGGCATGCTGGTGCCGTCGATGATCCATCTCGGCCACGACTTCGGCCAACAGGTGGTGGCCGAGGGCATCGAGAGCGCAACCGTGTACCGGATGCTGCGCGACTGGGGCTGCGACGAAGGCCAGGGCTACTGGATCGCGCGGCCGATGCCGGCCGAGGCGCTCGACGCCTGGCTGGCCGAGCCGTGGCAGGGCGACGACGCCTGAGCGTGCCGCGCCACGGCCGGCCCGTGGCTCACCAGAACACCGCGTACAACGCCACCAGGATCGCGATCACCGCCGCGGCGCCGAGCTTGAAGCCCAGCGTGGTGCCGTAGCGCACGTCGTCAGTGCGGATCAGGTCGCGCGCCGGTGCCTGCGGGGTCAGCAGCGACACCAGCACCGCCGCCACCAGCGACAGCACGAACACCAGGCCGATGCGGTCCATGAACGGCAGTTCCGGCCACAGCTTCTTGAGCGCGAACGACAGCAGCACCGAGCCGATCGCCGCGGTCAGCGCGCCGGCCTCGTTGGCACGCTTCCAGAACAGGCCGAGCATGAAGATCACCACCACGCCCGGGGTGAAGAAGCCGGTGAATTCCTGGATGAACTGGAAGCCCTGGTCGAAATTGCCCAGCAGCGGCCGCGCGGTGAGGATGCCGATCAGCACCGAGGTCACCGCGGCCACGCGGCCGACCCGCACCAATTGCGGCTGGTCGGCCTGCGGGCGGAACTTGGCGTAGAAGTCCAGGGTGAAGATGGTCGCCACCGAATTGATCTTGGACGCCAGCGAGGCCACGATCGCCGCCACCAGCGCGGCGAACACCAGGCCGAGGATGCCGCTGGGCAGCAACTGCATCATGGTCGGATAGGCCTGGTCGGGCTTGGCCAGGTCCGGCGCCAGCACCACCGCGGCGATGCCCGGCACCACCACCACCACCGGCATCAGCAGCTTCAGGAACGCGGCGAACACCATGCCCTTCTGCGCCTCGCCGATGTTCTTGGCCGCCAGCGCACGCTGGATGATGTACTGGTTGAAGCCCCAGTAGCTGATGTTCATCACCCACAGGCCGCCGATCAGCACGCTCAGGCCCGGCAGATCCTTGTAGAACGGGTTGTCCCTGGACAGGATCATGTGGAAGTGCTCGGGGTGCGCGTTCCACAGGTGGCGGAAGCCGGCGAGCACGCCGGCGCCGTCGCCGATCCGCGACAGGGTCAGTCCGGCGACCAGCAGGCCGCCCAGCACCAGCAGGGTGACCTGGACGATGTCGGTCAGCGCCACCGCCTTCAGTCCGCCGTACAGCTGGTACACCAGCGCGAACACGCCGATCAGCGCCAGCGCCAGGGTCTGGTCCATGCCGGTGACCTGGCTCACCGCGATCGAGCCCAGCCACAGGATCGAGGTCAGGTTGACGAACACGTACAGCAGCAGCCAGAACACCGCCATCAGCGTGCGGATCCACTTGCCGTAGCGCTGCTCCAGGAACTGCGGCATGGTGTAGATGCCGTTGCGCAGGAAGATCGGCAGGAAGAACTTGCCGACGATCAGCAGGGTCAGCGCCGCCATCCACTCATAGGAGGCGATCGCCAGACCGATCGCGTAGCCGGAACCGGCCATGCCGATGATCTGCTCGGCGGAAATGTTCGCCGCGATCAGCGAGGCGCCGATCGCCCACCACGGCAGGGTCTTGCTGGCCAGGAAGTAGTCCTCGGCACTCTTGCGGTGCCCGGCCTTCTCCCGCGACACCCATTGCGCGAGCAGGAAGATGCCCGCCAGGTAGACCACCACGATCGCCACATCCAACGTCGCCAACCCCACTGCCTTCTCCTACGGGCCGCAGCCCTGTCGCACCGTTGTCCATGACGCCGCCCGCGTGGGCGGCGCCGCTCTTTCAAGAAAACCGTTCGTCGCCGCTCAATGCAGCGGGCAGTCGACCACGCTCTGCGCGTCATTACTGCTACCCAGCGCGATCCGCGACAGCGACAGATCCAGTGCGCCGTCGCTCTCGATCTCCGGCAGACGCTCCAGCCGGGTCAGGTCGGCGCCGGCCGCCGCGAAGCACTTCAACGGCACGCCCAGCGTGCGCCACTCGCCCTTGGGCAGCGCGGCCAAGGCCTTGCCCAGGTCCACGCACGCGCCGCAGTCGTGGCCGCAGGCCACGCCGATGCGCGCGGCGGCGCCGGGCGCCGCATCCACCTTGACGGTCAGGATCAATTGCACGTCGCCATTGCTCTCGCGCGACACGTCCAGCGGCTTGGGCAACACCAGCGCCAACCCGGACGTGCCGCTGCCGGACCAGACGAAGCGTCGCGCATCCTCCTGCGCCTTGTGGTCGATCGCGGTGACCTTCAGCGATCCGTCGGCCAGTGCCGCCGGGAAGGTCGCCGCCGGCAGATTGGCCTGCGTGCCGCCGAACAGGATCAGGTTGATGCCCGCCGCCGGCTTGCCGCGGTCCAGGTACACCCCGCCCACCGCCTGCGCACCGGACACGCCCGACACCTCGGACAGCCGGCTCAGATCGCCCTTGTCCTCGTAGGTGAGGCCATAGCCGAAGGCGAACTGCGGGCTGTAGTTCTTCTGCCCGACGTTGTTGGCGAACTGCACCGCGGTGCGCGGCCAGGAAAAGCTCAGCTTGCCGTGGAAGTCGTACTGCACGCTGCCGTCCGCCTTGCGCAGCAGCACGTCGGCGATGCCGGCGCCTTCCGAACCCGGCAACCAGGCCGCGACGAAGGCGTCGGCGGCGTTGATCTCGCGGTTCACCCACAGCGGCCGCCCGCTCAGGAATACCGCCACCACCGGAATGCCCTGGGCCTTGAGCGACTTGATGAGTTCCAGGTCGCTGTCGTCGCCGGGCTTGTACAGCAGCGTGGCGATGTCGCCCTGGAACTCGGCGTAGGGATGCTCGCCGAACACCACCACCGCCACGTCCGGCTTGGTCGCGAACTTGCCGTCCACCGCCAGCTCGGCGCTGCCGCCGGCGGCGCCGACCTGCTGCTGCAGGCCTTCCCAGATGGTGGTGCCGTTGGGGTAGTCGGCGCGCTTGGTGCCGGTGCCCTGCCAGTTGAGGGTCCAGCCGCCGGCCTGCTTGCCCATGTCGTTGGCGCCGTCGCCGGCCACCAGCAGCTTGAGCTGCGGCTTCAGCGGCAACAGCTGCCCCTGGTTCTTCAGCAGCACCAGCGATTCGCGCACCGCCTGCCGCGCCACCGCGCGGTGTTCGGGCGCGCCGAGCAGCTCGAACTTGCCGCCGAGCGGACGCTGCGACGGCTTGCCGGCCTCGAACAGGCCCAGGCGCAGCTTCACCCGCAGGATGCGCCGCACCGCATCGTCCAGCCGCGCCATCGGGATCTGCCCCGACTTCACCGCCTTCAGCGCGTTCTCGTAGACGCCCTTCCAGCTGTCCGGCGCCATCAGCATGTCGACGCCGGCGTTGAACGCGGCCGGGCAATCGTCCTTGCGGCAGCCGGGGACCTGGGCATGGCCGTTCCAGTCGCCGACCACGAAGCCGCCGAAATGCATCTGCCCCTTCAGCACGTCGGTCAGCATGACCGTGTTGCCGTGCATCTTGACCCCGTTGACGCTGTTGAACGAGGCCATCACCGTTTGCGCCCCCGCCGCGATCGCCGGCGGATAGCCGGCGCCGTGGATGTCGCGCAGCTGCTGCTCGCTGATCCGGGTATCGCCCTGGTCCTTGCCGTCGGTGGTGCCGCCATCGCCGAGGAAGTGCTTGACCGAGGAGATCACGTGCGACCCGTCCAGGAAACCCGGCATGCCGGGCACGCCCTGCAGCCCCTCGACCACCTTGCCGGCGAAGCTGGCCACCACCTCGGGCGACTCCGAATAGCCTTCGTAAGTGCGGCCCCAGCGGTCGTCCTGCGGCACCGCCACGGTCGGGGCGAAGGTCCACTCCATGCCGGTGGTACGGGTCTCGGCGGCGGTGATCTCGCCGATCTTGCGCATCAGCTCCGGGTCGCGGGTCGCGCCCAGGCCGATGTTGTGCGGGAACAGCGTGGCGCCGACGATGTTGCTCTGACCGTGCACCGCGTCGATGCCGAAGATGATCGGGATCGCCGGGCCGGCGCCGTCGGTCTGCATCGACGCCGTGTAATAGGCATCGGCCAGCGCCAGCCACTGCGCCGGGCTGGCGTCGTACTTGCCGCCGGGATCGGAATTGCCGCCAGCCAGCACCGAGCCGATGTGGTATTTGCGCGCGTCCTCCGGGGTCATGCTGCCGATGTCGCCCTGCACGGTCTGCCCGACCTTCTGCTCCACCGACATCTGCGCCATCAGCTTGGTGATGCGCGCTTCCAGCGCCGGATCCTCCTTCAGCGGCCAGGCCGGCGACGGCCACCGGTCCGGGTGGATCGGCGGCGGCGGCGCGGCCGCCGGTGCGACCGGCACGGAACGACCGGGAACGGCGGCGGCCAACGCCAGCAGGCCAAGCGCAGCGGCCGCGGCCAGCGCCGTGCGAAGCGGCGCGCGCGCGCCAGCGGTCTGTGTGTGCAAGAGACTCCCTCCCAGGAACGGCGAACGCATGCCATGTCGCGGCCGGACCGCACACGCCGAGGTGCGGCCGGCGCCTACGCTTCCCGAATCGCCCCAAGCCTGTCAACCGCGCCGCGAGGTATGCCCCGATGCCGGCGGGATATCGGCTAACGCTATAGCGATGGAATACCGGGTTTACCTGTGCTGGTGGGCGTGGGCCCGCCCTGCATCCCCAAGATCGGCAGGATCGCACCGGGGATTTTGCTGCATCGCAATAAAGTCGACTTTACACAATGCGCAGCTGGAAGAATCACGTATCGATCGCTGATCGGCCTCCCTGCTGCACGAATGCGGTGCCGCCCCCCAACATCCTGCCTGCGGCGCTGCAAAGTTCGTGACAACCATGTTGCCACCATCGAACCATGTCCGCTTGAGTCCTTTTGGAGTCGTTCGCCACAGACCATGTGGCACAGGCGCAACGCTCCTAGATCGATGCTTTCAATCGGATGCGATGGACCATCCAACGAATCATCCAAATTTTCAGCATGTAGTACTGGCCGCATCAAGAATAATGCGCCGCCCCCAAGCTGAGGACACGCCAGCGATAGAATCTATCTCTTCAATTCGCGAGATCGAATTTTTGCAATACACACAACAAAAACCCCAGAATAATCCAAGCCACCCCAGAAAAAATGAACAATACCCCCAAGATATATTTAACCACCCACTCCAACCCACAATTTTTACTGCAAGGATCTACACCACTGTCACCATATATTATCTTCAAAAATCTATAAACAGAAATGGAGAACCCGATAAAGCCAAAAATTTTTAAAAAGGACCGCACTTAAAAACCGTAAGCCCCACGTCAAGCAGGCGCTTTAAAAGTAGAACTTTCTGCGTGTGGGTTGCGGCACTGGAACGGGGTCATTCTACCGAGCGAGTCGTGGGATCGCTATTCGTTGTACCGGTGAATACCTCGCCCAGAAATTCGGGGCCGTTGTCCGAGCGCGCCAGCCGCGGCAGGCCATGGTCGCGTTTGATCTGCTCGAACACACGCACCAGGCGTTGCGAGTTGATCGAGGTATCCACTTCGATGTGCAGCACCTCGCGGTTGAAATCATCCACGACGTTGAAGGTGCGAAATCTGCGGTGCAGGTCGGCGCGTCACTCATGAAATCGACTGACCAGACCGTGTCTGGCAGCCTCGGCACGTAGAGCGACACACGCTCACGCTTGGGCAGGCGCCGCTTGGCGGCGCGGCGCAGGTTGAGATTCATGGCCTTGTACACGCGATAGATCCGTTTGGGATTCCAGCCCGGGTGCTGCTTGCGGAGGTGGTCGCTGCACTTCCAGAAGCCGCGAATGGGGTATGCTTCAACGAAACGGTCGATCTCGGCGATCAGCTTGGCGTCGCGCACCGCCCAGTCAAAAGGCGGTGCGTACCACGCCGCCCGCGACAACCCGACGCATGCACAAGAGCGGCGCAACGGAAGCGCGCGAACCTCGACAAGAAGCCGCACCGCCTCGCGCTTGCGCGCTGGCCCTAGAGTTTTTTGCGATTAGGTCCTTACATCGCCGCGTTGTCGAGCGCCAGCTCGGCATAAATCCGCTTGAGATTGGTGTTCTCGGACTCCAGCTCCTTGACCCGTCGAAGCTCGGAGGCCTCCAAGCCAGCCTACTTGCTCTTCCACTGGTAGTAGGCCGCCGTACTGATGCCGACTTGGCGACAGATGTCTTTGACCAGTACGCCGGCGTTGGCCTGCTTGAGCGTCGCGATGATCTGCGTCTCGGTTAACTTCGATGTGCGCATAGGACCTCCTGGCTGTGAAACGATGCCATAAAGATCTACTTATGTGGTGTCTGCTATGTAGGGGAGCTTACGACACCATTGGCGGCGTAACTGAGCGCTTCACCGATACATGGGAAATCGGTCTAACACCGCTCAAATTAAAGCCTCATAAAATATCTCGATATCTTATCAATATCAACAATCGCTCCAGCCTCAGCCAAAGCACCTACAAGATTTGCAATGTCGCCCCTTTTGAAAATCTTTAAGTTTTTCTCTAGCAATATTTTATTAGAGAATTGATCTCTCAGAGAAATATAAAATCCAACACTATGAATTAATCCAAATTCTTTATCGCCACGCCCTCTAAAGCCAACTTCAACCAGTCGTCCTTTAACACTACAGCGCTGCCTGGAAAAAGGCCCCCATGCGCACAAGTAACCGCCATCAAGAAATATTGCATTAAAAGCCACACAATAAAAGACAAATACAATTGCCATTACGGAAAAAATTAAAAACAACAAGTCGAAACTGCCAGCCTTAATGAACCCAGCAATCACAACAAGCTCCACTACAACAAGTGGAAGAACCATGAAAATGCATGCCGAAGGTGCCGGTCGCAAAACTAGATTACTATTCTTCATGCTTATTTACACCCACAGGATGTCTGACTATCAAGTAGAGCGCCTGACGGAACGGCAGCCACTCCCCCAGCACCACCTCCTGGAAAATTCTCAATGATATTAGCAGCCATCATCTTGGAAAATGTTTTACCAGAGACACTACTAATACTTCCGTTCTTTAATTTAGTTAAGGAGGATTTTGCCACCGCAGATATTCCGTTTCGGCCAGCAAATCCAGGCATTAGCTTCCCAGCGCCAGGAATAAACCCAGTCAGCGCACCGATACCACTATCAGCAATGAAAGTGCTCCAGTTAAAACATGCACGTTTCCCAGTAAGCATTTCAAGCCCCTGCGAAGTCGCATTAGTGGAAGCTCCACCAACTGCGCCTGCAAGAATTGGATTTCCGGTATAGAGCAGCGCCTCACCCCCTAACGCTCCACCTGCGGCAGCGCCCGTATATTTCTCCCAACCGCTCAAATCTCCGGAGATGAGATCGGATATTCCTTGCCCGCCAACACCCACCAATGCTCCGCCCAACATAAAAACTGCATCATCTATACCGGCCCATAGACCGTAAGGATCCACCAAGGCCACCGGATTACCATTCACATACGCGTAACCATTTATCCCACCAGAAAGCCTAATCGGATCTTCCCCAATAAAGCGCCCTAATTCCGGCTGATAATATCGCGCACGGTAGTAGTAAAGTCCACTCGCGTCCCGCTCCCGCCCCGTGTACTGATACGGGTTGCTGGTCCCTGCGCTGGCTTGACTGGTCTGTCCGTAAGGCGTGTAGTCGTAGCGCTGGATCAAGGCACCGCTGGCGTTGGTAAGTGCGCGGGTGCTGCCAAGGGCGTCTGTCAGGAAGTACGCACGTCCGCTGGCTTCGTTCCGCGCATAACGCTCGTCGATGCCAAGCCCGGTCAGGATCGCGTTGACGGTGCCGCCCTGGGTTTCCTGCACCGCGTCCAGCCCGTCGTACAGATAGCTGACGGTTTGCCCGCCTTCGGTCTTGCTCACTCTTCGACCCAGCGGGTCGTAGCCGAAACTGGCGATGCTCGCCGTTCCCTGTTTGATCTCCACCAACTGGTCGCGCGCGTTCCAGACGTAGGTCCTTACGCCATCGGAGAGCAGGTTGCCGTTGGCGTCGTAGCTGAGCGTCTGGCCGTCGGCCTGGGTTTGCCGGTTGTTGTCGTCGAAGCTGCCGCTGCGGGCCGCCGGCAGCGCCTGCGGGGCGAAGCTGCCGGTCTGCGCCACCAGCCGGCCCAGTTGGTCGTAGCCATAGCCGATCTCGCCAAGGGCCGTGCCGTCCGGTTTGAGCCAGGCGATGCCGGTGGTCTGGTTGGCGGTGTTGTAGGCGTACCCGGTCTTGACGCCGTTGGGCAGCGTGGTCTCGGTGAGGCGATCGGCGGCGTCGTAATCGAACGCCACGGTCTCGCTCCCCTGCAGCAGGGTGCGCAAGCGGTCGACGTCGTCGTAGCGGTATTCCAGTGCCGCCTGGTTGGCCGCGATCATCTTGGTACGGCGGCCCGCGGCGTCGTATTCGTAGACGATGTTGCCTTGCGGGGTGATGGCCTTGATGACCTGGTCGAACAGGTCGTATTCCCAGCTCAGGGTTCCCGCTGCCGAATCGACCAGCGCCACACGGCGGTTACCGGCGTCGTAGGTGAAGGTCTGGGTACGCCCGTCGGCCTCGGTGACCACCGACAGGCGCCCGAGCACGTCGTAGGTGAAGGTCTTTTTCTGGCTCTTGCGATCGGTGTAGCTGGCGACCCGGTCCATGGTGTCGTAGGTCCATGTCTCGGACTGGCCCAGCGCGTCGGTACGGGTCAACGGACGGTTGCGCTCGTCGTAGGTATAGGTGATGCCGTTGCCGTGCGGCAGCAGGATCGCCACGACGTTGCCGTTCTTGTCGTAGCCGAATTCGGTCACATTGCCGGCGGCATCGTAGGCCTTGCTGACACGGCCCAGCGCGTCGTATTCCTGGCGCGTGGCGTTGCCCAGGTCGTCTCGGCTGCCGGTTACCCTGCCGAGGCTGTCGTACTGGAAGCGGGTGCTGCGCCCCAACGGATCGACCATGCCGGCCAGATCGTAGCCAGCGTACTGGAAGGCGATCGTCTGGCCGATCGCATTGGTCGCGCTCAACGGCAGGCCCGCGCCATCGCAGGCGAAGCGCGCCGTGCGGCCGCCAGGATCGGTGACCGCAGTCAGGCAGCGGTTGGCGCCGTAGTCCAGGCGCGTGACCCGCCCTAGCGGATCCGTCGCCGATTGCAGGTCGCCGTCACTGGTGTAGCTGAGGCTGGACACGCGCGCCTGTGTGGTGCCCGCCAGCAGCGTGACCTGCAGCGGTCGCCCTCCCGCGTCATAGCGATACTCGGTGCGACGGCCGAGCGGGTCGATACTGGCGGTGACCTGCCCGTAGGCGTTGCGCTCGAAGCTGTAGGTCTGTTGCTTGTCGGTGCCGTAGGCCAGGATGTCGGTCTTCGGGTAGGCACTGTTGCCGTCGAACACGACGCGGCGCTTGCTGCCGTCCGGACTGGTGACGAGCACGCCGGTGCTGCCGCCGTCGACATGCGCATAGTCGATGACGAAGACGCCGCCGTCGGCCTGGGTCTGCTTGATTACCCTACCCGTGGAAACACCGTTGACGACCTCGAACTCGTTGAGCAGGACGCGCTTGCCGCGGGCGTCGGTGATGGACTGCATCCGATGCTGCGCGAGTGCGTTGTTCTGGCTTCTGGTCTGGTAGGCATACGCCTTGCTGCCGCCATCGGGGAACCCCACCGTGGCGAGCAAGCCATTGCTGTCGTAGGCATAGGTCCAGCGATTGCCGGCGTTGTCGGTGGCGGCCGCGATGCGATTGCGAGTGTCGTACTCCAGGCCGATATAGCGCCCGCTCGGCGACACGATGCGCGCGACCAGGCCGGCATCGTAGAGCAGCGTGGTGCGGTTACCGTAGCGGTCTTCCAGCCAGCGCAGGCGGGTGTCCATGTAGCTGGAGAACTGCATGCGGCTGCCGTCGCGCAGGGTGATGCGGAAGCCGCGACCCCAGGGTTGCAACGGGTCCGGATCGTAGACCGATTGCAGCACGGCACCGGCATACTGCGTGGTCGAACCGGCTTGGCGCCACTCGCCACGCGGGCCGGAACCGGAGGCCCGATCGAAGCGGATATAAGCGCCAGTCGGCAGCACCAGATCGAGCGAATCGTAGGTGCCCCCGGGGTTGTGCAGGTAGTAGCCCCAGTTGGACGCGGTGCCGATGCCGAACTCGCGCTGCTTCATGTCATGGGGACGGTAGCTGCGCGACAGGCTCAGCGCCGTCACGTCGGCGATCTGCAGGTCGGTTTCCGAATGGACGAATTCGCCGGTCTTCAGGTCGATGGGATCGGCCGCATTGGCGACGCCGCCGCTACCCGGGGTTCCGCAGCAATGCCCATCCGGCGGCAACCCGGCCTCGCTGGGCGGGTCGTTGCTGGGCACGCTGTACATGCCGCCCATGGTCTGGTGCAAGGCGACGCCAGGCTCGGGAACGAAATGCTTGCCGTCGGCCGAAACGGTGCCCTTGCCGTAGACGCGCCAGCCATCGCGCGGGTCGTACATCCAGAAATTGGCCTGGGTACCCGCGGCGTAGCCGTCGTAGTTGGGGTAGTAGACCTGAATGCCGTTGTTGGCGCCGGGGTCGAGTCCGCGGATCTGCGCGCCGCCCGGCTCGACCGTGAACGCCATCGGATGGTTTTCGGTGACCGGGAACGGCGCGCGATTGACCGGCGTCGGCACGATCGCCAGTTCGGTCACCAGGCGGCCCTTGCGGTCCAGCACGACGGTGCCCTTGGGAATGCGCAATTGCAGGCCGGGAATGTCCGGGTGGCCAACGACCATGTCCTGGACGGTCGGCGACGGGATCCGGATCTTGTCGCGCGCGGCGATGCGTGGCAGATGCAGCAGATAGCCGAGCTCGTTCAATCGGCCGGCGGCGACTTCGGTGCCGACGACGAATTGACCGTATTCGGCGCCGGCCGTGTTGGCGGTGCTACCGTCGACGTAGAGCTCCTGGTGCCCCGCCGGCACATCGAACAGGGTGAACCAGCCGTTCTTGTCGGTAAGCGCGCGCTCCTTGCCGATGCTGACCTCGACCCCGGCCACGGGTTGCTGGTCCACCCGCACCACACGCCCGCGCACCATCGTCACGTGGAAGGTTGCGGCGATGCGCGCGATGCGCGCGTTATGTTCCGGCTGTTGCGAGGCGCCATAGATGCGCCAGCGGCTGTCGGTATTGTCCTGTCCTGGGTACCAGATGCCGTCCACCAACAGGCCGTGCGCACGGCACGGCACACCGTCATTGGCACAGGACGCCGGCGTGCCTGCACCGGTCATCTGCACGCTGGGTTCGGCGCCCGCTTCTGCCGGCGCGGCCGTTGCGCGCGCCACCGGCTGTCCGTTGCTGTCGTACGCCGCGGTGCGGAAATCCAGGGCGATCAGCGGCACGGCATCGCCCGATGCGCCGCGCGCACCGTCGACCATCAGGGTATAGCGGGAGTCCGGGAACAAGGCCTGACGCGGCTGCACGAACAGCAGACGCCCCTGCTCTACAGGCGCGATGCGTAGCGCGACGCGCCCCTCCGGACCGACCAGGGTGACGGTGCGCGCGGACAACGTGGGCATGTGCAGCGGACGCGAGAAGCGCAGCGCGAGCCGCGCGGTCGGCGCGACGCCGGCTGCCCCCTGCACCGGCACGCTGCCGGCGAGTCGTGGCGCGCCTGGCGTATCGGCGATGCTGGCCGGATACGGAAGAAACGCACCCGCGAGCGGATCGAACACGGCATCGCTGGCGATGCGCTGGGCGTTCCGCGACGCCGGCAACGCCACACGGCCATCGGCCAGCAGGCGCGAGCTTGCGTTGCCGCCGCCCGGCAGATCCGCAGGCAGGGTGATCGTCCGATCGCTGGCTTCGTCCCAGAGCTGCGCGCCAGCGCCGGCGCCATCGCCGGTGCCGCCGGCGAGGAGCAGGCGGCCATCGGTAAGGACCGTGGCGGTATGTCCATAGCGCGCACGCAGGCTCAGCCCCGTGGCCGGCTGCACGGAGGCGCTTGCCGGATCGAACCACGCGCCGCCGTCCTGCAGCCGGCCCTTGGCATCGCGGCCGCCCCAGACCAGCACGCGCCCGCTCGGCAGCAAGGTGACGCTGGCATCGATGCGTACCGATGGCAGCGCGATCTCGCGCGCACGCTGACCGGGCACGCGATGGCGCAGAAAGCGCCCGTCGGGCGCCAGCGCCAGCTCGCTGCCATCGGCCAATGTGGTCGCATGCCACTGCCCGAGCACTGCAGGAACAGCGCCAATGCCGACGGCCGGCATGGCCGCCGTCGACCAGACCAGCTGTTGGGAGGCGGCCGTCGACGCCAGCGCGCCCAGCAGCCCACCCAGGATCACGCTTTTCCATGCGCTGTTGAACCACGTCATATGCTCGCTCCGCTCCATGCCTGCTTCCGTTCTGCGTCCGTTCGACGGAACCGCGTCGGTGTTCTAGGGTGTACTGTCCAACGTGATGTCCATCGCCGCGGTGACACCGTCCTCGGGCACGATCCGCAATCGATAGGTGCCGCTCGTCGGCAGCGCCGGGAAACTCAGGTCGCTGCTGCCGGTGCTTGCGCTGAACGATCTGTAGAACTGCCCGTCCGGCCGGTACAGCGCGTAGGTCACCGGCCGGCCGACCGGCGTGGTCGTCTGGTTGACCACCCGCAGCAGCACGCCCTGCCCTGCCGTGCCGCTGAAGGAGAGCGTGGCGGTCTTGCTGTGCCGGTCCAGCGCGATCGACTGCTGGACATCCCACGCCAAGGTGCCGACGACGGTGCTGGATACCGAGGCGGTCAGGGAGAAGCTCTGGTCTTCCGTCGAAGGGACCACCACGACGCCATAGCGTCCAGCTTGCGCGGCGTCGATGGAGAATCCGCAGCCGTAGGTACGGAAACAATTCGTGCGGGAGAAGACATTGCTGCCATCCGGACGATAGAACGTCGCGTAGACCCAACCGAAGCCGTTGCCTGACAGTGCGATCTGATCGAGCCCGAAATCGAGCTTCTGCCCGGCCTGCGCATCGAACCAGAAGAAAATGCCCGCGCCGGGCGGACCCGCAGCGAACGTGCGACTGCTGTCTACAGCCACCGACGTGCCGGTGGACAAGGCGACGGTGGTGTCGATCGTCTGCCCATACTGCGGATCGACCACCACGCTGTACTGGCCAGTCGTCGGCAGGCTACCCAGGCCGATCGCAGTACCGGTACGCGTCGATCCGGACGTGAGCAGGGTGCCATTCGGCTGGTAGACGCTGTAATAGCTGGTGCCATCCGCGGGCGTGGTCGCCTGGTTCTGCACCAGCACGGCAAGTTTGTCGCCCGCCTGCCCCTGGAAACGCAGCCGCGCATTCTGTCCGCGCCGGGGAACGGAAACGGCCAGCGGCGTGTCGCGCTGCAGGTCAAGGGGCAGATCGCTGGACAGCGTCACGTCATAGGTCGCCGCCTGATCGTCGCCCTGGCCGATCAAGAGCGCGTACTTGCCTGCCGCCAGATTGGCGAGATCGAAATCGCAGCCGCCACGTTCGACATCGCAGTAACTGCTTGCCAATGTGCTGCCATCGGCCTTGTAGAGAGTAGCGACGACGCGCTGCGCGCCGGGACCGACGACCTGGATGCCGCTGATGCCCAGTCCCAGGTTCTGCCCCTGACTGGCGACGAAAGAAAAGTGCTTGTACTGCGCCGGCAACCGGGTCACGACATGCGCAGGAGCGCCGTCGATCGGCAGCGCGACGCCCGAGGACAGGGTGATGTCCGCTTCCAGCGGGCTTCCTGTCCGGCTCTCGACCTGGATTGCATACTCGCCAGACGTTGGAATATTGATCAGATTGATGGCATCGCCCACCTTGATGGTCGCCGTCTTCCAGACAGCACCATCCGGCCGTAGCACGCGATACACCACATCGCGACCGGCGGGTAGTGTCGTCTGCGCCGCGACCAGCAGCATCAACGACTCGCCTGCCTGCGCCTGGAAGCGGAGCCGCGCATTCTGCCCATACCGGGCCAGCGCCAGATGCAAGGGCTGATCGCGGGTCAGCTGATCCAGCAACTCGGACGACAGCACGGCGCGAAACTTGATCGCCTGGCTCGCCGAGGTCGGTGTCGCCACCACGCTGTAGCGTCCCGCCAAGGTGTTCCTCAGCGGCAACGAACATCCGTCCTCGGCGTAGCAGCTGCCGCTGTACAAGGTCGTGCCGCTCGGACTGTAGACGGCGATATTGAAGTAACTGCCCGAACTCACCGCGATGTCGGTAATCCCCAACCCCAGATTCTGGCCGGCCTGGGTGTCGATGGAGAAATGCACGCCCTGCCCTGCGGGCGCCTGGTAGCTGCCACCTGCGCCGTCCAGTTCGACATTGCCGTCCTGTCCCGTGGAGAGTTTCAACCGGGCCGACCACAACGCGCCGCCCGCCGGATCGACGAACACCCGATAGCTCCCCGTCTCCGGGAGATTGGGCAGGGCCAGAATGACGTTGCCGCTGGCCGTCACGTCCTTCCACAACGCGCCGTTCGGCCGATACACCGCATAAACCACGTCGCGGCCTGTCGGCCTGGTCGCAGCGTCAGCGACGAGCAAAGCCAGGCTCTCGCCGGCGGTCCCGGCGAACGTCAGGCGCGCATTCTGGGCATAGCGCGAGATGTTCACGGAACTCAATGCATCCCTCTGCAGGAAGCCGGCGACCTCCGTGGAGAGGGTCGCCTTGAACGCCATGCTCTGGGAGCCAGATTGCGGACTCACGGTCACGCCATAGTTGCCCGCGGCGAGGTTGAGCAGATTGAAGGCGCAGCCATTGGCGGCATAGCAGGTCGCGGTCGTGAGCGTGGAACCGTTGGGATTGGCGATCTTGACGTTGACATAGGTCCCGCTGCTCAGGTTCAGATCGCCGATGCCCAATCCCAGGTTCTGCGAGGCCGCTGCGCTGAAGCTAAAGAACACGCTTTGACCGGCGGCGGCGCTGTACTCGCCGCTGCTGCCATCCAGTTGCAGCCCACCCGCACTCCCGGTCGTCACCAGCACCTTGGCGGCCACGGTGGCGCCATAGCGCGGATCCACGAACAGTCGGTAAGTCCCGGCGATAGGCGTATTCATCGTCAGGGTGCCCGAGCCAGACACCGCCATCGACGACAACGCCGTGCCATCGGGCCGGTACACGCGGTAGTACACCACGCCGTTCGCCGGCGTCGTGGTCTGCTCCGACACCTGCAGTGCCAATGCGTCGCCGGCACCCGCCTGGAACGACAGCACTGCGTTCTGCCCGCGCCGGCCGATACCGACCTGGCTGACCGTATCCCGCGTCAAGGAAAGCGCCAGGTCGGTGGACAGGGTCGCCTTGAAGCGCATCGTCTGCGTCGTCGTGGCAGGGGCGACCAGGACGCCATAACGTCCCGCCGCCAGTTCCGGCAGATTCACATCACAGCCGTCGTTGGCCACCTCGCAGGCGGCACCGGCCATCGGCGTGCCTGAAGGGCCATAGATCGTGACGTTGAGCGGGCCGCTTTCGTTGGACTGCAGCTCGCTGATGCCGAGCCCCAGGCTCTGCCCGGCGGTCGCGGTAAAGGTGAAGTACACGCTGTCGCCCGGCAGTTGCGTTGCGAATGCGCCGGTGGCGCCATCGATCCCACTACCGCCACCACCTGCGTCTCCGGTGCTGAGCCGCGTCTGCAACCGCACGGTTTCTCCGAATCCGGGATCCACCAGCAACTGATAGGTGCCGCTGGTCTTCGCCGTCACGTAGGTGGTACCTGCGGCGCGCACCGCCATCGAGGCAACACTGGTGCCATCAGGCGCGTAAACGCGGTAGTAAACATCGCGGCCGGCGGGCGCGGTGGTCTGGCCGGCGACTTGCAACGCGAACGCCTCGCCCGCCGCGGCCTCGAACGACAAACGCAGATTCTGGCCTCTACGCTGTGTCTCCACGACCACATCCTGGTCCTTCGGCAACGCCTGCACCAGATCCGATGAGAGCAACAGATTCAGGCGCATTGTGCGTGCGCCGCTCGTACCGGGCGTCAGCAGCACCTGATACACGCCGGTCCTGGGCGCGGCGATGTTGAGTGCGCAGCCGTTGTTGGCCTGATTGCAGTACTGATAGCCAAGATTGACGCCGTCGGCGTCGAAGACCTGCGCCAAAGCTGTTCCCCACCCGCTGCCGACCGGCGACTGCTCGGTCAGCGCCAGGCCCAGCCTGCTCCCGGCCTGGGCCAGGAAGGTGTAACGCTTCGATTGCGCGGCGATCGACGTGGCGACACTGGTTTCGGCGCCGTCCAGCGCAAGCCTCCCGGCATGCTCCACTCCCATCTTCCAGCTGGCGGAGGAAGTACTGGGGGTGAGCAGCAACAGGTAAGTGCCGCCCACCTTCAACCGCGGCAGATGCAGGGTGGGCTGGTTCGCATTCACCAGTCCACTGGCGATCTCCACGTTATCGGTGCCGAACACCAGGTAGTTCAACGTCGTGGACCCCAGCGACTGGAATTGCGCGCTGAGGTAATCGCCGGCCATGCCGGTGAACAGGACCGCGGCGGACCCACCCGCGTTGGCGACCGCGACGTCAACCGCGGCGGCGTCCAGGGTCAGGCGCGTGACGCTGGCGATGCCGACGGACGACACACTGCTTGGCACCACCAGCACATCCTGGCTGCTGGTGGCGCTGCCGTAGGGCGTGGTCACGGTCACCGGCCCGCTGCCGCTCCTGCCCGGCACCGGAAAGACCAGGCGCGTGCCGGTGGCGCTCGACAGCACCGCGGTCTTGCGATCCAGCTTCGCCGTGGTCTGCCCGGCGACCGGGACCAGGTTCTGTCCGTCGACGGTGATCGCCGTACCGGCGCTGGCGATCAACGGCGATATGCCGGTAATGGTCGGCTGACGGAGGTTGGCATCGACCACGAACTGTTGCGCACTGCTCGCGCTCTGTCCAGCCACGGTAACGGAGATCGGGCCGGTACTGGCGTTGGCAGGCACGAGCACGGTCAACTCGCGTGCGCTGGCAGCCACCACCGTGGCCGCCTGCCCATTGAAAGCCACGCTGTTGGAGGACGCAGCGGTGGAAAATCCCTGCCCCTGGATCAGCACGCGATCGCCCGCCGCACCGCGCCCCGGACTGAAGCCCAGCACCGCCAGGGTTCCGCTGGAGACGCGTTCGACGGCGACGATATTGCCCATCGTGTCGTAGCGATAGCGGGCACTGGCACCGGCATCGTTGCTGACCGCGACCAGACGCCCCTGCGCGTCGTAGACGTAAGAGGTGGCACCAGACGTGCAGGCCAGAAGGGTGAGCAACAAGGCCGCCACCGTTCTGCCCACGATGCGCCGCCAACCGCGCGCGGGCACATGCGCCGCCCGCTTCAGCAAACCCACCACCGAGCCCATCCCTGCGCCGCGACGTTCCATGCTTTCATCCCTGAAGACTGGCCACGATGGCCGGCTGTCCGTATGCTGACCTTGCTTCGTGCATTCAGCCTGGATATAGATATCCGACAGTGGGGACAGGAGTCAACAGCGTCATGCCAAGGAACTGGCGTCATCACATCGTCATCTGCATGCGCCTGTGCTCGGCCGCCCTCGTCCTGGTGATGACCGGGTGTGGTGGCGATCAGCACGACACGGCGGCAGCGCGGATCGCGCTTGGTCAGGCGCTGTTCCACGACATGCGGCTCAGCGCGGATGGCAAGACCAGTTGCGCAAGCTGCCATCGCGCCGAGTTGGCCTATACCGACGGTGCCGCGGTGTCCACCGGGACGGGCGGCCAACACGGCACACGCAACGCGCCCAGCCTGCTCGACAGCCGCTTCATGACCCATTTTTTTTGGGATGGACGCGCAGCGACACTGGAAGAGGCGGTCCTGCAACCATTGACCAACCCGCGCGAGATGGGCCTGGCCGATCGGCAGGCCGTGCTGGCCCACCTCGCCCGCGACCCGCGCTACGCGTCACTGTTGCATGCAGCCGCCGGCGAGGACGACGGCGACATCCAGGTCGTGGCCGCCGCGCTCGCCACCTATATCCGCGCCTTGCCTGCGCCGCCCACGCGCTACGAGACGTACCGGACGACGCATGGCGCGCGCGCATCGCTGAGCGAGGACGAACGCGAGGGATTGGCGCTGTTTTCCGGCAAGGCCGGCTGCGTCGATTGCCACCGGCTGGACGGCACGCCTGCGACCACGAGCGATCAGCGCTTCCATCACGCCGGCATCGGTTTCAACCAGGTCGCCGGCAACGTCGCCGCCCTGCTCGACGTACTGGAGCGACAGAAGCGCGAAGGCAGGAGCCTGGGCGATTCCATCCTCTCCGACGTTCGCGTGGCGGAACTGGGCCGCTTTGCGGTGACGCGGGCGCCGCAGGATCTGGGCGCCTTCCGCACCCCGTCGCTACGGACGGTCGCCGATACTGCGCCCTATATGCACGACGGCAGCATCGCCGATCTGCCGGCGGCGGTGGAACACGAGGTCTACTATCGCAACCTCGCCCGCAATCGACCGATCAGCCTGACCGCGGAGGAGAAGCACAAGCTGGTGCTGTTCCTGCAGGCGCTGTCCAGTACGGGCGCCGCGCCGCGCTAGGAGCCCGTACGCGGCGCGCTGTTCGCCGGCTCCATCACGTCGACGTCCTGCTGCGAGGCGAGCTTGCCATCGAGCGTCACCTCCAGCATGTAACGCCCCGGCGGCCAGCCGGCCGCGTTGTCGAAACGCAGCGACTGGAGCTGATCGGAGCGAGTCATGGCGCGCTCCACCAGCCCGACCTGGCGACCATCGCGCAGATCCAGCAAGCGCGCTTTCAGGACCTGTCCCTGGGCAGCGCCGCGCAGGGCCACGTTGACCAGGATCGGCGCATCGCTGGTCTGCGGCACAGGCCTTCCGTCGCGCATCGCGCCGATCCGGACCTCGACGACGTGCAACGGTTGCGCCGCCGTGGCCGGATTCTGCTCCGGTGCCTGCCGCTGGCACGCTCCCAGGCTCAGCACCGCCGGCAGCAACATCCAACACACCATCCTTTTCGCGTTCATCATCCCTGCTTCCTTCCTGGACCGGAGATTGCCATTGCGATGCACGCCCGCAGGCCGCATCGTTCCTCGCGAACGCACGGTGGCGAACGGCCCCGTGCGCTTCGCTTCGCGTCAGCCCTGCAACCGCGCCAGCACCGCGCGCGTCACCGGGTCGGCGATCTCGGTGGACTGGCCCTGCAGCGCCGGCAGCAGCTGGCTCGCCAGCTGCTTGCCCAGTTCCACGCCGAACTGGTCGAAGGCGTTGATGCCCCAGACCACCGACTGCACGTACACGCTGTGCTCGTACATCGCGATCAGCGCGCCCAGCGCCTGCGGGGTCAGCGCGTCGAGCAGGATCAGCGTGCTCGGGCGGCCGCCCGGGTAGTCGCGGGCCGGATCGTCGCTGCCCTGCCCGTTCGCCAGCGCTTCGGTCTGCGCCAGCAGGTTGGCCAGCAGCGCCTGGTGGTTGACGGTGTACGGGTCGTCGTTGCGGATGCAGCCGATGAAGTCGGCCGGCACGATGCTGGTGCCCTGGTGCAGCGCCTGGAAGAAGCTGTGCTGCACGTCGGTGCCGGCGCCGCCCCACCACACCGGCACGGTGTCGGCCTCGACCGGGCTGCCGTCCAGGCGCACGCGCTTGCCCAGGCTCTCCATCACCAGCTGCTGCAGGTAGGCCGGCAGCAGCGCCAGGCGCTGGTCGTAGGTCATCACCGCCTGCGTCGCATAGCCGAGCAGGTTGCGGTTCCACAGCGTGGTCAGGCCATGCAGCACGGCCACGTTGCGCTCCAGCGGCGCGTTCAGGGCGTGGTCGTCGAACTGCGCGGCGCCTTCCAGCAGCTGTTCGAAGGCGTCGGCGCCGATCGCCAGCGCGATCGGGAAGCCCACCGCCGACCACAGCGAATAGCGGCCACCCACCCAGTCCCACATCGGCAGCACGCGGCCGGCGGCGATGTCGAAGGCCTTGGCGGCGCGCTCGGGGTTGGCGCTGACCGCGTACAGGCGCTCGCTGCCGCCCAGCCAGTCGCGCAGGATCTGGCCGTTGAGCAGGGTTTCCTGGGTGCCGAAGGTCTTGGAGATCAGCACGCCGGCGGTACGCGCCGGGTCCAGCGTGGCCAGGGTGCGCTGCATCGCTGCGCCGTCCACGTTGGAGACGAAGTGCACGCGGAAGCGCGCGCCGGTGACCGGACGCAGCGCGTCGGCAACCAGGCGCGGGCCGAGATCGGAGCCGCCGATGCCGACGCTGACGATGTCGGTGACCTCGGTCTGCGCCAGGGCGTCGATCAGCGCGCGCATGCGCTGCTGCACCTCGCGCGCGCTGGCGTGGGCCTGGCTGGCCACCGGCGCGTCGGTGAGGTTGCCGCGCAGCGCGGTGTGCAGCGCGGCGCGGCCTTCGGTGACGTTGACCGTCTCGCCCCGGAACAGACGCTGGAAGGCGCCGGCCAGGTCGTGGTCGGCAGCCAGCGCCAGCAGCGCGTCGAGCGCGGCGCGGTCGTATTTCTGCCGGGCGAAATTGAAGTACAGCGGTCCGACCTGCAACGCCAACGTCTCGGCACGGCCGGGTTCGGCCGCCAGCAGGTCGGGAAGGCGCGCCCCGCGCAGGCGCTGGGCGTGGGAATGCAGTGCGTCGAAACCGGTGGACTGTGTCATGCGGCCTGCTTTGGGATGCTGTGGTTGGTGTGGGTGATCTTGTTGGCGCCGTCCACATAGACCAGGGTCGGCTGGAAGCGCGCGGCTTCCTCTTCGCTCATGCCGGCGAAGGCGGCGATGATGATCAGGTCGCCGACCTGCACGTGGCGCGCGGCGCCGCCGTTGAGCGAGATGATGCCGCTGCCCTCGTCGGCGCGGATCGCGTAGGTGCTGAAGCGCGCGCCGTTGGTGACGTCCCAGATGTGCACCTGCTCGAATTCGCGGATGCCGGTCGCGTCCAGCAGCAGCCCGTCGATGGCGATCGAGCCTTCGTAGTTCAGCTCGGAATGGGTGACGGTGGCGCGGTGGATCTTGGTCTTCAACAGGCTCAGTTGCATGGCACGGGACTGCGGTCAGGAAAGACGCGCAGTTTAGCAGCCGAGGGTCAGGTGGCGGTGGTGAGGGGCGGCCTCAAACCGTCGCAGGAGCGGCTTCAGCCGCGACCGGCGATCGCGGGAAAGCCCGGTCGCGGCTGAAGCCGCTGCTACGACGACGGTGCCGCGGCCTGCCGCGCTCAGAATTCCAGGTTGTCGATCAGGCGGGTGCGGCCCAGGCGCGCGGCGATCAGCGCCACGCGCGGGCCGATGCCGTCCTGCGGCTCGCTCAGGTCGGGCGTGCGCAGCACGCTGTAGTCGACCTCGAAACCGGCCGCCTGCAGCTGCGCGGTCGCCGCCGCCTCCACCTCGGCGCGCGGGCGCCCAGCCAGGTGACCGTCGCGCATCGCCCGCAGGGTGCGGTGGATCTGCGCCGCGCGCGGCCGCTCCTCCGCCGACAGGTACTGGTTGCGCGAGCTCATCGCCAGGCCGTCGGCCTCGCGCACGATGCCGCCGCCCAGGATCTCGATCGGGAACGCCAGGTCGGCGACCATCTGCCGGATCACCGCCAACTGCTGGTAATCCTTCTTGCCGAACGCGGCCAGATCCGGCTGCACCTGGTTGAACAGGCGCGCGACCACGGTGCAGACGCCGTCGAAATGGCCAGGCCGGCAAGCGCCTTCCAGCACTTCGCTGACACCCGGGGTGTGCATGCGCAGCGCCAGCTCCACGCCCAGCGGATACATGCTCTCCACCGTCGGCAGCCACAGCACGTCGCAGCCGGCGCCTTCCAGGCCGCTGGTGTCGGCCTCGGGCGTGCGCGGGTAGCGGGTGAAGTCCTCGTTCGGGCCGAACTGGGTCGGGTTGACGAAGACGCTGGAGACCACGCGGTCGGCGTACTGCCGCGCCAGCATCACCAACGAGAAATGCCCGGCGTGCAGGTTGCCCATGGTCGGCACGAAGGCCACGCGCAGGCCCTGCCGCTTCCAGCCGGAAACGATGGCGCGCAGTCGCGCCAGGTCGGTGACGGTCTCGATCATTTGGCGTAGGCGTGTTCGGCGTCGGGGAAGGTGCCGGCGCGGACCGCGTCGGCGTAGGCGCGGGCGGCACCGGCGATGGAACCGCCTTCGGCCAGGAAATCCTTGACGAAGCGCGGGCGGCGGTGGCCGCTGTCCAGGCCGAGGAAGTCGTGCATCACCAGCACCTGGCCGTCGCAGTCCGGACCGGCGCCGATGCCGATGGTGGGGATGTCGATCTCGGCGGTGATGCGCGCGGCCAGCGGCGACGGCACGCATTCCAGTACCAGCAGCGCGGCGCCGGCCGCGGCGACCGCCTTGGCGTCGGCGAGCAGTTTGGCCGCGGCGGCCTCTTCGCGGCCCTGAATCTTGTAGCCGCCGAAGGTCAGCACCGACTGCGGGGTCAGGCCCAGGTGCGAGCACACCGGGATGTCGCGTTCGCTGAGGAAGCGGATCACCTCCAGCTTGTGCCCGGCGCCCTCGAGCTTGACCATCTCCGCACCGGCCTGCAGCAGCCGGGTCGACGCGTCCAAGGCGCGCTCGGGGGTGGCATCGGACTGGAACGGCAGGTCGGCCACCAGCAGCGCGCGCTGCAGCACCCGCGCCACCGCGGCGGTGTGGTAGGCGATGTCGTCCACGCTCACCGGCAGGGTCGAATCGTGGCCCTGCACCACCATGCCCAGCGAATCGCCGATCAGGATCAGGTCCACGCCGTTGGCGTCGAAGGTCCGCGCGAAGCCGGCGTCGTAGGCGGTCAGCATCACCAGCTTCTGCTGGCGGCGCTTGGCCTCGGCCAGGGCGGGAACGGTCCAGGGCTTGCTGTCGGCGTGACTGCTCATAAGCTCATGTGCTGCGGTAATGAGCCGAGCATTATCTACCGATTGGCACGATCCCGCCGGTTTCGATGCGGTCGCGTGCGTCACGCACCGTTCCATGGCCCGGAATCGCCGCCTCCGCGGCGATCTCGGCCAGCGGCAGCAGCACGAACGCACGCTGGTGCAGGAACGGGTGCGGCACCTGCAGCCCCGGCAGGTCGATCACCGCCTCGGCATACAGCAGCAGGTCCAGGTCCAGGGTGCGCGGGCCCCAACGCTCGCCGGGCAGGCGCTGGCGGCCGTGGCGGTGTTCCAGGTCGAGCAGCGCCTGCAGCAGCTCCGGCGCCGACAGCGTGGTGCTCACCAGCGCCGCGGCGTTGATGAAGTCCGGCTGGTCCTCGCGGCCCCAGGCCGGGCTGCGGTACAGCTGCGAGGCACGCAGCAGGCGGGTCTGCGGCAGCGTGTCGAGCGCGGCCAGGGCCGCGCGCAGGGTCGCCGCGGCGGCGCCGAGGTTGCCGCCCAGGCCGATGCAGGCCTGGACCGGCGCCGGGGTCGCGGCGCTCACTCGACGGGCGTGGCGGCGTCCGGGCGGCGGCGCCGGCGCCGGCGGCGCTTGGGGGTCTCTTCGCTGTCGGCCGGCGGCGCGAACGCCAGTTCGTCGCCGGCGTAATCCACCTCCGGGTCGAAGCCGCGCGGCGGCGGCGCATAACCCGGCTGCTGCTGCAGCTCGCGCCAATAGGCGATGTCGGCCGCATGCTCGTCCGAGGCCGACTGGCGCACGATCAGGAAATCGAACGCGGCGCGGAAACGCGGATGCGACAAGGTACGCATCACCCGCTTGCGCTGGCGCGAGGTGAAGCGCGACTGCAGCAGCCAAATCTCCTGCATCGGCAGCGAGAAGCGCCGCGGCAACGCCACGGTGCTCAATTGGTGCAGGGTCACCCGGTCGGCGGCGCGGCGTTGCGCCTCCTCCATCTGCATGCCCTGCTTCTGCAGGGTCATCAGCGCGCGGCAGTAGGCCGGCCACAGCAGCAACGCGAACAGGAACGCCGGCGACACCGGCTCGTCGTTGGCGACGCGGTTGTCGGTGTTGCGCAGGCCCTCGATCAGCATCCGCCGCAGCGCGCCGCTGCGGTTGGAGCGCAGCGCCGCCGCGCTCTCCGGGAACAGCGCGGCGAGCAGACCGTGCCGCTCCAGGCCCTCGAAGCTGGCCACGCCATGGCCGGACAGGAACAGCTTGAGCACTTCCTCGAACAGCCGCGCCGGCGCGGCCTCGGCCAGCAGCCCGGCCAGGCGCGGAATCGGTTCGGCGGTGCCGGCCTCGATCTCGAAATCGAGCTTGGCCGCCAGGCGCACCGCACGCAGCATGCGCACCGGGTCTTCGCGGTAGCGCTGCTCGGGGTCGCCGATCAGCTTCATCAACCGCGCCTGCACATCCTCGAAGCCGCCGACGTAGTCGCGCACCGAGAAGTCCTCGATGGCGTAGTACAAGGCGTTGCAGGTGAAGTCGCGGCGCACCGCATCGTCCTCGATGCTGCCGTAGACGTTGTCGCGGACCAGGCGGCCGTTGTCCACCTCGCGGTCGCCGCTGCCGTCGTCGACATTGGCGCGGAAGGTGGCGACCTCGATGATCTCGCGGCCGTAGACCACGTGGGCCAGGCGGAAGCGGCGGCCGATCAGGCGGCAGTTGCGGAACAGCTGCTTGACCTGCTCGGGGGTGGCGTCGGTGGCGACGTCGAAATCCTTGGGCTGGACCTGGACCAGCAGGTCGCGGACCGCGCCGCCGACCAGGTAGGCGCCGAAGCCGGCCTCGCGCAGCCGGTACAGCACGCGCAGGGCGTTGGGGCTGATGTCCTTGCGCGAGATGGGGTGCTGATCGCGCGGGATCGCGCGCAGGGTGAATGGCGATGGAACTGGCGGATTGATGATGGCGCTTCCGTATCGGGTTGCGGGATTGCCGAAGGGCGGCGAGACCCATATACTAGCGCGCTGCAATCGACGCGACCAAACGCTCCCTTCGTCTAGTGGTTAGGACGTGGCCCTCTCAAGGCTAAAACAGGGGTTCGAGTCCCCTAGGGAGCGCCATCCTCGCCTCGCCTGCAGCGCGACACAGCAAAAACCCCGCCTTGGCGGGGTTTTTTGCGTTTCGGCGCCGGCCACGGCCCGACGCGTCTCATTCCTGGTTGCGCGGGTGTCGATCGTCCTCGGCCAGACGGCTGCAGACGCCGGCACGCCGACCCAAGCCTACCTGGAACGCCGGGGCAGCCCGGGCGACGTGCGCGATCCGGTCGGCATCAGTGCGCACGTACCGACCACCCGCAGGCCGCGGTCAGGCCTGCGCCAAGTCAGGGGCGGCCTCCCCGGCCATGACCGCCACCGGCGCCGATGCGGTCTCCGCCACCGCATCGTGCGCATGCAGGCTCTCCAGATGCCGCACCTGTACCTGCACCTCGGCGTAGCGCGCACCCAGCGCCTGCTGCAGGCGCCGCGCGGCGTCCTCCACGTACATCAGGTTCTCGCCGTTGCGGCGCGCGAACGCCTGTTCGTCGGCACGGCGCACCGCCGCCTGCACCGGCGTGGCCAGGGCCTGCTCGGCGAGCGCGATCACACCCTCCGCGTCGAAGCGCACCGCGCGCGCCGACACGCCGACCCGCACCGAGGCCACGCTGCGCTGGCTATGCGGGGTGGCGTGACTGCCGTGCCGGAGCAGCCAGTCCGCCACCGCCTCCCGCGATAGCGAGGCCTGTTCCGGGTGCTGCTGCACGAAGGCCTCGCTGAGCAGTTGCCGCGCCAACGCCGCCGAACACGGGCAGGTCGAGGAATACAGCAGATCCACGCCGAGTCCGAGCCGGACCACGCCGCCACGCAGCTCGGCGTCGATCCGCAGCGGATATGCCCGCCATCCAGCCAGCCCCGGGCTGCGCAGTGCCGGGCTGCGACGCAGCAGTTCCAGGCGCAGCGACACCCGCGCCGCGGTCGAGGCGCAGTCGGCATGGCTGTGCACCATCGCCCGCAGCAATTGCGACAGGCGCGACGGCGACAGCGGCTGCTGCGCGCTTTCGTCGAGGAGGCGGTACAGCCGCGACATATGAATGCCCTTGACCTGCGCAGACGGCAGATCGACGGCAAGCGCGGCCTGCGCCGGCACGGGTGTCGCAGGCGCGCCCTCGCCCATGTCCAGACTGATCGGCAGCGCGATGCCGTCCATGCCCACCCAGTTCAGGGGAGCGGCGATCTGCGAAGGTTCGTCGGCAGCGACATCGGGCAATGGCGAGGGGATCTGCAGGTTCATCGGAACGGCGGGAGCGGCAAGGGAGCGAGGGACGGCAAGCAAGGCGGAGTGACAATTGTTATAAAGTAACACAACAAGCGCACACCGATGGGACCGCCCTTCGCACACCTCAGGAATCAATGAATCCCTATGGGCTGCGCGGATCTGCTCACAAGGATTCGCCCAGACCCTCATCCGCCCCTGCGGGGCACCTTCCCCCGAAAAGGGGGCCATGGTCCCGGTGGGAGAAGGGAAAGGCCAAAGCCCCTCTCCCACCGGGAGAGGGGTTGGGGTGAGGGTACGGCGCGCGCAGCGCCTTCGCCGATCCGGCAATGCCTTCGGCCGCTCGCTGCAGACACACCGATCCAGAGATGGCACGCGCGCAGCACGCGCGTGCGCCTCAGCCTCAGCCCTGCATCTGCTCCAGTTCCTTGCCCTTGGTCTCGTACACGTAGCGCAGCACGAAGAACACCGACAGGAACGCGGCGACGGTGTAGATGCCGTAGGCGCCGGCCAAGCCGATGCTGCCGAGCAGGACCGGGAAGGTCACGGTGATGGCGAAGTTGGACATCCACTGCGCCGCACCGGCCACCGCCAGGCCGGAGCCGCGGATCTGGTTGGGGAACATCTCGCCCAGCATCACCCACATCACCGGGCCCCAGGACATGTTGAAGAAGACCACGTAGACGTTGGCGGCGATCAACGCCAGCCGGCCCATGCCCGGCGACAGCGCCAGCTTGCCGGCCGCATCCAGCGAGGCGCTGGCGAAGGCGATGGTGACCAGGGCCAGCGACACCGCCATGCCGGCCGAGCCGATCCACAACAGCGGCTTGCGCCCGACCCGGTCGATCAACACCACGGTGATCAGGCAGGCACCGATGCTCAACGCACCGGACAGCACGTTGATCAACAACGCATCGCTCTCGGAGAAACCCACCGCCTGCCACAGCACCGCGCCGTAGTAGAACACCACGTTGATGCCGACCAGTTGCTGGAAGGTGGCCAGGCCGATGCCGATCCACACGATCGGGCGGATCTTGCCGGTGACCTTGCTGACCAGGTCCGACAGCCGCGGCGTGTGCTGGTCGGCCGACAGCGAGGCGGAGATTTCGGTCAGCTTGGTCTGCGCCGTGTTGGCGCCGTACAGCCGGGTCAGCACCGCCAGCGCCTGCTCGCGGCGGCCCCGCGCCACCAGGAAGCGCGGACTCTCCGGAATCGCCAGCAACAGCAGCAGGAACGCCGTGGACGGCAGCGCCTGCATCCAGAACATCCAGCGCCAGGCCGGCTGCCCCAGCCACAGCGCCTCGGTGGACGCGCCGGCGGCCTTGGCCAGCAGATAATTGCTGAGGAAGGCGCAGAACAGCCCGCCGATGATCGCAATCTGCTGCACCGTGGCCAGGCGCCCGCGGTAGCGCGCCGAGGCGACCTCGGCGATGTAGGCCGGCGACATCACGCTGGCCGCGCCCACCGCGAAACCGCCCATCATCCGCGCCAGCACGAACACCGCCGAGTTGTGCGCCGCGCCGGCGCCCAGCGCCGACAGCAGGAACAGCGCCGCCGAGACGATCAGCACCGTGCGCCGGCCCCAGCGATCGGCCAGCGAACCGGCCAGGAACGCACCGATCGCGCAGCCCAGCAGCATCGAGGCGACCTCGAAGCCAGTGCCGGCGGAACTGGACTGGAAGGTCTGCTTGAGGCCATCGACCGTACCGTTGATGACGCCGCTGTCGAAGCCGAACAGGAAGCCGCCGATGGTGGCGACGCAGCTGATCAGGATGATGAGGCGGGTGTTCTCGCCGGCGTCGGCGTGGCGATCGATCGGAACACTGGACATGGGTTCACCTGGTGGCGTGCAAGAGGAAGACGGCCGGCGCGCGGGAGCAGCATGCGCGGCGGCGGCACCGGGCCGCCGCCGCACACCGGTTCAGCGCAGCAGGTACTGGTTGATCAGGTTCTCGTAGGCCTCCTGGCGGCCGCTGCGTTGGGTCGGCTCGCCGGCCTGCGCGGCGTGCGCGGCCAGGTCGGCCAGCGTGCTCTTGCCGGCGGCGAAGGCCGCGCCGGCACCGCTGTCGAAGCTGGCGTAGCGCTCGCGGCGCCACTGCTCCAGCGGCGAGGCGGTGAGCAACGCGTGCGCGACTTCGAGGCCGCGCGCGAACGCGTCCATGCCGCCGATGTGGGCGATGAACAGGTCCTGCGGATCGGACGACTCGCGGCGCACCTTGGCGTCGAAGTTGAGCCCGCCCGGGGCCAGCCCGCCCTGCCGCAGCACCACCAGCATCGCGCCCACGGTGTCGTACAGGTCGACCGGGAACTGGTCGGTGTCCCAGCCGTTCTGCGGATTGCCGCGGTTGGCGTCGATGCTGCCGAGCAGGCCGGCGTCGCTGGCCACCTGCAGGTCGTGTTCGAAGCTGTGCCCGGACAGGGTGGCGTGGTTGGCCTCGATGTTGAGCTTGAAATCCTGGTCCAGGCCGTGCTGGCGCAGGAAGCCGACTACGGTGGCGCTGTCGAAGTCGTACTGGTGCTTCATCGGCTCCATCGGCTTGGGCTCGATCAGGAAATTGCCCTTGAAGCCGATGCTGCGCCCGTAGTCGCGGGCCAGGGTCAGGAACCGCGCCAGATGCTCCTGCTCGCGTCGCATCTGTGTGTTGTGCAGGCAGGCGTAGCCTTCGCGGCCGCCCCAGAACACGTAGTTCTCGCCGCCCAGTTCCACCGTCGCCTCCAGCGCGGCCTTGACCTGCACCGCCGCGCGCGCGACCACGTCGAAGTCCGGGTTGGTCGCCGCGCCGTTCATGTAGCGCGGATGCGAGAACAGGTTGGCGGTGCCCCACAGCAGCTTGACCCCGGTGTCGGCCTGGCGCTGCCTGGCGATGCCGACCATGTGCTTGAGGTTCTTTTCGTACTGGCCGACGTCCTCGGCGTCCGGCGCCAGGTCCACGTCGTGGAAGCAGTAGTACGGCACGCCGAGCTTGGTGAAGAACTCGAACGCCGCATCGGCCTTGGCCTCGGCGCGGCCCAGCGCATCGCTGCCGGCATCCCAGGGATAGGCGCGGGTGCCGGGGCCGAACGGATCGGCGCCGTTGCCGCAGAAGCTGTGCCAGTAGGCCACGGCGAAGCGCAGGTGCTCGGCCATGGTCTTGTCGCCGATGCGCTTGCCGGCGTCGTAGACCTTGAACGCCAGCGGATTGTCCGAGGCCTTGCCTTCGAACGGGATGCGGCCGATGCCCGGGAAAAACTCCTTGGCGCCGGTGTAGACGGAAGTGCTCATCACGAAGTCCTGGTGCGTTGCGGGGGAAAGGGAATCACGCGGCGTACAGCGGGCCGATGGCCTGCAGATGCCGCTGGAAGCTCTGGTAGTGCGCCTGGTACTGCGCGCCGCGTTGCGCATCCGGCTGCGCGGAGCGCGTCGCATCGTCCTGCTGGTGCTGCAGCACCACCTCGGCCAGGCTGGCGCGGTCGCCCTGCGCCCAGCCGTCGGCCCACAGCGCCTGCAGCGCGGCGCCGAATGCCGCGCCCTCGGCCTGCGCCGGCACGTGCACCGGAAGCCCGAACAAGTCGGCGATGAGCTGGCGCCAGCCGGCGCTGTTGCTGCCGCCGCCGGTGAGGGAGATCGCATCGAACTGCAGGCCGGCGTCGACGAAGGCGTCGAAACCGTTGCGCAGGCTGTAGCTGGCGCCCTCCATCGCCGCGCGATAGAAATGCGCCGGCGTCGTGTTGTGCAGGTCCATGCCGGTCAGGCAACCGCGCGCCGCCGGCAGGTTCGGGGTGCGTTCGCCGTTGAAGAACGGCAGCAGCACCAATCCATCCGCACCGGGCGCGGTGGCGGCGAGCAAGGCCTCGCCCTGCCCGGTCTTGATGCCGAACAGACGCGCGATGGTCTCGGTGGCGACCGTGCAGTTCATGGTGCAGATCAGCGGCAACCAGCCGCCGCTAGAGGAGCAGAACGCGGCCCAGCGTGCGTCCGGGTCGACCACCGGGCGCTCGGCGTAGGCGAACAGCGTGCCGGAGGTGCCCAGGCTCATGCTCAGGCGTCCCGGCACCACGTTGCCGGTGCCGATCGCCGCCATCATGTTGTCGCCGCCGCCAGTGGCCACGCGCACCTCGCGCGGCAGGCCCAGCGTCTGCGCCGCGGCGGCGGACAAGGGGAAGCTGCTTTCGGTCGGCACCAGCGGCGGCAGCGCCGCGGCCAGGTCGCGCTGCGGATCGATCGCCTGCAGCAGCGGCGCCGACCATTGCCGGGTGCGCACGTCCAGCCAGCCGCTGCCGGAGGCGTCGCCGACTTCGGCGTAGCGCTCGCCGGTGAGCCAGAAGTTGACGTAGTCGTGCGGCAGCAGCACTGTCGTCATCGCCGCGTAGGCGTCGGGACGATGCTTGCGCGTCCATGGCAGCTTGGAGGCGGTGTAGCCGGCCAGGATCGGATTGCCGGCCAGCTCCACGCAGCGCTGCGCGCCGCCGACCGCCTCCATGATCTCCTCGCACTCGCGCTGGGTGCTGGTGTCGCACCACAGCTTCACCGGCGCGGTGACCTGGCCTTGCGCATCCAGCGGCACGAAGCCGTGCTGCTGCCCGGACACCGCGATGGCCCGCACCTGCGCCCGCTGTTCGGCGCTCAGTGCGGCGAAGCAGGCGACGATGCCGTCGATCCACCACTGCGCCTGCTGCTCGCGGGTACCGTCGTCGCGGCTGATCAGGTCCAGCGCATGGCCGTGGGTGGCCACCACCTGCCGGCTGTCGGCATCGTAGGCGAGCAGCTTGACGCTCTGCGTGCCCACGTCCAGACCGATGTACAGACTCATTGCCCTACCCGCCACATCGTGCACACACCCAGTTCCATCATCGCTCCAGGAGAAAGGCCGGCGTGCGGGGACCGCCCGCCGTGACGCCGAGTGTAGTGCGCACTGCATGCATCACGCAGCGGCGCATGATGACGCTGCGCGTCGCGCTCTGCCAGGGCGGCCCGAGCGATGGCGTGCGCACGCAATGGATCCAGCCGCCATGAAGACAACTCACAGTCAACGCATGCAGAAGCAGGACACGGATCAAGCCAACGGATGTCATTGCATGCAGTGACGGCCCGTCGCATGCGCGACACGATGGCGACTGACGCGGTCTCGACTCTGCGCAGGATGTGTCTACACACGGCACCATCTTGATGCGCTGCATCAAACCTGCGCGCAAGGTGTGCGCATGTTGCACCGTTGCGCATTCGATGCATCCCTTCTCCCAATGGACCATGGCCCGCTTCGGGGGAAGTACCCCAGGGAGCAGATGAAGCGCTGCGCTCCGTACCCTCACCCCAACCCCTCTCCCGGGGGGAGAGGGGCTTAAGCGCACCGCGGCTGCTTCGTTGTCACCGTCACGATCACGCCCACGCGTGTGAACACGCATCCCTTCTCCGATTGGGGGAAGGTGCCCCGCAGGGGCGGATGAGGGTACGGGCGTAGCGCGCATGTTTCGTTGCATCGCAAACCAGCCAGCACGCCACGACCGCCAGCATGCGGCAACCGACGTTGGCAGTATCTCGCCTCCCGCCAGACTCATCCGGCCCGCGCCGCGACGGCATGGCCGGTCCGCTTGCGCGGTACCTCCAGGGGCTGGCCGCGATACTCGACGCTGGCGTCGGCCGCGGGTTCGAGCACGCCGGCATCGTCGCGCGGGCCATCGACAAAGCGCACATGGATGGTGCGCCGGTCCTGCATGCCCGGCCAGCGCCCCTCGCGCGCGCCGATGCGCAGCACGCCCCTGGCCTGGTCCCACTGCAGCGGGATACGGCTGAACTCGCCCTGCTCGTAGCCGTAGCCGGTGCCGTCGTCCTCGTACAGCGAGAAGCGACCGTCGGCGCCGGTATAGACCACCACGGTCAGCGGTGCGTCCGGGATCTGGTCGACGTACTGCTGCACTTGGGTCATCGGCACGATGGCGCCGGCGCGCACGAACAGCGGCATGCGCTGCAGCGGCGCGGCGGCGTCGATGGTCTGGCCGCCGGCGTGGCGCGCGCCACTGTTGAAGTCGATCCAGTCGGTGCCCGCCGGCAGGTAGACCTTGCGCGAGGTCGCGCCGAAGCGGGTCACCGGCGCCACCAGGAACGCCGGGCCGAACAGGTACTCGTCGTCGATGTCGGCGACCTTGGGGTCGTGCGGGAAGTCCATCGGCAGGCCGCGCATCATCACCCCGTCGTGGTGATAGGTGTCGCCGGCGAGCGTGTAGATGTAGGGCAGCAGCGCGTAGCGCAGGCGGCTGTAGTAGGCCATGCTGGCGTAGTACGGCGTGCCTTCCGGCGCGATGTTCCAGATCTCGCGGTACGGGAACTGGCCGTGCGAGCGGAACAGCGGCACGAAGGCGCCGAACTGGAACCAGCGCGTGTTGAGTTCGCGCCACTCGGGCAGGTGCGCCGGGTCCTGGCTTTCGTAGCGCTTCTCCACGGCGAAGCCGCCGATGTCGAAGGTCCAGTTCGGCAGGCCCGACATCGACAGGTTGACGCCGGCGGAGATCTGCTCGCGCATGTCCTCCCAGCGCGAGGCGATGTCGCCGCTCCACACCGCCACGGCGTTGCGCTGGATGCCGGCGTAGCCCTTGCGCGAGAGGATGAACACGCGCTTGCCGTCGGCGGCGCGGTCGCCGGCATAGACGCCGTGGGTGTGCGGCAGCGGATAGGCATTGAAGAACTCGGTGGACGGCCCCAGCGCGGTCGGAGTGGTGCGCGCCTTGCGCTCGGCGATGTCCAGGTTGGAATGCACGTCGGGCTCGTCCGCATCCAGCCACCAGGCATCGATGCCCTTGCGGTTGAGCGTCTCGTCGATCTGCCGCCAGTAGATCGCCTGCGCATCGGCCGCATATGGGTCGTAGAACGCGTTGGTGTAGCCCTTGCCGATCCAGTCCAGTTCGCCCACCTCGACGTTGCGCCGGTAGATGTGCCCGGCCGCGTCCAGTTCCTTGTAGTGGGCGGTGCTCGGATAGAACTTCGGCCAGACCGAGATCATCAGCTGCGCGTGGCTGGCGTGCACCGTGTTGACCATGCCGTCCGGGTCGGGAAAGCGCGCGCGGTCGAAGTTGTGCGAGCCCCAGGCGTTCTCCGGCCAGTACGACCAGTCGAGCACGATGTTGTCGATCGGCAACTGCCGGCGGCGGTACTCGGCCAGCGCGCCGAGCAGCTCGTCCTCGGTCTTGTAGCGCTCGCGGCTCTGCCAGAAGCCGTAGGCCCACTTCGGCAGCAACACGGCCTTGCCGGTCAGCGTGCGGTAGCCGGCGATGACCTGGTCGGCGTTGTCGCCGGCGACGACGTAGTAGTCGATCATCTGCCCCGCTTCCGACCACAGCGACAGGTCGCCGACTTCGGCCGCCGGCAGCGGGTCGCGATGCAGCAGCGCGATGTAGCTGGGATCGATCAGGTCCCATTCGACCTTGAGGGTATGCCGCTGGCCGGGTTGCAGCTGCAGCGCGAACTCGTGGTGCCAGGGGTTCCAGTTCTGCCGCCAGCGGTCGACCAGCAGCTTGCCGTCGACCCACAGCCTGGCGTACTCGCTGGCGTAGAGCGAGAAGGTATGCGTGCCGCCGCGCTCGGCCTCGATCTGGCCTTCCCAGCGCACCTGCATGCGGCGCTTGTCGCCGGGCTTGGCCGCGGCGGGGAATTTCGCCAGGTCCTTGATGTACTGATAGCCGATGTCGGCTTCGCGACGCTCCAGCACCGGCTTGCCGTCGATCGCGTAGTGCGCGGTCAGCGCGCCGGGCTTGCCGTGCGCGTCGTACAGGCGCAGCGTCGCCGGCAGCGGCTGCAGCCCGCGCGGATCGCCGAAGCGGGTGATCGCGTTGTTGTCCCAGAGGATCCCGTAGTTGCGGCTGGACACGAGGTACGGCACCGCCATGTCGAGATTGCTCTGCAGCAGTTCGATGTCGTGGCCCTTCTGGTTCATCCAGCCCTGCTGGTGCTGGCCGAACCCGTAGAAGGCCTCGTCGGGCGGCGAGACGAAGCGCTGGCGCAGGCTCAGGTAGTGGCGGCCCTCGACCTGCAACGGCGCGAAGCTGCGCCCGCCCGCCACTTCAGCCAGCAGCGGCGTGCCCTGCGCATCGGTGAAGCCGACATGGCCGTCGACGGTGGACACCTGCGCGGTCATCCGCGCGGTCTTGAGCTGCACCGTGTCGCCGTGTTGCTCCAGCGTAAAGCCGGTGTCGCCCTGCACCGGCACCCGCATCAGGCTGGGTGTGCGCTGGAACGCGCCGGTGGGATCGGCGCTGACCCGGACGATGCCGCGGTCGATCACCTGCAGGCGTACCGGCGCCGCGCCCCTGGCGCTGGGATGCACGGTGACGCCCTCGGCATCGCGGGTCACCTGCTGCGCGGCGGCGGACGCGGCGACCGCGAGCAACGCCAGCGCCAACAGGCGTGGCAACGAAGGCGGCAGGCAACGGTTGGCGTGGTGCATGGTCACTCCCTTGGAAAGTCACGCGGCATGGCGCGTCTGGCGCCGCCGCATGGTCAATAAGTCGCCAGGGTGACGCGCAGCAACTGCGGCACGTCGGAGAAGTTGAGTCCGTAATCGGTCTGGTCGCCGTTCCAGTTGCGCCGGAACCGCCACTGCTCGCCGTCGTACACGCCCTCTTCGACCCGGTCGTAGAGCATGTTGGCGGTCGCGGCGCTGGCCGGATGCAGGGTCACCCGCGCATGCTGGGCGGTGATCAGGAAGGTGTCCGGGCCAAGTTCGGCGATCAGCGCCGCGCCGATCGGCGCAGGATTGCCGGGCGGCTCGCCCTGGAACCAGAACTGCGGCACGCCGTAGGTGACGGTGGCGCTCCAGCGCGCGTTGAGCGGCAGCTCCTGCACCGCCTGGCCCGGCGCCTCGGCGGTGCCGTGCAGCTTGCCGGCGGCCGCGGCGCGGGCGAACACGCGCATGCCCATGCCCACCGCGCGATAGCCCAGCGCGAACGGCGCCAGCGCCTGCGCGTCCACGCGCTTGGCACCGAGCGGATCGTTGGAGTAGCCGCTGTAGTCGATGCCGAAGGTCGACCAGCCGATGCCGTCGTGGCCCAGCGCCGGATACAGGTAGCGGGCGTACTCGGGGCGGTTGCCGGTCTCGGCGACGAACAGCGCGTTGTCGGGGCGTGCGTAGCGCTGCAGCACCGTGGTGTACAGCGGGTACTCGGGCATGTAGATGTCCGGCGCCAGCAGGTCGATGTGCGGGGCCGCCGCCTTCCACACGTCCAGCACATTGTCGGTGGGGCCGCCGCTGGCGTACTGCCCGGGCTGACCCGGATTGAACGGGCCGCGCAACGCCGCATTGACGTAGATCGGCAAGGGATACGCGGCCTTGCCGGCCTCGGCGACGCGGTCGATGAAGCGCGCGATGTGCCAGGCATGGAAGATCTCGTCGGCATCGGCGCCGAACACCTGCGCCCAGCTGCCCGGCGACTTGCCGAGCCGCTGCAGCAACGCCTGCGGCACCGGGCCGTCGAACACGCGCTGCGCCATCGGCGAGAAATCGCGCGCACTGCCGTAGGTGCCCGGCTCGTTCTCGGCCTGCACCATGATCACGGTGCGCTGCGGATCGGCCTGGCGCAGATGCCGCATGAAGGCGACGAACGCTTTGCGATCGGCCTCCAGCGTGGCTGGCGCCAGCGGCGACAGCGAATCCAGGCGCCGTCCGTCGCGCGCGACCACGCGCGGGAAGCGCGCATCGTCGGTCTTGACCCAGTGCGGCGCGTAGTTGGGGCCGTTGTTCTTCCAGGTGCCGAACCACAGCAGCACCAGCCGCACCCGCTGCGTGCGCGCCTGCGCCAGCAGGGTATCGACGAAGGAGAAATCGAACCGTCCCTCTTCCGGTTCCACCTGCTCCCAGGCGATCGGCACCTGCACGGTGTTCGGCCCCAGCGCGTGGATCGCCGGCCACACCTGCGCCAGCGCCGCCGGATAGTTGCTGGAGTTGTTGACCTGCGCGCCGAGGATCAGGAACGGTGCGCCGTCGACCAACAAGGCATGCCGACCGTCGCTGCTCACCAGGCGCGGGATCGGTGCCTGGGCCGGCGCCGATGTCGCGGCAGCGGGCGTGTGCGTCTCCGCCGACGGTGCATCCGGCGCGGCCTGGCAGCCGCTCAGCAGCAGCGACAGCAGGACAGGCAGCCGCCATGCGGTGCGCAACGCGCGCGACGGCGATCCGATTCTCCGCACGTGGCCGGCGCCCTGCCTCACCAGTCGTCGCTGCGGAACGGGCCCACCGGCAACTGCTCGCGGTTGACCAGGTCGGCGTCCTCGGGGTTTTCGCTCCAGGCGTAGCGCACTGCCTGCGGCTGCGGCACCGCGTCGCTGTGGACCACCACCTGGTCGCCCTCGATCCGCGCCTGCGCCGGATGGAAGTGGCGATCGGCACCGGCCAGGGCGAAGCCACGCAGCACAGTGCCGCCGCCGCGCACCGCCAGGGTGCTGCCCATCAGGTCGAACATCACCCGCGCCTGGCCATCGGCGAACGTGGCGCGCGCGAACACCGGCGCGCTGTAGACCAGGGTTTCGCCGTAGGCCACATGGCGTGCGACCAGCGCCAGGCGATGCCCCACGTCCTGCTTGTTGGGGGGATGGATGTTGTCCGGCGTGCCGATGTCGATGGTCACCGCCTGCCCGGTGGCCGGCAGCGCCAGCGTCCTGGTCTGCGATTCGCGCAGTTGCGCCCACGGACTCAGGTCGCCCTGGTCGTTGCCGGCCTTCCAGTTGGCCAGTTGCACCCACAGGAACGGCAGCTGCGGCTGTCCGCGCTCCTGCCGCCAGCGCCCGATCAGCGAGGCGAACTGCTCGCGGTAGCGCAGCGCGCCATACGGGTAGGCGTTGCTCTCGCCCTGGTACCAGATCACGCCCTTGACCGGGAACGGCTGCAAGGGATGGATCATCGCGTTGTACAGCAGCGTCGGCACCTGGTTCTTGTCGTCGTTGGCGGCCAGCGTGACCTTGGCCGGGCGGAACCGCCAGTCGCCGGCCAGCGAGCGCGGCTGGCCGCCGTCGGGCTGCACGAAGAACGCCGCCGCATCGCCGGGAATGCCGCCGAAGCCGCCGGTATCCAGGATGCGGATCGCGATGTGGTTGACGCCGGCGCGCAGCGCTGCCGGCGGCACGCGGTAGCGGCGCGGTTCGGTGTAGCGCCCTTCGGTATGGCCGACCTCCACGCCATTGACGTAGGTGGTGTCGGCATCGTCCGCCGGGCCGATGCCCACGAAGGCGCCGGCCTTGGCTTCGGCTGCACTGAGGGTGAAAGTGCTGCGATACCAGGCGACGCCGTCCATGCCGACGTAGCCATGCTGTTCCCACAGCCCCGGCAGCGGCTGGCGGTCCCAGTCGCGGTCGTCCAGATCGGCAGCGGCCCAGCCGGCATCCGCATCCGCGGTGGTCGGCTGTGGCCAGCGCGCCAGGCGCCGCCGGGTCTCGCCAAGGTCCTGTGCGTCCTTGGCCTGCATCTGCGCGATGCGCGTACGTACCTGCGCCGCGTCCACGCCCGGCGAGGCCGCGTCCATCCAGGCCTCGATCGCGCTGCCACCCCAGGTGCTGTCGATGATGCCGATCGGCACGCCGGTGTGCTGGCGCAGGTCGCGCGCGAAGAAATACGCCACCGCCGAGAATGCGCCGGCGGTGGCGGGCGTGGCCGCAACCCAACTGCCGCCGGGCAGCCGCGGCTGCGGCTGCGCCGACCAGGCCTTGGGCACCTTGAAGTCGCGCAGTTGCGGATCCGTCGCCGCCGCCACTTCGCGCGCGCCGTCGCGCGCCTGCGCCAGCGGCCACTCCATGTTGGACTGGCCGCTGGCCAGCCACACGTCGCCGATCAGCACGTCGCCGATACGGCGCTGGCTGCCGTCGCCCTGCACCTCCAGCACGTACGGGCCACCGGCCGCATGCGCCGGCAACTGCAGTTGCCAGCGGCCATCGCGGCCTGCGACCGCACTGGCGCTGGCACCGTCCAGGCGCGCCTGGATGCGTGCGCCAGGCGTGGCCCAGCCCCAGACCGGAATCGGTGCATCGCGCTGCAGGACGGCGCCGTCGGCGAACAGCAACGGCAGTTGCAGTTCCGCCGCGGCCGGCCATGACGCGAACGCCAGCGCCAGCAGCGCCAGGCGAACGGTGGGATGCAGCGGTCTTGCCATGAGCGGTTCCTGCGTCGGGAGGAAAAACCGGCGGCAGCCACCCGCCTCGCCGCAGGCGGACCGCGCGCCGGAGACGGCTGCGCGCCTACCAGTTGGCGCGCAGCACCAGTGAGTAACGACGATCGTTGACGAACCAGCTGCGCGTGTACAGGTGCCGGTCGACCTCGCCATCGCTGTAGGAGGTCGGCCCCATCAGCACCTTGGTCTCCGCGTTGGTGATGTTGTTGGCCTGGATGCCCAGTTGCAGGTGCGGCGAGAACCGATAGAACACCGAGCCGTCGAGCTGGCCGTAGTCGTCCGACCAGGTCGGCAGCTTGGTTGACACGTCGCTGGCGGTCAGCAGATAGCGCGAACGCCAGTTGTAGGCCAGGCGCACCGACAGCGGACCCTTCTCGTAAATGCCGGCGAAGTTGTAGCTGCGCCGCGACAGGCCTTCCAGCGGCAGCGCCACGCCAGTGACGGTGGTCTTGGTGTAGGGATCGGTGGCCGTATTCACGCCGCCGCTGCTGTCGACGAAGGTGAAGTTGGCATTGACGCCGAAGCCGCTCATCCAGCCCGGTAGCGAATCGAAGAACTGGGTGTAGCCGTACTCGAAGCCGCGGATGCGGCCCTTGTCCATGTTGTACGGACGCGTCACCAGGAAATCCTGGCCGCCATAGTTCTCGGTGACGGTCTGGTTGGAGAAGTAGTCCTTGACGCTCTTGTAGAACAGCGTCACGTACATCATGTCGCTGCTGTCGAAGTACCACTCCAGCGCGGCGTCGTACTGGTCGGCCTTCATCGGCTTGAGGTTGGGGTTGCCGGCGGAGCCGGTCCAGTCCTTCAGCGAGCCGTCGTCGTTGACGGTGGCGGTGAGCAGCAGATACGGCTGCAACTGGGTGTAGTCCGGCCGCGCCATCGCCTTGGACGCGGCAAGGCGCAGTTGCAGCGCATCGGAGAACTTGAAGCGCAGGTTCAGGCTCGGCAGCACGTCGGTGTAGCTGCCGCGCGCGTCGTTCGGGAAGTACTGTCCGTAGTACTGGGCCTTGAGCGCATCCGAGGCCGAGGTGGCGGACAGGTCCGGATACTGGCCGTAGCCCGAGGCCTCGGTCCTGGTCTGTACCACGCGCACGCCGATATTGCCGTCCACCGGCACGCCCAGCGCGGTGTCGTTGCCGAAGTACATCACCATGTACGCGGCCTGGGTGCGTTCGAACTGGCGGTTGGTGTCCTGCAACTGGTACTGATCCGGCGCCCAGCCATAACCGCGCAGCGCGACGATCTGCTCGATCAGCGCCGAGGTGCCGGCGTAGTCCTTGACCGCGCTGTTGCGCGGGAAATACAGGTTGTTGGGCACGCGCACATTGCCGCGCAACAGGTTCGAAAAGGAATACAGCGACGAGGACGCGGTCATGTAGCTGGCCAGGTCGGCCAGGCCGGTGGCGGTGCCGGGGATGGTCGCCCAGTTGTCGCTGATCACGCCCCAGTTGTAGCCGGAATTCTTGTTGGTCTGGGTGCGGTCGGTGGCGCGGATGCCGGCACGGAAGGTGCGCAGCCACGGGTTGTCGTCGTAGCTGTACTCCAGGTCGAAGCGCGTGGCCAGTTCGCGGCCGCGGTTCTTCGCGAGGTGATCCATCGCCGCGCTCCAGAAGTAATTGGAGGGGTCGGCGGTGTAGCTCGGGTCGGCCAGGGTCACGGCGGGATACTTGCCGCTGAGGTCGAAGGTCAGGCCCGGCAGATAGATCGAACTGAACAGGGTGAAATCCAGGGTGTCGCTCTGCGACTGCACCAGTTGCATGTCGCCGCGCACGGTCAGCCGGTCGGTCAAACGATGGGTGAAGCCGCCGGACAGATCGGAGGTGGTGGTGCTCTGCCGGGCGTAGCGGTTGTCGGTGTAGAAGCGCACGCCGTCGTTGCCGGTGACGTTGCCGCGCCAGGAACTGGACGCCGGCGACCCGCTGACGAAACGGCCTGCATCGTCGTAGGTGAAGGTGGTGCCCGGCGCCGGCGCGATGGCGTTGGTGTCGTCGTTGAAGAACGCCGCGCGCTCCTGCCAATTCATGTCGTAGGACGAACGCAGGTATTGCACGTAGAGGTCGGTGGCGTCGCTGGGCCGCCACTGGAAGGCGGCCGCCACGCCCTTGCGCTTGCGTTCGAACTCCAGCTGCCGCCAGTTGACGCCACCGGGCACGTAGACCTTGTCGAAGCTGGTGCCAGCCAGCAACGCGGGATCGGTGCGGCGCACGAACGGTTCCACCTGGATGCCGTCGCTGCGCGTGGCCAGTTCCGAGTGCGCCACATCGAGCATGAAGCCCATTTCGCCCAGGCCGGTGTTCCAGCGATCGCTGAACAGGAACGAGCCCGACGGCTTGTAGGTCTTGCTCAGGTCGCCGTAGTTGACGTCGGCGGTGAAGCCGATGACCCGGCCCGGCTGGTCGAACGGCATGCGCGTGCGCAGGTTGACCGTGCCGCCGAGGCCGCCTTCGATGATCTCCGCCGAGGGATTCTTGTACACGTCCACGCCGGCCATCAGTTCGGCCGGCACGTCCTCGAAGCTGAGCCCGCGTCCGCTGGCGGCACTGAAGCTGTCGCGACCGTTGAGTTCGCCGCGCACCTGGGTCATGCCACGGATCATCACCCCACTGCCTTCGGCCGAGAAGTGGTCCGGGTCGTTGCGCGCCATGAAGTGATCGATGGTCACGCCGCTGACCCGCTGCAGGGTCTCGGTGACGCTGCGGTCCGGCAATGCACCGATGTCCTCGGCGCTGACCGAATCGACGATCTGCTCGGCATCGTGCTTGATCGACTGCGACTTGATCAGGCTGCCGCGCACGCCCTTGACCTCGACCGCATCGAGCTGGGTCACCGGGTCGCCCTTCTTGCGCGCGGCAGGCGGTGCGCTCGCAGACTCCGCCTCCTGCGCCAGCGCCTGTGCGCTGAGCAGCAGGCCGATGCTCAGCGCGATGAGCGAACGCGGCAAAACACGGGGACGACGTGACGCTGCGGTCGGCAGAGCCGGACCACAAGAATGCTGCGATGCCATGCGGTTTCCCTCCCAGGAGACATGCACACAGACACGGGCGACGGTCGCACCAGGGCGCCGTCCTGCGAGTTGTGACGGCGTCGGTCTCAGCCGCTGCCGTATCGGATGGCGCCGCTGCGCAGAGGGGCAGGTCGGTCGCTACCGCGATCGGCCGAGACTAGGAATGCACTTGGCGTGAAACAAATGAAAAATTCCCGTCAAGCTATGTGATTCCAGACTAGCGGGATGCGCACCACGGCATGTCTACGAAATCGTCCGTCTGCGACGACATTCAAACGCTCGCCGCCCGCTCGGGATACAGCCGCTTGGCCGCATTGCGCAGCGCCAGCAACACGCGTTCGGCGCCCGGCGGCAGCAGATAGTCGCGGCGGCGCACGATGCCGAACGATTCCATGCGCACGCCCAGCGTGATCGGCAACACCGTCAGCAGCTTGGCCTGTACATACGGCGCCACCGCCTCGGCCGGCAGCGCGGCCAGCAGGTCGCTGCCGCGCAGCAGGCTGGTCATCACCGGCAGCGACGAGGTCTCGATGACGTTCTGCGGCGCCGGCACCGCATGCTCCAGGAACATCGCGTCCAGGCGCGCGCGCAGCACGCTGTCGGCCGGCGGCAGCACCCAGCCGTAGCGGGCCAGGTCGGCATGGCGCAGGTCGGCGCGGGTGGACAGCGGGTGGCCGGCGCGGGCGATCACCGAGTGCGGCTCGTCGGCCAGCGGCTCGAACTCCAGCGCCTCGGCGCCGTAGGGGCCGAGGATGCGCCCGATCACGATGTCGAGCTGACCATCGAGCAGCTTGGCCACCAGCGGCCGGCTGTAGTCCATCTCCACCCGCACCAGGATGCCGGGGAACTCGCGCTTGACCTCGGCGATGGCCTGCGGCACCAGGTTGGTGCCCGGATTGACCACGGTGCCGATCGAGACCTGGCCCATGCGCCCTTCGCACAGTGCGGCGATCTCTTCCTGGGCACGGCCGATCTCCGACATCGCCGCGCGCGCGCGGCGGATCAGCACCTGCCCGTACCAGGTCGGTTCGACCCCGCGCGCGTGGCGCTCGAACAGCTTCACCCCCAGCAGGTCCTCCATTTCCGCCAGCAGCTTGGACGCCGCCGGCTGGGTCATGCTGGCCGCCTCGGCCGCGCGCAGCACCGAACGGTGCTCGTGCAACTGCAGCAGCAGCAACAGATGCCGGGTCTTCAGGCGCGCGGCGTTGAACCAGGGATTGGCGGAAGCATTCATCGTGGGCAGGCGTCCTGGAAGGCGAAACCGCCTATTCGGCGGCGGAATAGAATATGCCTAAAATTTCATTTGCAGAGCATAGCTCACGCGCGCAGGCTACGGTCCATCGCGCCCCCGCCGGCGTCGCCGTTCGTCGGGCACCGGCCTGCCGCGGCGGATGCCGCCGGGTTGGCCAGCGCGCCAACGCACGGGCGCGGACCGTGGCCTCCCGCCTCCGGTCCCGCCGCGGCGTCGCGCTGGCCCGGCGCTTCCGTCACCGTCGTTTCCGCCAGGTATCCCGATGTCCGCCGCTTCCCCGTTCCGACTCCCGCTGATCGCGATCCTGCGCGGTCTCACCCCCGAGGACGCGCTGGCGCACGTCGGGGCGCTGGCCGATGCCGGCTACGACGCGATCGAGATCCCGCTCAACTCGCCGCGCTGGGCCGATAGCATCGGCCCGGCCGCGCAGGCGTTCGGGCAGCGCTGCTGGATCGGCGGCGGCACCGTGCTGCAGATCGGCGACGTCGACGCCCTGGCCGATCTGGGCGCACGCTTCATCGTCACCCCCAACACGCGCCCGCCGGTGATCCGCCACGCGGTGGCGCGCGGCCTGCAGGTGGTGGCCGGCTTCGCCACCGCCACCGAGGCATTCGACGCGCTGGATGCCGGCGCGCAGATGCTCAAGCTGTTCCCCGCCGCCACCTACGGCCCCGGCCACGTGCGCGCCCTGCGCGCGGTGCTGCCGGCGCAGGTGCCGCTGTTCGTGGTCGGCGGCGTCAACACCGAGACCCTGCACGACTACCTCGGCGCCGGCGCGATCGGCGCCGGCATCGGCGGCGAGCTGTACCGCCCCGGCCAGTCGCTCGCACAGACCCAGGCGCATGCCGCCGCCTTCCGCCACGCCTATCTGGACCGCGCATGAAGATCGTCCGCCTCACCACCTACCACGCCGCGCCGCGCTGGCTGTTCCTGAAGATCGAGACCGACGAGGGCATCACCGGCTGGGGCGAGCCGGTCATCGAAGGCCGCGCGCGCAGCGTCGAGGCCGCGGTGCGCGAACTCGGCGACAGCCTGATCGGCAAGGACCCGGCACGGATCAACGACATCTGGCAGATGCTCTACCGCGGCGGCTTCTACCGCGGCGGCCCGATCCTGATGAGCGCCATCGCCGGCATCGACCAGGCGCTGTGGGACATCAAGGGCAAGGCACTGGGCGTGCCGGTGTACGAACTGCTCGGCGGGCGCGTGCGCGACCGCATGAAGACCTACCGCTGGGTCGGCGGCGACCGCCCGGCGGCGACCATCGCGCAGATCCAGGGCTACCGCGACCTCGGCTTCGACACCTTCAAGTTCAACGGCACCGAGGAAATGAAGCTGATCGACGGCCCGCGCGCGGTGGATGCCGCGGTGGCCAAGGTGGCGCAGATCCGCGAGGCGTTCGGCACCGCCATCGACTTCGGCATCGACTTCCACGGCCGCGTCGCCGCGCCGATGGCGCGCGTGCTGCTGCGCGAACTGGAGCCGTTCAGGCCGCTGTTCGTCGAGGAGCCGGTGCTGCCCGAGCAGGCCGAGTACTACCCGCGGCTGGCCGCGTCCACGCCGATCCCGCTGGCGGCCGGCGAGCGCATGTTCTCGCGCTTCGACTTCAAGCCGGTGCTGCAGGCCGGCGGCCTGTCGCTGCTGCAGCCGGATCTCTCGCACGCCGGCGGCATCACCGAATGCCTGAAGATCGCCAGCATGGCCGAGGCCTACGAGGTCGGCCTGGCGCCGCACTGCCCGCTCGGCCCGGTGGCGCTGGCCGCCTGCCTGCAGGTGGACTTCGTCTCGCACAACGCGGTGCTGCAGGAACAGAGCATCGGCATCCACTACAACGAAGGCGCCGACCTGCTCGACTACGTGCTCAACAAGGACGACTTCGCCTGCGACAATGGCGGCAGCATCGCCGCATTGCCCAAACCGGGCCTCGGCGTGGAGATCGACGAGGAGCGCCTGCGCCATGCCAACGCCAACCCACCCGACTGGCACAATCCCATCTGGCGTCACGCCGACGGCAGCATCGCCGAGTGGTGAGCCGATGAGCGTGTCCACTCCGCCCCGCCACACCGCCACGCTGGCGGTGGACAGCCGCTGCGCGCATGGCGAAGGCATGCTGTGGTGCGAACGCCGCGGCGTGCTGTTCTGGGTCGACATCAGCGGCCGCCGCCTGTGGCGCCACGATCCGTCCAGCAACGTCAGCCGCCATTGGGACCTGCCCGACCGCCCCGGCTGCCTGGGCCTGTTCGACGACGGCCGCCTGCTGCTGGCGCTGGCCAAGGGCGTGTACGCGGCCGATCCGGATGCCGCCGCCGAGACCGACGGCGCGTTGCCGCTGCAGCACCTGGCGGACGTGGAACCGGAGCGCGACGACACCCGCAGCAACGACGGCCGCGCCGATCGCCACGGCAACTTCGTATTCGGCACCATGAGCGAACGCGAGGACCAGGCGCCGGTCGGCAGCTTCTACCAATGGTCGGCGCGCCACGGCCTGCGCCGCCTGCCGCTGCCGGGCGTGGCCATTCCCAACGCGATCTGCTTCAGCGCCGACGGCCGCACCCTGTACTACTGCGACTCGGTGCAACCGCGCATCCTGTGCTGCGACTACGACCCGGACAGCGTGCACACCGCCAACAGCCGCGTGTTCGCCGAACTGGACCATGCCGGCGCCGAGCCGGACGGCGCCATCGTCGACGCAGAAGGCCACCTGTGGAACGCGCAATGGCGCGCCTGGCAGGTGGTGCGCTACCGCCCCGACGGCAGCGTCGAGCGGCGCGTCGCCCTGCCGGTCAAGCATCCCACCTGCCCCGCCCTCGGCGGCACCGACGGCGGCACGTTGTACCTGAGCACCTCGCGGCAGGATCACAGCGAGGACGAACTGGCACGCACGCCGCAGGCCGGCGGCGTGTACGTGGCCGCGGTCGGCATCGCCGGCCTGCCCGAAGGACGCATCGCCAGCGCATGATCGTCGTCGATTGGGGAACCAGCAGCCTGCGCGGCTATCGGCTCGACGCCGACGGCGGCATTCTCGACCAGCGCCGCAGCGACCAGGGCATCGCCGCGTGCCAGGGCCGCTTCGCCGCAACCCTGGCCGCCCTGATCGACGGCTGGGACGGCGACGTCGTCCTGTGCGGGATGATCGGTAGCCGCAACGGCTGGATCGAACTGCCGTACGCGCCCTGCCCGGCCGACGCTGCCGCCCTGGCCGCGGCGATGCAGCCGCTACAGGATCCGGCCCTGCCCGGCCGCACGCTGTGGTTCGTGCCCGGCGTGGCCAGCGACGCCGACGCCGTGCCGGACGTGATGCGCGGCGAGGAGACGCAGCTGATCGGCCTGCTCGCGTTGCTCGCGCAGGAACCGCCGACGGCCGAGATCCACCACGTCTGCCTGCCCGGCACCCACAGCAAGTGGGTGACCCTGCAGGACGGGCGCATCGCCTCGCTGGCGACGATGATGACCGGCGAACTGTACGCACTGCTGCGCACGCACAGCCTGCTGGCGCGGCTGATGGACGCCGACGACGGCGTCTTCGATGCGGCCGCGTTCGACGCCGGCGTGCAGCGCAGCGGCGACCCCGGCGGGGTGCTGCATCATCTGTTCGGCGTACGCAGCCTGGGCCTGTTCGAACGCCTGAGCGCCGCCGCGGCACCGTCCTACCTGTCCGGCCTGCTGATCGGCCACGAACTGCTCGCGCACCCCGTCTTGCCGCCGGTGGTGCACCTGGTCGGCGGCAGCGGCCTGCTGGCGCGCTATGCGCATGCGCTGGCCGCACTCGGCAGCCGCGTGCGCACCCATCCGGAGGACCTGGCCGCACGCGGCCTGTATCGGCTGGCGCAGCAGCACGGCGGCCTCGCCGGCTGAGCCGCGCGCGCCGCCCGCCTCCTGCCCAGCACACACGGCGGCGGCGGCCGCTTTGCATTAGAATCACCGGGTTAATCGCCGGATCGAGCCATGCCTTTCGTCGTCACCGAAAACTGCATCAAGTGCAAATACACCGACTGCGTGGAAGTGTGCCCCGTGGATTGCTTCCACGCCGGCCCGAACTTCCTGGTGATCGATCCGGACGAGTGCATCGACTGCACGCTTTGCGAGCCGGAATGCCCGGCCAATGCCATCTACCCCGAGGACGACGTGCCGGCCGGCCAGGAAGGCTTCGTCGCGCTCAACGCGGAACTGGCCAAGGCCTGGCCGGTCCTGACCACGCGCCAGGAACCGCTGCCCGACGCCGCCGAGTGGGACGGCAAGCCGAACAAGCTGCCGCTGCTGCAGAAGTAATCCCGCCGCGGATTCTGCCCCGGTACTGCCCGCCGATCAGTCCATACAAGCGGCGGCTTCAGGGCGCCTCCAACTCGCTTTGCCTCAGTGCAACCGGACACGTGATTAAACCCTGGTAGGACGCGAGGCTTCGCCCGTACCCTCATCCGCCCCTTCGGGGCACCTTCTCCCGGCGGGAGAAGGGAGAAGCCGAAGCCCCTCTCCCCTCGGGAGAGGGGTTGGGGTGAGGGTACGGCGCGCAGAAGCAAGGAGCGGCTCTTATTGCCTTGTTTGAATCAGACGCCACGCGCATCTCGCAGAGCCCATCGCGGCCAACGCCGCTCCTTGCATCCACAAAGAAGCAGCGCAGTGTTCTTGCCGAACGAAAACGGGCGCACTGGGCGCCCGTTTCGCGTTCTGCAGCAGATCCGGCGCAGGCGCCGGACCACACCGGCTCGGCTCAGTGACCCAGCTTGGCCTTCAACGCCGCGATCAGCTTGACCGGCGCCTCGCCGGTGGCCGGCAGGCCGCGCGGATCCACCGCCGAGACGTACACGCCGGCATCCACCGCCACCACGCGCACCAGGAAGTTGCTGCCTTCGTAGGCCACGTCGTAGGAGCCCAGCAGCTGCGCGCGGCTGGCGATGGTGACGCCTTCGATGCCGCCCAGCGCGTCGCCGACCTGGCCGAACACCTGGTCGCGCGTCCCCGGCACCACGAAGCCGCTGTTCGACGCCGCCGGAGCCTGGCCGGCCGGGGCCGCAGGACGCTGCGCCGAGGCCAGCGCCGGCACCTTCATCGCCGCCGAGGTATCGGGCGAGGTCAGATCCGGCGGCACTTCCAGCGGACGCATGTCGGGCGCCAGCGCGTAGTCGCCGCGCGGCTTGCCCTTGTGGAACCAGCTGCAACCGCTGGTGGCCGCGACCAGGGTGGTCGCCAGCACGGCGGCCGACAGCACGCGGACGTAGGGAACGGAAGCACGCATCAATCAATCTCCTGGAGTCAGGCCGCGAGCGTTTCGCGGCTGGATAGGTCTTCCAACGCGGCAGCGTCGGCGGCAAGTCGGTCGGCCGTGGCATGGTGCGCCGCGGACAGCGGCAGCAGCGGCAGCCGCAGGCCCTGGCCGATCCCGGCGCGCTGCAGCAGCGCCTTGACCGGGATCGGGTTGGATTCGATGCCGCAGAACGCATGGAACGGCTGCAGCCGCGCGTCCCAGGCCTGTGCCGGCTCGGCCTGCCGCGCACGCGCCAGGTCGCACAGCCGCCGGTAAGCGCGCGGCAAGGCATTGGAGGCGACCGAGATCAGCCCGTCATAGCCGGCCAGCATCGCCTGCGCGGCGCTGCCGTCGTCGCCGCTGAACACGGCAAAGCGATCGCTGCGCAGGGCGGCGAGCGCGGCGATGCGCTGCGGGTCGCTGCTGGCATCCTTGATGCCGACGATGTTCGGGTGCTGCGCCAGGTGCGCCACGGTCTCCGGCAGCAGGTCGCAACCGGTGCGGCCGGGCACGTTGTACAGCACCACCGGCAGGCCGCCCTGCTCGGCGACCGCGGTGTAATGCGCGACCAGCCCCGCCTGGGTCGGGCGCACGTACGGCGGCGTCACCACCAGCGCATACTGCGCGCCACCGGCGGCGGCGCGCTGGGTCAGCGCCACGGTCTTGGCGGTGCCGGACAGGCCGGTCCCGGCCAGCACCGGTACGCGCCCGCCGATCGTCTGCACCGCCTCGCGCAGGATCCGGTCGTACTCCTCGTCGAGCAGCGTGGCCGCCTCGCCGGTCGATCCCGCCACCACCAGCCCCTGCACGCCGCCGTCGAGCTGGCGTTTGAGCAGCCGCTGCCAGGCGTCGAGGTCGAGGTCGCCATTGCCCTGGAAGGGCGTGGCCAGGGCGGTGATGATGCCGGAGAGGGACAAGATGCCGGATGCTCGCTGGGAGAAGAGGGCCGCGCAGGCTGCGCGGACGGGTCGGCCCCGCACGCGGGGCAGGGTCTCCCCGCATGTTACTTGCGGCCCGAAAGCGCGGGCAAGTATGCTGCACACCATGCCGGGCGACCGCCCGGATGCCGTTCAGCCTTACGCAATGCCGGAAGCCCCTTTGACCGACACCACGCCCCGGCCCGCGCCGACCGAAAACCACCTCCTGATCAACGCCTACACGACGCATCCGGAGTCGCCCTTGTTGCCGGTGACGCGTCGCATCGCCGACAGCGGCTGCAATCTCGTCGATGCGCGCCTGGCCACGGTCGGCCGCGACGTGTCGGTGACTGCGCTGGCGACCGGCTCGTGGGATTCGGTGGCCAAGCTCGAAGCCATGCTCACCCGCCTCGACCGCGAGGAAGGCATGAAGCTGGTGTGGTACCGCACCGGCGCCAAGCAGGCGCAATCCAATCTGCTGCCGTACATCGTCGAAGTCATCGCCGCCGACAAACCGGGCATCCTGTTCCAGTTGGCCGACTTCTTCGACCGCCAGGGCATCACCATCGAGAACCTGCAGAGCACGCGCTACCGCGCCATGCAGACCGGCGCGGAGATGTTCTCGGCGCAGGTGACGATCGGGGTGCCGGCGAACATGCACATCGCCGCCCTGCGCGACGACTTCCTCGAGTTCTGCGACCACCTCAACCTGGACGCGATCATGGATCCGATGAAGTTCTGAGTGCGCCGCGCTGGACACCGACGCAATCGAACGCGGATGATGGCGATGCACGCGGAGGACACCCCATGAAGGACGTCGACACCCTGGACCGCAGCACGCTGGCCTTGCCGCTGGCGCTGTCCGGCGGCGCCAGCGCCACGCTCGGCGATTATGCCGGCCGCTGGCTGGTGCTGTATTTCTACCCGAAGGACAGCACGCCCGGCTGCACCACCGAGGGCATCGAGTTCAACGCACTGCTGCCGCAGTTCGAACAGGCCGGCGCCACTGTGCTCGGCGTGTCGCGCGACTCGGTGAAGTCGCACGACAATTTCTGCGCCAAGCAGGGCTTCCGCTTCGCCCTGGTCAGCGACGCCGACGAGGCGCTGTGCCGCGCCTTCGACGTGATCAAGGAAAAGAACATGTACGGCCGCCAGGTGCTGGGCATCGAGCGCAGCACCTTCCTGCTCTCGCCGACCGGCCAGCTGGTCCGCAGCTGGCGCAAGGTCAAGGTTCCCGGCCACGCCCAGGCCGTGCTAGACGCGCTGCAGGCCGCCGCCCAGCAGTGATCACCGCCGTTTCCCGCACCCCGCATCGCCCTGCCCCGCAGGCAGCGATGGCGCGTCCCTGCTCCTCTTTCAGGAATCCATGATGACCCGAGGCAAGCGCATCTACGTGCTGGATACCAACGTGCTGATGCACGATCCGACCGCGCTGTTCAAGTTCGAGGAACACGACGTGTTCCTGCCGATGCAGGTGATCGAGGAACTGGACAATGCCAAGAAGGGCATGTCCGAAGTCAGCCGCAACGCGCGCCAGGTCAGCCGTTTCCTCAACGAGCTGATCGAGGGCGCCGGCGCCGAGCAGATCGAATCCGGCATTCCGCTCAGCCATCCGCAGGGCATCCAGCTCAAGAGCACCGGCGCCATCGGCCGGCTGTACTTCCAGGTGCGCCCGGTCGAGCCGGGGCGCAGCTTCGGCAGCGTGGCCCCGGACAACAAGATCCTTGCCGCGGTGCTGGCGCTGCGCGAGGAGCAGCCGGAAATCCCGGTGATCCTGGTGTCCAAGGACATCAACCTACGGATCAAGGCGGCGATCAGCGGCCTGGTCGCCGAGGACTACGAGAACGACCGCGCGCTCGACGATTTCAGCCTGCTCTACACCGGCGCGATCGAACTGCCGGAGGATTTCTGGCAGAAGCACAACCAGGACCTGCGCAGTTGGAGCGACAAGGGCCGCACCTGCTACGAGATCGCCCTGGCCGCCGACGAGGACTGGTATCCGAACCAGTACCTGTACCTGCCGGGCGAGGACGAAGTGGAACTGCGCGTGGTCAAGGTCAACGCCGAGCGCAAGGCGACGCTGGCGCTGGTCGACGACTTCCGCAGCGGCCAGCACGCGGTGTGGGGCATCGCCGCGCGCAACCGCGAGCAGAACTTCGCGCTCAACGCGCTGATGGACCCGGAAATCGACTTCGTCACCCTGCTCGGCACCGCCGGCACCGGCAAGACCCTGCTGGCGCTGGCCGCGGGCCTGGCGCAGACCATGGACCAGCAGCGCTACCGCGAGATCATCATGACCCGCGCCACGGTCAGCGTCGGCGAGGACATCGGCTTTTTGCCCGGCACCGAGGAAGAGAAGATGACGCCGTGGATGGGCGCGCTCACCGACAACCTGGAAGTGCTCACCCACACCCAGGAAGGCGGCACCTGGGGCCGCCAGGCCACCAACGACCTGCTTGCCAGCCGCATCAAGATCCGCTCGATGAACTTCATGCGCGGGCGCACCTTCCTGTCGCGCTACCTGATTCTGGACGAGGCGCAGAACCTGACCCCGAAGCAGATGAAGACGCTGATCACCCGTGCCGGCCCCGGCACCAAGATCGTGTGCCTGGGCAACGTCGAACAGATCGACACGCCGTACCTGACCGAGACCACCTCCGGCCTGACCTACGCGGTGGACCGCTTCAAGGCCTGGCCGCACAGCGCACACATCACCCTGCGCCGCGGCGAGCGCTCGCGCCTGGCCGACTACGCCTCGGAGGTCCTGTGAACGCGGCGGCCGGCGTGCGCCTGGCAGGCATGGCGCTGGCCATGGCCCTGCTCGGCGCCTGCGCCACCGCGCGCGGGCCGGCCATGGTGCCGACCGCGGTCAAGGCCGGGCAGTCGTGGATCGTCACCCGCAACAGCACCGCGACGCAGGTGCTGGACACCTGCTCGCGCGACAGCCCGGCGCGCCAGGACGGCGCGGTCACCGGCTACTGGATTCCGACCCCGGAACAGATCGCGCAACTGGAAGCGCATCTGGCGCAACTGCAGCCGCAGATCACCGACCCCAGCGCGTCCGATCGCCAGTACGTCGGCATCCTGTACCGCGGCAAGCAGGCGATCTACGTCAACGCCTTCGCGCCGGACGACAGCAGCGAGCGCGACCCCACGGTCGACGCGGTCAAGGCCTGCGGCGGCGGCAACCGTTTCTGGGGCGCGGTCTACGACCCGGCGAGCGCCCGCTTCTCCGAGATCGCGGTCAACGGCGCACGTTGAGATGGCTGCGGTCAGGTGCCACTGGTGGCGTGCCGGGGCGGCCGCGCACCGCGGTCGCCGCGCCGCGGCCGCATCGCGCGCGGCATGAACCTGGAACTGCCCCGCTGGGCCTGGGCCTTCGCGGGCACGCTGGCCGCGGTCGCCGGCATGGTCAACGTGGTCGGCTATCTCGGTTTCGAACATCAGGCGGTCACCCACCTCACCGGCACCACTACCCTGCTCGGCGCGGCGCTGGCCGATGGCGACGCCCGCGCGATCGCGCAACTGGTCGGCGTGGTCCTGGCCTTCCTCGGCGGATCGATGCTCGGCGGCTTCATCGTGCAGGACAGCCGCCTGCGCCTGGGCCGGCGCTACGGCGTGGCGCTGGCGCTGGAAGCGCTGCTGCTGCTGGCGGCGATGCAGGCGTTCAAGCAGCAGCAACTCGCCGGCGCCGTGCTCGCGGCGATCGCCTGCGGCCTGCAGAACGCCACCACCACCATCTACAGCGGCGCGGTGGTGCGCACCACCCACCTCACCGGCATGTTCACCGATCTGGGCATCGGCCTGGGCCAGGCGCTGCGCGGCCTGCCGCTGCCGCGCCGGCGCATCCGCCTGAGCCTGCTGATCATCGGCGGTTTTCTGTGCGGCGGCGTGCTCGGCGCCTGGGCCTATCGGCAGGTCGGCTTCGACGCACTGCTCGGCCCCGCCCTGCTGACCGGCACGGTCGGCACGCTGTACGCGCTGCAGGCGCACTACCGCAGCCGCGAGCGCTGAAGGCGCGGCCGAGTGCATAACCCGCGCCGGCCCTGCACAATCGGCGCATGAGCGAACCCACCGTCGTCTCCGCACTGAGCATCGCCGGCACCGATTCCGGCGGCGGCGCCGGCATCCAGGCCGACCTCAAGACCTTCGCCGCGCACCGCGTGCACGGGCTGGCGGCGGCCGCCGCGCTGACCGCGCAGCACACCCGCGGCGTCACCGCGGTGCACGTGCCGCCGCTGTCGTTCCTGCGCGCGCAGATCGATGCCTGCTTCGCCGACTTCGACATCGGCGCGGTCAAGCTCGGCATGCTCGCCAACGCCGAGGTGATCCACGTGGTCGCCGATGCGCTGCAAGAATATCGCCCACCCTGGGTGGTGCTGGACCCGGTGATGGTCGCCACCAGCGGCGCCAAGCTGCTGCAGGACGATGCCCTGGATGCGCTGCGCCAGCGCCTGCTGCCGCTGGCGACGCTGGTGACGCCGAACGTACCGGAAGCGCAGTTGCTGCTCGGCCGCCCGATCGACACCGCCGACGACGCCGAGCACGCCACCGCCGCGCTGCTCGAGGCCGGCGCGCAGGCGGTACTGCTCAAGGGCGGCCACCTGCAGGAAGGCCAGCGGGTGATCGACCGCTACGACGACGGCGTCAGCCGCAGCGAGTTCAGCCATGCGCGGCTGCCGCTGGACGCGCACGGCACCGGCTGCACCCTGGCCGCGGCGATCGCCGCACAGCTGTGCCAGGGCCTGGCGCTGCCGGCCGCCTGCGAAGCGGCGATCGACTATGTGGCGCGCGCCCTGCGCGGCAGTTACCGGCCCGGCCGCAGCGACGTGGCAGTGCTGGATCACTTCGGCGCGGCGCGCGGCCCATGAGCGCAGCGCCCATCGCCGCGACGGCGATCGCCGAGCACGCCCTGCCCGTCGCCGCGGCCGACGGCCATCGCTGGAGCTTGCTGGCGCGCCTTCCCGACGCGCCGCGGCAGGCGCTGCTGTGGCTGCCGGCGCTGGGCGTGGCTGCGCGCCACTACTTGCCGTTCGCCGAAGCGCTGGCCGCACACGGCGTCGCGGTGTTCCTGCACGAATGGCGCGGCAACGGCAGCAGCACGCTGCGGCCGTCGCGGCAGTGCGACTGGGGCTATCGCGCCCTGCTGCAACTGGACCTGCCCGCCAGCCAGGCGGCGATCGCCGGGTGTGGGATCGCGGCGCCGCTGCTCGTCGGCGGCCACAGCCTCGGCGGACAGCTCGCCTGCTGCCACGCCAGCCTGCAACCACAGGCCTTCGCCGCGCTGTGGCTGGTCGCCAGCGGCACGCCGTACTGGCGCCGTTTCCCCGCACCGCGCGGCTATCTGCTGCCGCTGGCGTACCGCTTGCTGCCATGGCTGGCGCAGCGGCAGGGCGTGCTGCATGGACGCCGCCTGGGCTTCGGCGGCACCGAAGCGCGCGGCCTGATCGCCGATTGGGCGCGCGTCGGCCGGAGCGGCCGCTACGCCGCGGCCGGCCTGGCGATCGACCTGGAGGCGCAACTGGCGCATCTGACACTGCCGGCGCGCGGCGTGGTGCTGCAGGACGACTGGCTGGCGCCGGAGAGCTCGCTGCGCGGTCTGCTCGACAAGCTGGCCACGCCGGCGCCGCAGATCCGCTGCCTGGACGCCACGCAACTGGGCGTGGCCGCCGACCATTTCGCCTGGATGAAGCGGCCTGCGGCGGTGGCCGCGGCGTTGCTAGCCGGGGATCGGTGAAATTTTTCGGAAAGAGCATTGACGGGCCTGATCGACTCCCGCATAATTCCGCTCCTGACGACGCGCCCGTAGCTCAGTTGGATAGAGTACCTGGCTACGAACCAGGCGGTCGGGAGTTCGAATCTCTCCGGGCGCACCAGTCAGATGAAAAACGACAAGCCACCGCTTGTCGTTTTTTTTTGCCCTGCCGCGGCGAGGCGATCGCATCGAGACCGCTCCGGGAGCGCACTCGTTCGCGATTCGTCATGCCGTCGACACGCAGGTGTAGACGAATCGCCGCAACTCGTGAATAATCCCGCGCCTGACAACGCGCCCGTAGCTCAGTTGGATAGAGTACCTGGCTACGAACCAGGCGGTCGGGAGTTCGAATCTCTCCGGGCGCACCAGTCAGATCAAAAACGACAAGCCAGCGCTTGTCGTTTTTTTTGCCTGCGTGATTCCGATTGCACGACGCGCGCAACGACGAGTGACGCATGCGCACACGGAAGATGTGCCGATCACGGCACCGCCTCGCGCATCGGCACTTCAACTCCAGCGCCGGCGATCCGCCAGACATTGCGAGGCGGCGGCGGCGGCGGCGCGCGCCGCCTCGGCCTCGCGTACGCGAACGCAGAGACCCCTGCCCGGCTCAGGCGATGGTATCCACCACGCCGCCATCGACGCGCAGCGCCGCACCGGTGGTCGCGGACGCTTGCGGCGAGGCGACGTAGACGCAGAGATTGGCGACCTCTTCCACCGTCGCGGCGCGGCGGATGATCGAGCTGGCGCGATGCGCCTTGACGAAGTCGGCAGCCACCTCGTCCAGCGGCTTGCCGGACTGTTGCACCTGGTCGGACAACATGGCGGCGACGCCTTCCGTCAGCGTCGGCCCGGGCAGGATGGCATTCACGGTGACGCCGGTGCCGGCCATGCGCTTGGCCAGCCCGCGCGACAGGGCGAGATCGGCGGTCTTGGTCACGCCGTAGTGAATCATCTCGACCGGGATGTTGAGTCCGGACTCGGACGAGACGAAAAGCACACGCCCCCACCCCTTGTCCGCCATCGCCGGCAGATACGCGCGGGAAAGCCGCACGCCGGACAGCACGTTCACCGCCAGGAAGCGCTCCCATTCCGCGTCGGGCGTGTCGAAGAAGTCCTGCATGCCGAAGATGCCGGCGTTGTTGACCAGGATGTCGACGGCAGGAAGCGCCGCGACGATCGACTCGCAGCCGGCCGCGGTCGCCACGTCGCCCACTACGGCCCGCACGCGGGCATTGGCGAGGTCGCGCTTGAGGGTAGCCGCCGCGGCCTCGGTGCGGGCCTGGTCGCGGCCGTTCAGCGCGACCTCGGCGCCCGCCGCGGCCAGGCCCTTGGCGATGCCGAAACCGATGCCGGCGGTGGAGCCGGTGACGAGGGCGGTTTTACCGGATAGATCGATGTGCATGGCTGTCTCCAAGGATGAGGTTGAGGATGAGGAGTCGCTTCGGCGCACGCCGTGCGAGGTCGTCGCCGCAGACACACGCTGGCCGCGCCGGTCGTGCTGTCGATTCGTTCTGTCGATTCATCATCTGCGCATCCAACCGCAAGGCAAGACACGGCAAGTGAACGTCACGACGTGAACCTCGCCCATTGCAGCAGGTCGCCGCATCAGCGAGGCGCAGACGGCACAGGCAAGAGGATCAAGCGCATGACGGCATAACTTGCTCTGCCGTGCACAGCCGCCCGCACGCGCCTGCGGACAACGCACCTGCCTGCATCAGCCGGCGCGCACGCACGGCTGTGCATCGCAGGCGCCATCGACAGGCATGACGCCTCCGCCACACCGACTCACGCCGCGATCGCGTCGCCCTTCGGCGGCGGCGCCACGGCAGCCGCAGCGTCCACCGCGACCAGCGGATGGCCCGCCGCACGCCACGCATCCAGGCCACCGCGCAGCGGCAGCACACTTTCGAAAGCGTGCTGGCGCAGACGCTTGGCCAGGATCGCGGCCGACACCTCGTTCGGACAGGCGCAGTAGATGACGATCCTGCGATCGCGCGGCAAGCGCGCGACGAGCGCATCGACCTGGCGATCGTCCACTTCCAGCGCACCGGGAATGGCGAACGGCTCCAGCGTGCGATAGCCGGGAGCGCGAATATCCAGCAGCAGCGGCGGCGCCTCGCCCTGCAACAGCGCGTGCAGTTCATCGACGTCGATACGCTGCATCTCCATCGCCTTGCGCAGCGACTGCCGGCGCCAGGCGCGGTAGCCGACGTACAGCGCCAGCAGGCCGACCAGCAGCAACGCCGCGCGCCTGCCGAGCAGGCTCAGCCAGTCCAGCAAGTCCTGCACCTGGTCGGCGAAGCACAGGCCCAGCAACAACCCGACACCCGCCCACAAGGCCGCGCCCAGCGCGTCGTAGCGCAGGAAGGCCGTCGGACGCACGCGCATCGCGCCGGCCATCGGCACCGACACCATCGACAGGCCGGGCACGAACTTGGCCACCGCCAGCACGCGCACACCCCAGCGCGCATAAAAGCGCTCGGTGCGCTTCATGCAGGTGTCGCGCGACAGCGACAGCCGGCACAGCGACTGCAGCGTGCGATTGCCGTAGCGACGGCCGGCGCCGAACCACAGTAGATCGCCGACCAGGCTGGCCGCGATCGACACGGACAAGGCGCCGAGCAGCGCACTCCACATCGCCGCGCCATCGAGCAGCGCATAGGTCGCCCCGACCAGGATCAACGTGGGCAGTGCCGGCACCGGCAGGCCCAGCGACAAGGCCAGGACGTTGACGAACACCAGCCCGAGTCCATAGCGCGCAATCAGGTCCTGCATGGCGTGGCGGGTGGAAAGAAGAAGATGCCGCGCATTATCCTCCCGTCGCCCACCGCGCGCGCAGGCATCACGGCATCACCGGCGGAACAGACCCATCCATCGCCGCCGCGGAGAACGCTTTGCCGTTGCCCCGCACGCCATCACCCGCCCTCGTCCAGCCGCGCCGCCATCTGCTCCAGCCATGCCGCGAACACGCCCGGCTGGCGCATGCGCGCGCGCCACCAGGCCAGCGCCGCGCCCTCCTCGCCGCTGCGCCAGGCCAGCTGGAACACCTCGTCCGGCTTCGGCTCCTCCACGGCCTTGCGCACCAGCGTGCCACGCGCCAGCGCCGCGCGCGCATACGGCTCGGGCAGGAAGCCGAAGCCGAGTCCGGCCAGTTGCAGCCGATACTTGCTGCGCATGTCCGGCACGGTCAGCGCGTCCTGGCCGAACAGCAGCCCGACCGTGCGCGGCAGCAGCCGCCGTGCCGAATCCGCCACCGCAATCGCACGATGCGCGCTCAACTGGCTGCGGCTGAGCGGTTCCGGCGCCTGCGCCAGCGGGTGCCCGGGCGCGACCGCGAACACGAACGGCAGCGTGCCCAGCGGCTCGGTCACGTAGCCGCCGCCGCTGGGGCCTGCGCCGGCCGCCCCGACCAGAAGATCCACCCGCCGGTCCAGCAGCGCCTCCCAGGTGCCGGACAATGATTCCTGCACCACCCGCAGCCGGGTGCGATCGGCGACCGCGTAGAACGCCGCCATGTCCTGCGCCAGGCATTCCGGCGCGAACACCGCATCCAGGCCCAGCGCGAACTCGGTCTCCCAGCCCGAAGCGACGCGGCGCACGCGCAGTTCCAGATCGCCAGCGGCGCGCAGCAGGTGGCGGCCTTCGCGCAGCAGTTCGGCCCCCGCGGCGGTCGGCACCGCCTTCGGCCCGATCCGCTCGAACAGTTGCACGCCCAGATCCTCCTCCAGCTTGGCAACGGTGTAGGAAATGGTCGACGGCACCTTGTGCAGCGCCTTGCCGGCGGCCGAAAACGAGCCGCGACGGTCGATGGCGTCGAGGATCTGCAGGGCATCGAGGCTGAGCTTGAGCATTCGAATTTTTCGATGATGGATGCCGAATCTATCCGTTTTTCAAACCCGGCGACAGCGCCGATACTTGTTTCCAAGCCGAAGCGCAGGCGAAGCCAACCCGACCGGCGCTTTCGATCCACTTGCACATCAATGCCACCAAGGAGCCTCCCATGCTGCAGATCCGCCCCGCCAATACCCGTGGCCGCGCCGAACACGGCTGGCTGTCCTCGCGCCACACCTTCTCCTTCGGCCACTACCACGACCCGCGCCACATGGGCTTTGGGCCGCTGCGGGTGATCAACGAGGATCGCGTGCAGCCGGGCCAGGGCTTCGGCACCCACGCCCATCGCGACATGGAGATCCTTTCCTACGTGATCGAGGGCGCGCTGGAGCACAAGGACAGCATGGGCAACGGCTCGGTGCTGCGCTACGGCGACGTGCAGCGCATGAGCGCCGGCTCCGGGGTCACCCACAGCGAGTTCAACCACTCCGCCAGCGAGCCCGTGCACTTCCTGCAGATCTGGGTGATGCCCGAGCGCGCCGGGATCGATCCGGGCTACGAGGAGAAGCACTTCGCCCCGGACAGCAAGCGCGGCCAGCTGCGCCTGATCGCCGCCCCGCAGGGCGAGGACGGTGCGGTGCGCATCCATCAGGACGCGCGCATCTACGCCTCGATCCTCGACGGTGATGCGCGCCTGGACTACCCGCTGGCGGCCGGGCGCGGCGCCTACGTGCAGGTGGTGCGCGGCACGCTGAGCGTCAATGGACAGACCCTGCAGGCCGGCGACGCGGTCCAGGCGGTCGACGAGGCCAGCCTGCAGTTCGCCGATGCCCAGGACAGCGAGTTCCTGCTGTTCGACCTGCCGCGCTGAGCAGGTCAGGCCAGGTCGCGCCCGCGGCCCACTGGACCGGGCCGCGACGGTTTCGCGAAATCCGCCCACGCAGCGGCGCCACGGCGTCGCTGCGTGGGTCGCTGCATTCGCGGCAATGCCCGCATCCTCACGCCATCCTCGGCACCCCGTAACGCGTCCTGCACGGCCTCCACGTCAATGCTTCCGCTCTCCCTCCCCTACTGCCGGCGTGCCGGCCGAGAGCCTGCCGATGCGCCACCCGACCAGCGCCGCCTATGCCACCCCCTCGCGCATCCGCGAAGGGCGCCCCTTCCCCCGCGGCGCCGTGTTCGACGGCCAGGGCACCAACTTCGCGCTGTTCTCGGCGCATGCCACGCGCGTGGAACTGTGCCTGTTCGACGAGGCCGGCACCGAAACGCGCCTGGACCTGCCCGAATACACCAACGAAATCTGGCACGGCTACCTGCCCGACGTGAAGCCCGGCCAGCGCTACGGCTATCGCGTGCACGGCCCCTATGAACCCAGCGAAGGCCACCGCTTCAATCCCAACAAGCTGCTGCTGGACCCGTACGCGCGCGAACTCGAGGGCGACCTGATCTGGGCCGACGAACTGTACGGCTACACGGTCGGCCACCCGGACGGCGACCTCAGTTTCGACGAGCGCGACAGTGCGCCGTTCATGCCCAAGTGCGTCGTGGTCGAGGACACCTACGACTGGGAGGACGACCAGCGCCTGATGACGCCGTGGAGCGAGACCCTGGTCTACGAGACCCACGTGCGCGGCTACACCATGCGCCACCCGCAGGTGCCGGACGATGTGCGCGGCACCTGCGCCGGGCTGGCCCAGGAGCCGGTGCTGCGCTACATCAAGGAACTGGGCGTCAGCGCGGTGGAACTGCTGCCGGTCCACGCCTACCTCGACGATCAGCACCTGCTCGACAAGGACCTGCGCAACTACTGGGGCTACAACACGCTCGGCTTCTTCGCGATCAAGTCGCGCTACCTGGCCAGCGGCCACCGCGACGAGTTCCGCGACATGGTCAAGGCGCTGCACCGCCAGGGCCTGGAGGTGATCCTCGACGTGGTCTACAACCACACCGCCGAAGGCAGCGAGCTGGGCCCCACCCTCTCCTTCCGCGGCATCGACAATGCCAGCTACTACCGGCTGGCCGAGGACAAGCGCTACTACATCAACGACACCGGCACCGGCAACACGCTCAACCTGAGCAACTCGCGGGTGATCCAGTTCGTCAACGACTCGCTGCGCTACTGGGCCGGCGAGATGCACGTGGACGGCTTCCGTTTCGATCTGGCCACCATCCTCGGCCGCGAACCCACCGGCTTCGACCAGCGCGGCGGTTTCCTCGACGCCTGCAACCAGGATCCGCTGCTGTCGCAGGTCAAGCTGATCGCCGAGCCATGGGACTGCGGCCCGGGCGGCTACCAAGTCGGCCACTTCCCGCCCGGCTGGTCGGAATGGAACGACAAGTTCCGCGACAACGCCCGCGCGTTCTGGAAGGGCGACGAAGGCAAGCTGGCCGAATTCGCCACCCGCTTCACCGGCTCGGCCGACCTGTTTGATCGCCGCGGGCGCCGACCGTGGGCCTCGGTGAACTTCATCACCGCACACGACGGCTTCACCCTGCACGACCTGGTCAGCTACAACGAAAAGCACAACGCGGCCAACGGCGAGGACAACCGCGACGGCTCGGACCACGACAGCTCCTGCAACTACGGCGCCGAAGGCGAGACCGACGACGCCGGTATCTTGCAACTGCGCGAGCGGCAGATGAAGAATCTGCTGGCCACGCTGCTACTCGCGCAGGGCACGCCGATGCTGCTCGCCGGCGACGAACGCGCGCAAACCCAGGGCGGCAACAACAACACCTACTGCCAGGACAACGACATCACCTGGATCGACTGGGAGCGCGACCCCACCGAGGGCCGCCTTACCGCCTTCGTCAAGGCGCTGAGTGCGCTGCGCCAGCGCTACCCGATCCTGACCCGTGGCCGCTTCCTCAACGGCCAGTACAACGAAGAAGCGGGCGTGCGCGACCTGACCTGGCTCAACCCCGGCGGCACCGAGATGGACGAAGCGCACTGGAGCGACGTCGGCGCGCGCTCGGTCGGCCTGCTGCTGGAAGGCAAGGCGCAAACGTCCGGCGTCAGGGAGCTGGCCAACGACGACACCTTGCTGATCGTCATCAACGCCTACCACGAGGGCGTCAGCTTCGTGCTGCCGTCTTCGGAAGAGGAATTGCACTGGAAGCTGGTGCTGTCCACCGACGACGCGCTGCAGGTCGACAGCATGCCGGCCGGTGCCAGCGAGTTCCTGGCGCCGCCGCGCAGCATCAGCGTGTTCGAGTGTCAGACGGCGCGCGCATAGTCGCCACTCGCCACTTCGGATTGCACGCGGACTGACGCGTCCGCGCCTGCATTACGTCGCCAGCGCTTGCCGCTGGCGACGTAATGCAGGCATCTGCACGCTCCCTACGACGCGCCGCATTGCATTGGTCTACATGGCCTTTGGCACAGTGCTCGATGGCGCATGCTCGCTAGGCTAAATGCCCGCTTCCTTCCAGGCCAGGCATGCAGCACTCCGCGCAAGGCGACATCCACGCCACGTCCAACACCTCCTTCATGCGTCACCCGCTGCTGCGCATCGCGCTCAGCGCCGCGATCCTTGCGCTGGCGTTCTATGCGTGGCTCCCATTTCCGTGGCGCATGCCCGTGGTCGGCCTGCTCGGTCTCTCCTTGGTATGGATCGAAACGCGCTCATCCCTCGCGTGCGGCGTGGCGCGCCCTCGCCTGGTGTCCGTGATCGGCTGGACCGCGTTGCTCGTGTTGTTGACCGTCGGCTTCATCACACCGGTGCTGCAACCGCTGATCGACACCATCACCGGACACAAGACCGACTACAGCGCCTACGGCGCGCTCAAGGGCAACGTCCAGGCGACGACCCATCTGATCGGCGCGGCGTGGCTGAGCGCGGCGCTCGGCGAAGAACTGGTGTTCCGCGCCTTCCTCATGCACCAGCTCGATGCGCTGCTGGGCCGTCTGCGCGGCGGCCGCTGGATCGCCGCACTGACCGGTGGTGTGGTGTTCGGCCTGATGCACGCCGCGCAAGGCGCCTCCGGCATCCTGCTGACCGGCGTGGTCGGCACGATGTTCGGATATGCCTATCTGCGCTCCAGACGCAACCTGTGGGCGATGATCCTCGCGCATGGTCTGATCGACACCTGGGGCGTGACTACCCTGTATCTGGGCTGGTACTGAGCGCGCAGCGCAGTCGAGGGTCGCCACTCGGCGCACCTATGCGGACCACACCGTCGCCGCCAGCAGACAGACGAAGGACGTGTCGCGGTGCTCATGTTCCCGCTGTAAAAGCACCAAGCGCGCTCAGCCCGAACGGGACGCGCGATCGCCGCTACAGGCTTCGGCATACAACCCGTCCGCTACCTAAATGATCGAGCGCACGCCCGCTCAATTTTCACTTGCACGCCACCGGCCTGCGCGCAGTTTGGCCATGCCCACTTGAGGGCATCCCTACTGCGGAGTCAACGATGGACAAGAATCGCACCGAAGGCGCCAAGAACCAGATCAAGGGCACCATCAAGGAAGTCGCCGGCAAGGTCACCGGCAACAAGCTGAAGGAAGTCGAAGGCAAGATGCAGAAGAACGCCGGCAAGGTACAGAGTGAAGTGGGCAAGGCGCGCGACCACGCGCGCGGCTGAGTTCCAAGTTCTCGTGCTCCCCTGCCGCCAATGGCAGGGGAGTTGTTGCGAGCGACCTGCACCTCGCCGACTCGCTGTCGATTCGCCTGATGCGCAGCTCCACGGGGTGCACACAGGCCTCCGCAATGACCAACGGGTGGACTGGAGTAGCGAGACGCATTACAGCGTTCAATAAGCTGCCACGGCACCGTCCTCGACAGCAAGGCGATGGAACACGGCACATCCAGGAGCGGTTTGCCGACAGCGCTGCCAGGCGCATCCCAAACGACCCGATGCGCTGCGCACTGTGGACTCGGATCGACCCGCAAACAGTCAACTACACGCCCGATCAGATCGACGCCGAACTGTTGCGAAGGCACCACCCTGACGTCGCTTGGTGCATGCCAGTCCGGAAGCGATGGCGCCGCTCGATGCATCCCACCATACTGACACTCACGTTACGCCTGCATCGCAACAAACTCGCCGATGCGCAATACAACGTGTGATCTGACAACCCCGGATGTGTACAGGCTCCCGACCACGCACACGCCCCTGATGTTTCCGCCCCCACTCAAAGCATCGATGCACACGATTACCTCCCCCAGAAGAGCAGCGTTCTTGCTTCTCCTGCTGCTTCCTGCCACCCAGGCGGATATGACTGCTGCGGCAGCAGCTCGCGCAGCACCTGTCGAAATGACCGAAAGCGACTTCGCCGTATCCATCAACAACCACTCTTTCGCCCTGGGTGAACGCTGGAGCGAACAAACTAGGACGCAGGCAGGCACCCAGATCAGCGAGAGTTTTGTAGGAGACGTGCCCGCCGGGGAGACAAGCTACAAGTACTACCAGCATCGCTATGCCGGGTTTGACATCTATACGGCGAACCTCTCCTGGCAAAAAGAGCAACGCGACATTGACAGCTACATCATTGCGCAGATCACCATCAACGTACCCGCGATCAGAACGGCTAGAGGTATCGCGATCGGCGACACGCAGAATGTGCTGATCAACACCTATGGCCAAGGCACGACGGATGACAGCGATGGCCAGCACTGGCGCTCCTATGAGACCAAAAACAAGCGCCTCTCGTTTCAGCTTGAACATGGAAGAATCATCCACATCATGATGACCCTCGACACGGACAGCTGAAGAAAGCGCCCTGCACAGCGCCGCCAACGCCATTTCCGGCGTTAGGCGGCCGCTCCCCGTGCCCGCCCGCAACAGAAACACGGCAAAACGTGTTTCTTGCCGAAGACCACTGGTCCAGCTTGTCTTTCTTGTTGGCAGATCAAGACTCGGCGGCGCGCCGCTGCGGCGCCGAGACTGTCAGGGCCGCCTTTCTACGCCTTGCGAGCACGATGCAGAAAGTATCCCGCTCCAAGCAAAGCAATCAGTCCGATCATGGCACCAAACCGGCCATTCTTGCGCCGTGCCTGGAGCGCCTGCTCAGGCGTGACGACCACGTCATCGCCCAAGCGCATTCCCCAGATGGATCGCTTGCTGTCCGCATCGTCGAAGGTGACGTGAACCGGCGATCCCACCTTGAGACGACCCCACACCGCATCGATGCCAGGCAGCACACTGGAGTACTCGAATGCATCGCCTCCGGTCGCAAGGGTGAAGTTGACGCTTTGAAGCCGTCCCTTTCGCTGCGTTGCGTCGACCTTTTCGACCGTCCCATCGGCTTCAGCCAAATGTGTCGGCACTGCCGCAGGCCTGCTGAAAAAAGTGACAGCGCTGGCGATCGTGACGCCAAGGCAAAGCAACGCGATGATGATGAAGCGGATCTTGTGTGACTGCATCTCGATACCAGAGCAAGAAGGAAACGTCGCGATCCAGCGACGACGCACATTTTTTCGTGACAGCGCATGGGAATCAATCGATGGATCGCCCATCCCCTGCAACTCAATGACACCGTAGGCGTCCTGCCTCCTGGCTCAAGCACTTCGATCCCAATGAGGCGTCGCGTCAACCTTTGCTGAGCGAAGCCTGCAACCGCGACACGCGACGGGCGGAAGATGAGTAGCCCCACTGCGTCGCTGGAAAGCGACATGAAGCAGCACTGCAGCACACACTTGCCACTGTCATCGCGCGTGTCCAGATGAACTCGGAAAGCAAACGCAGTAGCGCGACCTGACTTGCGACATCGTCAACAAGGGCACACCGCGGAGAGACGGCCGATCAATACCGGCAGGATGGCTGCCGCGCTGCCTGAAACAGGATTTGGCTCTACGCGATTGATGACATTGCGTGGCAGCGATGGCCCTCGCCTTCATCCTCCACGGCCCACGGCGGCTGCCCACGGGAAGCTTGAACGCAGCAACAGGCTCCAAGCTTCGTCATGCAACACGTCACGGGCGCTACGCTCGTCACCGGCTCCTTGAGCACAGACATGCGCGATACCGTCTGCTCGAACTCCTGCAAGGCGCGTCAGCGCTCACGTGCCACCATGCTGACGCGCGGAGGCAAGCATGACATCGCTGGAGCAGCACGACGCCGTTGCACATCACGTCGGTGCTGCACTGAAGACTTTGCGCCCGAACTGTTTCTACAGGTCAGCAGGAACGCGCAGACGAACGTAGTAGCGGCCGGTCTCGCCGCGCGTGAGGTAGTGCGCTACTCGCATGGAAGTGTCCAAGCGAGCGTCCAAGGTGGCGAAAAAGAAAAACGCCCACAAATCCTTGATTTGCGGGCGTTTCCTTGACACTGGCGGAGTGAGAGGGATTCGAACCCTCGATAGAGCTTTTGACCCTATACTCCCTTAGCAGGGGAGCCCCTTCAGCCACTCGGGCATCACTCCGGATTTCTGCGCTGCGGATATTCCGCGACCGGGCGCGAAGAATACCGGGTTGTGGGGTCTCAGGTAAACCCTTTCGACGCATCAATCGGCAGATTGATCGCCGTGACCGCCGCCGTGGGAGTTCGGCTCGTCGCCGCGCTGGATGCGCTGGTAGATCTCTTCGCGATGCACCGCAACGTCCTTCGGCGCGGTGATGCCGATACGCACTTGATTGCCCTTGACCCCAAGCACCGTCACGGTGACCGAATCGCCGATCATCAAGGTTTCGCCTACCCGGCGAGTCAGGATCAACATTTTTAGAATTCTCCAGGGAACCGGTGGGCCTCACCGGCACGGCGCCCGCGCTGCGGCACGCCCCATAATGAAAGTGAAAAGAGGGGTGATGTTACGGGAAGCCGCGCCCTGCCAGCAAGGCGCGGCGTTCGGATGTTCAGGGGAGATGTTGCTTGACCCAGGCGGGGACGCCGGCGAGTGCAGGGGCAAGGGCGGGCCCGTCCTCGCCACCACCCTGGGCGAGGTCCGGGCGGCCGCCGCCCTTGCCCGAGATCTGACCGGCGATATGGCTCAACAGTTCCCCGGCCTTGACCCGTCCCATTGGGCTGCCGTTCACGCCGGCGACCAGGGCGACCTTGCCCTCGCTGGCGCCGGCCAGGACGATCACGCTATCGCCCAGCTGCTGCTTCAGACGGTCCATCGCCTCACGCAGGGCCTTGGCATCGAAGCCTTCCAGTCGCACGGCGAGGACCTTTACACCGGCCACGTCGACCGCTGATCCGGCCAGGTCGGCGGTGGCGCCTGACGCCAGCTTGGCCTTCAGCGCCTCCAGTTCGCGTTCCAGGCGCTTGTAGCGGTCGCCGAGCTGACGGATCTTGTCGACCACGTCGTGGCTGTTGCCGCCGACCAGGTCGGCCGCCTCGCGCAGCCGGGCCTCCTCGGCCGCCACGTAGTCCAGCGCGCCCTGCCCGGTCACCGCCTCGATGCGGCGCACGCCGGCGGAGACGCCGCCTTCGCTGGTGATCTTGAACAGGCCGATGTCGCCGGTCCGGCCGACGTGCGTGCCACCGCACAGTTCGGTGGAGTAGTCGCCCATTTTGAGCACGCGCACGCGCTCGCCGTACTTCTCGCCGAACAGCGCCATTGCGCCGAAGTCCAGCGCTTCCTGCATGCCCATCTGGTGCACTTCGGCGGCGTTGTTGGCGCGGACTTGCTGGTTGACCTTGCGCTCGATCAGTGCCAGTTCCTCGGCCACGATCGGCTGGAAGTGCGAGAAGTCGAAGCGCAGCCGATCCGGCGCCACCAGCGAGCCCTTCTGCTGGACGTGGGTGCCCAGTACCTCGCGCAGGGCCGCATGCAGCAGGTGCGTCGCCGAGTGATTGAGGATGGTGGCGCCGCGGCGCTCGGCATCGACCTCACCGGCGAGCACGTCGCCGAGCTTCAGGCTGCCTTCTTCCAGGGTGCCGACGTGGCCATGGAACTGGCCGGCGAACTTCTGCGTGTCGGTGACCGTCACCCGGATGCCGGCGGCAGTCAGTGTGCCGAGATCGCCGACCTGGCCGCCGGATTCGGCATAGAACGGGGTCTTGTCGGTCAGTACGATCACCGCGTCGCCGGCCTGGGCGGACTGCACCGGGCGACCGTCCTTGAGCAGGGCGACCACGCGCAGGCCGTCGGCCTGCAGGCTGTCGTACCCCAGGAACACGGTCGGGGCCAGCGTCGCCACCAGGTCCGCCGGCAACTGCACGCCGCCGCCGAACTTGCCGGCTTCGCGCGCGCGTCGGCGCTGCTCGTCCATCGCCGTCTCGAAGCCCTGCTCGTCCACGCGCAGATCGCGCTCGCGGGCGATGTCCTGGGTCAGGTCCAACGGGAAGCCGTAGGTGTCGTACAGGCGGAAGGCGTCCTCGCCGGCGATGATCCCGCCCTGCGCCTTGGCGGCGACGTCCTCGAAGATCTTCATGCCGGCATCGAGGGTTTCGGCGAAACGCTCTTCCTCGGCCTGCAGGGCGCGCAGCACGGTGTCCTGGGCGGCGGCCAGCTCCGGATAGGCCTCGCCCATCAGCTCCACCAGGGTCGGCACCAGCTTGCTGAAGAACGGCTGGCGCACGCCGAGCATCCAGCCATGGCGCAGGGCGCGGCGAATGATCCTGCGCAGCACGTAGCCGCGGCCCTCGTTGGACGGCAGCACGCCGTCGACGATCAAGAACGCGCAGGCACGGATGTGGTCGGCGATCACGCGCAGCGACTTGTTCTCCAGGTCGGCGGTGCCGGTCAGCTCGGAGGCCTTTCGGATCAGCGTCTGGAACAGGTCGATCTCGTAGTTGGTGTGCACGTGCTGCAGGATCGCGGCCAGGCGCTCCAGGCCCATGCCGGTGTCCACGCAGGGGGCCGGCAGCGGCACCAGGGTGCCGTCGGGCTGGCGGTCGAACTGCATGAACACCAGGTTCCAGATCTCGATGAAGCGGTCGCCATCCTCGTCGGGCGACCCCGGCGGACCGCCGGCGATGTGCGCGCCGTGGTCGTAGAAGATCTCGGTGCACGGGCCGCAGGGGCCGGTGTCGGCCATCTGCCAGAAGTTGTCCGACGCGTAGGGCGCGCCCTTGTTGTCGCCGATGCGCACGATGCGCTCGGTGGGCACGCCGATCATGTCGCGCCACAGGCCGTAAGCCTCGTCGTCGGTATGGTAGACGGTGACCAGCAGGCGCTCGGCCGGCAGCTTCCAGACCTGGGTCAGCAGCTCCCAGGCCCAGGCGATGGCGTCCTTCTTGAAGTAGTCGCCGAACGACCAGTTGCCGAGCATCTCGAAGAAGGTGTGATGGCGCGCGGTGTAGCCGACCGAATCCAGGTCGTTGTGCTTGCCGCCGGCGCGCAGGCAGCGCTGCACGTCCGCCGCGCGCACATAGCTGCGCTTCTCGGCGCCGAGGAACACGTCCTTGAACTGCACCATGCCGGAATTGGTGAACAGCAGCGTCGGATCGTTGCCGGGCACCAGCGGTGCGGACGGCACGATGGTATGGCCCTTGCCCTTGAAGAAGTCGAGGAAGTCGCTGCGGATCTGGGAGGTGGAGAATTTGGCGGGTGCGTTCATGGGCTGGCTATAGACGAGCGGACGGGCGTCCTGGCGCTCCCTCGTAGATGAGGGCGCCACGGAAACCGGACAAGACAACTCGCCAAGGGTAGCAGGCCCGGCCCGCTCAGTCCTCCGCAGCGTCGCGCACCGCGGCGCGGATGCTGTCCCCATCGAAACCGCGCCGCGCCAGCAGATCGGCGGCCTTGCGCTGCTGCGGCAGGTCCATCGCCCCGGCAGTACCGAAGCGGCGCCGGACCAGATCGCGCGCGTTTTCGGTCCAGTCGCCCTCGAAGGCCCCCATCGCGGTGGCGATGGCCTCACTGTCCAGGCCGTGGGTCCCAAGCTCGGCACGGATATGCAGCGGGCCATACCCTGCCCCGGCGCGGCTGCGCACCAGCAGTTCGGCAAAGCGCCCGTCGTCCTGCCAGCCCTCGCCGCTCAGGCGTTCCACTGCCTCCGCGGCGGCGTCGGCTTCCACGCCACGCGCACGCAGCTTGCGGGTCAGCTCCTTGCGCGAATGCTCGCGCCGCACCAGCAGACCCAGCGCCTTCTGCAGCGGCGTCTGTTCCGGTTGCCGGCGACGCCGACGTGGTGCTTCTTGTGCCTGTTCGTCGCTCATGGGCGATGCCACCCCATTCAAAATGCGCCGTCCCTGGCGCGCGCCCTCCTGGCTTGCTCAAGACTGCCGAGGGAGACGAGCGGCACTGACTCCACCGCTCCCCCGGCAGAAAACCATTACGCGTCGTCGTCTTCCGCCTCGGCCTCGCTCGGGGCGATTTCCGTGGGCTGGAACTTCTCGCGCAGCTCGCTTTCCAGCTTGGCCGCGACCTGCGGGTTGTCGCGCAGGTAACCGCGGGCGTTGTCCTTGCCCTGGCCGATGCGCTCGCTGCCGTAGCTGTACCAGGCACCGGCCTTCTCGACCAACTTGGCTTCCACGCCCATGTCGATCAGTTCGCCCTCGCGGCTGATGCCCTCGCCGTAGAGGATTTCGGTGACGACCTGCTTGAACGGCGGCGCCAGCTTGTTCTTGACGACCTTGATCTTGGTCTGGTTGCCGATGATCTCGTCGCCCTTCTTGATCGCGCCGATGCGGCGGATGTCCAGGCGCACCGAGGCGTAGAACTTCAGCGCGTTGCCGCCGGTGGTGGTTTCCGGGCTCTGGCCCGGCATCATCACGCCGATCTTCATGCGCAACTGGTTGATGAACACCACCAGGGTGTTGGAGCGCTTGATGTTGCCGGTGAGCTTGCGCAGCGCCTGGCTCATCAGACGCGCCTGCAGGCCCGGCAACTGGTCGCCCATCTCGCCTTCGATTTCGGCCTTGGGGGTCAGCGCGGCGACCGAGTCGACCACCACGATGTCCACCGAGCCCGAGCGCACCAGCATGTCGGCGATTTCCAGCGCCTGCTCGCCGGTGTCCGGCTGCGACAGCAGCAGCTCGTCGACGTTGACGCCCAGCTTGGCGGCGTAGATCGGGTCCAGCGCGTGCTCGGCGTCGATGAACGCGGCGGTGCCGCCGTTCTTCTGGCACTGCGCGATGGCCTGCAGGGTCAGGGTGGTCTTGCCCGAGGATTCCGGACCGTAGATCTCGACCACGCGGCCCTTCGGCAGGCCGCCGATGCCCAGCGCGATGTCCAGCATCAGCGAGCCGGTCGGGATCACTTCCACCGCTTCGATGACGCGATCGCCCATCCGCATCACCGAGCCCTTGCCGAACTGCTTCTCGATCTGGCTCAGGGCGGCGGCGAGCGCGCGCTTCTTGTTCTCGTCCATTGTGGTGTCCTTGGAAGGTGAGGAGGATTTGCGGAGTGAGGTCAATGTAAGGGCCTGGTATCGCACGGACTGAGACAGTGCGTGGCGAGATGAAAATAATTCGTCCGGACCGGGCGACGGCAGCGGCGAATGGCGATATCCGGGGTCGGAAAAGTCCGGCCGGCGCTGTAGTGCATGCCCTGCTCCACGCGCGGCATCAGCGGTTGGGGCGCAGCAGGCCGCAGTACAGGCCTTCGATGGCGAACTCCTGGTCCGGCAGCACCTCGATCGGCGCATAGTCCGGGTTGCGCGGGAGCAGGCGGATGCGGTCCTTGCCGATCTTCAGCAGCTTGACCGTGATCTCCTCGTCGATGCGCGCCACCACGATCTGCCCGGAGCGGGCGTCGCGGGTGCGGTGCACGCCGATCAGGTCGCCGTCGAAGATGCCTTCGTCGCGCATGGAATCGCCCTGCACCTTCAGCAGGTAGTCCGGTGCCGGCGAGAAGAACACCCGGTCCAGCACCACGAAGTCGTCGGAGCCGATGTCCGCGCCGATCGGCAGGCCGGCGGCGACACGTCCGAGTACTGGCAGGCGCAGCACGTCGGCGCTGTCCACCTGCGGCGCGGGGGCCGGAGCGGCCGCCCCACCCAGCAGGCGGATGCCGCGCGCCTGCCCGGGCACCCGGCGGATCGCGCCGGCCTGTTCGAGCGCTTCCAGGTGGTACTGGGCCGCGCGCACGCCTTTGAAGCCGAAGGCACGGGCAATCTCGGTCTGCGACGGCGGCACGCCGTCGTGTTCGATGCGCTCGGCGATCAGGTCGAGGATCGCCTGCTGGGTTTCGGTCAGGTCCATGGTTAGTAGTAATACTACTAAATTAGCTGGCGAGCAACTGGCGCGTGGGTCTGGAGTGCCGGCGCGCTTCGCTGCCGCCAGTGATGGATGCTCCGCGCGACCGCCCCCAATGCCGTCGTCGGCAGGCGCGAGGCTTCTGATCCTGGAGGTCTTTTGGGATCCCGCATAGCGTCAGTGCGATGTGTACCGGGGGATTCGAGTGCATCGCATCGGGGCTGAAGCCCCTCCCACAAGGGATCGCTTGCGCGCCGACACTCCTGTGAAGCGGGGCGCTGCCTGCGGACCAGCCGCCTCGCAGCTTCCGGCAGATCGTGCTCGAGAGCATGCGCCGCGCTCAGCGCCCGCTGCGCCAGATCGAGAACAGGATCCACACCCCCGACAGTGCCGCGCCGACGAAGCCGCAGACGCCGATCGCCAGCAGCCAGCGGCTGGAAATGCCGCCGACGCTGTTCATCACGATCGACGAGCCGATGATCAGCGCGGCGGTGACGATGCCCATGGTCAGGCGGTTGGCGGCGCGGTTGACCTGGTCGCCGAAGCCTTTCAGCGAGCCGGTCTCCACGTTCAACTGCAGGCGCCCGCGCCGCGCCGCCTGCAGCAGCCGGCGCGTGTCGCGCGGCAGGTCGCCGAGCAGTTCCAGCGCGCCCAGCACGGTGCGGCGGCCGCGCCTGGCCATCGCCCGCGGCGCGAACCGCTGCAGCATCACCCGCTCCAGGTACGGGGCGGCGGCGCCGGCCATGTCGAAGTCCGGATCGAGCTGGCGCCCGACCCCTTCCAGGGTCAGGAAGGTCTTGATCATCAGCGCCAGGTCGGCCGGCAGCGCCAGCGCGTGCTGGCGCAGCAGCGCGGTGACGTCGCCGAGCATCGCACCGACCCGCAGGTCCTTCAGTGGCACGCCGCGGTACTGGTCGACGAAGGCGGCGATTTCCAGGTGCAGGCGCGCCTCGTCGACCTCGACTTCGCCGTCGGTCCACTCCAGCAGGATGTCGGCGACCGCCTCGGCGTCCTGGGTGACCAGCCCGTGCAGCAGTTGCACCACCTGGTAGCGGCGCTGTTCGGAAATGCGCCCGACCATGCCGAAGTCGATCACCGCGATGCGCTCGCCGGGCAGGTAGAAGATGTTGCCCGGATGCGGATCGGCGTGGAAACAGCCGTCCTCCAACACCATCTTCAGCACGATGTCGGCCCCGATGCGCGCCAGTTGGCGACGGTCCAGGCCGGCGGCGTCGACCGCGGCCAGGTCGCGGCCGCCGATGCCGTCGACGAAGTCCTGCACGTTGAGCGTTTCGCAGGTCCACTGCCAGTGCACCCGCGGGATCACGATCTCGTCGTGTCCCTGGAAGTTGGCCGCGATGCGCTCGGCATTGCGGCATTCGCCGGCGAAATCCAGCTCGCGGCGCAGCGACAGGGTGAACTGGTGCACCACCGCGGCCGGGTGATAGCGCTTGAGGTCCGGCGCGCGCGCTTCGACGATCTCCGCCAGCCGCGCCAGCAATCGCAGGTCGGCCTCGATCACCTCGCGGATGCCGGGGCGGCGCACCTTGATCACCACGGCGGTGCCGTCGTGCAGCCGGGCGCGATGGGTCTGCGCCAGCGAGGCGGCGGCCAGCGGGGTTTCCTCGACCTCGGCGAAGATCGCCGTCGGCGCCTCGCCGAGCGCCTCGATCAGCTGCGGCAGGATCTGCGGGTAGTCCAGCGCCGGCGCGGCGTTCTGCAGTTCGCCCAGTTCGTCGATCCACTCCGGCGGCAGCAGGTCCACGCGCGTGGCCAGCACCTGGCCCAGCTTGACGAAGGTCGGGCCGAGATCCTGCAGGGCGCGCCGCACCCGCTGCGGGGCCGACATGCGCAGCATCTCCTCGGCGTTGTGCCAGTGCAGCAGGCGCCCGGCGCGCTCCAGCACGTCGGCCATGCCGATGCGCCGGACCACGTCGCCGAACCCGTAGCGGATCAGCACCGAGGCGATTTCCTGCAGGCGTCCCAGGTCGCGGACGGTGCTCAACGCCTCCCACATCGCGCTCATCCTCGGGGAAGGCGCGCGGCCACGATCACAGCAACGCGTCCAGGCCGCGCAGGGCCGCCGCCACGGTCTGCCGGCGCACCGCGTCGCGGTCGCCCGGGAACTGGAACAATTGCGCGCTGGCATAGCCGCCGCGGCGCTTCCAGCCCAACCAGACGCTGCCGACCGGCTTGTCCGCCGAGCCGCCGCCCGGCCCGGCGATGCCGGTCACCGCGACCGCGACGCTGGCGCCGGAATTGACCAGCGCCCCGGACACCATCTCGATCACCGTCTCCCGGCTGACCGCGCCATGATGCTCCAGCGTCTGCGGACGCACGCCCAGCAAGGCCTGCTTGGCCTCGTAGCTGTAGGCGACGATGCCGCAGTCGAACCAGGCCGAAGACCCGGCGACGTCGGTCATCACCTTGGCGATCCAGCCGCCGCTGCAGCTTTCGGCGGTGACCAGGCGCTCGCGCGCGGTGCGCAAGCGATCGCTGAGCGCGGTGGCCTGTTGCAGCAGATCCGAATCGGTGGGAAGCGTCATGGCACAGCTCGGGAAACCAGTGCGCTTTGTAGCCCAATTCGCCGTGGCTGTCGCGCCTGCGCGTGCCGGCGGATGGCCGGCCGTCAGCCAACGCCGCGCATGGGCCGCGACCACGCCGGCCCGCCCATCGGCGTCGAGCGTGCCGACGCCAGCGTCGACGCGGCACTCAGCGCTGCTGCCACTCCTCCTGCTCGCGCGGCGGCAGCAGCGCGCGGATCGGCGCGCCGTCGGCCGCGGCGGCCAGGCGCTCGGCCTCGGTGATCGGGATGTCCACCTGCAGCAGCCAGCCGTCCTCGTCGGCCTGCTCGCTGCGGATCACCTGCAACTGGTGCAATTGCGAGCGCAGGCGCCCGGCGCTCGGCGGCAGGCGCAGGCTGCCCTGCACGTGGCGCAGGCCCAGGCGCTGGCCGAGCACGTGCTGCAGCAGGTCCAGGCCGCGCCCGTCGCGCGCGGAGATCCACACCCGCTCGCGCCGCGCCGTGTCCGGCACGCCGTCCTGCGCATCGTGACGCACCTCGGCGCCCTCGATGCGGTCGATCTTGTTGAACACCAGCAACTGCGGCAGTTCGCCGGCGCCGACCGCGTGCAGCACCTCGTCGACCTGGGCGATGCGCTCCTCGCGCAGCGGATCGGCGGCGTCGACCACGTGCAGCAGCAGATCTGCCTCGCGCGCCTCGGACAGGGTCGAGCGGAACGCCGCCACCAGTTCGTGCGGCAGATTGCGCACGAAGCCGACGGTATCGGCCAGCATCGCGTTGCCGCCGGGCAGCACGATGCGCCGCACGGTCGGGTCCAGGGTCGCGAACAACTGGTCGGCGGCGTAGGCTTCGGCGCCGGTCAGCGCGTTGAACAGGGTCGACTTGCCGGCGTTGGTGTAGCCCACCACCGCGATCCGCGGCAGCTCGCTGCGCACCCGCGCACGGCGCATCTGGGTGTGCTGCACCTCGACCTTCTCCAGCCGCTTCTGCAACTGCTCCACACGCTTCTGCAGCAGGCGGCGATCGGTTTCCAGCTGGGTTTCGCCGGGGCCGCGCAGGCCGATCGAACCGCCGCGCTGGCGCTCCAGGTGGGTCCAGCCGCGCACCAGCCGGGTGGCCATGTGCCGCAACTGGGCCAGTTCGACCTGCAGCTTGCCTTCGTGGCTGCGCGCGCGCTGGGCGAAGATGTCCAGGATCAGCCCGGTGCGGTCGATCACGCGCCGCTCCAGGTATTTCTCCAGGTTGCGCTCCTGGCCGGGGCTGAGCGCGTGGTTGACCAGAACCAGGTCGGCACCGCTGGCGTCGGCGGCGGCCTTGACCTCTTCCAGCTTGCCGCTGCCGATCAGCGTCGCCGGACTCGGCTTGTCGATGCGCGCAGTCACGGTAGCGGCGATGCTGGCACCGGCCGAGCGCGCCAGGTCGGCGAACTCCTCCAGCACATCGTCTTCCAACGGACCGCCCGCGTAGGGCTGGATCAGCAGTGCATGTTCGCCGCGGCGGGACCGATCAAACACCCGCGGCTCCGCACTTCGTTACGGTACTACTCGACTTCATCATCACCCGCACTGCCACCTTCGTTCTGCTGCACATAGCCGCCGCCCGGTCCCACGCGCACGTTGCGCGCCGGCACCACGGTGGAAATGGCGTGTTTGTAGACCATCTGGCTGACGGTATTGCGCAGCAGGACCACGAACTGATCGAACGACTCGATCGTGCCCTGCAGCTTGATGCCGTTGACCAGATACACCGAGACAGGGACCCGTTCGCGACGCAACGCGTTGAGGAAAGGATCCTGCAAGGATTGCCCCTTGGACATGCTTCACTCCCAAATTATTGTTTTTATTGTCCGGGACGGCACTGCAGCTCCCCTGCCGTGGTCCGGAACGTCGATGTTACACAACCGCGGGCGCCAGCACAGCGCGGCGGCGCCCGATCAGCCGAGGAAGGCGTCCAGGGCCGCCTGCAGGCGCCCGGCGTCGCGCGCGGGGTCGAACCAGCGCGCATCCTGCTCGCCGCGCAGCCAGGTGAGCTGGCGCTTGGCCAGCTGCCGGGTGGCGGCGATGGCGCGGACACGGAAGTCCGCCGCATCGCCGACGCCGTCCAGGTACTCCCAGGCCTGACGGTAGCCGACCGCACGCACCGCCGGCAGCGCCAGCGGCTGCGCCACCGCCTGCATCCCGGGCAGCGCGCGCAAGGCGCGCACTTCGTCGAGGAAGCCCTGCCCCAGCATCGCGTCGAAGCGGGCCTCGATGCGCCCGTGCAGCACACTGCGCTCGGCCGGCGCCAGCACCAGCTTCAGCACCCGCAGCGGCAGCCGCGGCGGACCCGGGTCCGCCTGCCAGGCACTGATCGGCCGGCCGCTGAGCCGGTACACCTCCAGCGCACGCTGGATGCGCTGCGCGTCGCCGGGACGGATGCGCTGCGCGGCCGACGGATCGATCCGCTGCAGTTCCGCGTGCAATGCCGCCCAACCCTCGGCATGCGCCTGCGCGGTCAGCGCCGCGCGCAGTTGCGGGTCGGCCGCCGGCATCGGCGCCAACCCTTCCAGCAGCGCCTGGAAGTACAGGCCGGTGCCGCCGGCCAGGATCGGCAGGCGGCCGCGGGCCACGATCGCCTCCAGCGCGGCGCGCGCGTCGGCGGCGAATTCGGCCGCCGAATACGTCTGCCAGGGATCGCGCAGGTCCAGCAGATGGTGCGGCACCCGCGCGCGCTCGGCGGCATCTGGCTTGGCCGCGCCGATGTCCAGGCCACGGTAGACCAGCGCCGAATCGACACTGACGATCTCGCCGCCGCAACGTTCGGCCAGGGCGATCGCCGCGGCGGTCTTGCCCGAGGCGGTCGGGCCCATCAGCGCGATCGCGCGCGGGCGCCGGTCGGCCGCCATCAGTCCTCGTCCGGCCAGCGGATCGTCGCCGCGGCCGACGCTGTGGCGGCGCGCGGCAACGGCACGGCCTGCAGCGCCTGCCAGACCTTTAGCGCGTCGACGGTGGCAGCGACGTCGTGCACGCGCAGCAGCGCGGCACCGCGCTGTGCAGCCAGCAGATGCGCGGCGACCGAGCCGGCCACCCGCTGCTCCGGCGCCTCGCGCCCGGTCAGCTCGCCGATGCTGCGCTTGCGCGACAAGCCGGCCAGCACCGGCACGCCCAGCTCGACCAACCGCGCCAACTGGGCCAGCAACTGCAGGTTGTCGGCGGTGCTCTTGCCGAAGCCGAAGCCCGGGTCGACCAGGATGCGTCGCTTGTCGATGCCGGCCATCTCCGCGGCGAAGATGCGCTCGGCCAGGAACCGGTGCACCTCGCCGACCACGTCGTCGTAGCCGGGCGCGCTGCCGGCGGCATAGGCATCGGCGGGCATGTGCATCAGCACCACCGGCACCCCCAGTTCCGCGGCAGCGTCCAGTGCGCCGGGCTGGCGCAGGGCCTGCACGTCGTTGATCATGCCGGCGCCCGCCGCGACCGCGGCGCGCATCACCTCCGGCTTGAAGGTGTCCACGCTCAGCGGCAGCGCGGTCTGCGCGGCCAGCCGCTCGATCACCGGAATCACCCGCCGCAGTTCTTCTTCCACCGGCACCGGCGTCGCGCCCGGACGGGTCGACTCGCCGCCGATGTCCAGCACGTCGGCGCCCTCCCCGGCCAGGCGCAGGCCGTGCGCCACCGCCGCGTCCACGCTGGCGTGGGCGCCCCCGTCGGAGAACGAATCCGGGGTGACATTGACGATGCCCATCACCCGCGGGCGATCGAGCAGCAGCCGGTGGGCGCCGCACTGCAGGCTGGGCGAGGTGTCGAACATCGGTGAGTCTCCTGGTAGTGGCCGTGGCGGGCGGCGGAATGGCGCTGCGCAGCGCCATGCGGCATCCGCGACACACGCATGGCGGCAGCGGCGTGCGCGACGTTTCCGCGGCACACCGCATCGACGCAGCAACCTGCGGCCAGCGCAGTGCCATTGTCGCCCACGCGCACCCAGGCGGCGAGTCGGCATGAGCCGATGCGACCGGCCCCGCACCGCCGCCAATAAAAAAGCCAGGGATCGCTCCCTGGCTTTTCGGCGCTTGAAGGGCGCTCCTGCGCTTACACCTGCTCGGCAGGCCCGGCGATCGGCGGCAGCGGACGCGAATTGCCCTTGTCGTTGTTGCCGCCGTCCTTGCCGGACTTGTTCCAGCCCATCGGCGGCGGCGGATCGCGGCCTTCCATGATCGCCTCGATCTGCGGCGCGTCGATGGTCTCGTACTGCAGCAGCAGCTGCGACATGGTGTGCAGCTTGTCCAGATTCTCGGTGAGGATCTGCGTGGTCTTCGCATACGCCTTGTCGAGGATCGACCGCACCACTTCGTCGATGCGACGCGCGGTGTCGTCGGAGACGCTCTTGTGCTGGGTCACCGAACGGCCCAGGAACACTTCGTCGTCCTCCTCGCCGTAGGCGATCGGCCCCAGCTCGTCGGACAGGCCCCACTTGGTGACCATGTTGCGCGCCATCTTGGTCGCGCGCTCGATGTCGTTGGACGCGCCAGTGGTGACCTTGTCGGTACCGAAGATCAGTTCCTCCGCCACGCGGCCGCCGTACAGCGAGCACAACTGCGACTCGATCGCCACACGGTTCATCGAGTACTTGTCGCCTTCCGGCAGATACATGGTCACGCCCAGCGCGCGGCCGCGCGGGATGATCGTGACCTTGTAGACCGGGTCGTGCTCGGGCACCAGGCGGCCGACGATGGCGTGGCCGGCTTCGTGGTAGGCGGTGAGCGTCTTCTCGTCCTCGCTCATGGCCATCGAACGACGCTCGGCACCCATCAGGATCTTGTCGCGGGCACGGTCGAAGTGGTCCATGCGCACTTCCTTGACCGACTCCCGCGCGGCGAACAGGGCCGCCTCGTTGCACAGATTGGCTAGGTCGGCGCCGGAGAAGCCCGGCGTGCCGCGCGCGATCACCATCGGCTCGATGTCGTCGGCCAGCGGCAGCTTGCGCATGTGCACCTTGAGGATCTGCTCGCGGCCGCGCACGTCCGGCAGGCCCACCACGACCTGGCGGTCGAAGCGGCCCGGGCGCAGCAGCGCCGGATCCAGCACGTCCGGACGGTTGGTCGCGGCGATCACGATCACGCCCTCGCCGCCCTCGAAGCCGTCCATCTCCACCAACAACTGATTGAGGGTCTGCTCGCGCTCGTCGTGACCGCCGCCCAGGCCGGCGCCGCGATGGCGGCCGACCGCATCGATTTCGTCGATGAAGATGATGCACGGCGCATGCTTCTTGGCCTGCTCAAACATGTCGCGCACGCGGCTGGCGCCGACGCCGACGAACATTTCCACGAAGTCCGAACCGGAGATGCTGAAGAACGGCACCTTGGCCTCGCCGGCGATGGCCTTGGCCAGCAGGGTCTTGCCGGTGCCCGGCGGGCCGACCATCAGCACGCCGCGGGGGATCTTGCCGCCGAGCTTGGTGAACTTGGTCGGATCGCGCAGGAAGTCGACCAGTTCGCCGACCTCTTCCTTGGCCTCGTCGCAGCCGGCGACGTCGGCGAAGGTGATCTTGATCTGGTCCTCGCCCTGCAGCTTGGCGCGCGACTTGCCGAAGGACATCGCGCCCTTGGCGCCACCGCCGCCGCCCTGCATCTGGCGCATGATGAACAGCCAGAAGCCGATGATCAGGATGACCGGCAGGAAGTTCAGCACCAGCGACCAGAAGCCCGGACCGTTGTCGGGCTTCTGCCGGGTGATGTCCACGTTCTTGCTGTACAGCACGTCGATCAGCTTGCCGTCGCTCGGGCCGTACACCGAGCCCTCGCTGCCGTCGGCGCGCTTGAAGCGGATCGCGTTGACCGACAGGTTGGTGGCGTCGGTGAAATCGACCGACTTCACCCGCCCGGCGTCCACGTCCTTCAGGAACTGGGAGTAGGTCACGGTGTCAGTGCCCGCGCCGCCGGCGAGCCGCGGCGAGAAGCTCTGGAACACCACCATCAGCACGACGGCAACGACTACCCACAACAGCAGATTCTTGGTCAAGTCGTTCATCCTCATTGGCTCCGGTGTCCCTTCAACTCTGTCTCGATGCGTGGCATTGCGGATTCAGCCTTGCGTTCAGCTTACTTGATCTGGGCGCGCTTGCCCTGTCCGAGGGCGTAGACCTCCGGCGAGCGCTTGCGCGACGCGGCCGGCTTGCGGATGGTCACCTTCTCATAGCGGCGGCGCATGTCGCGGATGTAGTCGTCGAACCCCACGCCCTGGAACAGCTTGATCAGGAACGCGCCGTTCGGCTTCAGGTGGCTGTCGGCGAACGCCATCGCCAATTCCGCCAGATGCATCATCCGCGGCTGGTCGACCGCATCCATTCCGCTCTTATTGGGGGCCATATCCGACAGCACAAGGTCCACCGGGGTATCGCCCAGCATGGCCTCGAATTGCGATAGCACCGCGTCCTCCCTGAAGTCACCGTGAAGGAACTCCACGCCGGCCAGCGGCGGCATCTCCAGAATGTCCAGGGCCAGCACGCGACCGCGGTCGCCCATCGACTTGCGCACCTGCTGCGACCAGCCGCCCGGCGCGGCGCCGAGATCGACCACCACCATGTCCGGCTTGAGCAGCCTGTCGCGCTGCAGCAGTTCCTCGAGCTTATAGGCCGCGCGCGAGCGCATGCCTTCGGCCTGGGCCTTCTTCACGAAGGGGTCGGCGAAATGTTCGCGGAGCCAGCGTTGGCTGCTTTTGCTGCGGGTGGCCATGGACGCACGGTCGGGAGGGGCGGCCATGATACCCTGATCGCCCTTGCCAACCCTGCTCCCACCTGCATGTCGATCAGCCTGACCTCGGCCCAGAACCGCTTCCTGCGCGGCCTGGCCCACGACCTCAAACCCCTGCTGCAGATCGGCAGCAAGGGCGTCACCCCGGCCTTCCTGGCCGAACTGGACGAGGTGCTGGAGCGCCACGAACTGGTCAAGGTGAAGGTTGGCGGCGACGACCGCGAGGCCCGCGACGCCGCCATCGGCAGCCTGGTGGAGCAGTCGCACAGCGTGCTGGTGCAGCGCATCGGCCATACCGCGATCCTGTATCGCCCGGCCAAGGAAGACCGGCAGATCGTGCTGCCGCGCGCCTGAGCGCGCTCCGGTGACCTCATGCAACTGACCCAGGACCTGCCCGACTACGCCTATGCCCTGCGCATGGCCGACGGCCGCCAGGCCAAGGTGAACGACCGGCTGTTGACCCGCAGCTTTGTCCTCGCGCCGGACACCCTGGTCGAGGACTGGCAGGCCCCGCCGGCCGGCGACCTGCAGCCGCAACATCTGCAGCCGCTGCTGGAGCTCAACCCGGCTCTGGTGATCCTCGGCACCGGCGAACGCCAGGTGTTTCCCGCCGCGGCGGTGATGGCGCTGTTCCTGACCCGCGGCATCGGCATCGAGGTGATGAACAATGCCGCTGCGGCGCGCACCTACAACGTGCTGGCCGCCGAAGGCCGGCGCGTGGCGGTGGGGTTTCTGCTCGAAGGCTGAGCCAGGCGTCGCGGGCCGGGCACTGCGACCTCCTGATCGTTGACCTCAGCGGCCTCAGCCACGGCCTGGCCGCGCCGCGGACAACATGCGATCGAGGCAGAGAGGACGCCTGTCGTTCCTGTCGTCTCTTGTAGATCGCTGCGCGGCGTTTGCCGCGCGATTCGAACACAGCGCGTCGGGGCTGAAGCCCCTCCCACACAAGAATGCGTGCACGGTGACACCCCGTGTGAGCCATCGGCGCGGCCCACTGGGCTGCGCCGTTGGCGAACGCCCGGCGCGCTGCGCCGGGCCGGGGATCCGCCCGCGCAACGACGCAACCGGTTACTTCGGCGGCAGATACAGCAGTGGGTCGACCGGCTTGCCGTTGTAGCGG
>NZ_JAXGGI010000050.1:0-268 GCF_034105445.1 Xanthomonas sp. LF07-6
GGCCCAGACCGGCGTGTACGCCTCGGTGGACAGCAGCAACAAGCTGAAGCTGGAATCGGTCAAGGGCGGTCAGGACTTCTCGTTCACCGCGGGCTCGGCCACCGGTGCCACCGGCATCACCTTCGACCAGAGCGGCATCGCCGCCACCGCCACTGCCGCCGCGGGCACCACCAACTTCCTGAAGGACGTGGACATCTCGACCTTCCAGGGCGCGCAGAAGGCGTTGAGCATCATCGACAACGCGCTGACCTCGGTGAACTCCTCGCGT
>NZ_JAXGGI010000051.1:0-240 GCF_034105445.1 Xanthomonas sp. LF07-6
CGTTCGCTCAGCCGCTGTTTCAGCGCCCGGATGATCGGGTTGTGGGTCATGGCCACCAGGGCCGGCATGAACAGGCCTGCGCGCAAGCGGGGCGAGCCGGTGCGCGAGATGCAGACGTGGCCTTTGCGCTCGCCCGACTCCTGCAGGCACGGATTCAGGCCCGCGAAGGCGGTCACCGCCGAGGCATCGGCGAAGCGCCTCACATCGCCAAGCTCGGCCAGCATCAAGGCCGCGCTGGTA
>NZ_JAXGGI010000052.1:0-235 GCF_034105445.1 Xanthomonas sp. LF07-6
GCGGTCTGCGCCAGCGAGATGCCGTCGTTGGCGTTGCGCGAGGCCACGTCCAGGCCGCGGATCTGGGTGGTGAAGCGCTCGGAGATCGCCAGACCGGCCGCGTCGTCCTTGGCGCTGTTGATGCGCAGGCCCGAGGACAGGCGCTGGATCGTCGTCGCCAGGCTGGCGCTGGTGGTGTTGAGGTTCCGCTGAGCGTTCAGCGACATTACGTTGGTATTGATGACCTGTGCCATTT
>NZ_JAXGGI010000053.1:0-208 GCF_034105445.1 Xanthomonas sp. LF07-6
CGCCCAGACCGGCGTGTACGCCTCGCTGGACAGCAGCAACAAGCTGAAGCTGGAATCGGTCAAGGGCGGCCAGGACTTCTCGTTCACTGCGGGCAGCGCCACCGGTGCCACCGGCATCACCTTCGACCAGAGCGGCATCGCCGCCACTGCCACTGCCGCCGCGGGTACCACCAACTTCCTGAAGGACGTGGACATCTCGACCTTCCAA
>NZ_JAXGGI010000006.1:0-261651 GCF_034105445.1 Xanthomonas sp. LF07-6
GTGTTCGAGGCCCCGGTGTCACGGGCCCCGGCGCCTCAGCGCCCGGTCATGCTCGGCAGGCCCTCGGCCGCCAAGCGGTCGATCAGCCGGTTCAGCAGCCGCTGCTCGTCCTCGCTGAAGGGCGCCAGCAGGCGCCGTTCGCATTCCAGCACCATCGGCGCCACCACCTGGTACACCTCCACCCCGGCCGCGGTCAGGTGCAGCACCGAGCGGCGGCGGTCGTCGCCGTGGGTCTCGCGCTGGATGAAGCCACGCTCCAGCTGCCGCGCCACCGCCCGGCTCACCGCCACCTTGTCCATCGCGGTGCGCTCGGAGACCTCGCCGGCCGACAGCCCCGGATACAGCGCCAGCACCGCCATCACCCGCCACTCGGTCACCGCCATGCCGTAGCGCTCGCCGTAGACGCGGGCGATGTTGCTGCTGATGCGGTTGGACAGCACGCTGATCCGGTACGGCAGGAACCGTTCCAGATCCAGGGAGGGCGAGTCGGGCGTCGGGGCGGGCGTGGCGATCGTCATGCTGCATTGCACCTTGCTGGTGGTTTCACTTGTAACTATAACGGAGGATACTACGGTCCATTCTCGCGAGTCTGGCGCCCGTCCGCATCCGAAATTTCGGCCCGGCCGCCGCGACTCCCCCCTCCAGGAGACGCGTCATGAATGCACAAGCGCAGCATCCGTCGCAGCCGACCAACCTCGGCATGCAGGTCACCACCTTCGAGAACCCGATGGGCATCGACGGTTTCGAGTTCGTGGAATTCGCCGCGCCGGCCGGGCAGGGCGAGCAGTTGCACGCGTACTTCCGCAGCATGGGCTTCACCGCGGTGCTGCGCCATCGCCAGCGCGCGATCACCGTGTACCGCCAGGGCGGGGTCAACTTCCTGGTCAACGAGGAACCGGATTCCTTCGCCGCCGACTTCGCGGCCGCACATGGTCCCTGCGCCTGCGGCTTCGCGATCCGCTTCCGGCACCCGGCCGACGACGTGTTCGCCAAGGTGCTGGAGAACGGCGGCGAAGCGATCGCCGACAAGGCCGACACCCGCGCGGTGCCGGCACCGGTGGTCAAGGGCATCGGCGACTGCATGCTGTATCTGGTCGACCAGTACGGCGAGAAGGGCTCGGTGTACACCGAGTTCGAGCCGGTGCCCGGTGCCGAGCAGCATCCGGCCGGTTTCGGCCTGACCTTCATCGACCACCTGACCCACAACCTGTACTTCGGCAATATGCAGCGCTGGTCGGACTACTACGAGCGCCTGTTCAACTTCCGCGAGATCCGCTACTTCGACATCAAGGGCGCCAAGACCGGGCTGGTGTCCAAGGCGATGACCGCGCCGGACGGCGTGGTGCGCATCCCGCTCAACGAATCGTCCGATCCGAAGAGCCAGATCAACGAGTACCTGGACGCCTACCGCGGCGAAGGCATCCAGCACATCGCCTGCTTCACCGACGACATCTACGAGACCGTCGAGCGCATGCGCGCGGCCGGTGTCGAGTTCCTGGACACGCCGGACACCTACTTCGAGGTGATCGACCAGCGCATCCCCAATCACGGCGAGGACGTGGCGCGGCTGGCGCGCAACAAGATCCTGATCGACGCCGACCTGGAGACCAAGCAGCGCAAGCTGCTGCAGATCTTCACCCAGAACTGCATCGGCCCGATCTTCTTCGAGATCATCCAGCGCAAGGGCAACGAGGGCTTCGGCGAAGGCAACTTCCAGGCGCTGTTCGAGAGCATCGAGCGCGACCAGATGAAGCGCGGCGTGCTCTGAGGGCAGATGCTGACAGCGCAGCGCGGAGAGTTCGGACAGCGGCATTAGCCCCTCTCCCATCGGGAGAGGGGTTGGGGTGAGGGTACGGTGGGGTCATGACGATCAAACCGCCACTACCCACATCGACACTGGCACACGCACGCCACCTACGTCGCACCATGACCGACGCCGAGCGCGCACTATGGCGTTGTCTGAGAAGCGGACAGTTGCAAGGTGCCAAGTTCCGGCGTCAGTACCCGATCCCACCGTATGTCGCAGATTTCTGTTGTGTGGCGGCAAAGCTGATTGTCGAAATCGACGGCGCGCAACATACCGAACCATGCGATGCCACAAGAACGCGTTGGCTGGCATCGCAAGGCTGGCGGGTCATGCGCTTCTGGAACAATGACGTACTGCTTTCGATCGATGCCGTGATCCAGGTGATTTGCGACGCCACTGGGTCGCCGTACCCTCACCCCAACCCCTCTCCCGGTGGGAGAGGGGCTTGATATCCAAGGCTCAAGCATATGCATGACCATCATCGCTACATGTCCGGCTTCGGCAACGAATTCGCCACCGAGGCGGTGCCCGGCGCGTTGCCGGTCGGGCAGAACTCGCCGCAGCGCGTGGCCCACGGCCTGTACGCCGAGCAGTTGTCGGGCACCGCGTTCACCGCGCCGCGCGGCGCCAACCGGCGCAGCTGGCTGTATCGCATTCGGCCGGCGGTGATGCACGGCGGCTTCGTCGCTTACGACCGTGCCGGCGCGTTCCACAACGACTTCCAGCGCGGTCAGGTGCCGCCGGACCAGTTGCGCTGGAGCCCGTTGCCGCTGCCGGAGACGCCGGTGGACTTCGTCGACGGCCTGTACACCATGGCCGGCAACGGCTCGGCCGAGGCGCAGCATGGCGTGGCGGTGCACCTGTATGCGGCCAACGCGTCGATGCAGGGCCGGTTCTTCTACAACGCCGATGCGGAACTGCTGTTGGTCCCGCAGCTCGGCCGACTGCGCCTGTGCACCGAACTGGGCACGCTGGAAGTGGCGCCGCAGGAAATCGCGGTGATCCCGCGCGGCGTGCGCTTCCGCGTGGAACTGCCCGACGGCCCCGCGCGCGGCTACGTGTGCGAGAACTTCGGCGGCCTGCTGCGGCTGCCCGACCTGGGGCCGATCGGCGCCAACGGCCTGGCCAACCCACGCGATTTCCTCACGCCGGTCGCCGCCTACCAGGAAGACGAGGGCGACTTCGCACTGATCGCCAAGTTCCAGGGCCATCTGTGGCGCGCGCCGATCGGGCATTCGCCGCTGGACGTGGTTGCCTGGCACGGCAACTACGCGCCGTACAAGTACGACCTGCGCCGCTTCAACACCATCGGCTCGATCAGTTTCGACCATCCCGATCCCAGCATCTTCACCGTGCTGACCGCGCCCAGTGACACGCCCGGCACCGCCAACATGGATTTCGCGATCTTCCCGCCGCGCTGGTTGGTGGCGCAGCACACCTTCCGGCCGCCGTGGTTCCACCGCAACGTGGCCAGCGAGTTCATGGGCCTGGTGCACGGCGTCTACGATGCCAAGGCCGACGGCTTCGCCCCGGGCGGCGCGTCGCTGCACAACTGCATGAGCGGGCACGGCCCGGATGCGGCCACCTTCGACAAGGCCTCGCAGGCCGACCTGTCGCGGCCGGACGTCATCGCCGACACCATGGCCTTCATGTTCGAGACCCGTGCGGTGCTGCGCCCGACCGCACAGGCGCTGGACGCCGCGCATCGCCAGCGCGACTACCAGCAGTGCTGGCAGGGCCTGCGCCGGCACTTCCGCGCGCCCTGAGCGGGCGCCGGCGCGGCCGCGTCGCTCAGGCTGCTGCCGGGACTGCCGCTGCGACGCACGGCGGCGCTGCCCGTCAGGCGGCCTCCGCCGCGGCCGTCAGCGCGCCGTGCAGCGATGCCGGCAGGATCTCCAGCACGCGCTCGCGGATGCGCTGCGCGTAGCGCTCGGAGGTCATCTCCGGCATGGTGCGCAGCGCCAGCGCGATCGCGCGCAGGGTGTCCTGCTCCTCGCGCGCGGCGCGCAACTGCAGCTGCAGGGCAGGCGAGGCCGGATGCCGCTGCAGTTGCAGCAGGTCCAGCAGATACATGCGTGCATTGAGCAGGGCGCGACGCGGGTCGGCCGGTGGTGGTGGCGCGCTCGCGACCACCGTTGCGGCGGCGACGCTGCGCCCATCGTCCAGGTAGCCCTGCTCCAGCAGCCCCTGCACGATCGCATCGGCGCCGCGGCCGCCCAGCGTGGCCAGTTCCTCGACGCTGCGCTGGCCGTCGGCCAGGATCAGCACGCGTCGCTGGCGCATGTCCAGCGGCGCATCGTGCGATTGCAGTGCCGCAAGGGCGAGGGCGGTCTTGCGCGGGTGCATGGCGGCGGGGTCGGTAGGCGCGCAGCGTGGCGCAGCGCGGTGAAATGCCGATGACAGGGGCGATGCGTCGGCGTGTCAGTGCCGGCAAGCGGCACGCCGTCGACGTGGTCGAACGCCTGGTCCGGGACGCGGCATGCCTGGCAGTGGGTCGCCGCTGCCGTGCAGGGCGAGGGCATGCACGCTAGCCTATGCGCTGGTCCAGCGAGGAAGTGCGATGAAGCCGATTCAACCAGGCGTGGCGGTGTTGCTGCTCGCGCTCGCCGCCTGCGACCGGCAGCCGCCCGCGCCGCCAGCCGCGCCTCCCGCACCGTCTGCGCCGGCGCAGGCGCCGACCGCGGCACCCGCCACGGCCGACGACGGCGCCTTGCCGCCGCCGGACATCGACCAGCCCGATAGCGACGTGCCGCCGGCACAGGCGCCGGCCTCGGCGCTGCCGCCGGAACTGGCCGCGGACGACCGGCAACTGGCCCGCATCGATGGCTATGGCGACCTGCGCCTGGGCATGTCGGCGGCGCAGGCACGCGCCGCCTGGGGCGGCGAGCTCGACGGCCAGCCCAGCGCCGGCAGCAGCTGCTACGTGCTGCGTCCGCGCTGGGCCAAGGGCAACAACCGGTTCGGCCTGATGGTCGAAGACGACAAGTTGGTGCGCTACGACGTGCGCACCCCCAAGGAGACCGCGCCCGGCGGCGGCAAGGTCGGCATGGACCTGGCGCAACTGCGCGCGCTGTACGCCGGTCGCGTGGAAGAGCAGCCGCACAAGTACGTCGAAGGCGCCAAGATGCTGCGCGTGCGCGGCGAGTCCGGCCAGCCTGGCGTGCTGGTGTTCGAGACCGACGCAGCCGGCAAGGCCGTCGCCTGGCGCGTGGGCCTGCCGCCGCAGGTGGATTATGTGGAAGGGTGTGGCTGAGAAGCCGGGAATAGGGAATCGGGAGTGGGGAATGGGAAGAGCATGAGGGTCGAGTGACTGAGGCAGCTGGTGCCGCTTTCGCCTCAGTGGCGCATGACCGCTCTTTGCTCCTCGCTTTTCCGATTCCCCATTCTCTATTCCCGATTCCCGGCCTTCAGGCCACCCGCAGCTGCCGCCGCTCGCGCCGCCGCGCGCGCCAGGCGTACCAACGTTCGCGCAGGCAGGAGAAGATCACGTACAGCGCCGGGGTGCTGAGCAGGGTCAGGCTCTGCGAGATCAACAGGCCGCCGATCATCGCGATGCCGAGCGGGCGGCGCAGCTCCGAGCCTTCGCCCAGGCCCACCGCCAGCGGCACCGCGGCCAGGATCGCCACCATCGTGGTCATCATGATCGGGCGGAAGCGCACGATGCAGGCTTCGCGCGCGGCCTCCAGCGGGGTCTTGCCGTGTTCGCGCTCGGCGACCAGGGCGAAGTCGATCATCATGATCGCGTTCTTCTTGACGATGCCGATCAGCAGCACCAGCGCGATCATCGAGATCACCGACAGCTCGGTGCCGGTGACCCACAGCGCCAGCAGCGCGCCCATGCCGGCGGCCGGCAGCGTGGAGAGAATGGTCACCGGGTGCACCAGGCTCTCGTAGAGCATGCCCAGCACGATGTAGACCACCACGATCGCGGCCAGCACCAGTACCAGCATCGAGTTCGGCTGCAGCTGCACGCCGAAGCCGCCGCCGTCGGCGATACGGATGTCGCCGGGCATGCGCAGCCCGGCCACGGTGGCGGCGATGATCGCATCGCCCTCGCCGGTGCTCACGCCTGGCGCCAGGTTGTAGCTCAGGTCCATCGTCGTGTACTGGTTCATGTGCGTGATCTGCGACGGCGCCAGCCCCGGCACCTGATGCGCCACCGCGGTCAGCGGGATCATCGTGCCGTTGCGGGTGGGCACGTAGATGCGGTTCAGCGCCGCCGGCGTGGCGGTCTGGTCCGGCAGCGCGTTGACCACCACGCTGTACTGGTTGAGGTCGGAGTAGATGGTGGAGATCTGGCGCTGGCCGAACGCGCCGTACAGCGCGCCGTCGATGGCGCCGATCGACACGCCCAGGCGCGCGGCCAGGGCGCGGTCGATCACGATGTTCTGGCGCAGGCCGGCGTTGTCCACGTCGGTGCCGACGTCGCGCAGCTTGGGGTTCTGCTTCAGGGCGGCCTGCAGCTTGGGCAGCCACTCCTGCAACTGCGCGTTGTCGTTGCCCTGCAGCGAGACGCGGTACTGCGCGCCCTGGCTGGTGCCGCCGCCACCGTCGCTGGGCAGGTCCTGGATCGCGCGCAGGCGCAACTGCAGGTCGGGGTAGCGGTCGGCCTTGGCGCTGAGCCGCGCCAGCACCTGCGCGGTGGTATCGGTGCGGCCTTCGTCGCGGCGCTTGAGCTCGATGTTGAAGCTGGCGCTGGAGCCCTGGCGGCTGCTGCCCAGGCGCGCACCGACGATCTTCACCGCAGGGTCGGACATCAGCATGTCGGTGATGCGGCGCTGGCGGTTGACCATGTCGGCGAAGGACACGGTGGCGCTGGAGGTGGCGCGGCCCCAGATCAGGCCGGTGTCCTGCGCCGGGAACGAGCCCTTCTTGACCGCGCCGGCCAGGAACACCGTGGCCGCGATCAGCAGCAGCGGGGTCAGCGCCAGCAACAGCGCGTGGCGCAGCGAGAAGTCCAGGGCCACGGTGTACACGCGCAGCATGCGATCGTGCATGCGCTCCAGCCAGGCGCCGAAGCGGCCGGGTTGCTCCGGCTCGGCGTGCGCGGACAGAAAGCGGCTGCACAGCGCCGGGGTCAGCGTCAGCGAGACCACCGCCGAGACGCAGATCGCCGCGACCAGGGTGACGGTGAACTCGCGGAAGAACACCCCGATCATGCCGCTGGCGAACAGGATCGGAATGAACACCGCCACCAGCGAGGCGGTGATCGAGACGATGGTGAAGCCGATCTCGCGCGCGCCGGCCAGCGCCGCGTCCAGCCGCGACATGCCCTCGTCGAGGTGGCGCATGATGTTCTCGATGACCACGATCGCATCGTCGACGACGAAGCCGATCGCGATCACCAGCGCCAGCAGGCTCAGGTTGTTGAGGGTGAAGCCCATGACGTACATCGCCAGCGCCGCGCCGGCCAGCGACAGCGGCACGGTGGCCGCGGCGATCAGCGTGGGCGCCAGCCGGCGCAGGAACAGCGCCATGGTCAGCACCACCATCGCCAGGCTGATCATCAGCGTGGCCTGCACCTCGTTGAGCGAGGCGCGGATGGTCGGCGTGCGGTCGAAGTACGCCGTCATCCTGGTGCCCGGCTGCAGGTAGGTGCGCAGCATCGGGATCTCGGCCTTGACCCGGTCCACCGTCTCCACGATGTTGGCGCCGGCGCGGGTGAACACATACATCACCACCGCCGGCTTGCCGCCGAACCAGGCCGCCTGGTAAGCGTCCTGCTGGCCGTCGTAGACGTTGGCGATGTCGCGCAGGCGCACCGCGCGGCCCTGTTGCTGGCTGATCACCACCTGGCCGAAGTCGGCGGCCTTGGCCACCGCGTCGTTGGCGACGATGGCCGTGGTGGTGGCGCCGTCGCTGAGGAAGCCGGTGGGCGAGGTGACGTTGGCCGCGCGCACCGCGTTGCGCAGGTCGTCCGGGGTCAGGCCCATGGCATTGAGCGCGCGCAGGTTCACGTCCACCCGCACCGCCGGCGTGGAGGCGCCGCCGATGTCCACCGAGGCCACGCCGGTGATCTGGCGCAGGCGCTGCGCCAGCAGCGAATCGGCGACGTTGTACAGCTCGTCGGCCGACTGCGTGTCCGAGGTCAGGGCGATGGCGATGACCGGGTCGTCGTTGGGATTGGCCTTCTGGTAGCGCGGCGTGGCCAGGCCGGAGGGCAGGTCGGCCTGCGCGGCGTTGATCGCGGTCTGCACGTCCTGCGCGGCCGAATCGATGTTGCGGCTGCTCTGGAACACCATGAACACCTGGCTGTTCCCCTCCGAGCTGGAGGAGCGCATGGTGTCGATGCCGGGCACCTGGCCCAGGTGCCGCTCCAGCGGCGCGGTGACCGTGGCGGCCATGGTCGAGGCATCGGCGCCGGCCTGGCTGGCCTGCACGAAGATCACCGGGATCGAGATGTTCGGCAGCGCCGCCACGCCCAGGCGCAGGTAGCACATCATGCCGATCACGAACAGGCCGATGGCCAGCAGCGCGGTGCCGATGGGGCGGCGGATGAAGGGCGCGGAGATGTTCATGGGGCAGGGAATGGGGAATGGGGAATCGGGAATCGCAGTACGCGCCCGGTGTCAGTCTTTCGAGGATCCGGCATGGAGTGAACGAGTCGGCAGCGCGCGGACTCGGCGCTTTCCGATTCCCGATTCCCGATTCCCGATTCCCGGCCTCTCACGCCCTTCCCTCCGCCGCCGTCGCCTGCCGCGCCGCACGCCGCTCGCGCCAGCGACGCACGCGCTCGGAGGCGCGTTCCATGTACAGGTAGATCACCGGGGTGGTGTACAGGGTGACCAGCTGCGACAGCAGCAGGCCGCCGACGATGGAGATGCCCAGCGGGCGGCGCAGTTCCGAGCCGATGCCGTCGCCCAGCGCCAGCGGCAGTGCGCCCAGCATCGCCGCGGCGGTGGTCATCATGATCGGGCGGAAGCGCAGCAGGCAGGCGCGGCGGATCGCGTCGTGTGCGTTGGCGCCCTCGCGGCGTGCGTCGATCGCGAAGTCGATCATCATGATCGCGTTCTTCTTGACGATGCCGATGAGCAGCACGATGCCGACGATGCCGTCCACCGACAGGCTCAGCCCGCACAGCATCAGCGCCAGCAGCGCGCCGACGCCGGCCGGCGGCAGCGTGGAGATGATCGTCAGCGGGTGGATGTAGCTCTCGTACAGCACGCCCAGCACGATGTAGATCAGCACCACCGAGGCCAGCAGCAGCCACACCACGTCGGTCTGGCTGCCGGTGAACTCGGCGGCCTTGCCGATGAACTCGGCATGCAGCTGCGGCGGCAGCTGCAGCTGCGCGCGGGTTTCCTCGATCGCCGCCACCGCCTGCGACAGCGAGTAGCCCTGCGCCAGGTTGAACGACACGGTGACCGCCGGCAGCTGCTGCTGGTGGCTGACCACCAGCGGCGTGGTCGACTGCTTGGCCTCGGCCACCGCCGCCAGCGGCACGGTGCCGCCGCTGCCGACGGTGATGCCGGTGTTCTGCGCGCCGATGCCGGTGGCGGTGGAGGAGTTGCTGGAGGTGGTCTGGCCGAAGCTGGTGGCATTGCTGGCGGTCAGCGCGCCGCTGCCGTTGCTGGCCACCGCCAGCTGGTTGAGCAGCGCGGTGCTGGTGCGGAACTCCGGCGCCACTTCCAGCACCACGCGGTACTGGTTGAGCTGGGTGAAGATGGTGGAGATCTGGCGCTGGCCGAAGGCGTCGTACAGCGTGTCGTCGATGGTCTGCATCGGCACGCCGAGGGTGCTGGCCTTCTCGCGGTCCACGTGCAGTTCCAGCGCACGGCCCTGGTTGGCCAGGTTGTTGTCCACGTCGGTCAGTTCCGGGCGCTTGCGCAGCGCCTCGGTCAGGCGCGTGGCCTGGGTCGCCAGCTCGGCGCTGTCCACGTCCGAGAGCGAGTACTGGTATTCGGTGGCGGCCACGCGGGTGTCCAGGGTCACGTCCTGCACCGGCTTCAGATACAGGGCGACGCCGGGCAGCCCGGCCACCGCCTTCTGCAGCCGCGGCAGCAGGTCTTCCAGGCTGTCGCGGTCGCTGCGCGGCTTCAGCACGATGCTGAGCTGGCCCTGGTTGAGGGTGGGGTTCATCGAGCCGGCGCCGATGAAGGCGGCCACGCCGGTCACCGCCGGGTCGCGCCGCAGCGCCTCGGCCACCGCCTGGGTGCGCTGCTCCATCTGCGGGAACGCCACGTTCTGGTCGGCCTGGACCACACCGGTGATCAGCCCGGTGTCCTGCTCGGGAAGCAGACCCTTGGGGATCACCACGTACAGCAGCACGGTCAGCACCATGGTCGCCAGCGCCACCAGCAGGGTGAGCTTCTGGTGGCCCAGCACCCAGTCCAGGCTGCGCTCGTACACGCCCACGGTGCGCGACCACAGCGTGGTCTTGCCGGCCGCCGCGGTGCGCTCGTGCGCGTCCTCGCCCTCGGGCAGGGCGTCGGGCTTGAGCAGGTAGGCGCACATCATCGGCGTCAGCGTCAGCGACACCAGCATCGAGATCACCACCGCGATGCTCAGCACCCAGGCGAACTCGTGGAACAGGCGGCCGGTGACGCCGGGCATCAGGATCAGCGGCAGGAACACCGCCACCAGCGACACGGTCAGCGACAGCACGGTGAAGCCGATCTGGCGCGCGCCGACCTCCGCGGCCTCGCGGCCGCTCTTGCCCTGTTCGATGTAGCGCACGATGTTCTCGATCATCACGATCGCATCGTCGACCACGAAGCCGGTGGCCACCACCAGCGCCATCAGCGACAGGTTGTCCAGCGACATGCCGGCGAAGGCCATCACCGCGAAGGTGCCGGCCAGCGACAGCGGCACCGCCACCGACGGGATCACGGTGGCCCACAGCCTGCGCAGGAACACGAAGATCACCGCCACCACCAGGCCGATGGTCAGGATCAGGGTGAACTTGACCTCGTGCACCGAGGCGCGGATGGTCTCGGTGCGGTCGGAGAATACGTCCAGGTGCACGCCGGCCGGCAGCACGCCCTGCAGCTGCGGCAGGATCGCGCGGATCTGCTCCACCGTCTGCACGATGTTGGCGCCGGGCTGGCGGCGCACTTCCAGCAGCACCGCCGGCTTGCCGTCGGCCCAGGCGGCGAGCTGGTCGTTCTCCACCCCGTCCACCACCTTGGCCACGTCCGACAGCCGCACCGGCGCGCCGTTGCGGTAGCTGATCACGGTGTCGCGGTACTCGGCGGCGCTGGACAGCTGGTCGTTGGTGCCGATGCTGTAGGACTGGGTCTTGCCGTTGAGCGAGCCCTTCGGCGCGTTGACGTTGGTCTGGGTCAGCGCGCTGCGCAGCGCCTCCAGGGTCAGGCCCATGTTCGACAGCTGCGCCGGATTGACCTGGATGCGCACCGCCGGGCGCACGTTGCCGGCGATCGACACCAGGCCCACGCCCGGCACCTGCGACAGGCGCTGGGCCAGGATCGAGTCGGCGTAGTTGTTGACCTCGCGCAGCGGCAGCGTGTCGGAGCTGAGCTTGAGGGTGAGGATCGCCGCGTCGGCCGGGTTCACCCGGTTGTAGACCGGCTGGTAGGGCAGCGAGGAGGGCAGGGTGGACTGGCGGATCGCCGCCTGCACGTCCTGCGCGGCGATGTCGATGTCGCGGTCCATCGCGAACTGCAACACGATCGTGGACAGGCCGGCCGACGAGTCGGAGGTCATCATCTGCAGCCCGGAGATCTGCCCGAGCTGGCGCTCCAGCGGCGTGGTCACCAGCGAGGCCATGGTGCTGGCGTTGGCGCCGGGATACTGCGTGGTCACCACCAGGCTGGGCGCGTCGATTTCCGGCAGCGCCGACACCGGCAACTGCCGGTAGCCGAGGATGCCGAGCAGCAGCACGCCTGCCATCAGCAAGGTGGTGGCGATCGGGCGGCGGATGAAGATCGTCGAAAAGCCCACGGGGAAGATCCTTGCTGGTGAGAGTCCGGCGCGGCCAGGCCGGCGCCGGGAAAGACGGCGGAATCAGCGGGGGCCGTGGCCCCGTGCCGCGATCGCGACGCAGGGCGGGAACGCCGCCGCCTGCGCGCGATCCGGCCGACGCCCGCCACGCAGGCGCGGCAGGGCCGTTGCCGCAGCGCGCCGCGTGCGCGGCACGCTCAGCGCGGCCCGCCGCCGCGGCGTCCGCCGCCGCGCTGCTGCTGCTTGCCCTCGGCCGCCTTCAGTTCGGCCTCGGTCGGCTCCGGCGGCGCTTCGCCCGGCTTCAGCGCGTTCACCTTGGTGCCGGGCTTGAGCCGGAACTGGCCCTCGGTGACCACCCGCTCACCGGCCTTCAGGCCTTCGGTCAGCTGCACGTGGCTGTCGCCCACTTCCGCGCCCTGCTTCACCGTCTGCATCTTGACCGTGTTGTCGGCCTGCACCACGTACACGTAGTCGCCGTTGGGCCCGCGCTGCACCGCCTGGGTCGGTACCACCACGCCGTCGGCCACGGTGCGCAGGGTCAGGCGCACGTTGACGAACTGGCCCGGCCACAGCGCGCGGTCGTCGTTCGGGAACACCGCGCGGACCTTGAAGGTGCCGGTGTCGGCGCTGATCTGGTTGTCGATCACGTCGACCTGGCCGTCGCTGGCGATCGGATGCGCATCGGTGCGGTCCAGCGCGGTCACCGGCAGCGGCGCGGCGGCCTGCGCCTGGCGCACGTCCTGCAGCTGGATCTCCGGCAGGTTGAAGGTCACGTAGATCGGGTGCACCTGGGTGATGGTGACGATGGTGCTGCTGGTGCTGACGATGTTGCCCACGTCCACGCCGCGGATGCCGGCGATGCCGTCGCTGGGGGCGAGGATGCGGGTGTACTGCAACTGCACCTGCGCCGCACGCATCTGCGCGTCGTTGGCGGCGACCGCCGCTTCGTACTGCGCCACCTGGTTGCGCTGGGTGTCCAGGTCGGTCTTGGCCACGTACTGGCGGTAGGCCGGCGAGTCGGAGCGCTGGAGGGTGGAACGCGCAGTGGCCAGCAGCGCCTGGTTCTGGCGCTTGCTCGCCGCGGCCTGGTCGTAGCTGGCCTGCAGCGAGCGCGGGTCGATCTGCGCCAGCAGCTCGCCCTTCTTCACTTCCTGGCCTTCGCGGAAATTCAGGCTCATCAGCTGGCCGCCGACCTGCGGGCTGACGGTGACGGTGCTCAGCGCGGTCACCGTGCCGGTGGCGGTGGCGTAGATCGGCACCGCCTGGTGGGTGGCGGCGACGACCGTCACCGGGACCGGCGTGTTGTCGCTGTCGTCGCCCATGCCGTCACCGGGGCCGCCGCCCTTGTGATGTCCGCCGCGCATGACGCGCATGCCCACCACCACCACGGCCACCGCTGCGAGGATCAGCAGCGCAATCTTCCAGAAACGCGACATCCGGGGAAACTCCTGTGGCGAGGCGGGGTGGAGGGCCCTCCCGCAGTGGCTGGTGACGAGCGAGAAAGCATATCGCCGGCGCGTTGCGATTGGACCATGACTGAAGGGACAGACCCTGCGGGCGGGCAAGGCCGGTCGTCCGCTCTCGCAACGCGCAGGCGGCGCATCGGTTGACACGGATTCGCAAGGGTTTTTTGTCCGCAGCGGGATCCGTGGCCGCCCCTCGCCGGCGGCCGATGCACTACAGTGACTGAACGCCCGTTGCGTCCCGATCTGGAGCCCTGCCATGCCGCGCCTGTCCCGCCTGCTGTCCGCGATGCTGTTCGCCGTCCCCGCCCTGGCCTGGGCGCAGAGCGCCGAGCGCCCGGAGGTGACGGCCGCCGCGGCCAGGCTGCAGGCCAAGGTGGTGGAGTGGCGGCGCGACTTCCACCAGCACCCGGAGCTGTCCAACCGCGAGGAGCGCACCGCCGCCAAGGTCGCCGAGCGGTTGCGCGCGCTGGGCCTGAAGCCGCAGACCGGCATCGCCCACCACGGCGTGGTGGCGATCGTCAAAGGCGCGCTGCCGGGGCCGAAGATCGCCCTGCGCGCGGACATGGACGCGCTGCCGGTGACCGAGCAGACCGGCCTGCCGTTCGCCTCCAAGGCCACCAGCGAGTACCGCGGCGAGACCGTGGGGGTGATGCACGCCTGTGGCCACGACGCGCACACCGCGATCCTGCTCGGCGTCGCCGAGGCGCTGGTGGCGATGCGCGCGCAGCTGCCGGGCGAGGTCATGCTGGTGTTCCAGCCCTCGGAGGAGGGCGCGCCGGGCAACGAGGAGGGCGGCGCCTCGCTGATGCTCAAGGAAGGCCTGTTCCGCGACTTCAAGCCGCAGGCGATGTTCGGCCTGCACGTGTTCTCCAGCGTCCAGGCCGGCAAGATCGCGGTGCGCGGCGGCCCGCTGATGGCCGCCTCGGACCGTTTCAGCATCAAGGTGATCGGCCGCCAGACCCACGGCTCGGCGCCGTGGAACGGCATCGACCCGATCGTGACCAGCGCCGACCTGATCGGCGCGGCGCAGACGGTGATCAGCCGCCGCGCCAACCTGTCCAGGCAGCCGGCGGTGCTCAGCTTCGGCGCGATCAAGGGCGGCATCCGCTACAACATCATCCCCGACGACGTGGAGATGGTCGGCACCATCCGCACCTTCGACGAGGACATGCGCCAGCAGATCTTCGCCGACCTCAGGACCGTGGCCGAGCACACCGCCGCCGCGCACGGCGCCAAGGCCGAAGCGCACGTGCCCGACCAGGACGGCAACCCGGCCACGGTCAACGACCCGGCGCTGACTGCGCGCATGCTGCCCAGCCTGCAGGCGGTGGTCGGCGCCGGCAACGTCTACGAACCGCCGCTGCAGATGGGCGCGGAGGATTTCTCGTTCTACGCGCAGCAGGTGCCGTCGATGTTCTTCTTCGTCGGCGCCACCGGCCCCGGCATCGACCCGGCGACTGCGCCCAGCAACCACTCGCCGCAGTTCCTGCTCGACGAGACCGCCCTGGACGTCGGCCTGCGCGCGATGCTGCAGGTGGCGTTGGATTACTTGAAGCAGTGATTGGGGAGTCGGGATTGGGGATTCGTAAGCGCATGGGTGCGGCGGCTTAGGGAATCGTCATCGGTGCTGCCCCATCGCATATCCGTTGGAGCGGCGCTCGATCGTCCCGGGGAGTCAACCGTCATGCAGGCGCGAGGCGCGAGTGGCGCGCTTGCCGATGGCGCAATGCGTCGGGACTGAAGTCCCTCCCACAGTGCATCCGGCGGGCTCGCGGTGAGCCTTTGTGGAAGCGACCTCGGTCGCGACGTGCAACGCCTCGCATCGACGCAAGCACGTCGATCCAGGTGAGCCAGATTTTGCTTTTGCCAATCCCGAATCCCAAATCCCGAATCCCCGCCCCATACACCTCCCAGCCAGAACGCGCCCGCTACACTGCACGGCATGAACACCCCCAAGGATTCCAGTCTCGGCCGCGAGGTCGCCTACCCGTCGCAGTACGATCCCGCGCTGCTGTTTCCCATCCCGCGCGCTGCGGCGCGCACCGAGATCGGTCTCGACCCCGCGGCGCTGCCGTTCTTCGGCGTGGACCGCTGGCACGCCTACGAACTGAGCTGGCTCGATGCGCAGGGCAAGCCCTGTGTCGCCACCGCGACCCTGCACGTGCCGTGCGCCTCGCCCAACCTGATCGAATCCAAATCGCTCAAGCTCTATCTCAACTCGCTCAACGCGATGCGCTTCAACAGCGCTGAAGCGCTGCGCAGTTGCATCGTCACCGACCTGTCGGCGCGCGCCGGTGCCGACGTGGCGATGGAGTTCGGCCTGCCGCCGATGGACACGCTGGGCGAGGGCGAGTCGCTCGATGCGTTGGACATCGCCATCGACTGCTACGGTCCGCCGCGTCCGGACTTCCTGTCCGCTGCCGACGGCGACGTGGTCGAGGAAATCCTCACCAGCGAATTGCTCAAGTCCAACTGCCCGGTCACCGGCCAGCCGGACTGGGCCTCGCTGCATGTGCGCTATCGCGGCGGCCGCATCGACCGCGAAGGCCTGCTGCGCTACCTGATCAGTTTCCGCGAGCACGCCGGCTTCCACGAGCAGTGCGTGGAGCGCATCTTCCACGACCTGATGACCCGCTGCCGGCCGCAGTCGCTGCAGGTGGAGGCGCGCTACACCCGCCGCGGCGGGCTGGACATCAATCCCTGGCGCGCCACCGCGGACGTGGCCGAGCCGCTGAGCTTCCTGCGCGATCTGCGTCAGTAGAGCGGCGCTGACACCGCGATTGCGCCATCGGCCGCGACGCGCGACTTCATCGACGCGGCCGAGCGTGCTGCAGTCGGGACTGAAGTCCCTCCCACAAGAAGCGCCCTGCGGGGAGCGCTGTCGTCAGCTTCTCTGCGGCAGACCGTGGTTCGCGCAGTCGTCGCCTGGACGATGCGCCCACATGGCGATGGTGGCGTGTGTTCGCGGTTCTGCCGGCATGCACGGTCCCGAGCATGCGAGCGACACATTTCGCCGCGTTGGCATACGCGCGGCGCGCCTGAACCGCAGCCGCGCGGTTCACGGTCGCGCGATCCTTTTTTAACAAATCCTGTGACACCGTGGCAGCGTCCCATCACGCAGGAAGCCACGCGATGAACAGCGACAAGCGCGCCGATTTCTCGGCGGTCACCGCCAAGGTGGACACCACCGCCGACGTCGTACAGAAAGCGGATTTTTCCGCCGTGCAGAGCAAGGTCGACAGCACCGCCGAGCAGGTGCAGCAGGTGTACGTGGTCAAGCCTGGCGATTCGTTATCCAAGATCGCCAAGCTGCATTACGGCGATGGCAACGCCTGGACGCGCATCTTCGAGGCCAACCGCGACGTGCTGGCCGACCCCGACAAGATCTATCCCGGCCAGACCCTCAAGCTGCCCGCCGGCGCCTGAGGCGTCGCCACCACCACCTTTCGTTATTCCGACAGGAGTCCCCACCGATGAAGACCCGCTCGATCTCCGCATTTTCGCCCCTGATGATCGCCCTGGTCGGCGCGTTGGCGCTGGCCGGCTGCAAGAAGCAGGAGCAGCAACAGACCGTGTCGCCCGATCCCACCTCGTCCGCGCCGACTGAGCAGATGCCGGGTCCGGCCGCAGCCCCGGCGGAGCAGCCGGCGCCGGCCGCCGCAGGCGCCAATGCGGTGAACGTGGCCGCCGTCGCTGTCGGCAACACGGCCGCGGCGGACAAGTCCGTCGCGCCGATGACCACGCTCGCCAGCAAGGACAAGATCATCGTTTCGGTGAAGACCGAGGGCTCGGCGACCAACGCCAACGTCGGCGCCAAGCTGGTGTTCCAGGACGGCCAGACCGCCGGCGAGCGCACCGAGACGCTCAATACCAGCGGTGCCGACACCACCAACTTCGAGTTCACCAATCCCAAGGGCTGGCCGGCCGGCCAGTACAAGGCCGAGGTCACCGTGAACGGTCAGGCGGCGGGCACGCCGCAGACGTTCGAGGTGAAGTGATCCAGGGCTGAGGCCCGGTCACGGGTCGCACGCGCCGCCTCTCTCCCGGCACGTGCGACACGCTGGCGCAGCCGCGAGGCTGCGCCTTTTTTATGCGTGGCCCGATGCGCCGACAGCACTGCCGATGCGCTGGAGGAAGAAGGTGTGTGGGGACTTCAGGACACTCCCATAGCCCGGAAACCCGTCATAGGAGCGGCTTCGGCCGCGACCGGCCTTAGCGGGTGCACCCGTCGCGGCTGACGCCGCTCCTGCCACGGAGGCGCAAGTTGCATCCGGGGGATCAGCGGCGCTCTTCCATCCCGACGCACGTCCTGGACGATGCCTTGCCGTCCACTCGGCGGCGTCTGCGCGCACCACCGCTGGCCAGCACCGCGCAGCCGCGCACGGCGATCAGTGATGCGCGTGCAGATCCAGCATGCGCCCACCCACCACCACCTGGCGCAGGCGCAGGTCGCTGTCCAGCACCGCCAGGTCGGCGCAGGCGTCGGGGGCGATGCGGCCGCGGTCGCCCAGGCCCAGGTAGTCGGCCGGGAAGGTGGACACGCGCTGTGCGGCATCGGCCAGTTCCAGGCCCGCCTGCACCAGGTTGCGCAACGCCTGATCCATGGTCAGTGCGCTGCCGGCCAGCGAGCCGCTGGCCAGGCGCACGCAGCCGCCGCACTTGTGCACGCGCTGCTCGCCCAGTGCGTATTCGCCGTCGGGCATGCCGGTGGCGGCGGTGGCGTCGGTCACCGCGTACAGGCGCGGGATCGCGCGCGCGGCGAGGCGAATCACGCCGGGATGCACATGCTGCAGGTCGGGAATGAGTTCGGCGTACTGCGCATGCGCCAGCGCCGCGGCGGCGATGCCGGGGCGGTAGTGGTCCACGCCGGTCATGCCGTTGAACAGGTGGGTGAAGCCGGCCGCGCCGGCCTGCAGCGCCGCCACGCCGTCCTCGTAGCTGCCGGCGCTGTGGCCGAGCTGCACGCGGATGCCCAGCGCGGTCAGCGCCGGAATCAGCGCGGTGTGCGCACCGATTTCCGGCGCCAGGGTCAGCACCCGGATTGGCGCCAGCGCGTGCCATTGCTGGACCTGGGCGAGGCTGGCCTCGATCGTGCGGTCGGGCTGCGCGCCCAGCCGCTGCGGGCTGATGAAGGGGCCTTCCAGGTGCACGCCGGCGATGCAGGCGGCGTCGGCATCGGGCGCGGCCATGGCCGCGGCGACGCCGCGCAGTGCGTGCGCGATCTCCTCGACGCCGGCGGTCATGGTGGTCGCCAGCAGGGTGGTGGTACCGAAGCGCAGGTGGGTGCGGGCGATGCGCCGCGCCGCGTCGCCGCCCTGCATCAGGTCCACGCCGGCGGCGCCATGCACATGCAGGTCGACGAAGCCCGGCAGGATCAGCGGCAGCTGCGGATCGTCGCCGCCACTGTGGTCGTCCACCTGCAGCCGGCGCACGTGGGTGTCGAAGTGGACGTGGCCGCGGCGCCAGCCCAGCGGGGTGAGCAGGCGGCCATGCAGGGAACGCGTGTCGGTCATGGCGCGGGCTCGGCGACGATCACCTCGATGCCCAGCCGCTGCAGCCCCTCGCGGGTGGCCTCGTCGATGCCGGCGTCGGTGATGATGGCGTGGATCTGGTCCAGGCGGGCGATGCGGTGCAGGCTGACCCGGCCGAACTTGGAGGCGTCGGTCAGCACCACGATGCGCCGCGCGCGCTCGACCATGCGGTGGTTGAGCCGCGCTTCGGCCTCGTCGTGGGTGGTCAGGCCGAACTGCAGGTCCAGGCCGTCCACGCCCAGGAACAGCGTGTCGAAACCGTAGGCGTTGAGGCTGGCCTCGGCCTGGCTGCCCTGCAGCGACAGCGACTGTTGGCGCAACTGGCCGCCGGTGAGCAGCACGTTGATGCCCGGCGCGTTGGCCAGTTCCCAGGCGATGTTGAGGCCGTTGGTCATCACCGTGACGTCGCGGTGCGCGCGAAGGTGCCGGGCCAGGGTCATCGTGGTCGAACCGGAGTCGATGATGATGTTGGCGCCGGGCTGCACCATGCGCGCGGCGCAGGCGCCGATCGATTCCTTCAGCGGCAGGTTCAGCGCGTCCTTTTCATGGATGTCCTGCTCCTGCGGCGGCGTGCGCACCAGCGTGGCGCCGCCGTGGGTGCGGGTGGCCAGGCCCTGCGCCTCGAAATGGTTGAGATCGGCGCGAATGGTCACCGCCGACACGTCGAAGCGTTCCACCAGGTCGGCAACCTGCACCGTGCCGTGTTCGAGCAGCGACTGCAGGATCTGCTGGCGGCGGGAGCGGGTGTTGCGCATGGCCATTCTCGGATTCGCGGGCGACCGGGAAGATTAGCCGTTCGCCGCGACGCCGGCAGCCGCTTCGGCGCGTGGCTGGCGCGCGCCGGCGCGGTTGGCGCTGCAGGCGCGGGCGTATTCGCCCAGGCACAGGCCGATGCGGTGCTGGACTAGGGCCGCCGGGGTATTGGCGAGCTGGCCGGCGCGCACCGCGCGGTACTGCTCGGGCAGGAACTGGCTGAGCAGCACCAGCGGCGGCGCATGCGCTTCCAGGTTGGCGAACAAGGTGTCCACCGCCGCGCGCACCGCCGGCGCGCCCCAGTAGTAGCGGCAGCGGTCGCTGAAGGAATGGCGGCGCAGCAGGCGTTGCGCGGCGGCGTCGCCCGGATAGTAGGACTGCCAATATCCGGGTTGCGCAAGCATCGCCGCGTCCAGCACCTGCGGCAGTTGCGAGCACTGCGCCGCGGGGAGCAGTTCGGCTTCGATCGCGGCCAGCGCGCACAGCGCTTCGCGGTAGGCGAAGGTGGCGGCCGGGCCGACCTTGAGGATGGCGAAGTGGTCGCGCACCAGCGCGTGCAGCGCGTCCTCGCGCTGGTAGTCGGTGGAGTGCGCCTCGAACACGATGCGCGGTTGCTGCTCGAGGAAATCGGCCAGCGCGGCGGCGGCGGCCGGGTCGTAGTCGTGCACGCTACTGTGGTCGAAATCCACGCCCGGCTGCACCACCAGCGCGATCACCCGCTGCCACGCGGCGCGCAGCGACGGCGTGTCGAAGGCCCGCCGGTGGATGGCCAGGGTCTGCGCGGCCGCGGCCGGCGTGGTCACCTGCAGGCCGCCGGCCAGCGAGGCTTCGCCACCGGGAATCGGCACCTCGGTGCCGATCACGTACACCGGCGGCGGCAGCCCATGTGCGGCGGCGGTGCGCTCGGCGATCTCGGCCAGTTCGGCCGACCGCGCGGCGACGATGGCATCGGGCAGCGGCACCGGGTCGTCGGCGCAGGCCATGCTGCAGTCCAGGTGGATCTTGTGGAAGCCCGCGGCGACGTACTGTTCGATCAGCACGCGCGCATGCGCCATGGCCTCGGCGGCCGGCCCCTTCTGCCAGGCGTTCGGGCCCAGGTGATCGCCGCCCAGGATCAGCCGCGCGCGCGGGAAGCCTTCCGTGTCGGCCAGTGCGCCGACGTAGTCGCGGTATTGCGCCGGGGTCATGCCGGTGTAGCCGCCGAACTGGTCGACCTGGTTGGAGGTGGCCTCCACCAGCAGCAGCGTGTCGTGGGCCAGCGCGACCTGCATCGCCGCGCGCAGCACCTGTTCGTTGCTGCAGCAGACGCTGTACAGGCCGACGTTGGCGCCGGCGCGGTGGGAGGCGAGCAGGGTCTGCAAGGGCGACATGGACACTCCGGCGGATCAGGAATAAGCGGGATGGCAGGCCAGCAGCGCGGCACCGCGGGCGCCGCCGGCATCGCCGAAGCGCGGCGGCACGATCGGCGGCACCTGCACGCCGGCGAACAGGTGCGCGGCGATGGCGTCGGGCAGTTGCCGGTACAGCGGCGGGTATTGCGACAGCCCGCCGCCGAGCACGATCACGTGCGGGTCCAGTGCCAGCACCACGGCGGCCAGGCTGTGGCCGAGCAGGTCGCGGTGGATGTCCAGCGCCTGATGCGCGCGCGCATCGCCGGCCTCGGCCAGGGCGATCACCGCGCTGGCGTCGGCGGCGTCGCTGCCGAGATGGCGCGCGATCGCCGCCACGCCGCTGCCGGACACGTAGCGCTCCACGCAGCCCTGCAGGCCGCAGCCGCAGTCCAGCAGCGGCAGGCGATGGCGCTGCAGCAGGTGCCCGGGCACGCTCCAGTGGCCCCATTCGCCGGCGATACCGTTGCAGCCCGCGAGCAGGCGGCCTTGCACGCAGAAGCCGCCGCCGGCGCCGGTGCCGAGGATGGCGCCGAACATGCTGGGGTAGCCGTCGGCGGCACCGCCGTGCGCCTCGGACAGTGCGAAACATTGCAGGTCGTTGCCGATGCGCAGCGGACGCGGCAGCCGCGCCTGCAGGTCATGCGCCACGCACTGGCCGGTCAGCGCCGGCACGTTCGCGCTCAACTGGCGGCCGTTGCGGCGGTCGCGTACACCGGGCAGGGCGATGCCGAGCGGGCTGTCGTGGTGGCCGAGCGCGGCATCGGCCGCGGCCACCAGCGCCACCACCGCCTGCAGGAAGCCGGCGTAATCGCCCTGCGGCGTGGCCACGCGGCGCCGCCACAGCACCTGCAGCGCGGCGTCGCAGGCCACCAGCTCGATCTTGGTGCCGCCGACGTCGAGGCCGTAGCAGGTGGGCGCGCCGGTCTCAGCCATGGTGGATGGTGACGCCCTGGACCACGCGGTTGACGGTGCCGTCGGGGAACGGATTGTCCGGGGTCAGGCCGAGCGCGGCCGAGCGCTGCAGCGCGAACAGTTGCGCGAAGCCCAGCCACAGCGGCGCCAGCCACGGATCGTCCAGGCCGGCGACGGCGAGCGTGTGGTCGTCGCCGGCCCCGATGTCCGCATGCGGGCCGATCGCCAGCACCTGGCCGGCCACGCCATCGCGACGCAGTTCGTCGAGCAGGTCCTGCTCGTAGCGGCGCGCCAGCGGCTGCACGCTGCGCAGCATCACCACCAGGGTGCTGCGGTCGAGCGTGGACTTGGGGCCGTGGCGGAAGCCCAGCGGCGTGTTGGCCAGCGCCAGCACGCGGCCGGCGGTGAGTTCCAGCACCTTCAGTGCGGCCTCGCGCGCCAGCGCTTCCAGCGGGCCGCTGCCGAGATAGATCACCCGCGCGAACGGGCGCTGCGCCAGCGCCGCCACCGCGCCATCCCATTGCGCCAGGCCGCGGTCGGCCAGTTCGGCCAGCCGCTGCAGGCGCGCGCTGCGCGTTTCCCACGGCGCACGCTCGAACACGCTCAGCGCCGCCAGCAGCATGCAGGTCAGGCTGCTGGTCATGGCGAAGGCGCGATCGCAACTGGCCGGCGGCATCAGCAGCGTGCAGGTGTCGGCGCGGCCGGCGCCGCGGCGGGCCAGTTCGCCGTCGGCATTGCAGGTGATGTCGAGGAAGCGCGCCTCGTCCACGTCGCTGCGCACGCGCTCCACCGCGGCCACGCTTTCCGGGCTGGAGCCGCTGCGCCCGAACGACACCAGCAGGGTTGGCCGCGCGCGCTGCAGGTACAGCGCCGGATGGGTCAGCAGGCTGGTGGTGTGCACCGCGCGCACCTCGGCCGGCCACTGCGCATTGATCGCGTCGGCCACCATCTCGGCGATGAAGCCGGAACTGCCGGCGCCGGTGAACAGCACGCGCTGGTTCGGATCGGCGAGGCGGTCGCCGAGGAAGGCCTGCAGGCGGTCGCCGGCCTGCGCCAGATCCTGCGCCAGGGTCCGCCACAGCGCCGGCTGCTGGGCGATCTCGCGGGCGGTATCGGCCCCACCCAGGCGCTGCCAGGCGGATGCATCGGAAAGCGGAAGGAGGTCCATGCGGTGGTTCCTGTTGGGCCAGCGCACCATCCGGCTTTTCTTTCGAAATGTCAAACATCGAAAGAAAAAAGAAAGTATTTTTTGTGCCAAGCGTGCCTGCGGATCGCCCGCCCTAAAACGAAAGGCGCAAGTGGATGCCGCTATCGCAAGCAGAATCAGCCGATTCTGCCGAGATGAAAGCAAAGTCATGCGGGACAATATCTTTCGTTTTGCCAAAATAAATCTTGTTTTTTGCTTTCAATTTATTGACATCTTTCAAATCCCTGGCCTAGAGTCGGTGCAACGCTTTCGAAACGCCCGGGGAAACGGGTTTGGGGGTCGTGTGGAGAACCGCGTTCGTCGTTCGCCGCTGTTGCCGGCGATCGCGCTGCCGGCCCTGCTGCTGGTGGCGGCCACCGTCGTCGCCGAGCCGGTCGGCAACCTGCGCACGGTCGCCGCCGGCACCAGCCGCGACGGCCTGCAGGGCTGGGACCTGCAGACCGACCGCGGCGTGCGCCTGCGCATCGAACTGCCGGCGGCCGACATCGTGCGCGTGCAGGCCGGGCGCCACGGCACGCTCACCGGCGCCGGCGACAAGGCCACGCCGATCGTGCTGCCGCAACCCAAGGCCGCGGTGCAGGCGCAACTGGAAGACGATGCGCAGGAGCTGCGCGTGCGTACCGACGCGCTGGTGCTGCACGTGCAGCGGCAACCGCTGCGGCTGCGCCTGGAGCGCCTGGAACAGGGCCGCGCGGTCGCGCTGTGGCAGGAACTGCAGCCGCTGGACCTGGATGCCGCGCAGAGCGTGCAGGTGCTGTCCTCGCAGGCCGACGAAGCCTATTACGGCGGCGGCCAGCAGAACGGGCGCTATCAGTTCAAGGGCCGCGAACTGGAGGTGTCGTATTCCGGCGGCTGGGAGGAGGGCGATCGCCCGAGCCCGGCGCCGATGCTGCTCAGCAGCCGCGGCTGGGGCATGCTGCGCAATACCTGGAGCGACGGCAGCTACGACCTGCGCCAGCCCGACCAGGCCACGCTGCTGCACCGCGAAGACCGCTTCGACGCCTACTACTTCGTCGGCGCCGACCTGCCGGCCCTGATCGAGCGCTATACCCGGCTGACCGGCCGCCCGAGCATGCTGGCGCGCTGGTCGCTGTCCTACGGCGATGCCGATTGCTACAACGACGGCGACAACGCCAAGAAGCCCGGCACCGTGCCCGGCGGCTGGCACGACGGCCCCACCGGCACCACCCCGGACGTGGTCGACAGCGTGGCGCGGCAATACCGCGAGCACGACATGCCCGGCGGCTGGATCCTGCCCAACGACGGCTACGGCTGCGGCTACACCAGGCTGCCGGAGACCGTGCAGGGCCTGGCCCGCTATGGCTTCCGCACCGGCCTGTGGACCGAGAACGGCGTGGACAAGATCGCCTGGGAAGTTGGCAAGGCCGGCAGCCGCGTGCAGAAGCTCGACGTGGCCTGGACCGGCAAGGGCTACCAGTTCGCGATGGACGCCAACCACCAGGCCTACGACGGCATCCTCGCCAACTCCGACGCGCGCCCGTTCCTGTGGACGGTCATGGGCTGGGCAGGCATCCAGCGCTACGCGGTGGCCTGGACCGGCGACCAGAGCAGCAGTTGGGACTACATCCGCTGGCATGTGCCGACCCTGATCGGCTCCGGCCTGTCGGGCATGGCCTACGCCGCCGGCGACGTCGATGCGATCTTCGGCGGCAGCGCCGAGACCTTCACCCGCGACCTGCAGTGGAAGGCCTTCACCCCGGTGCTGATGGGCATGAGCGGCTGGTCGTCGAACGCGCGCAAGCATCCGTGGTGGTACGACGAGCCGTACCGCAGCATCAACCGCGATTACCTGAAGCTGAAAATGCGCCTGACCCCGTACATGTACGGCCTGGTGCACGACGCCGCGCAGACCGGCGCGCCGCCGGTGCGCGGATTGATGTGGGAGGACCCACGCGATCCGCACGCACAGGACGAGACCTACAAGACCCAGTTCCTGCTCGGCCGCGACCTGCTGGTGGCGCCGGTATACCGCAGCCAGGCGGCCAGCCACGGCTGGCGGCGCGACATCCATCTGCCGGCCGGCGGCTGGATCGACTACTGGGACGGCCGCCGCGTGCAGGCCGGCGCCGATGGCCGTCAGCTCGATCGCCAGGTCGACCTGGCCACGCTGCCGCTGTTCGTGCGTGCCGGCGCGATCCTGCCGATGTACCCGGCGATGCTGTACGACGGCGAGAAGCCGCTGGACGAGGTGACCTTCGACCTGTATCCGCAGGGGACCTCGCAGTACACGCTGTACGAGGACGACGGCAACACCCGCCGCTACCAGCAGGGCGAGTCCAGCACGCAGGTGGTGCGCATGCAGGCGCCGGCGCAGGGCAGCGGCCCGGTGCAGGTGTGGATCGATCCGGTGCAAGGCCGTTACGCCGGACAGCTGTCGCAGCGCCGCTATGCCTTGCGCGTGCTCGCGCGGCAGGCGCCGCGGTCGGTGCAGGTCGGCGAACGCGCGCTGCCCGCGCTCGCCGACGCCGCGGCCCTCGCCCAGGCCAGCGAAGGCTGGTACTTCGACGCCAAGGAGCGCCGCGGCACCGTGCACGTGCGCACCGCCGTGCAGGACATCCGTCAGCCGTTGCAACTGCGGCTGGACTTCCCGGTCGCCGCCGCTGCGGCCGACGACGCCTATCCGCCGGCGCCGGAGCTGGGCCGCGCGCTGCCCGCCGACAGCCTGCTGGTGGTCAACCGCCCGGCCGAGGAGCCCGGGCACCCGCTGGAGAACGCCTTCGACGACGACCCGGGCACCTGGTTCCGCAGCGTGCGCAACCAGGCCGTGCGTACCGGTGCGCACGAATGGGTGATCGGTTTCGGCGAGCGCAAGATGATCGACGGCATCGAGTTGGCGCCGCGCAACGACAAGAACTGGAAGCACGGCCAGGTGCGCGACTACGAGGTCTACCTGGGCGACAGCAACGGCGAGTGGGGCGAGCCGGTGGCGCGCGGTCACCTGCGCCTGCAGGAAGGCGTGCAGCGCATCGACTTCCCCGCGCATGCCGGCCGCCTGCTGCGCTTCCGCGTGCTGAGCGTGCAGAACCCCGAGGGCGACGGCGCCGACAGCAACGATCCGATGGTCGTCGCCGCGCAGCGCCGCCCGCGCGCCTTCGACGCGCTGCAGCCGCGCGACGTCGGCCCGATCGCGCTGTCCACCTTCCACATCCTCGAGCACCCGGCGCCGGAACGGCCGGCGCAGCAGCGTTACTTGTCCGAACTGGCGTTGCCGGCGGCGCTGGCCGGTCGCGTGCGTGCCGACCAGGCCTTGCGCGGCGATGCCGGCATGCGCATGAACGGCCTGCAGTTCCGCCGCGGCCTGGGCGTGGGCGCCGACAGCCGCCTCGACCTGCGCCTGCACGGCGACTGGCGCCTGCTGCGCGCCGACCTGGGCATCGACGACGCCTGCCGCAGCGCCGGCGGCCTGCAGTTCCAGGTCTGGGGCGATGGCCGCCTGCTCTACGACAGCGGTCTGGTCAGCGCGCCGGGCGTGGTCAAGCCGGAACTGGACATCCGCGGCCTGTCCACGCTGAGCCTGCGCACGCTCGGCGCGCAGGGTCCGCAGCCTGCCCAGGTCTGCGCCAATTGGGCCAACGCCGTACTGATCGGCCAGGAGGGCGACACCGCCAGCTTCGTCGCCCCATGACCGCCCCGTAACACCGCTCCTCCCCCGCCTTTCCCGACTGCGGCCGCCTGGCCGTGGCCCGGGAGCGCTTTGCCCGCCGATTCCGCGTTCGCGCCGCACCCTGCCAGGAGAGAACCCCGATGTTGCCCGCCCGTCACCGCCATCCCCGCTGTCGCCCGCTCGCTCCGTTGACCCTGGCCATCGCCGGTGTCCTGCTCGCCGCCCTGCAACCCGCCGCCGCACAGGACAGTCAGGCCGCCACCGACCTGGCCCGGGTCGAAGTCACCGGCTCCAACATCCGCCGCACCGACGTGGAGACCGCCTCGCCGGTGCAGGTGATCAGCAAGCAGGACATCCAGGCGATGGGCGCGCGCACCCTGCTGCAGGTGCTCGACAACCTGCCCGCGGCGCGGCCGGCGCAACAGGACGCGCGCTCGCTGTTCACCGGTTCCGATGGCGCCTCGCAGGCCAATCTGCGCGGCCTCGGCGCGCAGGGCACGCTGGTGCTGTTGAACGGCCGCCGCCTGTCGTACTACGGCGCGCCGGCCGGCTTCCAGACCCAGTTCGTCAACATCGATGCGATCCCGGCCGCGGCGATCGAGCGCATGGAAGTGCTGACCGACGGCGCCTCGGCGGTGTACGGCACTGACGCGGTGGCCGGCGTCATCAACGTGATCACCAAGCGCAACTTCCAGGGTGCGGAGATCAATTTCAGCAACGACACCTCCAGCCGCATCGACTCCTACGGCGAGCACCAGGCCAGCATCACCGCCGGCTTCGGCGACCTCACCGAGAACCGCTTCAATGTCTATGGCGCGGTCAACGTTTACAGGCGCGATGCGATCCCGCTGCGCGACTTCTACGACAAGCGCCCGGCGCAGTACTACGTCAACAATCCCAACTACCTGACCAACCTGCGCCTGGGCGTGGGCAGCAAGCCGGGCCAGTTCAATCCGGGCAGCTACTTCGCCTTCGACCCGGTCACCGGGCGCCGCGTGCAGGAAGCCGCACCGGGCTGCCAGAACGTGCTGGCCAGCGAGGCCGCCGGCCCGCGCTGCGTGTGGGAAACCTGGTTGAACAACGAGATCGACGCCGGCGCCAAGTCCGAACGCAACACCGCCTACCTCAACGGCACCTTCCTGGTCGGCGCCAGCACCGAACTGTTCGCCGAGGCCACCTACACCGACATCGACCTGCGCGCCAACGGCGGCACCCCGCGCGCGTTCAACACCACCACCGGCAACCCCACCAGCTGGTTCTCGCGCAACACCGGCAACACCGTCAACCAGTTCCTGTATCCGTTCCTCGGGCCCAATAACGAGTACAACCATGCCAGCCCGCAGTTGAAGGCGATGATGGGCGGGGTGGTCGGCCTGCAGTACCTGCTGCAGGACGCCGGCCCCGACTACTTCGGCCAGCGCAACACCGACAAGAGCTACCGCGTGCTCGGTGGCGCGCGCGGCAGCTTCGGCGACTGGAACTGGGAAACCGCCTTCGCCACCGCCGGCACCCACTCGGTCACCTACCAGACCGTCAACGTCAACGTGAAAGGCTTCGAGAAGGCGTTCGGCCCGTTCACCATCGACCCGGGCACCGGCCGGGTGATCATCTCCGACCACCCGGCGTACAGGTTCGGCGAGATCAGCGCCGCCAACGCCGCGCTGATCCGCGAAGCATTCCCCACCTTCGACATCGAATCGTGGACGCGCCTGCACACCCTCGACGGCAAGATCGAAGGCCCGCTGTTCCAGTTGCCGGCCGGCGAGATGCGCGCCGCGTTCGGCTTCAACGCCAGCCGCGAGACGTTTTACACCCCCGGCAACCCGGACGCGGCCAACGGCCTGATCACCCAGCAGGGCGGCTCCTGGTTCGATGGCAAGCGCAACACCTATGCGTTGTTCGCCGAGACCGTCGCGCCGATCACCGACAAGCTGGAACTCGACGCCGCGTTGCGCGCCGACAAGTACCCGAACTTCAGCACCAACCTCGCGCCCAAGGTCGGCTTCAAGTACCAGGCCTTCGAGCAACTGCTGCTGCGCGGCACCTATTCCACCGGCTTCCGCGCGCCGAGCCTGGCCGAGTCCGGCAGCGGCGGCGTCTATGCGCAGCTGGGCGGCTATCGCGACGAGGTGCGCTGCGGCGAGACCAACGCCATCGCCAACCTGCTGCTGCAGTCGCGCCGCAGCGGCGACGTGGATCTGGGCAAGAGCCTGCTCAATGCCGACTGCAGCCGCACCGTGGCGCGCATGACCCAGCCGAACCCGGACCTGAAGCCGGAGAAGGCCAAGATCGCCACGCTCGGCTTCGTCTACGAGCCGGCCAACTGGCTGTCGGTCTCGGCCGACTACTGGTTCATCTATCGCGACAACGAGATCGTCGCCCCGGACTACCGCCGCGCCGGCGACATCACCGCGATGACCCGCTCGCCGATCACCGACAGCGACCGCGCCAACCTCGCCCAGCTGGCGGCGATGTGCGCCGATCCGGCCAGCGGCGTGGCCTGCCCGGGCACGCTCCCAGGCTACAGCGTGGGCAATGTCGCCAGTGTGGTCGGGCAGTACCGCAACCGCGGCAAGACCCTGGTCGACGGCTTCGACATCGACGCGCGCAGCCGCTTCTCGCTCGGCCAGTGGGGCGGGCTGAACATCGGCCTGGCCGCCACCATCGCCAACCGCAACCGCTTCTACATGGACCAGGACAGCGGCTGGTACTACGGCGACGTGGTCGGCTACTACAACAACCCGCGCCTGCGCGCCACGCTCAACGCCGACTGGACCTACCGCCAGGTCACCACCAGCATGTTCGTCAACTACGTCGGCGGCACCAAGTGGGCCACCGACCGGATCGACGCCGAGGACAACAACCCGCAGACCTGCACCGCCGGCTACCTCAAGCTGCAGCCGAGCAAGTGCGATGGCGCGCCGTCGTGGTGGACCGCCAACCTCAGCGTCACCTGGCGCCCGGACGACGCCTGGAACCTGAGCTTCACCGTCAAGAACCTGTTCGACCGCCTGCCGTTCTACGATCCGAACAGCTTCCTGGGCGATTCCAGCGACTACGCCACCATCTTCGGCCGCGGCTACAGCGTGACCATCGGCTACCGCTTCAAGTGAGCGCACCTGCAGCAGCATGCGTGCCGGCCGACGCCGGCGCGCATCCAAGAGGAGACCGCACCACATGAAACGACGCGACTTCATCGCCGCCGGCGCTGCCATCGCCGCCAGCAGCCTGCTGCCGCAGACACCGGCCTGGGCGCGCAAGCGCACCCTGCGCCTGGCCATGATCGGCACCGGCATGCGCGGCCAGGTGCTGCTGACCGAACTGCTGCGCCGCGACGACGTGGAACTGGTCGCCCTGTGCGACAGCGAGCCGATCATGCTCGGCCGCGCCATGGCCATGGTCGCCAAGGCCGGCAAGCCCGCACCCACCGCCTACGGCCAGGACCGCGATGCCAGCGCCTGGAAGCGCGTGCTGGCGCACAAAGGCCTGGATGGCGTAATCGTGGCCACGCCCTGGGAGTGGCACGCGCCGATGGCGATCGCGGCGATGCAGGCCGGTGTGGCGGTCGGCTGCGAAGTGGTGGCCGGCATCACCCTGCAGGACCACTGGGACGTGCTCAACGCCCAACTCGCCACCGGCACCCCGTACATGCTGCTGGAGAACGTCTGCTACCGCCGCGACGTGATGGCCGCGCTGCAGATGGTGCGGCAGGGCCTGTTCGGCGAACTGGTGCATCTGCAGGCCGGCTACCAGCACGATCTGCGCGGGGTGAAGTTCAACTCCGGCGACCCGGACCAGCCCTACGACAGCGGCGTGGAGTTCGGCGCCAAGGGCTGGAGCGAAGCGCGCTGGCGCACCGCGCATTCGGTGCAGCGCAACGGCGAGCTGTACCCCAGCCACGGCATCGGCCCGTGCGCGATGTACGCCGGCATCAACCGCGGCAACCGCATCACCCACCTCAACGCGTTCGCCAGCAAGGCCCGCGGCCTGCACGACTACACCGTGGCCAAGAGCGGCGGCAACACCCATCCCAGCACCAAAGTGGCGTTCAAGCTGGGCGACGTCGTCACCACCACCCTGGCCTGCGCCAATGGCCAGACCATCCTGCTGCAGCACGACACCTCGCTGCCGCGTCCCTACTCGATGGGCTTCCGCGTGCAGGGCACCAAGGGCCTGTGGATGGATCTCAACCAGTCGATCCACCTCGAAGGCCGCAGCCCGCCGCACCAATGGGAAGCCTTCAAGCCCTACCAGGACCAATACGAGCATCCGCTGTGGACGCGCTACGCCGCCACCGCGGCCGGCGCCGGCCACGGCGGCATGGACTGGTTCGTCATCCACTCCTTCGTCGAAGCACTGAAGGCGAGGGCACCGATGCCGATCGACATCTACGACGCCGTGACCTGGAGCGCGATCACCCCGCTCTCCGAACAGTCGATCGCCAGCGGCTTCCAGACCGTCGCATTCCCGGATTTCACCGCGGGCGCGTGGCGCCAGCGCACGCCGATCTTTGCGTTCGACGGCACGTACTGAGCGCGGTCGCCCCGGTACTCCACGCCTTGCATCCGTGCCGGGTGGCGGCCGGGTGTTTCGCTCCACGGACACTTGCATGTCAAACACCAGCGGCTATAGTGCCGCGCGTGGTGCGCTCCGGCGCGCTTTTTTCTGCGTGTCCAGTGTTGCGGTCGGGCCGATTCGCCTTGGGTGGATGGCCGGCCTGGGCTGGGCGTCGATCATCCTTTAGCCGTCAGTGAGCGCAATGAACGCACCCCTCTTGGAACTCGTCGAGCTTCTTTCTTCCGGCAGCACCGAACCCGACGAACGAAGCGAGATCGTTCGGGACATCGAAGCCTTCCTGCCGGAGCTGGAGTGGACAGAGTGCGAGGAACAGGCGTATGCAATCGCGATCACCGCGGCGATGGAGCGTTACTCCGCCAACGGCGACAAGATGATCGATGTCCACCACGAGCTCTGCCAGATGATGGGCGACGCATTCCCTGCCTTTCCCAAGAACGTGGGGACGCAGACCGAGTACTTCACCTGGCTGGATCGCCACCTTGCCGAGTGGACGGACGAAGGCGACGGCTACGACGTGGTGGACATCGACGATATGACCACCGAAGACCAGCACCTGTTTGTGGTCTACCGGCGCGACGTGCCGCGCATTCTCGAGATTGCGGCGTCGTTGGGCGTGCCCGCCAGGCGTCCGCTGGACTACTGGCGCGGGCTCGGGTACGTCTGAGGTCTGGCACCTTGTCAGGGGGATGCCGCAAAGCGGAGAGTCGAGCTTCCGGCTTGAAGTGCGGATTCAAAGATGGCAGGTAGAGGATTCAATCCGCGCACCCGTGAGGGTGCGATCGGCGAACTCCGCCATGCCGAACAGCATGGACTCGTTTCAACCCACGCACTGGTTAGGGTGCGACGGGGCCACGGTCTATCGCCGGGCAGCCGTATTCGGTGTTTCAACCCACACACCCGTGAGGGTGCGACTCGGCGCTGTATTCTTCGCGCAGTTCGTCGATGTCGTTTCAATCCATGCACCCGTGAGAGTGCGACAGGTGCTGCACCAGCATGCCCAATGGGAACGACTTTTTTCAATCCACACACCCGTGAAGGTGCGACACCGCGGCGCGGCGCATCAAGGTCGCCTGGGGCGAGTTTCAATCCACGCACCCGTGAGGGTGCGACAAGAGCGTAAGGCGCGCAGCAGTCGCAACGCCTGGTTTTAACCCACTCACCCGAGAGGGTGCGACTTATCCCAACGAAGTGGGCAAGATCCAGTGCGTGTTTCAACCCGCACACCCATGAGGGTGCGACGTTGATCTCATCATCGGCAGAACCTACGCGGACATTTTTCAATCCACGCACCCGTGAAGGTGCGACGTGTTCACTGACCGGAAAGGGCCGCGCTTGAACGCGTTTCAACCCACGCACCCGTGAGGGTGCGACGTGCTGCCTTCAGCACTTCGTCCAGGGCACCATGGTTTCAATCCACGCACCCGTGAGGGTGCGACGACAACCCGGTAGCGGTTGCTTACTACCTCGCAAAGTTTCAATCCACGCACCCGTGGGGGTGCGACGGTCGAACCGCGGTGGGCGACGCGCCAGCAGTTCGGTTTCAATCCACGCACCCGTGAGGGTGCGACCATCGAAATGGAGGCGTACAGCTTGCAGGGCATGTTTCAATCCACGCACCCGTGAGGGTGCGACAGTTGCGAGATTTGCCATCGGTCAGTCCCAGAGCGTTTCAATCCACGCACCCGTGAGGGTGCGACTGAAGGCGACGAACTGGCCCGCCACAACTACGATGGTTTCAATCCACGCACCCGTGAGGGTGCGACCTCCATTCGGCGGGCCATCCTGTTCGTCTCGGCTTGTTTCAATCCACGCACCCGTGAGGGTGCGACGCGATTCCCGGCCGCCGGCGAGCTGCTGAAGCGGTTTCAATCCACGCACCCGTGAGGGTGCGACTTCGGCGAGCATTCGGCGACTTGTTCGCTAGTGAAGTTTCAATCCACGCACCCGTGAGGGTGCGACCTTACGGCGCCAGTAAAGCCGCCGACGTTGTTACCGTTTCAATCCACGCACCCGTGAGGGTGCGACAAGTAGCCGCGAAGATGTCGGGCTTGCAGGGGTAGTTTCAATCCACGCACCCGTGAGGGTGCGACCTGCATCACGGCTAGGCCTGCATCAGCGACGAAGGGTTTCAATCCACGCACCCGTGAGGGTGCGACAGTGCCGATTTCGCCACCGATCATTGCCTTGACCGTTTCAATCCACGCACCCGTGAGGGTGCGACGAGCAACCGGCTCAGGCCGTCCAGAATCTCGTTGTGTTTCAATCCACGCACCCGTGAGGGTGCGACCAGATCCAAGCTCTGCAGGGGCGCTGTTAAGCACGTTTCAATCCACGCACCCGTGAGGGTGCGACGCCCTGGCGCAGCGCCCTGCGCGCGACCCGCGCAAGTTTCAATCCACGCACCCGTGAGGGTGCGACGCGCACGTTGCCTTCCGCGTCGATGCTGTCTAGCGAGTTTCAATCCACGCACCCGTGAGGGTGCGACCGGATAGCGACTTCCGGCTTTCCCCCCTCGCTGAAGTTTCAATCCACGCACCCGTGAGGGTGCGACAACGGACCACCGCACGTTTGGCTTTGCAGTCGCGAGTTTCAATCCACGCACCCGTGAGGGTGCGACGCCCCGACTGTCGTGATGACGAGTCAGCCCAAATGTTTCAATCCACGCACCCGTGCGCCACCGAATCCAGGCCGGCTTCCGCGCGCAGAACGGTCGGAAAGTCGACGTCCACGCCTGCTTCGATCAGGCTGGTCGCGACCAGCCGGCACGGCCTGCCCGCTTTCAGGTCATCGCGTATCTGCGCCAATGCCACACTGCGATGCCGCGCGTGCATCAGCGTGGTCAGGTGGCGTGCGCCGTGTTGTTCGGCGATGGCGTCGAACAGAGCGCGGGCATGGCGACGATTGTTGACGATGCACAGGACCTGCGCGCGTTGCCGCAACTGTTCGCCCAGCGCGTCGTCTTCCAGCGTGCCGACATGTCGCACTCGCACGCGGCGCAACTGCGCATACAGCGTCTCCGGGTCCGCCACCAGTTCCTCGACGTGTTCCAGCCCGTCGGGGAAGCCCTGGTCCTGGCGCAGCGCGGGCTGGGTGGCGGTGCACAGCACCGGGCTGACCCGGTAGTTGCGGGCCAACTCGTCCAGCAGCGCTACACACGGACGCAGCAGTTTCTGCGGAAGCGTCTGCGCTTCGTCCAGGATCACCACGCTGCCGGCGATGTTGTGCAGTTTGCGGCAGCGCGCGGGGCGGTCGGCGACCAGGCTCTCGAAGAACTGCACGGAGGTGGTGACCACGATCGGCGCATCCCAGTTCTCCATCGCCAGCTTGCGCTTGTCGATCGATTGCAGTTCCTTGGACGGATCGTCGAAGAACGCGCTGTGATGTTCCAGCACCACGTCGTCGCGGTCGCGGACGTCGAGTGCGTTGCGAAACACCGCGGCGGTCTGATCGACGATGCTGGTGAACGGAATCACGTAGATCACCCGGCGCAAGCCGTGCGCGATGGCGTGATCCAGTGCGAACGCCAGCGAAGCCAGGGTCTTGCCGCCGCCGGTCGGCACGGTGAGCGAGAACAGGCCGGGACGCGCGTGCGCCCTGGCCCGCGCCTCGCGCAGGATCCTGGTGCGGATCGGGTTGATGCCGCCTTCGGTGGGAAAGCCGGCCAGATGACGGTCCAGCCGTTCCCTCAACTGCAGCAGCGTCGGTCGCGTGCCGGTCTCCTCGGCGCGTGTCTTGCGTCCTTCCACACGCCGGTAGAAGTCGTCGGTATCGACGAAATCGGCATCTACCAGGCAGGAGAACAGCATGCGCGCGAGGACCGTCATCTGGAACGCCCGGCGCTCTGTGCGAGGGTGGCCGCTGAATCCTGTCGGGAATTCCAGCTTGGCGGGTAGCACGATCTCGCGCTTCCAGTCTTGCAGTAACGGCGGCAAGGCGTGCGCTTGGTACTCGTCCGAAAGCCGTTCGCGCAGCGAGGAGCGGGATGTCAGATCGTCGCGCTGTCCATCTGCCAGCCCCGCATGATGCCCGGCGATGCCGTAGGCCAGCAGCGTGCCGCCATTGCCGTACAGCTCGCAGGCCTTCCGCGCGCCCCAGGTCGCATGGTCCACTCTGGACGGGTCGCCATTCAGGCGCGCCTGGAATTTTTCGGTGTACTTGCCAAGATCGTGCAGTTGCCCGGCGACGCGCGCCATCGTCTGCCCGCCGAATGCGGCGGCGTAGCCTGCGGCGCGCTCGCCGACACCATTCAAATGCTCGGCCAGCCTTTGCCAATCGTGACGATCCCGGCGCTCGGTCGAGTGCGCGTAGAAATCCATGTTGTCCCCCTGTTCCATGTCCTATGGAAACGCATCGGCGTGGCCGGTGCCGTGCCGAGCATACGCCGCTCGCGCCGAGGCGGTGGAGACAAAATCGCCGGATAGCCGGTGCTGCCTCGGGAAGGCGCAATGAATCGCACTGGTGGGCCGCAAGACCCCGCGCTTTGCCCGCAGCCGGCAGACACGCGACAATGGACGGCCGATGTCCGGCGGTTGGCGGCATCGCGAAACTACAAGAAAACATACGCCGCCGTACTGTCGGTGCTGCCTATTTCCCCCTGCCAGAGGTCATCCGTCGCGTCATGTCGAATACGCCCAAGATCCTGTACACGCTCACCGATGAAGCCCCGTACCTGGCGACGCAGTCGCTGCTGCCGATCGTCGCCGCGTTCGCCGGCACTGCCGGCATCGCCGTGGAGACCCGCGACATTTCGCTGGCCGGCCGCCTGATCTCGCAGTTCCCCGAATACCTGCGCGAGGACCAGCGCATCGCCGACGACCTGGCCGAGCTGGGCCAGCTGGCGACCACGCCGGAAGCCAACATCATCAAGCTGCCCAACATCAGCGCCTCGGTGCCGCAGCTCAAGGCCGCGATCAAGGAACTGCAGCAGCAGGGCTATGCGCTGCCGGACTACGTGGACGAGCCGAAGGACGAGAAGGAGAAGGAGGCCAAGGCGCGCTACGACAAGGTCAAGGGCAGCGCGGTCAATCCGGTGCTGCGCGAGGGCAATTCCGATCGCCGCGCGCCGGCCTCGGTGAAGAACTACGCGCGCAAGCACCCGCACCGCATGGGCGCGTGGAGTGCCGAGTCCAAGTCGCACGTGGCGCACATGGACGCCGGCGATTTCTACGGCAGCGAGCGTTCGGCGCTGATCGAACAGGCCGGCAGCGTCAGGATCGAGCTGGTCGGCAAGGACGGCGCGGTGACCGTGCTGAAGGAAAAGACCGCGGTGCAGGCCGGCGAGCTGATCGACGCGGCGGTGATGAGCAAGCGTGCGCTGGCCGCCTTCGTGCAGGCGCAGATCGCCGATGCCAAGCAGCAGGGCGTGCTGTTCTCGCTGCACCTGAAGGCGACGATGATGAAGGTCTCCGACCCGATCATGTTCGGCGTGGTCGTCGAAGCGTTCTACCGCGACGTGCTGGACAAGCATGCCGCCACGCTCAAGCAGGTGGGCTTCGATGCCAACAACGGCATCGGCGACCTGTACGCGCGCATCGCCAGCCTGCCCGAAGCGCAGCGTACTGCGATCGAGGCCGACCTGCAGGCGCTGTACGCGCAGCGTCCGGCGCTGGCGATGGTCAACTCCGACAAGGGCATCACCAACCTGCACGTGCCCAGCGATGTGATCGTCGATGCGTCGATGCCGGCGATGATCCGCGACTCCGGCAAGATGTGGAACGCCGAAGGCAAGCTGCAGGACACCAAGGCGGTGATCCCGGACCGCTGCTACGCCGGCGTGTACCAGGCGGTGATCGAGGACTGCAAGCTGCATGGTGCGTTCGACCCGGCGACGATGGGCAGCGTGCCCAACGTCGGCCTGATGGCGCAGAAGGCCGAGGAATACGGCTCGCACGACAAGACCTTCCAGATTCCGGTCGACGGCACCGTGCGCGTCACCGACGCCGACGGCACGGTGCTGCTGGAGCATGCGGTGGAAGCCGGCGACATCTGGCGCATGTGCCAGACCAAGGACGCGCCGATCCAGGACTGGGTCAAGCTGGCGGTCGAGCGCGCGCGCCTGAGCGCCACCCCGGCGGTGTTCTGGCTGGATCCGCAGCGCGCCCACGATGCGCTGATGATCCAGAAGGTGGAGCGCTACCTGCAGGACCACGACCTCAACGGCCTGGACATCCGCATCCTGCCGCCGGTGGAAGCCACCGCGTTCTCGCTGCAGCGCATCCGCAAGGGCGAGGACACCATCTCGGTCACCGGCAACGTGCTGCGCGACTACCTCACCGACCTGTTCCCGATCATGGAGCTGGGCACCAGCGCCAAGATGCTGTCGATCGTGCCGCTGATGGCCGGCGGCGGTCTGTTCGAGACCGGTGCCGGCGGTTCGGCGCCCAAGCACGTGCAGCAGTTCGTCGAAGAGAACTACCTGCGCTGGGATTCGCTGGGCGAGTTCCTGGCGCTGGCGGCGTCGCTGGAGCACCTGGGCCAGCGTCACCACAACGCCGCCATCGGCGTGCTGGCGCGCACCCTGGACCAGGCCAACGGCCAGTTCCTGGACAACGACAAGTCGCCCTCGCGCAAGGTCGGCGGCCTGGACAACCGCGGTAGCCACTTCTACCTCGCCATGTACTGGGCGCAGGCGCTGGCCGCACAGGACGAGGACGCCGCGCTGAAGGCCCGCTTCGCCCCGCTGGCCAAGCAGCTGACCGAGCAGGAAGCGACCATCGTCGCCGAGCTCAACGGCGTGCAGGGCCAGCCGGTCGACATCCAGGGCTATTACCGTCCGAACCTGGAGCTGATCGGCAAGGCGATGCGGCCGAGCAAGACCCTCAACGACGCCCTGGCGACGTTGAACGCCTGATCGCCCGAACTGGCTGTGACGCAAGGGCCGCCCCTCGGGGCGGCCCTTTGCGTTTCCGGCGCAGGAAGCGTCCGGTAGGAGCAGCTTCAGCCGCGACAGGGCGTTCCCGGTACGGCCGGTCGCGGCTGAAGCCGCTTCTACGGCCGACCTGCGTCCGGCTCGATCCTGGCGAAGCGGGCTGCTGGATGTGCGCACGAGGCGGCGCGTGGCAGGGTGCCCGACACCCGCGCGACGCCACCATCTGGGTACACTGCGGGCATGCCCTCCACGCCGCTGCCGCTGCCGTCCGAACGCCGTGCCCTGGTCATCGGCCGCATCGTCTTCGAGGCGTTCGAGGACTACCACGCGCGCTTCGCGCAGATCTCCTCGCGTGCGCGCCAGCGCTTCGAGGCGCGCGACTGGAGCGCCGCGCGCGAGGATGCGATCGAACGCATCGCCCTGTACGACCAGTGCATCGCCGAGTGCATGCTGCGCCTGCGCGCGGTGCTGCTCGGCCAGGCGCACGATCGTGCGCTGTGGATCCGCGCGCGCGACCACTACGCCGAGCTGATCGCCGCGCTGATCGACCAGGAACTGTACAAGACCTTCTACAACACCCTGACCCGGCGCTTCTTCCGCACCCAGGGCGTGGATGCGCAGATCGAGTTCGTGGCGCTGGACATCGAGCCCACCGACGCCATCACCCACCCGGTGGCGCGGCACAACTACGTGGTGTCCGAGGCGCGGCCGGTGGACGCGTTCGTGCGTGTGCTCGGCGACTACCGCTTCGACGTGCCGTACGCGCACCGCACCCGCTGCGCGGCGGCCATCGCGGTGCGGCTGCAGGACGACCTCGCCCACTGGGGCGAGAACCCGGTGCGCGGCATCGAACTGCTGGAGACGGTGTTCTATCGCGAGCGCCGCGCCTACCTGATCGGCCGCGTGTTCGGCGAACACCGCTTCTCGCCGTGCGTGATCGCCCTGGTCAACGACGAACAAGGCCTGCGCGCCGAGGCGGTACTGACCAAGCGCAACGACGTGGCGCAACTGTTCGGCATCTCGCGCAGCTATTTCCAGGCCGACCTGGCCACCGTCGGCGATGCGGTGGTGTTCCTGCGCAGCCTGCTGCCGCACAAGCCGATCGACGAGCTGTACACCATGCTCGGCCGCGCCAAGCAGGGCAAGACCGAGCGCTTCCGCACCTTCTTCCGCCACTTCCAGGCGCATCCCAACGAACAGCTGGTGCATGCCGAGGGCACGCCGGGCATGGTCATGGCGGTGTTCACCCTGCCCAGCTACCCGCTGGTGTTCAAGCTGATCCGCGACCGTTTCGCCTATCCGAAGACGATGAGCCGCGAGGAAGTGGAGGAGAAGTACGCGCTGGTGTTCAACCTCGATCGCGTCGGCCGCCTGCTCGACGCGCAGCCGTACCGCTCGCTGCGCTTCCCGCGCACGCGTTTCGCGCCGGCGCTGCTGAAAGAGTTGATGGAGGGCTGCGCGCGCAGCCTGCGCGAGGACGGCGACGACCTGATCGTCGAGCTGTGCTACGTGCAGCGGCGCCTGCGCCCGTTGAACCTGTACCTGCGCGAGCAGGGCGCCGAGGCCGCGCGCGAGGCGGCGCTGGACTACGCGCAGGCGATCAAGGACATGGCCCGCAACAACATCTTCCCCGGCGACATGCTGCTGAAGAACTTCGGCGTATCGCGGCAGGGCCGGGCAGTGTTCTACGACTACGACGAATTGTGCCTGGTCACCGACTGCAACTTCCGCGATTGGCCGCAGCCGCGCAACGAGGAAGAGGCGATGTCCGCCGAACCCTGGTTCCACGTCGCCCCGCGCGACGTGTTCCCGGAGCGCTTCGCGATGTTCATGGGTCTGCCCGCGGCCTCGCTGGAAGCGGTGCGGCATGCGCACGGCGAACTGTTCGATCCGCAGTGGTGGCGCGACCTGCAGGCGCGGCTGCGCGAGGACGACTATCCGGACGCGCCGCCTTACCCGGACGCGCTGCGCCTGGCCTGAGTTGCCGGCGGGCCGCCAGTGCGTTGTAATCGGCGCCTCATCTCAGGCAAAGGAATGCGCGATGCACCGTCGATCCCTCCGTTCGTGGTGGCGCTGGAGCGCCGTGCTGTCGCTGCTGCTGGCATCGACTGCCGTTGCCGCCGACGGAGTCGGCCCGGGCGCGGTGCGCAAGCAGATCGAAAGCAGCATGCTGGTGACCGGCACCATCGACATCGAACCCAACGGCACGGTGTCGGCGCTGGCGCTGGACCAGCAGGAGCGTCTGCCCGAGGGCGTGGTTGGCTTCGTCCGCAACAGCGTGATGCAGTGGAAGTTCGAGCCGGGCATGCGCGATGGCAAGCCGGTGCCGGCGCGCGCGCCGATGACCCTGCGCGTGGTCGCCAAGCGCCTGCAGGGCGACGACTACCAGGTCGAGATCCGCGGCGCCGATTTCAGCCACTACGATCCCAACGACCGCAGCGTGGTGACCTCGATCCAGATGAAGCCGCCGGCCTATCCGGAAGCCGCCTACAGCGTCGGTGCCGCGGGCTCGGCGTACCTGGTGCTCAAGGTGGGCCGCGATGGTCGCGTCGCCGACGCCGCAGTAGAGCAGGTCAACCTGCGCGTGGTGGCGTCCGAGCGACAGATGCAGCAACTGCGCGACGTGCTGGGCAAGAGCGCGCTGGGCGCGGCGCGCAAGTGGACCTTCCGCCCGCCGAGCGAAGGCAAGGACGTGGAGGCGCCTTACTGGACCGTGCGTGTGCCGGTCGACTACGCGCTGCTCGACCAGCCTCGCCAGAGTGCGCCGTCGGCTTACGGCCGCTGGATGAGCTACATCCCCGGCCCGCGCCAGCGCGCGCCCTGGATTACCGGCGAGGACGCGACCGGCTTCTCGCCGGACCTGTTGCCGGCCGGCGGCGTGTACATGGCCGACGGCGCCGGCCCGCGCCTGCTGACGCCGCTGCAGGGCGGTTGATCGGCGACGGTGTTCGCCCGGTCTTACAGGCCGGGCTGCCCCGCATAGACCACCCGCCAACGTTAGCGCGCCGCGCGGCGGTCGTCGTCGCGGCGCCGGGTCGAGACGACCAGCACCGCCAGCAATAACGCGGCCAGCAGCAGCGACGCGCCGACCGTACCCAGGTCCAGCCCGCCTTTGCCGGCCGGCTTGCTGAGCAGGTCGCCGAGGGTGGCGCCGAACGGACGGGTCAGCACGAACGCCGCCCAGAACAGCGCCGTGTGCGAGACCCGGGTGAACGCATAGGCCAGCGCGATCGCCGCCAGCAGCGCCGCGATCAGCAGCGCGCCGCCAGCGAAGCCCAGCCCCGAACTGTCGGCCAGGTAATCGCCCAGCGCGGTCCCCAGCGTGTTGGAGACCAGGATCGCCAGCCAGTAGAAGACCTCGGCGCGGCCGCTGCCGATCCGCTCGACCGACAGGCTGCGTTCGCACAGCCACCAGGTCGCCAGCACTGCGACCAGCAGGCTCACCAGCAGCAGCGCGCCCTGCGCGTAGCCCAGGCCCAGGCTGCGGTCCATGTAGTCCGACAGCGTGGTGCCGGCGGTGCTGGTGGTCAGGATCACCCACCAGTAGCGCCATGGCTGGAAGTTGCGAGCGTGCAGTTGCGCCCACAGCGAGACCAGGAAGACCCCGAGCAGCAGCACGCTGCTCAGCGCATAGCCGACATCCAGGGTCATCGACAACAGATCGCCGCCGGTCTCGCCGAGGGTGGTGGCGCAAATCTTCATCACCCAGAAACCGAGGGTGACCGGGGCGACCTTGCTGACGGCGGTGTTGGCGGTGACGGGCATGGCGGCGGACGCGGCGGGGCGAATGCCGCCCATCTCACCCGCGCCCACGTCGAAAGACCGTCGGACCCGACGCCAGCAAGACACTGGCAACACAGTGCCGCCGCCACAAACGCGAACGCCCCGCCGAAGCGGGGCGTTGCGGTCGAGCCGGCGCCGGAACTCAGCGCTTCATCGAACCGAAGAACTCGTCGTTGGACTTGGTGTTCTTCATCTTGTCCAGCAGGAATTCCATCGCCGCGATCTCGTCCATCGGATGCAGCAGCTTGCGCAGGATCCAGATCTTCTGCAGCAGTTCCGGCTCGATCAGCAGGTCCTCGCGGCGGGTGCCGGAGCGGTTGATGTCGATGGCCGGGTACACGCGCTTCTCGGCGATACGGCGGTTCAGGTGCACTTCGCTGTTGCCGGTGCCCTTGAACTCTTCGTAGATCACCTCGTCCATCTTGCTGCCGGTCTCGACCAGCGCGGTGGCGATGATGGTCAGCGAGCCGCCTTCCTCGACGTTGCGCGCCGCGCCGAAGAAGCGCTTCGGGCGGTGCAGGGCGTTGGCGTCGACGCCGCCGCTGAGCACCTTGCCGGAGGACGGCACCACGTTGTTGTAGGCGCGGGCCAGGCGGGTGATCGAGTCGAGCAGGATCACCACGTCCTTCTTGTGCTCGACCAGGCGCTTGGCGCGCTCGATCACCATCTCGGCGACCTGCACGTGGCGCGCGGCCGGCTCGTCGAAGGTCGAGGAGATGACCTCGCCGCGCACGGTGCGCTGCATTTCGGTCACTTCTTCCGGGCGCTCGTCGATCAGCAGCACGATCAGGTGCACGTCCGGGTGGTTGGTGGTGATCGCCGTGGCCACCTGCTGCATCAGCATGGTCTTGCCGGCCTTCGGCGGGGACACGATCAGCGCGCGCTGACCCTTGCCCTGCGGCGCCATCAGGTCGAGGATGCGGCCGGAGATGTCTTCCGAGGAGCCGTTGCCGCGCTCCAGGGTGAAGCGCTTGCGCGGGAACAGCGCGGTCAGGTTCTCGAACAGGACCTTGTTCTTGCTCGCTTCCAGCGGCTCGCCGTTGATGGTGTCGACGATCGACAGCGCGAAGTAGCGCTCGCCGTCCTTCGGGAAGCGGATGCGGCCGGACAGGTGGTCGCCGGTGCGCAGGTTGAAGCGGCGGATCTGGCTGGGCGAGATGTAGGTGTCGTCCGGGCCGGCCAGGTAGCTGGCCTCGGCCGCGCGCAGGAAGCCGAAGCCGTCCGGCAGGATTTCCAGCACGCCGTCGGCGGCGACGCCTTCGCCGTGGCGGGTCAGCACCTTCAGCAGCGCGAAGATCACGTCCTGCTTGCGCGCGCGGGCCACGCCGTCCTGGATGTTGAGCTGCTCGGCGATGTCCAGCAGCTTCTGCGCCGGCATCTTCTTCAGATCGCTCAGCGAGTAGATCGGGAAGCCTTCCGGCACGCTGGCGTGCGGGCGCGGCACGAACGGCTCGTTGCCGCCGTTGTCGCTGGGCAGGCCGTTGTCCTGGAAGCGGTCGCCGCCGCGCTGGTTGCGGTCGCGGTCGCGGTCGCGGCGATTGCGGAAGCGGTCGCGGCGGTTGCCCTGCTGGTTGTTCTGGTTGTTCTGGTTCTGGTTGTTGAAGCGGTTGTTGTTGCCGCCGTCGCGCGGCTCACGGCCTTCGCGCGGTTCTCCGCCGTCGGACGCCTGGCCGCCGCCCTGCTGGGCCGGCGCGTCGCCGCCGCCGTGGCTCTGGCCGCCGCTTGAGGCCGGGGCCGGAGCCGACTCCGTGGCCGCGGCGCGCGGCGCCTCGGTCTGGACGGGCGCAGGCGCGGGCGCGGGATTCAGCGGCAGGGTCGGCTGTGCCGGCGCGCCGTGCTCGGCGGCACCTTCCGCGCCGCTCGCGGCCTTGCTGACGCGCGGCTTGCGCACGCGCTTCTCGGCGGGGGCGTCGGCGCTCCCGGGTTCGGACATGGTGTGATCGGACAAGTGGTGTTCCTCGCTAAGAGTGCGAGCGCCCAGCGTGGGGGCATACGGGGTTGGGAGGAGGTCTGGGAGAGAATCTTCCAGAGGGGGTGCGGTGTGCGAATGCCACCGGATGTATCGACACTATCACCGCCACGCAGGCACGGCAAGCAGGCGTTCGTGGGCGATTCAGCCGCCGGCGATGCTGCGCCGGCCGGGCTGCCGCGGCGCCGCTCCGGTTGCGGAGCGGTGCCGGCAGCGGGCGTCAGGCGGCGCTGCCGCCCAGGGTCTTGTCGATCATCTGGGTCAGCTGGCCCTTGCCGACCGCGCCGATCTGGGTGGCCTGGATCTGGCCGTTCTTGAACAGCAGCAGCATCGGGATCGAGCGGACGTGGTACTTGATCGCGGTGGCGCGGTTCTCGTCCACGTTGACCTTGGCGACCTTGAGGCGGCCGTCGTAGGCATCGGCGAGGTCGTCCAGCACCGGCGCGATCATCTTGCACGGGCCGCACCACTCGGCCCAGAAGTCCACCAGGACCGGCTCGTCGGACTGCAGCACCGTGGCATCGAAATCGGCGTCGCCGACGTAAAGGACCTTGTCGCTCACTTTGGGGGTTCTCCTGGGCCAATGCGACTGGCCGGACCGGGTGGCCGCCGCATTGCGGTAAACTGGGGCATTGCGCGGCGATCTCAAGGGATTCCCCCTGTCGCGCGACCCGGCATGGAAGACGCCAGTGTGCGACGCTGCCGGGACCGATGCAAGCCGCGACCTTACGCTTCGGGCGGGGTGGCCTCACGAAGATGGAATGATGAGCGACAAACCGCTGACCGATGTGACTTTTTCCGCGTTCGAACTGCAGCCCGCGCTGCTCGCAGGCCTCGAAAGCGCCGGCTTCACCCGCTGCACCCCGATCCAGGCGCTGACCCTGCCGGTGGCCCTTCCGGGCCGCGACGTGGCCGGCCAGGCCCAGACCGGCACCGGCAAGACCCTGGCGTTCCTGGTGGCGGTGATGAACCGCCTGCTCAGCCGCCCGGCGCTGGCCGACCGCAAGCCGGAGGATCCGCGCGCGCTGATCCTGGCCCCGACCCGCGAACTGGCGATCCAGATTCACAAGGACGCGGTCAAGTTCGGCTCCGAACTGGGCCTGCGCTTCGCCCTGGTCTACGGTGGCGTGGACTACGACAAGCAGCGCGAACTGCTGCAGCAGGGCGTGGACGTGATCATCGCCACCCCCGGCCGCCTGATCGACTACGTCAAGCAGCACAAGGTGGTGTCGCTGCACGCCTGCGAGATCTGCGTGCTCGACGAAGCCGACCGCATGTTCGACCTGGGCTTCATCAAGGACATCCGCTTCCTGCTGCGGCGCATGCCCGAGCGCGGTACCCGCCAGACCCTGCTGTTCTCGGCCACCCTCAGCCATCGCGTGCTGGAGCTGGCCTACGAGCACATGAACGAGCCGGAAAAGCTCGTCGTCGAGACCGAGAGCATCACCGCCGCGCGCGTGCGCCAGCGCATCTACTTCCCCTCCGACGAGGAGAAGCTGACCCTGCTGCTGGGTCTGCTGTCGCGCAGCGAGGGCGCGCGCACCATGGTGTTCGTCAACACCAAGGCGTTCGTCGAGCGCGTGGCGCGCGCGCTGGAGCGCAACGGCTACCGGGTCGGCGTGCTGTCCGGCGACGTGCCGCAGAAGAAGCGCGAGACCCTGCTCAACCGCTTCCAGAAGGGTCAGCTGGAGATCCTGGTGGCCACCGACGTGGCCGCGCGCGGCCTGCACATCGACGGGGTCAAGTACGTCTACAACTACGACCTGCCGTTCGACGCCGAGGACTACGTGCACCGCATCGGCCGCACCGCGCGGCTGGGCGAGGAGGGCGACGCGATCAGCTTCGCCTGCGAGCGCTATGCGATGAGCCTGCCGGACATCGAGGCCTACATCGAGCAGAAGATCCCGGTCGAGCCGGTCACCGCCGAGCTGCTGGTGGCGCTGCCGCGCACCCCGCGCGCGCCGGTGGAGGGCGAGGCCGCCGAGGCCGATGGCGAGGAGAGCATCGGTGAGATCTTCCGCGAGGCCCGCGCCCAGCGCGAGGCCGACGAGCAGCGTCGTGGCGGCGGTCGCGGCAAGCCCGGCGGCGGCCGCAGCGGCCCGGGCGGCCGTGGCGAGTCGCGCAGTGCCGACGGCAAGCCGCGGCGTCCGCGCACGCCGCGTCCGGCCGATGCCACGGCCGCTGCGGCCGACGGCACTGCGCCGGTTGCCGCCGCGCCGGCACCCGCGCCCAAGCCGCCGCGTGCTGCGCCGGCCGAGGGCGCTGTGCCGGCGGTCGAAGGCGAGCGTCCGCCGCGCAAGCGCCGTCGCCGTCGCGGCGGGCGTCCGCTGGAAGGTGCCGAGGGCGCACCGGCCGGCAACGGCAGCGCCGCCCCGGCGACCGCGGCCCCGGCCAAGCCGGTGCAGGTCGTGGCCACCCCGGTCAAGGCCGCGCGCCAGGCCGAGCGTGGTGCGGCGGCGAAGAACGATTCGTTCCTGACCCGCCTGGGCCGCAAGCTGCGCTCGCTGGTGTCCAGCTCCTGAGCCGGACCGGCCGTCCGCCGCGTGCGACGCGCGCGGTGGACGAACACCCGGGCCGCTCCGGCATAATCGCCGGATGAGCGTTCTGCGGTTCGACAATGTCAGCAAACAGTACGCCGGCGGCCACGCGGCGCTGGTGGACGTCAGCTTCGAGGTCGAGGAGGGCGAGATGCTGTTCGTCACCGGCCATTCCGGTGCCGGCAAGAGCACCTTGCTCAAGCTGATCCACCTGAGCGAGCGGCCCTCGCGCGGCGCGGTGCTGTTCGGTGAGCGCAACCTGCTGAAGGTGCGCGGCCGCCGCGTGCCCCTGCATCGGCGCGAGGTCGGTGCGGTCTATCAGGAGCACCGCTTGCTCACCGACCGCAGCATCGCCGAGAACGTCGCGCTGCCACTGATCCTGCGCGGCACCCGTCGCGCCGAGATCGGCAAGCGCGTGCGCTCGGTGCTCGAGCGCATGGGCCTGGGCCACCGCGAGAAGGCGCTGCCTTCGCAGCTGTCGGCCGGCGAGCAGCAGCGCGTCGGCATCGCCCGGGCGATGGTCGGCGAACCGCGGCTGCTGGTCGCCGACGAACCCACCGGCAATCTCGACCCGACCCTGGCCGCCGAGATCATGCAGCTGTTCGCCGAACTGCCAGCGCGCGGCACCAGCGTGCTGGTGGTCAGCCACGACCTGGCCCTGCTCAAGCAGATGCGCAAGCGCGTGCTGATCCTGGACCACGGCCGCCTGATCGACGACATCTCGCCGCAGGACCTGGCCGAATGAGCGCGCGCAACGCCGGCGCCGCGGCGCCCTCGCGGCTGGGCGTGTGGTGGGACCACCACCTGCACAGCATCGTCTACAGCCTCGGCCGCGCCATGCGCAAGCCGTGGGCGACGCTGCTGACCATGGCGGTGATGGCGCTGGCGCTGACCCTGCCGCTGGGCCTGTCGATCGCCCTGGACAACCTCAAGCAGTTCGCCGGCAGCGTGCAGCAGTCGCGCGACATCAACGTATTCCTGAAGACCGACGTCGACGCCGCCGCGGCGCAGGCGCTGGCGCAGACCCTGCGCGGCCGTGGCGACGTGGCCGCGGTAACGCTGCGCACGCCCGCCGAAGGCATGGCCGAGCTGCGCGACAGCGCTGGCCTCGGCGAGGCGCTGGACGCGCTGCAGGACAACCCGCTGCCGACGCTGCTGATCGTCACCCCGGCCGCGGCCGACGACACCCCGCTGGCGACGGCGCTGACCGCGCTGCCGCAGGCCGACCTGGTCCAGCACGACGCGCTGTGGCGCAAGCGCCTGGACGGCTGGCTGCATTTCGGCGAACGCCTGGTGCAGGTGCTGTCGCTGCTGCTCGGCGCCGGTGCGGTGCTGGTGGTCGGCAACACCGTGCGCCTGGACATCCAGTCGCGGCGCGAGGAGATCGGCGTGCTGCAGCTGCTCGGCGCCAGCGACGGCTTCATCCGCCGCCCGTTCCTGTACCTGGGCGCCTGGTACGGTTTCGGCGCCGGAGTGCTGGCGCTGGGCCTGCTCGCGGCCTCCGGCATGGCCCTGGGCCAGCCGCTGGCGGCGCTGGCCGACAGCTACGGTAGCCACTTCGTGCTGCACGGGCTGGACGCGCTGCACGCCGGCTTCGTCCTGCTCGGCACTCTGCTGCTGGGCTGGCTCGGCGCCTGGCTGGTGACCGGCCACTTCCTGCGCCAGACGCGGCCCACCGACACCTGAGGCGCACATGGCCGGGCACGAGCTCAAGCATCTGATCAGCGCCGCCCCCCGGGTGATGGTGGTCGATGGCTCGAAGCTGGTGCGCAAGCTGATCGCCGACGTGCTGCATCGCGAACTGCCCGACGTGACCGTGGTCGGCTGCGCCAGCATCGCCGAGGCGCGCGCCGCGCTGGAGGCCGGTCCGGTTGATCTGGTCACCACCTCGCTGGGGCTGCCCGACGGCGACGGCCTGACCCTGGCCCGCAGCGTGCGCGAGGCCGCCGGCCAGGCCTACGTGCCGGTGATCGTGGTCTCCGGCGACGCCCAGCAGCACCTGGTCGAGCGCCGCTTCACCGAGTACGTCACCGACTACTTCGACAAGGCGCTCGGCCACGAGGCGCTGGCCACCTTCATTCGCGGCTACGTGCAGCCGCAGCCGGTGGCCGGCGCCACCGTGCTCTACGTCGAGGACAGCCGGGTGGTGGCCGAAGCCACCAAGCGCATGCTCGAGCGCCAGCAACTGCACGTGGTGCACGTGCTCAGCGCCGAGGACGCGTTCGCCCTGCTGACCGCCGAGTCGCTGGGCCGCACCACCCGCCGCATCGACCTGGTGCTGACCGACGTCACCCTCAAGGGCGAACTCAACGGCCGCGACGTGGTCCAGCGCATCCGCGTCGACTTCGCCTACGGCAAGCGGCGCATGCCGGTGCTGGTGATGACCGGCGACAGCAACCCGCACACCCAGTCCGAGCTGCTGCGCGCCGGCGCCAACGACCTGGTGCAGAAACCGATCGAGGAGCGCCTGCTGGTCACCAAGGTGCTGTTCCAGTTGCGCCTGGCGCGGCTCGACGAGATCGCGGTGACCTTCTGACCGATGTGATGTCCCGAGCCTGCAAGCGATGAGCAACAACGAAGACGAAAGCCGGATCCAGCTGGAGCCGTCGTGGAAGGCGCAGGTCGGCGACTGGCTGCTGCGCCCGGAGATGCGCGAGTTGGCCACGTTCCTGCGCCAGCGCAAGGCCGCCGGTGCGCGGGTGTTCCCGCCGGGGCGGCAGATCTTCGCCGCCTTCGACGCCACCCCGTTCGAAAAGGTGGAGGTGGTGATCCTCGGCCAGGACCCGTACCACGGCTACGGCCAGGCGCACGGGCTGTGCTTCTCGGTGCTGCCGGGGGTGCCGGTGCCGCCGTCGCTGCTGAACATCTACAAGGAGATCGAGGACGACCTGGGCATCCGCCGGCCGGACCACGGCTGCCTGCTGCCGTGGGCGCAGCGCGGCGTGCTGCTGCTCAACGCGGTGCTGACGGTGGAAGAAGGCCGCGCCGGCGCGCACCAGGGCAAGGGCTGGGAGGGCTTCACCGACCACGTCGTGGAGACCCTCAACCGCGAGCGCGAGGGCCTGGTGTTCCTGCTCTGGGGCAGCTATGCCCAGGCCAAGGGCAAGGTCATCGACACCCGCCGCCACCGCGTGCTGAAGGCGCCGCACCCCTCGCCGCTGTCGGCGCACCGCGGCTTCCTCGGTTGCAAGCATTTCTCCGCGGCCAACGAGTACTTGAAGCGCCGCGGCGCCGCCCCCATCGACTGGAGTCTGCCGCCGCGCGCAGAGCTGGAAGCGGCGCTGGGCGGCGCCTGAACCGCGGTTGGACAGGGCGACGCTGTCGCCTGACGTGGACGCCATTTTCGCGAACCGGCTGCTACTTTTGCGGTCAGAGAACGGGATGACGATGCGTCCCGATTGTTTCAGTGGCTTGTGATGCAGTGTCATTCCTGATTCATATGTTGCATAAACAGAACACAGGAACTTTTTACTGTACCCAGCAGTCCAATTAGTAGACTGCTAAGATGAGCCCTATGAGCCAGACGCTTACTTCCAACGCATTGGTTGCCAACAACCTCCCGATCCCCAGTCCGCTCGGTTCGCTGGATGCCTATATCGGCGCCGTGCATCAGATCCCGGTGCTGACGTCCGACGAGGAACGTGCACTGGCGGTGCGATATCGCGACCAGGAAGACCTGGACGCGGCCCGCGAACTGGTCCATTCCCACCTGCGCTTCGTGGTGCACGTGGCCCGCGGCTACAACGGCTACGGCCTGCCGCTGGGCGACCTGGTCCAGGAAGGCAACATCGGCCTGATGAAGGCGGTCAAGCGTTTCGACCCGGACATGGGCGTGCGCCTGGTCAGCTTCGCGGTGCACTGGATCCGTGCCGAAATGCACGAGTACATCCTGAAGAACTGGCGCATCGTCAAGGTCGCCACGACCAAGGCGCAGCGCAAGCTGTTCTTCAACCTGCGCAAGTCCAAGACCCGCCTGGGCTGGATGAACGCGGCCGAGGTCACCGCCGTGGCCAAGGACCTCAACGTGTCCGAGCGCGAGGTGCTGGAGATGGAGTCGCGCCTGTCCGGTCGCGACATCGGTTTCGACGCGCCGTCCGACGAGGACGACGACCACGCGCCGCCGTCGCCGGCCGCGTATCTGATGGCCAACGAGGAAGATCCCTCGCAGGCCTACGAACGCGCCGACAGCGAGGACAACCAGCTGCAGCTGCTGCGCGAAGGCCTGGCGGAACTGGATGCGCGTTCGCGCGACATCATCAAGCGCCGCTGGCTGGATGCCGACAGCAAGATCACCCTGCAGGAACTGGCCGACGAGTACGGCGTGTCGGCCGAGCGCATCCGCCAGATCGAGGCGAACGCGCTGAAGAAGATGAAGGCGCTGTTCGTCGCCTGAGTCGCCTGCGGCGAGCGATTGCAACGCGCGAGAAGGCCCGGCATTGCCGGGCCTTTTTTCTTGTCCTGGGCGGCTGTGACTGCCGGCTGCGGAAGTCCGTCCGCACGCCGCTGGATCACGACTCCGGCGGACGCGCCACCGGCAGGTGCCAGCCGTAGCGGATCGCCATGAAGCGCAGGCCGAAACACAGCACCGCACCCACCCCCAGGCCCCAGGGCTGCGGCAGGTGCAGCACCTGCGCCACGGCCACCACGCCGCCGCCGAGCAGGGCCGCCACCGCGTACAGCTCGGCCTGCAGCACCACCGGCGTGCGCGCCACCAGCAGGTCGCGGACGATGCCGCCGCCGATGCCGCTGAGCATGCCCAACAGCGGCGCGCTGAGCGGACCCAGGCCGAACGCCAGCGCCTTGCTGGTGCCGTAGACCGCGAACAGCGCCAGGCCCATCGCATCGAAGATCTGCACCGGATTGCGCAGGCGCTCGACCGTGTGGTGGCTGTAGAAAGCCAGCAGCCCGGCCAGGCAGGCGACGCCGAGATAGCGCACGTCGGCCAGCGCCGCCGGCGGGGTGGCGCCGATCAGCACGTCGCGGGCGATGCCGCCGGAGACCGCGGCCGCGCACGACAGCACCAGCACCCCGAACAGGTCCAGGCGATGGCGCACGCCGACGGTGGCGCCGCTGATCGCGAACACGAAGGCGCCCAGCAGGTCGAGCAGGAACAGGAAGGTGGCCAAAACGGCACTGCGCTGCAGCAAAAAGGCCGGCTAGGATCGCAGCCCGGCCTTGCAGTGTCACCTGTCGACGGGCGGTGCGGGCTGCGCCTGCGTGTCCTCCGCCGCGGGCGGGTCGCCGAGGATGATGCGCGCGGCGCGCTGGTAGCTCCAGTACGCCCAGGCCCAGTTGAGCAGCACCACCACGCGGTTGCGGAAGCCGATCAGGAAGAACACGTGCGCGGCCAGCCAGAACCACCAGGCCAGCACCCCGGAGAGCTGCAGCCGGCCCAGGTGCACGATCGCGGCCATGCGCCCGATGGTGGCCAGGTTGCCGTAGTCGGCATAGCGAAACGGCACGCCGGCGGTGTCGCCGCGCAGCCGCCGGCGCAGGGTGTCTGCGACGTGCCGGCCCATCTGCTTGGCGGCCGGCGCCACCCCGGGAACCGGGCGCCCGTCGGCCTGCTGCAGCGCGGCCAGGTCGCCGGCCACGAACAGTTCCGGATGGCCGGGTACGCTCAGGTCCGGCTGCACCTGCACGCGGCCGCTGCGGTCCAGTGGCGTCTGCAGGGTCTTCGCCAGCGGCGAGGCGGCCACGCCGGCGGCCCAGACCACGGTGCGCGCCGGTACGAAGGTGCTGCCGAGGCGATAGCCGCTGGCGTCGATGTCGGCGACCGGCACGCCGGTCAGCACGTCCACGCCGAGCTTCTCCAACTGCTTCTGCGCCTTGGCAGAGAGGTGTTCGGGGAACGAGGACAGCACCCGCGGGCCGGCCTCGATCAGCCGCACCCGCGCCTCGGCCGGGTCGATGCGGCGGAACTCGTGCTTCAGCGTGTGCCGGGCGATCTCCGCCAGGGTGCCGGCCAGCTCGACCCCGGTGGGGCCGCCGCCGACGATGGCGAAGCTGAGCCAGGCCGCGCGCGCGGCGGGGTCGGTTTCCGCTTCGGCACGTTCGAACGCCAGCAGCAGGTGCCGGCGCAGTTGCAGCGCGTCGTCCAGGGTCTTCAGGCCGGGTGCGTGCGCGGCCCAGTCGTCGTGACCGAAATAGGCATGGGTGGCGCCGGTGGCGACCTGCAGGTAGTCGTAGGCCAGCGTCTGCCCATCGGCCAGGCGCACTTGCCGCGCCTGCTTGTCGATGTCGACGACTTCCCCAAGGCGCACTTCGACGTTGTCCTGGTGGCGCAGGATCTGCCGCAGCGGCGCGGCGATGTCCGGGGCCGACAAGCCGGCGGTGGCGACCTGGTACAGCAGCGGCTGGAACAGGTGATGGTTGCGGCGGTCGATCAGGGTGATGCGCAGCGGCGTCCTGGCCAGGGCGCGGGTGGCCCACAAGCCGGCGAAGCCACCGCCGACCACGATCAGGTGCGGCACGCGTGTGTCGTCCATGCAGGACTCCAGGAGGGGAAGGGGAGAGGAGGCGTCCGTTGTCGGCGCGGCGGTCGCGTCGCAGCCGCGCGGCGCGCCGATCCTCTGGAACGCGCGCTGCCGGTGAGGCGCTGCGCGAACGTCGAGGGCCGGACCTGCATGTCCGTATAGTAGCGCGATGCCAAGCGCGGTCAGCGACATGGAGGACGCACGCTCATGCCAGCGACAGTGAAGCCGCGCGCGTCGGCGCCGCCGCCGGCGCTGCTGCCGTCGCGCTGGCGCAGCCTGCTGTTCTGGGCCAAGACCCGTGCGCTGCAACTGCGCCGCGCGCTGCACGATCTGCGCGACGGTCCGCGCCGGCATCGCCGCGATGCCGGCCTGGCGATCGCCGACGGCAGCTGTGCCGAATCCGTCACCGCGCTGTGGCCCGACAGCGAGGAGACCGCGCCGCAGCTGGTGGCCGGCAAGATCCACAACCTGCGCCTGGCCGCGCGTGCGCTGCACGGCGTGGAGGTGCCGGCCGGGGCGACCTTCGGTTTCTGGCGCCAGCTCGGCCGCGCCACCGGCCGTCGCGGCTTCGTCGCCGGCCGCGAACTGCGCGAGGGCTGCCTGGTGCCGTCGATCGGCGGTGGCCTGTGCCAGGTGTCCAATGCGATCTACGACGCGGCGCTGCGGCAAGGTCTGGAGATCGTCGAGCGGCACCGCCACACCCAGGTGATTGCCGGCTCCCTGGCCGAGCGCGACCGCGACGCGGTGGTGTTCTGGAACTACGTGGACCTGCGCCTGCGCGCCGCCGCGCCGTGGCGGCTGGAGGTGTGGCTGGACGGCGAAGCGCTGCACGTGCGCATCCGTGGCGGTGCCGTGGCGCCGGCGGCGTTGCCGTTGCCGCCGCTGCAGCGACCCACCGCGCCGGCCGGTGTCGACGCCGCCAACGACTGCACCCGCTGCGGCCGCAGTGCCTGCCATCGCCATGTGCCAGCGGTGCCCGATGGGCTGCACCGCACCTGGCTGGTCGACGAGGAATGGCCGGAGTTCGCCACGGACCGCCGACGCCGGCAGCAACCCGGCGACCGCGTGCTGGCGCTGCCGCGGACCAGCGTCGCGGCCTTGCGCGCGGCGCTGCTGCGGCGCTGGTGGTTGTGGCGCGGCATGCCGTTGCCGCAGGCGCGCCAGCGCGCGCAGCGCATCCGCCTGCAGGCGCTGCGGCGGCGCCTGGGCGCGCGCGATGTCGACCTGGTGGTGCCGCAGAGCCTGTTGCCGGAGCTGTGGCTGGCCGGCGAGTTGCAGGGCCGGCGCTGGGACGTGTGCATGACCGCCTTGCCGATGCATCTGCTGCAGGCGCGCCTGGACGTGGCCGCGCAGCGGCATCCGCACAGTCCCACCCTGCGCGATTTCCGCGCCGATCCTTCGCTGGTCGCCGCCGAGCGTGCGGCACTGGCGCAGGCGCGGCACTGGATCACGCCGCATCGCGAACTGCTGGCGCTGGCCGGCAGCCGCGGCCTCGCGCTGGCATGGCAACGGCCGGCGCTCCCTGCAGCCGCGCCGGAGCATGCGGCCATCACGGCGGACGCCGTACCGCGGGTACTGCTGGCGGCCTCGGCGCTGGCGCGCAAGGGCGCCTACGAACTGCGTGAGGCGGTGCGTGGCCTGCCGGTGTTGTTGCTGCTGCCGCCCGGTGCGCAGGAGACGCCGGACTTCTGGAACGGCATCGCGGTACAGCGGGTCGCGTCGATGGCCGAAGGCGTGCACGCTGCTTGCCTGGTGCTGCTGCCGGCGTGGATCGAACAACAGCCGCGCGGCCTGTTGCTGGCCATGGCGCTGGGCAAACCGGTGATCGCCACCGCCGCCTGCGGCCTGTCCGCGGACGCTGGCGCGTGGCGCTGCGTGGAGGCCGGCGACAGCGCCGCGCTGCGCGCGCAGGTGATCGACGCCTTGGGTCTGGCGGGCTGAGCAACGCACGAGGTGTCACGGCCGCTGGCGCGTTGCCCGCCTGCCTCGCTACGCGTCAAGCGGATGCGCTGTTCCTCTAGAGCGGCTCCGGGGGGAATACGGGTGGTGTCGCGATACGCGCCATTGCCTCATGCCTCGTAACAGCGGCTTCAACCGCGACGAAGCACTCCCGGTAACGCCTCATCGCGGCTGAAGCCGCTTCTACGGCATTGGACAGCGCGTCGGTTCTGCCGAGCTGCCACCACTCGCCGTGTCAGTACAGATCCTGCGGATCCACATCCAGCGACCAGCGCACCCGCCGTGCCTGCGGCAGCGCGTGGATCGCCGGCACCGCCGCGTCCAGCAACGCGTGCAGCGCGCGCCGCGTGTTGGCCGACAGCAGCAACTGGGTGCGCTGGAAACCGGCGCGGCGCGGCATCGGCGCCGGCATCGGGCCGAAGCGCTGCACCTCGTCCTGCACCGGCAGCAGCGCGCGCACTGCGGCGAGGAAGGCGTTGGCGTGCTCGACCTGCTTGGCCTCGGCGCGCAGCAGCGCCAGGTGCGCGAACGGCGGGAAGCCGGCGGCCTCGCGTTGCTCCAGTTCCGCGGCGGCGAAGGCGTGGTAGCCGCCGTGCACCAGGGTCTGCAGCAGCGGATGCGCGGGGTGGTGGGTCTGCAGCCAGACCTCGCCCGGGCGCGCGGCGCGGCCGGCGCGCCCGGCGACCTGGATCAGCTGCTGCGCAAGCTTCTCGCTGGCGCGGAAATCGGCCGAGAACAGGCCTTCGTCGATGCCCACCACCACCACCCGGCTCAATTGCGGCAGGTCGTGGCCCTTGGCCAGGATCTGGGTGCCGACCAGGATGCCGGGCGCAGTGCCGAGCGTGGCCAACTGCGTCTCCAGCGCATCGCGGCGCTGGGTGGTGCTGCGGTCGATGCGCAGCACCGGCACGTCCGGGAATGCCTGCACCAGGCGCTCCTCCAGGCGTTCGGTGCCGATGCCCTGCGGCTGCAGGGCCAGGCTGCCGCAGTCCGGGCAGGCCAGCGGCGCCGGCTGGCGCGCGCCGCAGTGGTGGCATTGCAGGCGCCGGCCGCCGGCGTGCACGGTCATCGGCGTGGCGTGCAGCGGGGTGCTGCAGCGCTGGCACGGCGCGGTCCAGCCGCAGTCGTGGCACAGCAGCACCGGCGCATAGCCGCGGCGGTTCTTGAACACCAGCACCTGGCCGCCTTCGGCCAGTGCCGTGCCGATCCCGGCCAGCACCTCCGGCGACAGCCCGTCCTGCAGCGGGCGCTTGCGCACGTCGAGCACGCGCACCGTCGGCGGCTTGGCGTCGCCGGCGCGGCGGGTCAGGCGCAGATGTGTGTAGCGGCCGCCGGTGGCGTTGTACAGGCTCTCCAGCGACGGCGTCGCGCTGCCCAGCAGCACCGGCACGTCCAGCGCCTTGCCGCGGACCAGGGCGAAATCGCGGGCGTGGTAGCGGATGCCGTCCTGCTGCTTGTAGCTGCCGTCGTGTTCCTCGTCGACCACGATCAATCCTGCCTGCGGCAGCGGCACGAACACCGCCGAGCGGGTGCCGACCACCACCTGCGCCTCGCCACGCCAGGCGGCGGCCCAGACCCGGGCGCGTTCGTTGTCGTTGAGCCCCGAATGCAGCGCGTGCACCGGCACCCCCAGGCGGGCGCGGAAGCGGGCCAGGGTCTGCGGGGTCAGGCCGATCTCCGGCACCAGCACCAGCGCTTGGCGCCCGCGCGCCAGACAGGCGGCGATCGCCTGCAGGTAGACCTCGGTCTTGCCGCTGCCGGTCACACCGTCGAGCAGGAACGGGGCGAAGCCGGCGGCGGCGACCACCGCGTCGATGGCGGCCTGCTGTTCGGCATTGGGGATCGGACCGGGTTGTGGCTGCGGTGCCGCGGCGCTGGCCGGCACCGCGATGCGCTCGGCGTGGCCGCGCTTGGCCAGGGCGCGCGCGGCGCTGCGCCAGTCGTCCATCGCCTGGTCCAGCCGGTCCTCGTCCATGGCGCCGTCCGCCAGCAGCGCGGCGAAGCGGTGCGGGCGGGTGCCGGCGCGGGCGCGGTGGCTGGCGCCAGCCTCGGTCAGGCGCCAGGCCCAGGCGTGGGTGTCGGGCAGCGGTTCGCCGCGACGCAACGGCACCGGCAGGGCGGTCGCCAGCACCTCGCCCAGCGGCGCGTGGCTGTAGCGCGCCAGCCAGCGCAGCGACTCGGCCAGTTCGCCGTGGAGCAGGGGCACCGGGTCCAGCCAGGCCAACGCCGCGCGCAGGCCGTCGGCGTCCTCGACCTGGCCGATCGCCGCGACCACTCCGCTCAGTTCGCGGTTGCCGAACGGCACCTGCACCCGGCGGCCGACGTCGCCGTCGGCGACCGTGCCCCCGGGCGGCGGCAGGTAGTCGAACACCTGCGGCAGCGGCACGGGCAGGGCGACGCGGAGCGTGGCGGCGGGGGAGGGCATCCGCCTAGTCTAGGGCGTGTCACCGATCCCCGAGTACGCCGCGTTGGGTCTGGCAGGCGCGCTGCCGGCGTTGCGGGCGCAGCGCCTGACTGGCCGTCAGGTCAAGCCGCGCGGCGTCGGCAGCGCGCCTGCCAGACCCAACCCGAAGGGCCGTGGTTGCGCGTGCCCGTGGCCGCGTCATCGCTCGGGCGTGGACGCACGTCCACTTCCTCGCTCTTCCTTGCCACAAGCACGCGCAACCGCGGCGCGGCATGCTCGGGGATCGGTGACACGCCCTAGCGGCCGTGGCAAGTGGGTTCCGGGGGGCGGGAGTTGCGCGCGATTGCTGCCCGCAAAGTGATAAACCGGTCGTAAATGGCCGCCGCGCTTGGGGAATCGAATTTATCCACATCTGCTGTGGATAAAGCTGTGCATGACGGGCATGCTCCACGCCGTGAAGACGGACTCACAAGCCTCTGCCACGAGTTGGACAAAAAAGCGCCAATCGCATTTATTCTTTTCGAAACAACAACTTGGCCGTGAAACACAGATGCAACATGGTTTCGCGGGGGCTTGACAAGACCTGTCGCAGGCCAATTTCCGGCGCTGTGCACAACCGGCCGTCGCGACGGCCGCGGGTGAGCCGATCGGGACGCCGCTGTCAAGCGCGCGGTGTGGCGGCTGCCTCGCTATCATCGCGCCGATGATGGAGTCCCGATGACCGCCACGTCCCCTTCCGACGGCGTGGCCGCACCGCCCGCCCTGGCCGCGTTCCTGCGCGGCATCGAACGCCGCGCCGCGGTCCTGGCCGACCTGCAGAGCGGCCGGCCCGAACGCGGCATGCCGGCCCTGGCGGCGGCGATGCGGGCCTTCCGCAGCCACGCCGCGGCGCTGCCGATGGCCGACTGGCCGCTGCGGTTCTGGAAGCTGCTCGCTGCGGTGCCCACCCTGCGCCAGGCCGATGCCGCCGACGGTGCCTGGCCGGCGCCGCTGGCGCATCTGCGCAGCCTGCAGCCGGCCGACCGCCTGGCGCTGTTGTTGCGCATCGTCGCCGGACTGGACGAGCCGCTGGCTGCGCAGGTGCTGCAGCTGACCACCGAGGACTACCAGCAGGCGCTGGCGCGGGCCTGTCCGCGCGACGCCGGCGGGCGTCCGGATGCGGCCGGCTGGCGCGCGCTGGCCGACGCGGCGCAACAGTGTCTGCGCGACCTGCCGCCGGCGCGGCTGCAGGCCCTGGCGCAACTGCGCGATGCGGCGATCGCCGGCAGCACGGCCTCGCCTGCGCCGGCCAAGGCGCCGGCCTCTGCCGCGGCCGCGGCGCGTCCACGCCGCCGCGCCGCGCGCTCGGCCCTGCGCACGCGCCTGGCCGGGGCGGTGATCGCGGTGGTGGTCCTGGCCCTGGTCGGGACGCTGTTCTGGGACCGCCTGCCCTGGCATCGGTCCCGTGCCGCGACCGCGGCCGGTGGCAGCGACGCGAGCCTGGCGCTGGGCGATACCGGCCCGGTGCAGGTGGAAGTGCTGCCGCCGGAGTCGGACACCGCCAGCGCGCCGCCGCTGCCGGCCGACCCGCCGGCGCCGCTGCCGGAGCCGGCGATCTACGACCTGGATTTCTATGCGTGGTACGCGGCCGGCGCGCCGCCGCCGCGGATCGAGCGCAGTGCTCCCAGCGCGGCCGACTTGGCGGAGGCCGCCGAAGCCCCGCCGGCTGCCACCGTTGCCCCGGCCGTCGCGCCCGCGGCGACCACGCCACCGGCGCTGACCCCGGCGCAACTGCGCGCGCGCCAGGCCGCCTGGGATGCGCTGCCGGCGGCGGCGCAGGCGCGGCTGCGTCAGGTCGCCACGGCCTTCGCCGGCCTGCCGATCGAGCAGCAGCACAGCCTGCATGCGCAGTTCGCCGAGATGGACGCCCTGGAGCGCCACGGCTGGTTGCTCGGCCCGGAACTGGGTGCCGAGTTCTGGGCGCTGCAGCCGCTGCTGGGCTACGTGCCGGAGGCGCAGCGGCAGGCACTGCTGGGCCTGTTGCGCGGCCTGCCGGCGGACCAGCGCGAGCATCTGGCGCTGCTGTCGCAACGTACCCCGCCGCAGGACCGTGCCGCCTTGCGCCGCGACCTGCTGGCGCAGGGCGCCGACAGCCGTGGTGCCTGGCTGAAGCAGCGCGCCGCGCGCTGAACTGCCCGCGGCGCCTGGCGTTCCGGGCACCCGGTCCCGAGCCCCGGGTCCGGGCTCCTCCTGCAGTCATCCGCCGCAGCGGGTAGAATGCCCGGCCTCCGCCACCCGGTGCCGGCGCTGTCTGCGCGGCCGCAGTCGGCGGGATCGCCAGAGTCTTGCAATGTTTTCGTCTTCCACCCCGGCCTCGGTCCGGGGCCGCGAACTGCGCACCACCGCGCAGCTCGCCCTGCCGCTGGTCCTGGGGCACGTCTCCACCGGCCTGATCAGCTTCGTCGACAACGTGATCGCCGGCCACCACGGCACCCGCACGCTGGCCTCGGTGACGGTCGGCACCGCGCTGCTGTGGCTGCCGATGATGATCCCGATCGGCACCCTGATCGCCCTGACCGCCTCGGTGTCGCAGCTCGACGGCGCCAAGCGCCATGCGCAGATCGGGCCGCTGTTCCGCCAGGCGCTGTGGCTGTCGCTGGGCCTGGGCCTGCTGATGTTCGCGTTCCTCAGCGTGATGCCGATGGCGCTGCCGCAACTGGGCATCGCCCCGGAGATCGTGCCCGGCGCGCGCGACTTCCTGCTTGCGATCCGTTGGGGCGTGCCGGCGCTGGTGCTGTACTTCTGCATGCGCTACCTCAGCGAAGGCATGCACTGGACCCTGCCGACCATGCTGCTCGGCTTCGGCGGCCTGCTGCTGCTGGCGCCGCTCGGCTATGCGCTGACCTTCGGCCTGTGGGGTCTGCGCGAGCACGGCGCCGGCGGCCTGGGCATGGCCTCGGCGATCATGATGTGGGCGCAGGCGCTGTGCTTCGCCATCTACCTGGCGCGGTCCAGGCGCTTTGCGCCGTTGCGCCTGTTCGCGCGGTTCGAGGCGCCGGATCTGCGCGCGATCGTCGGGCTGCTCAAGACCGGATTGCCGATCGGCGTGACCATCCTGATGGAAGGCGGCCTGTTCATCGTCACCGCGCTGCTGATCGCGCGGCTCGGCGAGGTGCCGGCGGCGGCGCACCAGATCGCGATCAACGTGGCGCAGCTGTGCTTCATGGTGCCGATGGGCGTGGCCGAAGCGACCACGGTGCGGGTCGGCCGCGCTGCCGGCGCGGGCGATGCGGTAGGCGTGCGCGGCGCGGCCTGGGCCGGCTATGCGATCGTGCTCGGCACCCAGGCGCTGTCGGCGCTGGTGCTGCTGGTCGGCCACGACGCCATCGTCGGCGTCTACACCAGCGACCTGGCGGTGGCGGCGCTGGCCTCCACGCTGCTGCTGTACGCGGCCACCTTCCAGTTCCCCGACGGCGTGCAGGTGCTGTCGGCCGGCGCGCTGCGCGGCCTCAAGGACACCCGCGTACCGATGTTGCTGGCCCTGTGCTCCTACTGGGGCCTGGGCATGCCGCTGGGCGCCGGCCTCGGCCTGTGGCTGGGCTGGGGACCGCAGGGCATGTGGATCGGCCTGATCCTGGGTCTGACCGCGGCCGCGGTGATGATGGGTGCGCGTTTCCGCTGGAGCAGCGCGCGGCTGCTGGCCGCGCCGGCGGCCCCCTGACTTCAGACGCATGTGCGGCGCCTGATGCAGCCGGTATGCTGCGCAGGCGCAAGACGCCTTCCTTTCGGAGCTTTCCATGAACCAACCCGTGCGTCGCAGCCCCGTCGCCAACTTCTTCGTCGGCCTGTGGGATGTGATGAACTTCACCCGCCGGTTGATCTTCAACCTGGTGTTCTTCGGTTTCCTGTTGCTGATCCTGCTGGCGATGGTGTTCGCCATGGCGCGCGGCGACGGCGGCAAGGCGCTGCGCGACCGCACCACGCTGCTGATCGCGCCGGAAGGCAAGCTGGTCGAGCAGTTCAGCGCCGACCCGGTCAGCCGCGCGCTGGCCAAGGCGATGAACGACAAGGGCGCGCAGGAGATCCAGTTGCGCGACCTGGTGCGCGCCATCGAGGCGGCCAAGACCGACCCGAAGATCGAGCGCGTGGCGCTGCGCCTGGACAAGCTGCAGCCCAGCGGCTTCGCCTCGATGCGCGAGGTGGAGAAGGCGCTGCAGGACCTGCGCAGCTCCGGCAAGCAGATCGTCGCCTACAGCGACAACCTGAATCAGTGGCAGTACCTGCTGGCCGCGCAGGCCAACGAGGTCTACCTGGACCCGATGGGCTCGATGACCCTGGAAGGCCTGGGCCGCTACCGCCAGTACTTCCGCGAGGGCCTGCAGGACAAGCTCGGCGTGGACGTGCACCTGTTCAAGGTCGGCGAATACAAGTCCGCCGCCGAGCCGTACGTGCTCGACGCGGCCTCGGCGGCGTCCAAGGAAGCCGACCTGTTCTGGATGAACGACGTATGGCAGCGCTACGTGGCCGACATCGCCAAGGCGCGCAAGCTGGCGCCTGAGCAGATCAACGCCGGCATCGACACCATGCCCGAGGGCGTGGCCGCCGCCGGTGGCGACCTGGCCAAGTTCGCCCTGCAGCAGAAGCTGGTGGACGGCCTGAAGACCCGCGAGGACGTCGATCAGTTGCTGGCCAAGCGTGGCGTCGCCGACGACGATGCCGACACCGGCTACCGCAACGTCGACCTGGACGGCTACCTGCAGCAGCTGGACCTGCGCCGTTCGCCGGTGGACTCGCGTCCGCAGGTGGCGGTGGTGGTCGCCGCGGGCGAGATCAGCGGCGGCGAACAGCCGGCCGGCCGCATCGGCGGCGAGTCGACCGCGGCGCTGCTGCGCCAGGCGCGCGACGACGACGCGGTCAAGGCGGTGGTGCTGCGCGTGGATTCGCCCGGCGGCGAAGTGTTCGCCTCCGAGCAGATCCGCCGCGAGGTGGTGGCGCTGAAGGCCGCCGGCAAGCCTGTGGTGGTGTCGATGGGCGACCTGGCCGCGTCCGGCGGCTACTGGATCAGCATGAACGCCGATCGCATCTACGCCGATCCGTCGACGATCACCGGCTCGATCGGCATCTTCGGCATGATCCCCAACATCACCCGCACCCTGGACAAGATCGGCGTGCACACCGACGGCGTCGGCACCACCCGTTTCGCCGGCGCCTTCGACATGACCCGGCCGATGGATCCGGCGGTGGGCCAACTGATCCAGTCGGTGATCAACAAGGGCTATGCCGACTTCACCGGCAAGGTCGCGCAGGCGCGCGGCAAGTCGGTCGAGGCCATCGACCAGGTCGCGCGCGGCCGCGTGTGGAGCGGTGCGCAGGCCAAGGAGCGCGGGCTGGTGGACGCGTTCGGCGGCTTCAAGGACGCGGTGGCCGATGCCGCCGCGCGCGCCAAGCTGGGCGGCCCGGACAAGTACCGGGTGCGCTACGTCGAGAAGCCGGCCACGCCGTTCGCGCAGTTCGTCAGCGGGTTCGCCGGCAGCCGCCTGGGCGTGTGGATGCTGAGCGACTCGGCGCTGGGCCACGCCCTGCTGGCGCGCAGCCTGCCGGAACTGGACACCCAGCTGCGCTTCGTCAAGGACGCGGCCGACACCCGTCCGGGCGCGCCGGTGAAGGCGCTGGCCTACTGCTTCTGCGGTCTGTAAGCCGGCCCTACGCCGGCAGCGGCGCGCTCTTGCGGGCACGTCGCCTGCTTCCTGCAACGCCGGCCCCCGTGGCCGGCGTTGTTCATTGCGCGGTCGCGGCGTCGAGCGCGGCGTTCTGCGCGGCCGCGGCGTGGTCGAGCGTGGCCTGGGTCTGCCTGGCGCGATCCAGCGGCTGGGCGATGGCGCTGCGCAATGCGCTGGCCTTCGGCGGTGGCGGCGCATCGGGCGGTTGCGGCGGCTCCGGCTTGCATGCGGCCAGCAGTGCGAGCAGCGGCAATGCCAACGTCATCCTGCGCAGTGGTGCGGACATGGCGGCGACCTCCTCGAGGGTGGAGGTATCATCCTACGCCTCCCATGTGAGCAGACAGGCACGCGCATGCAGCACCGTTGGCGGCTGGACGGACAGACCGCGCTGATCACCGGCGCCAGCGCCGGCATCGGCCTGGCGATCGCGCGCGAACTGCTCGGGTTCGGCGCCGACCTGCTGCTGGTGGCGCGCGACCTCGACGCGCTGGAAGCGGCGCGCGACGAGTTGCGCGAGACCTTTCCCGAGCGCGAGATCCTGGCGCTGGCCGCCGACGTCGCCGACGACGAGGACCGCCGCGAGATCCTGGACTGGGTCGAGGACCATGCCGATGGCCTGCACCTGCTGATCAACAACGCCGGCGGCAACGTCAGCAAGGCTGCGGTGGACTACACCGAGGACGAGTGGCGCGGCATCTTCGAGACCAACCTGTTCTCCGCGTTCGAGCTGTCGCGCTACGCGCATCCGCTGCTGGCGCAGCACGCGGCCTCGGCGATCGTCAACGTCGGCAGCGTGTCGGGACTGACCCACGTGCGCAGCGGCGCGCCTTACGGCATGACCAAGGCAGCGCTGCACCAGCTCACCCGCAACCTCGCCGCCGAATGGGCCGAGGACGGCATCCGGGTCAATGCGGTGGCGCCCTGGTACATCCGCACCCGCCGCACCTCCGGCCCATTGTCGGATCCGGACTACTACGAGCAAGTGATCGAGCGCACGCCGATGCGCCGTATCGGCGAACCGGAGGAAGTGGCGGCGGCGGTCGGCTTCCTGTGCCTGCCGGCGGCCAGCTACATCACCGGCGAATGCATCGCGGTGGATGGGGGCTTTTTGCGTTATGGGTTCTAGCGGGTCAGCCCTTTGCGTGGCGGCTGCGCGCGCGCAGGGCAGCAGATGAAAGGCGCAGTGCGGTACGCCCCGGGTGATACGGCGTCGGGACTGAAGTCCCTCCCACAAGAAGCTGTGCGCGCGCACCGCGGTGACCGGTTCCTTTGTCTGCCGGCGGCCAGCGACATGACCGGCGAATGCATCGTGGTGGATGGTGGTTTTTGGCTGAGCGCTTTGTTTAGCGCTGCCGGCTGTGGTGCATGCGATCAACTGCGCGCAGCGGAATGCCTAGGAGCGGCTGGAGCCGCTCCTACGAAAACAGGCGCACAGCCACGCGCGCGCGCGATGGGTCACGGTGCACGGCGATCCGGCGCGCCGCACTCGCTGGCCTCGAGCAGGTGCTGGCGGCGTTCGAACTCCGTGCGCAGTGCCTCGGCATGGTCGGGCACGGCGAAACGCCAGTGTGTCTCGGCCTCGGCCACATAGTTCTTCCAGGCATCGCATAGCTGCTCGGCGGGCAGCGGCTGGCACTGGTCGCGCAGCACTTCGCAGGCGCTGCCGCCGGCCTGGTTGGGGCCGCCATCCAGATCCGTCGTGGGCAGCGGCACGCACCGCGGCGGCGGTTCGGCGACCTCTCCGATGTAGGACGCCTGCTCGCGGGTGCTGCAGGTGTACAGCGGCGGGGGCGGCAGCATTGGTGGCGGTGGCGCGGCGGCTGCGTCTGCCGCGGTTGGCGTGTCAGCAGGCGCGGTGGTGGACGCGGCGGTCGTGGCGCGTGCGGGCGGCGGCGATGGCGCGGGCTGGGCGGCGATCGCGGCCGGCAGTGCGGCGCTGCTGACGCCCTGCATGATTTTCTTCTGCTGGCGCATGCCCTTGGGACAGGGCTGGTTCTGGATGGTCAGGTTGTCCTGCGCGTCGGTGCAGCGATAGAACACCACCGGTTCGGCGTGCGCGGCGCCGGCACAGGTCAGCACCACGGCGAGGCAGAGTGCGCGCCGCATCAGCTGCCGCCGCAGTCGCGCGCCAGACGCGCATCGATGCCGCGCTGCTCGGTTTCCATTGCGCGGCGCTCGCTCTGCAGCGCACTGTTGTAGCGACGGATCAGTTCCCAGCGGCGATCGCTCAGGCGTGCGCAGACTTCCTGCTCGGGCAGCGCGGTGCAGGTGTCGCGGATCATCGTGCTGCCGGCCGGCACGATCACGCCGGCGCCGGCGGACACCCCAGGCGGCGGTGGACCGGGAGGGCGCGGGCCGCCGGGCGGAGGCGGTCCCGGCGGGCCGGGCGAGCGACCATCGGGGCCGCGCCCGGATGGCCGTGCGTACGGGCCCTCGGCATAGCCATAGGCCCACAGCGGCACCCAGCGCGGATTGCCGGCGTTGTCGTCGCTGGTGTAACGCGCGCCTTCCGGGGTGACGCACTCGTACATCGGCTGCGCAGGCTGCACGGTGACGATGCGGAGTTCGCGCTGCGGCAGCGGCGCCGGCGAGGCCTGCGCGCGTGCCGGATCGGTGCTGATGGTGGTGGTCGGCCGCGGCGGCGGATCGCGCGGACGCTGCATGTCCAGGACCTGCTGCTGGCGCGCGTTCTCGCAGGGGGCGTTCTGCAGGCTGACCGCGCCGGAAGCGGCGATGCAGCGATAGATGCGCACCGACGCATTGCTGCCGTCGCTGCTGACCGTCTGCGTCTGTTGCGCCCAGCCGGCACCGATCCAGGACGACAGGCTCAGCAGCAGCAATGGGCGGAGAAGGAGGCGCATGCGCGCATCTTGCGCGCCTTGGGCAGCCAGGGAAAGGGCGGGGGAGCGGGGATTCAGGACGCGATGGCGCGGGTGGGGCCGCAGCGGGGTCTTGTCGCGCATCGGGCAGGCCGCGGGTCGGTCAGCGCGCTTCCTGCCGCATTTCGCAGCTGCTGTACGGTGCCGCCGGCCTCGGCCAGGGCGCGCTCGTGCAGTACTGGCGCGTTGATCTGTCGCTGCGAGGCTTCGCCCGACCCTCATCCGGCCCTTCCGGCTACCTTCTCCCAATGGGAGAAGGGAACAGCTAGCCCTCTCCCGTCGGGAGAGGGGTTGGGGTGAGGGTCCGGCGCGAAGCGACTCGTGTAGTTTGAGTGCACCAGGCTGCGCCCGCACCCTCATCCGGCCCTTCGGGCCACCTTCTCCCAATGGGAGAAGGGAACAGCTACCCCTCTCCCGCTGGGAGAGGGGTTGGGGTGAGGGTACGGTGCGCGAAGCGCCCGCGTGGCCCCATCGCGCCATTGCCGCCAGACGCCGACACGGCGGAAGACAGGCGTGCCGCGCTGAAGAGCAGCGCCTCAGGCGCGCAGGATCTCGCCGCTGGCGGCGTCGCGGATCGGGGTGGGCTGGGCCAGGCCGCCGGTCTCGCCGTCGAGCAGGCCGTCGAGGTCGCCCAGCACCAGCGGATCCAGTTCGCTGCGCTGCCGTGCCGGCGGCTCGCCGCCGCGGTTGGCACTGGTCGAGACCAGGGCGCCGCCCCAGGCCCGGCACAGGGCGGCCACCAGCGGATGGGCACTGATCCGCACGGCGATGCCCTGGTGCGCGCCGGTGATCCAGGGCGGCGCATGCGCGGCGGCGGGCAGGATCCAGGTATGCGGTCCGGGCCAACTGGCCAGCACCGCGGCCAGCCGGTCCGGCGGCAGGGCCGACAGGTCGAGCAACGGGCGCAACGGGTCCAGTTCGGCGGCGACCACGATCAGGCCCTTGTCCACGGGTCGCTGCTTGATCCGCAGCAGGCGGGTCACGGCGGTCTCGTCGTGCGGATCGCAGCCCAGGCCCCACACCGCTTCGGTGGGATAGGCGATCACGCCGCCCTTGCGCAGGACGGCGACGGCATGGCTCAGGGACAGGTCGTTCATGCGCGCATCATGCGGCACGTCGTCGTCTAAGGACAATGAGGGTCGGTTGGGCAGGACTCGGGATTTTCGCAAGTCTCCGGCCCGCCGCTTTTCTGTGGGAGGTGCTTCAGCCCCGACGCCTTACCGATAAAGCGTCGGGGGCTGAAGCCCCTCCCACAGGAAAATCGGGTTGTCGCGGATCTTCAGGCGCTGAGAGACGCCGTCGGCACCGCGAGAAGGCGGCTCGGCGCCCGCGCTCATACTATTCGAGGGGGTGCATCGGGCCGCCCTGGGCCATCCGCAGAGCGGCTCAGCCGCCCTTGGCCACGGTCTTCTTCGCCGCCTTCTTCACCGTTTTCTTGGCGGTTTTCTTCGCGGCCTTCTTGACCGCTTTCTTCGCCGCCGGCTTGGCCGGGGCGTCGGCCGCGGCCTTCTTCGCCGCGCTCTTCTTCGGCGCGGCTTCCTTCTTGGCGGCGGCCTTCTTGGCGCCGAAGCCCTTGCGCACCGGCTTGCCGGTTTCCTCCAGCAGCTTCTGCACTTCGTCCAGGCTCAGCGAGGCGGGCTCGCGATCCTTGGGGATCTTGCCGTTGAGCTTGCCGTCGCTGATGTACGGGCCGAAGCGGCCGTTGAGTACCTGGATGTCGCTGCCGGGAAATTCCTTGATGATGCGGTTGCGCGCGATCTCTTCCTTCTCCTCGATCAGGAACACCGCACGGGCCAGATCGATGGTGTAGGGATCGTCTTCCTTCTTCAGCGAGGCGTAGACGCTACCGCGCTTGGCGAACGGGCCGAAGCGGCCGATGCCGACGCTGACCTCCTCGCCCTGGTCCTGGCCGAGGCTGCGCGGCATCAGGAACAGCTCCAGCGCCTCCTCCAGGGTGATGGTGTGCATGCTCTGGCCGGGCCGCAGCGACGCGAATTTGGGCTTGTCCTCGGCGTCCTCGGCGGTGCTGCCGATCGCCGCGTACGGCCCGAAGCGGCCCAGGCGCACGCTCACCGGCTTGCCGGTCTTGGGGTCGGTGCCGAGCTCGCGCGCACCGCTGGCTTCGGCGCGGTCGACCGATTCCTTCTTGTCCTCGACCAGTTCCTTGAACGGCTCCCAGAAGCGCGACATCAGCGGGACCCACTCCTCCTCGCCGCGCGAGACCGCGTCCAGCTCGTCTTCGAGCTTGGCGGTGAAGTCGTAGTCCACGTACTGGGTGAAGTGGCTGGACAGGAACTTGGACACCGCGCGGCCGACGTCGGACGGGCGGAAGCTGCGGCCTTCCATCTCCACGTACTTGCGGAACAGCAGGGTCTGGATGATCGAGGCGTAGGTCGAGGGACGGCCGATGCCATACTCTTCCAGCGCCTTCACCAGCGCCGCTTCGGTGAAGCGCGGCGGCGGCTGGGTGAAGTGCTGCTCGGCCAGGATGCGTTCCAGCGGCACGCGGTCGCCAGGCTTCATCGCCGGCAGCTTGCGGCCTTCGTCCTCGTCCTCGGCGCTCTTGTTGTCCTTGCCTTCCTCGTACACGGCCAGGAAGCCGGGGACCACCACGGTGGTACCGCTGGCGCGGAACACGTGTTCGCTGCCGGCCGACAGGTCGACGCTGACGGTGTTGAGCGTGGCCGGAATCATCTGGCAGGCCACCGCACGCTTCCAGATCAGCTCGTACAGCTTGCGCTCGTCGTCGGTCAGGAAGCGGGCCACCTGCGACGGGGTACGCAGCGCCGAGGTCGGACGCACCGCTTCGTGCGCTTCCTGGGCGTTCTTGGACTTGGTCTGGTAGGTGTTGGGCTGGTCCGGCAGCGAGGCGATGCCGTAGTCGCGGGCGATCACGTCGCGGATCTCGGCCAGCGCGTCCTGCGACAGGTTGACCGAGTCGGTACGCATGTACGAGATCAGGCCGACCGTGCCTTCGTCGCCGATCGCCACGCCTTCGTACAGCTTCTGCGCCACCTGCATGGTCTTGCGGGTGGTGAAGCCGAGCTTGCGCGAGGCTTCCTGCTGCAGCGTGGAGGTGGTGAACGGCGGCGCCGGGCGGCGCTTGCGCTCCTTGCTGGCGACGTCGGTGACGTGCAGCGCGCCCTGCGCGGCCTGCTGGATGCGCAGGCGCGCAGATTCGGCGGTGTCGCCGTCGGTGATGGTGAACTGCTCGAACTTCTGCCCGTCGAGCTTGATCAGCTTGGCGTTGAAGTGCTGCGAGGGGTGCGCGCAATCGGCGGCGATGGACCAGTACTCGCGGGCGATGAAGGCTTCGATTTCCTCCTCGCGCTCGACGATCATGCGCAGCGCCGGCGACTGCACGCGGCCGGCGGACAGACCGCGCTGCACCTTGCGCCACAGCACCGGCGACAGGTTGAAGCCGACCAGGTAGTCCAGCGCGCGGCGGGCCTGCTGCGCATCGACCAGGTCGCCGGCGATCTGCCGAGGTTGCGCCATCGCTTCCTTGATCGCGCGCGGGGTGATCTCGGTGAACACCACCCGGTGCAGCGGCTTGCCCTTGAGCAGCCCGCGCTCCTGCAGGATCTCGGCGATGTGCCAGCTGATCGCCTCGCCCTCGCGGTCCGGGTCGGTCGCCAGGTAGATGTCCTCGGCCGCCTTGGCCGCCTTGGCGATGGCCTCCACGTGCTTCTCGTTCTTGTCGATCAGCGCGTAGCGCATCGCGAAGCCGTCGTCCGGATCCACTGCGCCTTCCTTCGGGATCAGGTCGCGCACGTGCCCATACGAGGCCAGGACGTGGAAATCCTTGCCGAGGTATTTGTTGATCGTCTTGGCCTTGGCGGGCGATTCGACGATGAGCAGGTGCTTGGACATGGCGGGTCGGGCTTCGATGGGCGTGGGCGGACGCCCTGGGGGCGGTAGGGTGGCGCAATTGCTCCGGTTAGTGAAGCGTTGCGGTCTCGCAGAGAAGCCGACGCCCGGGATGGAACCCCCGGGCGTTCAGCTACGGCGCTTATTTATTAGTGGGCATGTCCGGCGCCCGCTGTCAAGCCGGCGCCTGCCGGCCGGGCAGGCGCGCGGGCGGCGGCGGGGGTTCCCGGAGCCCGCCGGACTCAGTGCCAGCCGCCCTTGGCGGCCACGCCGATCGCCAGCGCCACCACCAGCAGCGCCGCTGCCGACAGCAGGCCGAACAGGGCCAGGATCACCACCGTGACCGTGCCCAGCTTGCGCTGCTGCCATTCCGGGTGGTCGGTGTAGGCCCACTTGTCCACCACCAGGGTGTCGCAGAGCATGTCGTGCAGGGCCTGCTTGCGCTCGGTGAAGGCCGCCATCAGCAGGCCGATGCCCAGGGTCAGGCTGCTCAGCATGAAGCCGAAGTAGCGGCCCACGCCGCGGGACAAGGTGATGCGGCTGCCGTCGGTGCGCACCACCTTGATGCCGACCGCCATTTTGCCCAGCGTGGCCTGCTTGGTGGAGGCGTGGAACAGGCCGTAGTACAGCGCCGCGATCGCCATCGGCAGCAGGTACAGCAGGAGCAGCATGACGATGCCGGCGGCAGTGCTGAAGTCCGGCTGCTTGCCGAAGCCGGTGATCCCGAAGAAGCCCAGCATCACCACGAACTGGATCACGTTGGCGACGATGCCGACCAGGAACGCGTCGATCAGGTAGGCGGCCACGCGTTTCCAGAAACCGGCCTGCACCACCTCGCCGCCGCCGACCACCCGCGCGCCACCGTCGAGCACGGCGCTGGGCGCCGCATAGGGCGACGCCGCCACGGCCGGCGCGGGCGCGGTCCAGGCGTCGGGGACGGTCGCGGCCGGGGGCGGAGGAGGAGTCTCTCGGTCAACCTCGATCGGGGCAATCGCAGGCGCCGGTGCCTGGGTCAGGCCGAGTTCGTCGACGAACTCGGCCAGGGTGCGCCATTCGCTCAGGCCCTCGCGCCAGACCAGGGTGGACAATCCGATCTCGCCGCGCTGGAAGCGCTGCTGCAGGTCGGCGGCCGCTAGCGGCCCATGGCGCTGCTGCGCTGCGTCGGCGTAGTACCACTCAGTCATTCTGTTCCCCGGGAGTTGCAGTCGAAAACGGTGCGCCGGTCAGCCGCCGCGGCAGTGGACCGGCAGGACGCGATCGTCCAGGTCGGAACTGCAGTTCCAGGCGGACGTGCGCTCATCGTAGTCCAGCCACAGCGCTTTGCCATCCAGGCGCTTGTGGTCGGGCAGGTGCAGGGTGGCTTCCAGGCCGCAGTGGCCGTTGTCGAAGCGGCCGACCCGCACCTGCGCGATGGTGTCGCCGGCATAGCTCTGCGGTGCGCCGAAGCCGGTGTCGCCGTTGACCGCGCAGCGGTGCTCCTGTGCATTGAAGGCGGCGATCTGGTCCTTCAGCGGCGCCAGGTGGTCGAGCGCCTGCGCGACCTTCGCGCGTGCCAGGTAGTCCTGGTAGGCGGGCAGGGCGATCGCCGCGGCGATGCCCAGGAACGCCACCAGCAGCACGCCGACGATGGTGCCGACGATGGCCATGATCGCGCAGCCGGACAGGCCGCTGCGCGGCGCGGCGGTGGCAGCGGGGGGCACGGGCGCGGCCGTCTGGAGCGGTGGCGGCAAGGGCGGCGGGGTGGGGGCGTCGGGCAGGCCCAGTTCGGCGGCGACCGCGTGCAGCGGCCGCCACTCCGGCAGGCCTTCGCGCCAGACCAGGGTCTCGCGCTGCAGGCGGCCGTCGTGCAGGCGTTCCAGCAGGGCGGACGCCGGCAACGGGCCGTGCCGCTCGCGCGCGGCATCGACGTAGTACCAGATCGCCAATGGGGAAGTGTCTTCGTGCATCCGTGCGCGACCGTCAGCGACTCAGTGAACCGGCTCCGGCTCGTCGACGAACATCTGCGTTTCCATCCACGCGTACGCCGCCTCGGCACCAGGCTGGTTGAACAGCACCATCAGCACCACCCACTTCAGGTCGTCCAGATCCAGTTCGTCCTGATCCAGCGCCATGGCCCGGTCCAGCACCAACTCGCGCTGGTCGCTGTCGAGGATGCCGTGCTGCTCCAGGAACAGCAGGAAGCCGCGGCATTCCACGTCGAGCTTGTCCAGTTCCGGACCGTGGTAGATGCGGATCGGGCCATCGATGCGCGGCTGCGCCACGGCCGGGCGCTGGTCGGCCAGGGCGTCGAGCCAGTCGAACGCCTTGCTGATCTCGGTGGGGCTGAAACCGGCCTGGATCAGGCCATTCTGGAGGGAGTCGCGATCGCGGACCGGATCCGCGTCTTCGCTGAAATAGTGTTCGAACAGGTACAGCAGGACATCCAGAATGCTCTCTTTCATTGCCCCTCGGCCTGCGTCGCGAGACGCTGTGGAGGTGAAGAAACTAGGGTTTGCGGGTGTAACGACCGCGTTCGACCGCCACGTAGCCATCCAGTTCCATGGCCAGCAGCATGGAGGACGCCGCTGCGGCCGTCAATCCGCTGCGTGCGATCACTGAATCCATACAGATGGGGTCGTGGCCCAGCGCCTGCCACAAGCGCTGGTAGTCGGGGTGGGGGAAGGCCGGTGTGGCCGCGCGCGCGGTGCTGGCTCCCTGTGTGGGGGCGTTCAGGCGCCCGCGCAAGGCGTCGGCCAGTTCGGCGGCCAGGGGCGCGACCCCGGCCAGCACCTCCTCGGCGCTTTCCACCAGCCCGGCGCCGTCGCGGATCAGCCGATGGCAGCCGCGCGCCAGCGGATTGTGGATCGAGCCGGGCAGGGCGAATACCTCGCGCCCGGCCTCGGCGGCCAGCCGCGCGGTGATCAGCGCGCCGGAGCGGGTGGCCGCCTCGATCACCAGGGTCGCCAGGCTCAGTCCGGCGATGATCCGGTTGCGCGCCGGGAAGTGCCCCGCCCGCGCCGGCGTGCCGGGCGGGTGCTCGCTGACCACCGCGCCGCGTTCGGCGATCTGGCGGCGCAGGGCGGCGTGCTGGCGCGGGTAGGCCAGGTCGGGGCCGGTGCCGACCACCGCCACGGTCAGCCCGTCCGCGCGCGACAGTGCGGCCCGGTGCGCGGCGGCATCCACGCCGCTGGCCATGCCGCTGGTCACCGCAAAGCCGGCCGTGGCCAGGGCCAGGGCGAAGCCGTAGGCGTTGTCGCGGCCGCCGGCGCTGGGGGCGCGGCTGCCGACCACGGCCACGGCCGGATGCCACAGCACCGTGGGATCGCCGTCCACGTACAGCGCCAGTGGCGGATTGGGCGTGCGCCGCAACAGGGCCGGGTAGTCGGCATCGTGGCAGCCCAGCAGGTGCCGACCTGGTTGCGCCAGCCAGTGCTCGGCGGTGTCCAGCGCGGCGCGGTCGGGCCGCTGCAACGCGGCGATCTGCGCCGCATCCAGGCCGGCGGCCTGCCAGCCGGCGGGACCGGCGGCCAGCGCCGCGGCCGGGCTGCCGTGTTGCTCCAGCAGCAGCCGGCGTGGGGCGCTGGCGCCGCCGGCCAGCGACAGGCGCAGCAGGGCCGGGTCGGCGGGTGTGTGGGCAGGGGCGATGACCGGACTGGACATGCGCCCAGCCTAGGCCGCAGACGCGGACGGCGCCCTCGGGCGCCGTCTGCAATCGCTGTAGGGGGAGTCCCCAGCCGCGGGTCAGCGCGCGTCCGGGTGCTTGACGTCGTAGCCGATCCGGGTCGGCTTGATGCCGTCCATCACCAGCGCGTAGCTGACCTTGTCGAAGGTGCGGAACACCATCGCGTGCGCGGCGTACTCGTCCGGCAGCGCCACGGTACCGCTGCCGCCGGTGAAGCCGTCGTCGGCGCGGGAAGTGTTGGGGTGGCGCACGCGGTCGTTGACCCGGGTGCCGTGGCGCCACAGCGACACCACGGTGCCGTTGTCGATGCCTTCGCGGCGGCCGCCGGAAATGGCGATCACGTCGCGCGGGCCGGCCGCGCTGAACGCGTCGGCCACCGCCAGCACGCGCAGGCCGGCGGCCATCGCCTGCTCGGACGGCGGATGCGGCACGAACTGCAGGTCGTAGGGCTGCGCCTCGACCGGAATCAGGCGGTCGCCGGCGCGCACTTCGCGGGCGTTGTCCTGCAGCAGCAGGCCGGTGGCCTGGCGGCCGTCGGCGGACACGCGGGCGACGGTGCCGATGTTGACCTGGGCCAGTTCGTAGCCGAGGGTCTCGCGGCGCTTGTCCGGCGGCACGAAGGTCTGCCACAGGTTGCCGCTGCCGGGGATGCTGCGGCCTTCGGCGTCGAGGTCGTCGCTGAGCTTGGGCAGCAGGTAGCGCACGGTCGGGCGGACCACGGCGTAGCGCTGGCCGGCCTGGGCCTGGCCGAGGCCGACCGCGTAGACCAGTTGCCCGTCGGTGGCGCGCAGCCGGTTGTCTTCGGTGCCGACCACGTAGGGCAGGTTGTCGATGCGATCGACCACGCGCAGGTTCTTGAGGAACGGCTCCACCTGCGCCAGCGGGATCGCGTCGATCGGCGCGTCCTGGCGCGGGCCCGGCTTGACCTCGGCATGCGCCACCCGGTCCAGGTAGGCCAGGCTGAGCACGTCGCCGGGGTAGATCAGGTGCGGGTTGTGCACCTGCGGATTGGCCTGCCAGATTTCCGGCCACAGCCAGGGCTTGCCGAGGAAGCGCCCGGCGATATCCCACAGCGTATCGCCCTTGCGCACCACGTAGGTGTCGGGGTGTTCGGCGGCCATGCTGGCGGAAGCAGCGTAGGTCGCCACGGTGAGCATCGCCACGGCGACGACCGTACGGAGTCGATTGAACATGAGCGCGAAGCCTGATTCCCCAACAGGTTCGCGCACTATAGTGCAGAACCCTGGTGCGGGCGCAAGCGGCGGGCGCAGAAACGGGTAGAATCCGCAGGTCTTGCCGAATCGTCCGGCGCCCCCATCTTGGGTACCGCTATGGCCCTGCTCCCCATTCTCGAATTCCCCGATCCGCGCCTGCGTACCAAGGCGGTGCCGGTCGACGCCGCCGAGGTCACCTCCGCAGCCTTCCAACGCCTGCTCGACGACATGTTCGAGACCATGTACGACGCGCCCGGCATCGGCCTGGCCGCCAGCCAGGTCGACGTGCACAAGCGCTTCATGGTCATCGACGTCAGCGAGGAGAAGAACGCCCCGCAGGTGTTCATCAACCCGCAGATCGTGCAGCGCGACGGCGAACAGGTGTACCAGGAAGGCTGCCTGTCGGTCCCCGGCATCTACGCCGACGTGACCCGCGCCGACGCCATCACCGTGCGCTACCTGGACCGCCAGGGCCAGCCGCAGGAACTGAGCACCGACGGCCTGCTGGCGGTGTGCGTGCAGCACGAGATGGACCACCTCGACGGCAAGCTGTTCGTCGACTACCTGTCCCCGCTCAAGCGCGAAATGGTGCGCAAGAAGCTGGCCAAGGCGCGCAAGCACGTGGCTTGAAGCGGGGAACCGGGAATGGAGAAACGGGAATCGTAAGTGCGGTACCCGTGGCCTTTCCGGGTTCGCGCTTTTCCCATTCTCCATTCCCCATTCCCCATTCCCGGTTCCCAGCCTCCATGAAACTCGTCTTCGCCGGTACGCCGGACTTCGCCGTGCCGTCGTTGCGCGCGGCTGCGCAGCGCCATGAAGTGGTCGCGGTCTACACCCAGCCGGACCGGCCCGCCGGGCGCGGCCGCGGGCTGACCCCGTCGCCGGTCAAGCTGGAAGCGGTGGCGCGCGGCATCCCGGTGTTGCAGCCGCAGACGCTGCGCGCGCCGGAAACCCTGCAGGCGCTGCGCGCGCTGCAGCCGGACCTGATCGTGGTGGTGGCCTACGGGCTGATCCTGCCCAAGGCGGTGCTGGCGATCCCGACCCATGGCTGCTGGAACGTGCATGCCTCGCTGCTGCCGCGTTGGCGCGGCGCCGCGCCGATCCAGCGCGCGATCGAGGCCGGCGACAGCGAGACCGGGGTGTGCCTGATGCAGATGGAAGCGGGTCTGGATACCGGCCCGGTGCTGTTGTCGCAGCGGACCCCGATCGGTGCCGACGAGACCGGCGGGCAGTTGCACGACCGCCTAGCCGCGCTCGGCGCGCAGGTGCTGGCCGACGGCCTGGGCCTGCTGCGCGCCGGCCTGCGTCCGGTGGCCCAGCCGCAGCCGGAGGCCGGCGTCACCTACGCGCACAAGCTGGACAAGGCGCAGGCGCGGCTGGACTGGCAGCAGCCGGCGGCGCAACTGGCGCGGCAGGTGCGCGCCTTCGATCCGTGGCCGGTCGCCGAGGCGGTACTGGCCGGCGAGCGGGTGCGGGTGCACGGTGCGATCGCGCTGGACCTGGCCCACGGGCAGCAGCCGGGCACGGTGCTGACCGCGTCCAGGCAGGGCATCGACATCGCCTGCGGCCAGGGCGCGCTGCGCCTGCGCGTGCTGCAGCGCGACGGCGGCAAGGCGATCACCGCCGCCGACTACCTCAACGCACGGCGCGACCTGCCGGTCCTGGCCTGAGGCGTCGACCATGCCTGCGTACGCCGCGTTGGGCCTGGCAGGCGCGGCTGTGGCCGCCTCCGCGCTGCGGCGCGGGCGGGCGTCCACTGCGTCGCGCACCCCCATCATCCGCACGCGCAACCACGACACGGCATGCGCGCTAAAGCCTGACACCTCCCGGAGCGCCCGCCGATGACCGCGACGCCCGCCGCTGCGTGGCCGCCGGGCGTGGCCCCGCGGGTGCTTGCCGCCCGCGTGCTGACCGCGGTGATCGACCGCGGCCGCTCGCTCAAGGCCGAACTGGCCGCCGCGTTGCCGACGCTGCCGGATTCGCGCGACCGCGCGCTGGTGGAGGCGATCTGCTTTGCCGTGCTGCGCCGCCGACCGGCCTACGAGGCCGCGCTGCGGATGTGGCTGCAGAAGCAGTTGCCGCAGCGCGACGCCGAACTGCGCGGCCTGCTGCTGGCCGGATTCGCCCAGCTCGATGCGCTGGGCCTGGCGCCGCACGCGGCGCTGTCGGCGACGGTGGAGGCGACGCGCGCGCTGGATCGGCCGCGCCAGGCCGGGCTGGTCAACGCGCTGCTGCGGCGCGCGCTGCGCGACGGGCTGCCGGCGGTGGCCGCCGACGCGGGCTGGCCGCTGTGGCTGCGCGACGCGCTGCGCGCCGACTGGCCGCAGCAGGCCGAGGCGATCTTCGCCGCCAGCCAGCAGCCGGCGCCGCTGTGGCTGCGGGTCAACCGCCAGCGCGGTACCCGCGACGCCTATCTGCAGGAGCTGGCCGCGGCCGGCATCGCCGCGCAGGCCTCGCCGCTGCTGGCCGATGCGATCCGCCTGGAGACGCCGCTGGCGGTGGGCGCCCTGCCGGGCTTCGCCGACGGGCGCGTGTCGGTGCAGGACGGCGCGGCGCAGCAGGTCGCCGACGTGCTGGCGCCGGCGCCGGGCGCGCGCGTGCTCGACGCCTGCGCGGCGCCCGGCGGCAAATCCGCGCACCTGCTCGAACGCGATCCCAGTCTGCGCCTGACCGCGCTGGACGTGGATGCGCGGCGCCTGGCGCGGGTCGGCGAGACCTTCGCGCGCACCGGCGCCGGTGCGCAGGCGCAGCTGCAGGTCGCCGACGCGGCGCAGCCGCAGGACTGGTGGGACGGCGTGCCGTTCGACGCGGTGCTGCTCGACGCGCCGTGTTCGGCCACCGGCATCGTGCGCCGCCAGCCGGACGTGCTGCTGCATCGCCGCCGCGAGGACGTGACCGCCCTGCAGGCGCTGCAGGCGCGCCTGCTCGACGCCGCCTGGCAGGTGCTGCGGCCGGGCGGGGTGCTGGTCTACGCGACCTGCTCGCTGCTGCAGGACGAGAACGCGCGGCAGGTACAGGCGTTGCTGGCGCGGCAACCGGGCGCGGCACTGGAGGATCCGGGCGCGGCCTGCGGGCATGCTTCCGGCGGCGGCCGCCAGCGCTTCCCCGGCGAGCAGGACTGCGACGGTTTCTACTACGCAAGGTTCCGCAAGACGGCATGAACCGGCCCCGGTATCATCGCGTCCCATGCTGAAGACCCGCGCCTCCCGAGAGTTCTGGTTGTTGGCCATCCTGGCCGTGCTGGTGCTCGGCGCCGGCCTGGGCCTGCGCGATCCGCACCCGGCCGACGAGCCGCGTTTCGCACTGGTCGCCAAGCAGATGGTGGAGAGCGGCAACTGGCTGTTCCCGCACCGCGGCAACGAGCTGTACTCGGACAAGCCGCCGATGCTGATGTGGCTGCAGGCGAGTTTCTACACGCTGTTCGGCAACTGGCGGGTGGCCTTCCTGCTGCCGTCGCTGCTGGCCGGGCTGGGCACGCTGGCCTGCGTCTACGACCTCGGCCGGCGCCTGTGGACGCGCCGTGTCGGCATGTACGCGGCCTACGCGCTGCTGTTCGCCTTCCACTTCACCTACCAGGCGAAGAAGGCGCAGATCGACCCGTTGGTGGTGTTCTTCATCACCCTGGCCAACTACGCGCTGCTGCGCCACCTGTTGCGTGGGCCGGACTGGCGGTTGTGGGCGCTGGGCTGGTTCGCCGCCGGCCTTGGCACGATCACCAAGGGCGTGGGCGTGCTGGCGCTGCTGATGCTGCTGCCGGCCGCGGCGGCGTCGCTGGCGCACTGGCGCGGGGTCCGGGTCGGCCTGCGCGATCCGCGGTTCTGGCTGGGGCCGCTGGCGTTCCTGGCGGCGGTGTCGATCTGGCTGGTGCCGATGGTCGCCACCGCGCTGTCGAGCAACGCGCCCGAGTACCGCGCCTACCTCAACGACATCCTGTTCCGACAGACCGCCGGGCGCTACGCCAAATCCTGGGACCACGCGCACGGGCCGCTGTACTTCTTCGGGGTGATGCCGAGCATGTGGCTGCCGGTGCTGCTGGCGCTGCCGTGGGCGATCCCCGCCTGGGCGCGGCGCCTGCGCCGGCGCGACGCGCGCTACCTGCTGCCGCTGGCGTGGTGGGCGCTGGTGGTGCTGTTCTTCTCGATCCCGACCGGCAAGCGCGACGTCTACGTGCTGCCGGCGCTGCCGATGCTGTGCCTGGCGATGGGGCCGCTCATTCCAGGGCTGTTGCGCAAGCCCGGGGTCAAGCGCCTGCTGCTGGCGTTCACCGCGTTGCTGACGCTGGCGCTCGGCGGCGTGGGCGCGGCGATCCTGCTGTGGCACGGCTTCCGCGCGAAGATGATGGAAGACCGCGGCATCGACCTGGCGACCGTGCAGGTGCTGGCCTGGATCCTGCTGGCGATCGGCTTGTGGGGCGTGGCCAGCCTGGCTGCGTTCGCGCGGCGCCGCCCGGAGCTGGCGACGGTCTCGACCCTGACCATGGTCTGGGTGATGGCCGGCTTGCTGGTGTACCCGCTGATCAACATGTCCAGCTCGGCGCGTGGGGTGATGGAGTCGGTGGGGCGCCGCATCGGCCCGCAGGCCGAACTCGGCCTGGTCGCCTGGAAGGAGCAGAACCTGCTGATGGCCGACCGCCCGGCCACGACCTTCGGCTTCGTGGTGCCCTGGGACGAACAACTGCGCCGCGGCATCGCCTGGCAGGCGCAGGCGCCGCAGCGGCGCTGGCTGCTGGTGCAGGAGGCGGCGATGCTGGGCTGTGTGGACCGCAACGCGAGCACCCTGGCCGGCGTGTCCAACCGGCGCGACTGGTGGCTGGTCCCGGCCAGTGCGATACACGGCCACTGCGTGGTCACCCAGGACGACCGCGACCGCCTGCGCGAGCAGGACAAGGACCGCTTCGAATGAGCCGCAGCCGCGCGTTGCGGCTGCGTGGCGCGGGTGCCGCTGGCGCCCGGCGCGCTGCGCGGGCAGGGAGACGCGCGTGCCGCCACGCCTGATCCGGGTCATCAGCCGCGACAACGGCGGCGGCCTCAGCCGCGACCTGCAGGTGGTCGCCGACCTGCTGCGCGAGACCGGCCGCTACCGCGTGGAGGTGCTGGGCTTCGGCACCGTGCGCATGGCCAACCGCCTGCGTGAACTGCGCCTGTTCCTGCGCAGCCTGCTGTTCGGGCGCGCCGACCTGCAGATCTTCCTGGAGCGGGTGTATCCGCGCTGCCTGGGCAGCGGCTTGCGCAATGCCCTGATCCCTAACCCGGAGTGGTTCCGGCACAAGTGGCTGCGCTGCCTGCCGCGCTTCGCCCAGGTGCTGTGCAAGACCCGCCAGGCCGAGCAGCGGTTCTCCACGATGGCGCCGACCGCCTTCATCGGCTTTTGCAGCGACGATTGCTACCGTCCTGAGGTCCCGCGCGAACGCGCCTGCCTGCATGTGGCCGGGCGCAGTTCGGCCAAGGGCACGGCGCTGCTGCTGCAGACCTGGGCGCGGCACCCCGAGTGGCCGCGGCTGACGGTGGTGCAGAGCGCGAAGAAGTCCCACCCGATCGAGGCCGAGAACATCGACTACCTGACCGGCTACCTCGACCAGCAGGAACTGCGGCGGCTGCAGAACGCGCACCGCTTCCACCTGTGTCCGTCCGAGGTGGAGGGCTTCGGCCACTACATCATGGAAGCGCTGAGCGTCGGCGCGGTGGTGATCACCACCAACGGGGCGCCGATGAACGAGCTGGTGAGCGCCGAGCGGGGCGTGCTGATCGACCCGGTCGGCGAGGGTCCGGACAATTTCGGCGTGCGCTACCGGATCGAGGCCGCAGGCCTCGAGCAGGCGATGAGGCTGGCGCTGGCGCTGTCGCCGATGCAGTGCGACGCCCTGGGCACGGCCGCGCGCGGCTTCTTCGAGACGCGCCGGCGCGAGTTCGGCGAGCGCCTGCGCGCGGCGGTGGCCGATCTGCTCGGGGAAACGCCGCCGCCCGCCGTGCCGGCCAGCCATGGCGCCGATCGCGAGCAGGTCAGGCCGGGTTAGGGAAGCGCCCCGGATCATCGCCGACCACCCCCTCCCCACGGCCTTCCCTCCTTGATGTCCCAGCCGATCGCGCCACGCCATGCCGTTTCCGCGTTCTCGCGCCAGTCACTGGCCGAGCGCGGCGCGGCGCTCGCGCTGCTGTGCCTGCCGGCGCTGGTGATCAGCATCCCCAGCGGCCTGCTGCCGTTCGGCCTGCTGCTGCTGGCGACCAGCCTGCTGGCCCTGCCGCGGCTGCGCCAGGCGGTGGCGCCGATGCAGCCGTCGCTGCGCTGGCTGTGGATCCTGGCGCTGCTGGTGATCGGGCTGTCGCTGTGCTCGGTGCTGTACTTCGGCCAGCCGCTGAAGGACATCGACAACCGCACCCGCTTCCTGGTGCTGCCGTGGGCGGCGCTGTGGACCTACGCCCTGCGGCCGCCGCAGCGCCTGCTGTGGTGGGGCGCGCTGCTCGGCATCCTCGCCGCCCTGGTGCTGGCCAGCGTGCAGGTACTGCAGGGCCAGCCGCGTGCCGAGGGCTGGACCAACGCCATCGTGCTGGCCGACGTGGTGCTGATGCTGATGGTGCTGGCGGTGTTCTGCCGGCCGCGCGGGCAATGGCCGTGGGCCGTCGCCGCGGTGGTGGCCGGCGGCATCGTCATCCTGCTCAGCGGCAGCCGCGGCGTGTGGCTGGGCGTGCTGTTGCTGCTGGTGGTCAGCGCGCTGTGTCTGCGCTGGCGCGACAGCGCGACGCGGCTGATGATCCTGGGCGCGTGCACCGCGCTGGCGGCGGTGCTGGTGCTGAGCGTGCCGGCGCTGACCAAGCAGACCCGCCTGGCCGAACTGCATCACGATGTGCAGCGCTACGAGCGCGGCGACAGCGATTCCTCGGCCGGCGCGCGCATCGAGCGCCTGCAGGTGGCGGCGGCGACCTTCGTCGAACACCCGGTGGTCGGGGTCGGCGTGGGCCGCTTCGACAATGCCATGCTGCGCCTGCCGGACTGCCGCAAGGGCTTCGTCGAGCGCTGCCACCTGGGCCATGCGCACAACGACCTGGCCGAGTGGAGCGCGACCCAGGGCCTGCCCGGCACCGTGCTGATCCTGATGGTGTACGGCGTGCCGCTGTGGCTGCTGCTGCGCCTGTACCGGCGCCGGCCACAGCCGCATTTCCACGGCGCGGCGGCAGCCGGGATCATGGTGGTGGCGGCCTACATCCTGTGCGGCATGACCCAGTCGATGTTCGCGCACCAGGTGAGCACCGGCTTCTACGTGGCGCTGGTGGGCGTGCTGATCGGGCTGGCCGCGCGCGAGGCGGTGTCGGCACAGGGCGCTGAAGGCGCCGCGCGAAGCCGGTAGACTGCCGATCCCGCATCGCCGGGCGGCGCGGCGCCTGGCGCCGACCGCCGGCACCGCGCCTGACTTCCGGATACCGCGCGCCATGGCCAACGCTGCCGCCACCCTGCCGCTGAGCCTGGTGGTGATGACCTACAACGAGGCCGCCAACATCGCGCGCTGCCTGGACAGCGTGCCGTTCGCCGCCGACAAGCTGGTGGTGGACTGCGGCAGTACCGACGACACCGTGGCGATCGCCCGCGCGCACGGCGCGCGCGTGGTCGAGCAGGCCTGGCTGGGCTTCGGCCCACAACGCAACTTCGCCTCCACCCAGGCCGCGCACGACTGGATCCTGGTGCTGGACGCGGACGAGTTCCTGTCCGACGCGTTGCGCGCCGAGTGCCTGGCGCGGTTGCCGCAACTGCTCGCCGAGGACCGCGTGGACGCGGTGTGGCTGCGCCGCAGCACCTGGTACATGGGCGCGCCGATGCGCTGGTACAAACCGATGGTCGGCGAGCGCCTGGCGCGGCTGTACCACCGCGGCCGCGCGCGCTGGAGCGATGCGCGGGTGCACGAATCGCTGCGCTTCGACGGCGCCAGCGCCGCGTTCGCGCCGCCGTTCAACCATCTGCACAACCCGACGCTGGTACACAAGCAGCTCAAGGTGCTGCGCTACGCCGAACTCAAGGCGCTCGGCTGGCGCGACAAGCGCAAGCCGGTGAGAATGTGGCAGAGCCCGTTCGTGTTCGCCGGCGCCTTCCTCAAGGACTACCTGCTGCGGCTGGCCTTCCTCGACGGCTGGCGCGGCTTCGTGGTGGCGCAGACCGCGGCCAGCTACGCGCTGTACAAGCGCATGCGCTACTACGAGATGCAGATCAACCCGGCTTCGGTGGAGCAGGCGCGGGCGCAACTGCAACGGCACGATCTGGAGCACTGATGAGCAAGCACTATCTGCTGTACGGGTCCGAGCGCTATGCGCTGGCGATCCTGCGTCCGCTGCAGGCGGCGATCCGCGCGCGCGGCGACGAGGCGGCATGGTTCTTCGACGGCCCCGGCGCCGAGGATCTGAGCGCCGACGAGCGCCATCTGGCGACGGTGGAAGAGGTGCTGGCGTGGAATCCCTACGCGGTGATCACCTCCAGCAACGCGGTGCCGCATTTCTTCCCTGGTGTGAAGGTCGAGACCTTCCACGGCTTCGATGCCGGCAAGCCGCGGCACATCTACGTGCGCGGCTTCTTCGATCTGTATTGCACCACCGGCCCGCGCGATACCGCGGCGTTCGGTGCGCTGGCGCGCAAGCTCGGCCACTTCGCGGTCAAGGAGACCGGCTTCCCCAAGATCGACCCGTTCATGCGCGAGATCGGCGCGGAACTGGCGCCGGTGCGGCAGCCGCCGGTGATCCTGTACCACTCCACGTTCTCGCCGTCGTGGAGCGCGGCCGGCATTCTCTACGACGAGGTCGCGCGGCTCTCGCGCAGCGGCGAGTGGCGCTGGATCGTCACTTTCCATCCAAAGATGGACCCGGCGATGGTCGCGCGCTACCGCGCGCTGGAAAGCGAGTACCTGCGTTTCGCCGACAACGACAACATCCTGGAGCTGTTCCCGCAGGTGGACATGATGTGCTCGGACACCTCGTCCGCGCTCAACGAGTTCCTGCTCACCTACAAGCCGGTGGTGACCTTCAAGAACCGGCGTCCGGGGCCGCAGTTGATCGACATCGACGATCCGGCGCAGTTCGAACCGGCGATCCGCCGCGCGCTGCAGCGGCCGCCGGAACTGATGGCGGCGATCCGCGAATTCGCCGATGGCCTGCATCCCTACCGCGACGGCCAGTCCAGCGAGCGCGTGCTGCAAGCGATCGACGAGTTCGTCGCCGAGGGCGCGCGCAACCCGCGGCGCAAGCCGCTGAACCTGTGGCGCAAGCTGAAGATCCGCCGCCGCATCGGCTACTGGGGACGCGGCGCGCGTCGCTGACGCGCAGCGCCGCCGCGCGCGCTCACCAGCGCAGCCGTCGTTGCGCCAGCGCTGCGCCCAGTTGCTCGTACAGCGCCCGCGCCTGCGCGTCCGGCAGTAGCCGCATGCGCAGCGGCGGTTCGCCGTGGCGGGCGCCGGCGGTGTCCAGCCACAGCGTCGCGGTGCCGCACCAGCGGTCCAGCGGCGAACGGCTCAGGTGCAGCGTCTGCAGCTTGTCCAGTTCGGCCAGCCGCCACCAGCGCCGCCACCAGCCGCCGCGCACCGCCACGTAGCGCGCGTCCAGCGCATAGCCCATGCGCTGCGCCTGGCGCCAGGACTTGAACGCCGACCACGGCAGCCACAACAGCAGCAGCGCGGCCCAGGCGCCGAGGGTGGGCCACAGCCCCGCGCACAGCAGCGGCACCAGCAGCAGCGCCGGCAGCGACAGGCGCCACCAGTAGCGCGTGGCGATGCCGTGCCAGTGCGCCGGCGGCCAGGCGATCTGCGGCAGCAGCCGCTGCAGCAGCGCATCGCAGGCGGCCGGGGTGGCCAATGGCGCCAGTTCCGTCAGCGCGTGGTCGTGCCCATGCCCGTGGTGCGACTGGATCACCGCCGTGTCGATGTGCAGGCTGCGCCGCCGCAGCAACCGCTGCAGCACGCTTTCGTGCAGGGTCCAGGCCTGGATCCGGCGCCGCGCCACGCTGCTGCGCAACCGCGTCAGCAGGCCGCGCTCCACGGTCAGCCGGCGCTCGCTCTCGCTCAGCCGGAAGCCGTGGTACTGCACCAGCGCAAGCCCCATCGACAAGGCGCGCATCAGCAGCAACAGCGTCGCCAGCATCATGGCGAAGGTCACCGCGCCCGCCATCCAGCCCAGTTGCAGGTGCGTGGCGTAGCCGAACAGTTGCCGCCCGTAGTGCTCGATCGCGTTGGAGATCATGCGCTCGGGGAACAGGTGGTAGGTGGCGCCGAATGCGGTGAGCAGCACCACCATGCCGCGGTTGGAGATCAGGCCCTGGCGCAGCACCTCGGTGGTGGGCAGGGCCAGCAGCAGTTCGCTGTCCGGCGCGGCAGCGGGTGCAGCGTCGGCATCGGTCGCGGCGATCGTGTCGGCGGCAGGCGCGCGGTGGCGGATCTGCTGTTCCAGCGCCAGCGCCTGGTCCAGCCGCAGCACCCGCATCTGCGCCTCGGGCTTGGTGCCGCCGGCCGACTCCAGCCGCACCTCGGCCACGCCGAACAGCCGGTGCAGCAGCGACTGGTGCACCACCACGTTGTGGATGCGCGCGAACGGGATCTCGCGCAGGCTGCGTTCCAGCCAGCCGCTGCGGATGCTCAGGCTGTCGTGGCCGATGCGGTACTGGTAGGTGAGATAGCGCAGCAGCGACACCGCCACCAGCCCGCTGCACACCGCCAGCATCACCAGGTGATCGGCGTGATCGCGGTGGCCGTCGCGGCTGCCGAACACCAGCAGCGCCAGCAACGGCAGCAGGAAATGCCTGAGGTGCTGCAGCAGCACGAACAGCCACGACCACGGATGCAGGCGCCGCACCGGCGTGGTGTGTTCGGCGTCGGCCAGGCCGCTCACAGCGCGTCGTCGTCGTGGTCGAGCTGGTGCGCCAGGCGCTCGCGCAGGCGTTCGGCGTCGGCCTGATCCAGACCGGGCACGGCGACCGCGGTATGGCGGGTGCCGGCGGTGTGCACGACCAGGGTGGCCAGGCGCAGGGCGCGTTCCAGCGGGCCGCGGCGCAGGTCCAGGTGCTGCACGCGCGAGATCGGGACGTGCGTCTCGCTCTGCCATAGGCGCCCGCGGAACACGTCCAGGCCCTGGGCATTCAGCCGCCAGCGGATGCGCCGGTGGCGGACGAAGCCGACCCAGGCGCCGCACAGGCTGCCCACCGCCGCCGCCACCGCGCCCAGGGCCAGCGCATGCAGGTTGTGCAGGCTGAGGCCGACGATGCCGGCGGCGACCACCAGGCTCAGCCCGAGCATGCAGCCGCCGCCGAGCGCGGCCAGCCAGGCGCCGCGCAACGGCACCGGTTGCCAGTCGGCCGGCGGCCAGTCCGCGGGCGCCGAGGTGGCGGCGAAAGCGCTGGGCGCGGGCGCGGCGGGGGAGTCGTCCATGGGCGGCGGTGCGATCACGTCGGGGTCTCGGGGCGCGGGCGCGCGGCGTGGCCTGCGATCCTAACGCGGCGACGGCGGGCGTGCGCTGCCCGCCGCGCGGTTTCCGTTCCGATCCGGGCAGGCGGTGTGGGGGCCGACCTGCCCGGTGGTTCAGCGCGCCGCGCGCAGCAGCGCGTCCACGTCCAGCGCGTGGCCGGCGCGGGCGGCCTTGGTGCGCAGGTAGCCTTCGTTCTCGGCGGTGATGGTGCCGGTGACCGGAATGCGCTCGGTCACCTCGATGCCGGCCGCGCGCAGGCGTTCGGCCTTGTTCGGGTTGTTGGTGAGCAGGCGCACGCGGCCGATGCCGAGCCCGCGCAGCATCGCCACGGCGCTGCCGTAGCGGCGTTCGTCGGCGCCGAAGCCCAGTTGCGCGTCGGCGTCGATGGTGTCCAGGCCGTCGTGCTGGTAGCCGTAGGCGCGCATCTTGGTGGCGATGCCGGTGCCGCGGCCTTCCTGGTCCAGGTACAGCAGCACGCCGCCACCCAGCGCCTTGAGCTTTGCAAGGCCGTGCCGCAGCTGGTCGCCGCAGTCGCACTTGAGCGAGCCGAACAGGTCGCCGGTGAGGCAGGAGGAATGCACGCGCACCGGGACCGGCGCGCTCAGGTCGGGCTGGCCGATCACGATCGCGACCTGGTCGCGCTGCGCCACGCCGCCGCGGAACACCACGAATTCGCCAGGGCCCAGGTCGCGCAGCGGCACCTGGGTGCGGGTGACCAGGGTGTAGCTGTCGGAGGCGGCGAGGGCACAGCCGTGTTCCAGGTCGTCCAGGCGCAGCGACTGGCAGCCCTGGAAGGCGCTGCTGTCGGCGCCCAGGTCCGCCGCGACCATCGCCGGCAGCAGCAGGCCCAGGCGCGCGATCTCGGCGGCGCCGGCATCCAGCGCGTCGCCGGGCAGCCAGTGCGCGGGCACCGGGCCGTCGCGCAGGTAGGCCAGCGCCGCCAGCGCGTCGTAGGAGTGCCCGGCCAAGGCGATGCGCGCACCCTGTGGCGCATCCAGGCCCAGCACCTGCGCACGCGGCGGAGTCACGAACAGGTAGTGCCGCTGCCCGGTGGCCTCGGCGAAACCCAGGTAGGACGGTTCGGTACTGCTGTCCAGCGCCATCACCGCGCGGGTGCGGCCGTTGCCGTCTTCGAGCAGGACCGGGCGCCCGGCGCGCAGCTCCGATGCCGCGCGTTCGCTGCGGATCGCGGCAGGATCGCCGAAGGCGTGCGCGGAAGGGGCGGTGGGGCTGGTCATGCACGACTCCAGATGGGGGATCGGCGGCGCCGCTTCAAGGCTGCCGCATCCGGTCGCGGTGGCCCCGGCACGGTGCCGGTCGGCGCCGATGGCGCTCGGGCGCCATTGTCGCGCGCTTTGCCGGACGCGCCAGCCTGCAGGCGATGGAACGCACTGTGCCCGCTCGCGCGCGCCGCCGATGCAACCAAATCGGCGGCTGCGGCAACGCGCCGGCGTGAGGGGAGGTGTGCACGTGCCGCCGGTTGCTTGCTACTGTGCGGCACCGCGTCCGCTCCGGCCCCCGCATGCAGCTCGTCGATTGCACCGAACCGCGCCACGCCATGGCGATCCTGGAGATCTTCAACGACGCCATCGTCCATTCCACCGCGCTGTACGACTACCGGCCGCGCCCGCCGGAAAGCATGGCGGCGTGGTTTGCGACCAAGCGCGCCGGCAACTTCCCGGTGCTGGGCCTGGAGGACGCCGACGGCACCCTGCTCGGTTTCGCCAGCTACGGCACCTTCCGCGCCTGGCCGGCGTTCAAGTACAGCGTCGAGCATTCGGTCTACGTGCACCGCGACCATCGCGGCCGTGGCGCGGGCCGACGCCTGCTGCAGGCGCTGATCGACACCGCGCAGGCGCGCGGCGTGCACGTGCTGGTCGGCGGTATCGACGCCAGCAATGCCGGCAGCATCGCCCTGCACGAGCAACTGGGCTTCGTGCACGCCGGCACCGTGCGCGAGGCCGGCTTCAAGTTCGGGCGCTGGCTGGACCTGGCGTTCTACCAGCGCATCCTCGCCGGCCCGGCGCAGCCGCACGATGATTAGCGCGGGCTCTGTCAGAGGCGAGCGCCTCAGTCGCTCTTAGTGCGGATGACGCTCGGTGGCGTAGGGATTGGGCTCGGCCGGGTCCGGGCGCAGGGTGTAGCGCTTGTAGGTCCACTGGTACTGCGCCGGGTCGCGCCGCGCCACCCGTTCCACGCCTGCGTTGAGCGCGGTGGCCGCGCGCAGCGGGTCGGCATCGGCGATGTCCGGTGGCGCCGGCTGCACGTGCAGGGCGAACTCCAGGTCGTTGCCGACGCGCTCGCACCAGGCGAACAGCACGGTCGCGCCGGTGCGCTCGGCCAGGCGGTTGACCAGGGTCATGGTCAGCGCCGGCACGCCGAAGAACGGTGCGAACACGCCGTCGCCGGCCTTGGGCTGCTGGTCGGGCAGGATGCCGACCGCGCCGCCGTCCTTGAGCGTCTTGAACAGCTGCCGCACCGCCGGGCCCTCGGCGCGCACCTGGCGCACCCGCTCGCCGCTGCGCACCAACTGCAAGAAGGCGTCGCCCACGGCCGACTCCGGTGCGCGGTAGACGATGGCGATGTCGCCGCGCGAGGCTAGCCACTGGTTGAGCAGCTCCCAGTTGCCGAAATGCGGCGCGGCCACGATCACCCCGCGGCCGGCGGCCAGCGCCGCGTCGTACAGGTCCTGGCCGTGGCGCAGGCGCAGTCGCGCCAGGTTCTGTTCCGGCGGCCGGGTCCACAGCGCCAGGGTCTCGAACGCCTGCCGCGCGGTCGAGCGCAGCACGTCGCGCTGCAGGGCGACGCGCTCGCTGGGCAGCAGTTCCGGATAGGCCAGCTCCAGGTTGCGCCGGACCACCCGGCTCTCGCGCGCGTCCAGGCGCAGCCACAGCCCGGCCAGGCCGTCGGCCAGGCGGCGCAGCCACGGCCACGGCAGGCGCGCCACGGCGGCGGCGCAGCGATACAGCAGGGAAGCGAGCGTGGCGGGTTTCATCGGCCCAGTTTATCCGCTTGGCGCATCTGGCCCGCCCGACCGGCATCGCGGGTCGCGTCGGCCGCGTGCGCTGTCGCTTTATCAATCGAGCCCATTCGGCGATGATGCCGCACGATCGCAACCGTTCGTCGCGGCGCAACCAATCCCCAATCCCCCAATCCCCAATCCCCGCCCTATGCTCTCGCTGATCCAACGCGTCACCCAGGCCTCGGTCAGCGTCGATGGCGAGGTCGTGGGCCAGATCGGGCCCGGTCTGCTGGCGCTGGTGGCGGTGGAGCCGGGCGACGACGAGGCCAAGTTGCAACGCATGGCCGAGCGCCTGCTCGGCTACCGGGTGTTTTCGGACGCCAGCGGTCGCATGAACCGCTCGTTGCGCGACACCGGCGGCGGCCTGCTGCTGGTCAGTCAGTTCACCCTGGCCGCCGACACGCGCTCGGGGATGCGGCCCAGTTTCACCACCGCGGCGCCGCCGGCCGAGGCTGAACGCGGCTTCAATCGACTGGTGGAGGTGTGCCGCGCGCAGCACCCGCCAGGGGTGGAAACCGGCCGCTTCGGTGCCCATATGGTCGTCAGCCTGGTCAACGACGGCCCGGTCACTTTCCTGCTCCGGCCGTAGACGCCGGCGCGTTCCTGGCGGAGCCGTTCAGGCTCCTCGTCCGGCAAGCGGCGGTCCGGGCTGTTATAATGCTAGGTTCACTCATTCACCTACCTGCCGGTGGCGCGAGCACTCATGGCCAACGAACGTCCTGCCCAGCAATCCGACATCAAGCAACTGATCAGCAAGGGCCTGGAACAGGGCTATCTGACCTACGCGGAAGTCAACGACCATCTTCCCGACGATCTGGTCGACCCCGAACAGATCGAAGACATCATCGGCATGATCAACGGCATGGGCATCGATGTCCATGAAGTTGCGCCCGATGCCGAAACCCTGTTGCTCAACGACGGCAACACCGGCAACCGCGAAGTCGACGACACCGCGGCCGAAGAAGCCGCCGCGGCGCTGACCGCGCTCGACACCGAGGGTGGTCGCACCACCGACCCGGTGCGCATGTACATGCGCGAGATGGGCACAGTAGAACTGCTGACCCGTGAAGGCGAGATCGCCATCGCCAAGCGCATCGAGGAAGGTCTCGGCCAGGTGCAGGCCGCGCTGGGGGCGTTCCCGCTGGCGGTGGAGACCCTGCTCGAGGACTACGAACAGCACAAGGAAGGCAAGAAGCGCCTGGCCGAGATCGTGGTCGGCTTCAACGACCTGATCGAGGAAGAGCCGGCGCCGCCGGTCGCGGTGTCCGACGACGACAGCGCCACCGATGCCGATGCCGACGAGGATGACGACGACGACGTCGACACCGCCGAAGAGGACGCCGGCCCGACCGGTCCGGATCCGGCCGAGGTCGCGCGGCGCATGGAAGTGCTGGCCACCGAGTACGCCAAGTTCAAGAAGGCCCACGCCAAGAACGGCGCCGAGCACAAGCTGGTCAGCAAGCTGCGCAACGACATCGCCGAGGTGTTCGTCACCCTGAAGCTGCCGCTGCCGCTGACCGACGTGCTGGTGCGCAAGCTGCGCGACACCATGGCCCAGGTCAAGGACCATGAGCGCCGCGTGCTGCACCTGGCCACCCACGTGGCACGCATGCCGCGCAAGGACTTCATCCGTTCCTGGGAAGGCAACCAGACCAACGTGGCCTGGGTCGACGACGCGCTCAAGCGCAAGCAGAAGTGGTCGTCGGCGCTGCGCGACGTCAAGGACCAGATCATCGCCGAGCAGGAAGCCACCGTGGCGGTGGAGCAGGCCACCTACCTGAGCCTGGCCGAGCTGAAGGAAATCAGCCGCGCCATGGCCTACGGCGAAGCCAAGGCGCGCAAGGCCAAGAAGGAAATGGTCGAGGCCAACCTGCGCCTGGTGATCTCGATCGCCAAGAAGTACACCAACCGCGGTCTGCAGTTCCTCGACCTGATCCAGGAAGGCAACATCGGCCTGATGAAGGCGGTGGACAAGTTCGAGTACCGCCGCGGCTACAAGTTCTCGACCTACGCTACCTGGTGGATCCGCCAGGCGATCACCCGCTCGATCGCCGACCAGGCGCGCACCATCCGTATCCCGGTGCACATGATCGAGACGATCAACAAGTTGAACCGCATTTCCCGGCAGATGCTCCAGCAGTACGGCCGCGAGGCCACCCCGGAGGAGCTGGCCAAGGAAATGGACATGCCCGAGGACAAGATCCGCAAGGTGATGAAGATCGCCAAGGAGCCGATCTCGATGGAAACCCCGATCGGCGACGACGAGGATTCGCATCTGGGCGACTTCATCGAGGACACCAACGTGGAGTCCCCGATCGAGAACACCACCAACATCAACCTGTCCGAGACCGTGCGCGACGTGCTCGCCGGGCTGACCCCGCGCGAAGCCAAGGTGCTGCGCATGCGCTTCGGCATCGACATGAACACCGACCACACCCTCGAGGAAGTCGGCAAGCAGTTCGACGTGACCCGCGAGCGCATCCGCCAGATAGAGGCCAAGGCGCTGCGCAAGCTGCGTCACCCGAGCCGTTCGGAACAGCTGCGCAGCTTCCTCGATATCGACTGATCGAGCGCGGTTCGTGTTAACAAAAAAGCCCCGCCATGTGCGGGGCTTTTTTGTGGGTGAGGAGTCGGTGGCGTTGCGCAGGGTTGCAGTCCATGCCGCAGCCATGCGCTGTCATGTCAGCAGCCAGCCAAGCCTTGTGGGAGCGACTTCACTCGCGACGGGCATTCCTAGTGAAGCCTCGTCGCGACTGAAGTCGCTCCCACAGTGCATCTCCCCGCTATTCGCCTACGCGAACGCCTTGCTGCCGCGCATCACCGCCAGCACGTCGTGGCAGGCGCCCATGGTGTGGTAGTCGGTCTTGCCGGCCGGGCTCTTCTCGTCGCTGTAGCTGCGGTTGTCGCGGCTGAGGATGCGGAACCAGGCGCCGTAGCGATGGTCGACCAGGTGCTCCCAGGAGTACGCCCAGATAGTGTCGTAGGCGGCGCGATACGTGGCATCGCCGGTGGCGGCCAGCAGCCGCGCCGCGGCGGCGATGGCTTCGGCCTGCACCCAGAAGTACTTGTCGTCGTCGCAGAAGTAGGTCGGCGCCGCGGCCACGTCGGGCACGCCGACCACCGGCGCCTGTTCGGTGCCGGAGGCGAAGCCGTAGACGATGCCGCCATGCTGCGCGTCCCAGCCGTGCGCCAGGGCGGTGTCGAACAGGTGCCGCGCGATCGGCAGCAGCCACGCCGGCGCGGTGCCGGTGGATGCCTGCAGGTGCCCGTGCAGCAGCACCAGCAGCTTGGACCACTCGACCTGGTGGCCGGGCTGGAAGCCCCACGGCCGGAACAGGTGCTTGGGGTTGTCGCGGTTGTAGTCCCAGTCCACCTGCCAGTCGGCGTCGTAGTGCTCCCACACCAGGCCGCCGGCCAGCGCCGCCTGGCGGCGGGTGATGTGGTCGGCCAGCAGCAGCGCGCGCTGCAGGTAGCGCGGCTCGGCGCTGGCCTCGTAGGCGGCGATCAGCGCTTCGCACAGGTGCATGTTGGCGTTCTGGCCGCGGTAGCTGGAGAACGTCCACTCCGGGGTGGCCTCGTCGCGGTACAGGCCGGCGGCGGCGTCCCAGTAGCGGGTTTCCAGCAGCTGCCAGGTCTCGTCCATCCACGCATCGGTGTCCAGGCCGGCCTTCTTCGCGGTGGCGTAGGCCAGCAGCACGAAGGCGGCGCCGTAGGCGTGCTGGGTGCGGTCTTCGGCCACGCCGTCGCGCAGGGTCCACACGTAGCCGCCGCTGGCGGTATCGCGGTGCACCTCGCGCAGGTAGCGCAGGCCGTGGCGCGCGGCGTCCAGGTACTCGGCGGCCAGCGCCGAGTCGGCGAACTCGATCGCCGCCATCGCGTAGTTGAAGACGAAGCGGGTGCTGCTGACCAGGTGGCGATGGCCGGCGTCGTACACGCTGCCGTCGTCGCGGAAGTAGTGGAAGAAGCCGCCCGCCGGGTCGATCGCGCGCGGGTGGTAGAAGGCCATGGTGTCGGCGATGTGTGCGCGCAGGACGGCGGCGTCGGCGAAGTCGGGCAGGGGCGTGGCGGGCAGGTTCATGCGGTTGGCTGGCGAGCTGAGTGAGGGAGGGGAAGGCAGTGGTGCGCGGCGGCGGCGTGTGCGCCGCCGCCGCAACGGGAACGGATCAGCGGATCAGTGCATCACGCGCGCGGTCGGCGCGGTGGTCGGCGCGGCCGCCGCCAGTTCCGGCGACAGGCGCGAACCGCGCAGGCCGTACCAGACGATGTAGGCGTAGCACAGCAGCGGAATCACGAAGGCGTGCTGGATGCCGATGGCGTCGGCCAGCGCACCCTGCGCCAGCGGCACCAGGGCGCCACCGACGATGCCCATGATCAGCAGACTGGAGGCCTTGCTGGTGAGCACGCCCAGGCGCTCGATGGCCACGGTGAAGATGGTCGGGAACATGATCGAGTTGAACAGGCCGATGGCGATCACGCTCCACATCGCCACATGGCCGGTGCTGAGCATGGTGGCGATCAGCAGCAGCGAGGCGATGCCGGCGAAGGTCGCCAGCAGCTTGCGGGCCGGGACGAACTGCAGCAGCGCGGCGCCGGCGAAGCGGCCGACCATCGCGCCGCCCCAGTAGAACGGCAGATAGTGGCTGGCAGCGGCTTCGGTCAGGCCGCCGGTGGTGGGGCCGGAGATGTAGTTGATCAGGAAGCTGCCGATCGAGACCTCCGCGCCCACGTACATGAAGATCGCCACCACGCCCCACAGCAGGTGCGGGTGGCGCAGCGCGTCGGCGAAGCTGTGATGCGATTCGGTGCTGGCATCGTTGTCCTCGCGCAGCGACGGTACCCGCATCACCAGCACGAACACCGCCAGCAGCAGCAGGCCGCCGGCCAGCATCAGGTAGGGGATCTCCACCGAGCGCGCCTGCTCGATGCGATAGGCGGACAACTGCTCGGGGTTCATCGCCGCCAGCTGGTCGGCACCGAGCACCGCGCCGGCCAGGATCAGCGGGCCGATCAGCCACGGGAATACGGTGGTGCCCAGCGAGTTCAGCGCCTGGGCAAAGTTGAGCCGGCTCGGCGCCTTCTCCGGGGCGCCGATCAGGCTGATGTACGGATTGGCCGCCACCTGCAGCAGGGTGATGCCGCTGGCCAGCACGAACAGCGCGGTCAGGAACAGCGGATAGGAGGGCAGGCGCGCGGCCGGGTAGAACATCGCCGCGCCGATCGCCGCCACCACCAGGCCGATGACGATGCTGGCCTTGTAGCCAACCCGCGACACCACCGCGCCGGCCGGCACCGACATCAGGAAGTAGGCGCCGAAGAAGGTGAACTGGATCAGCATCGACTGCGCGTAGTTCATCTGGAACACGGCTTTCAGATGCGGGATCAACACGTCGTTGAGGCTGGTCAGGCCGCCCCAGGTGAAGAAGATCATGCTGACCACCGCGATGGCGGCGGTGTTGGACAGCGGGCGACGGCTCATGCAGCGACTCCGGGAACGGGCGAGAGGGCGACCCGGCTGCTGGCGCGCAGGCACAGCCGGGCGGGGGCGATGGTAAGCGCAGGCAGGGCCTGGCGGTGGCGCAGCGCGTCCAGCACCAGGCGCGCGGCCTGCATGCCGCGCTCGCGCGGGGCGACGGCGACGGTGGACAGCGGCGGGGTGGCGACGGCGGCCTCGGGAATGTCGTCGAAGCCGATCAGCGCGTAGTCGCGGCCGGCGATGCGGCCACGTTCGGCCAGGCCGCTGGCCAGGCCCAGCGCGACCACGTCGTTGTAGCAGACCAGTGCGGTCGGCAGCGGGTCGCGCGCGCACAGCGCGCCGGCCTGGCGCGCGGCTTCCAGCCGGGTCGGCGCGCATTCGATCAGCCACGCCGGGTCGACCGCGATGCCGGCGGCGGCCAGCGCCTCGCGATAGCCGGCGCGGCGCTCGGCGCAGGAACTGGACTGGCGGTGGCCGCCGAAGAAGGCGATGGCACGGTGGCCCTGCGCCAGCAGGTGTTCGGTGGCCAGGCGCGCGCCACGACGGTTGTCCAGCGCCAGCAGCGGCCAATCGCCGTCCAGCGCACGATTGAACAGCAGTACCGGCAGGCGCGGCCCCAGCAGTTGGCGCAGGCGCGCCGCGTCGGTGTTCTCGGTGGGCGAGAGGATCATCGCCGCCGGGTGGTGTTCGATCAGCGAGGCCAGCACGGTCTGCTGGCGCTCCGGCGATTCGCCGGTGCTGCCCATCAGCATCACGTAGCCGGCCTCGGCCAGCGCCGCGTCCACGCCGCCGGCGAACTCGGCGAAGAACGGATTGGCCAGGTCGTTGACCACCAGCGCCACCGCATTGGACGCGCGGCCGCGCAGGCTGGCCGCGCCGCGGTGGTAGACGTAGCCCTGGCGGGCGATCTCCGCCGCCACCCGCGCGCGCGTGTCCGCATGCACCAGCGGGCTGTTGCGCAGCACCAGCGACACGGTCGCCCGCGACACGCCGCAGGCGGCGGCGATGTCGGACACGGTGACGCGTTTGTCGGCGGAAGACGGCGCCACGGCGCATTAGACCGGTTCAAAAGGTCGCTCATCCTGCGCCGTCGTGATCCGATCCGCATTTTGCAGTGCAGCAAGGCATTGCGGTGGCTTTGTGCTATCCGTTTGGATCGATTCGATACGGGGAGCCTGCCATGCGCAGCTCGAGGACGCTGGGCGGCGCTGCCGCACTGCTGCTGGCCGCGCTATGGCCGATCGCGCCCGCCGTCGCGGCGGCGGGCGGTAACGCCGGCGAACGTGCGGTGGCCGCGGTGGACCCCTTCATCGGCACCGGCGGCGAGGGCCACACCTATCCCGGCGCCACGGTGCCGTTCGGCATGGTCCAACTGAGCCCGGACACGCGCATCCAGCCGCGCAAGGACGCCTACGGCTGGGCGGCCGGCTACCGCTACGACGACCGCAGCCTGGTCGGCTTCTCGCATACGCACTTCTCCGGCACCGGCCACTCCGACCTGGGCGACGTGCTGTTGATGCCGATCAGTGGCGCGGTGCGGCTGGAGCGTGGCGACCCGGACAAGCCCGGCAGCGGCTACAGCGCGCGCTTCCGCCACGACGACGAGCGCGCCGAGCCGGGCTACTACGCGGTGACCCTGGACGACTACAAGGTGCGCGCCGAACTCACCGCCAGCGCCCGCGTCGGCGTGCACCGCTACACCTACCCGGCCGGACAGCCGGCGCACGTGCTGCTGGACCTGCGCACCAGCCTGTACGACTACCCGGGCAAGATCAGCTGGTCGCGGCTGCGCCTGCGCGCCGACGGCACCGTCACCGGCTTCCGCGAGACCCGCGGCTGGGCGCCGGGGCGGCAGCTGTACTTCGCCCTGCGCTTCTCGCAGCCGCTGCGCGGCCATGCCTTCCACAACACCGAGCAGGACATCCCCTACAAGGGCTTCCCGCCGCCGGGCGACAACGACCCCACCCAGCGCGCGCAGATCGAAGGCCGGCAACTGGTGGGCTCGTTCGACTTCGGCGACGCGCTGCGCGGGCCGCTGCTGGTCAAGGTGGCGATCTCGCCGGTCAGCGAGGACAGCGCCATCGCCAATCTCGACGCCGAAGTGCCGGGCTGGGATTTCGACGGCGTGCGCCGCGCGGCACGCGCGCAATGGGCGCAGGCGTTGGGCGCGGTGGAGGTGGACGCGCCGCCCGCGCAGCGCACCCAGTTCTACACCGCGCTGTACCACAGCCTGCTCGGCCCGACTCTGTTCATGGACAGCGACGGCCGCTACCGCGGCCCGGACAACGCCGTGCACCAGGCGCAGGGCTACACCCACTATTCGACTTTCTCGCTGTGGGATACCTACCGCGCGCTGCATCCGCTGCTGACCATCGTGCAGCCGCCGCAACGGACCAACGACATCGTCAACTCGCTGCTCGCGCACCAGCGCGAAAGCCCCTACGGCGTGCTGCCGGTGTGGGCGTTCCATGGTCTGGAGACCTGGTGCATGATCGGCTACCACGCGGTGCCGGTGATCGCCGACGCGTACATGAAGGGCATCCGCGGCTACGACACCGACGCCGCGCTCAAGGCCATGGTGGCCAGCGCCAACTACGGCCCCTACGACGGCATCGCCCAGTATCGCGAGCTGGGCTACGTGCCGATCGACGAGGAAGGCGAGGCCGCCTCCAAGACCCTGGAATACGCCTTCGACGACTGGACCATCGCGCGCATGGCCAAGGAGATGGGCCGCAGCGAGATCGCCGCCGCCTTCGCCAAGCGTGCCGGCAACTGGCGCAACGCCTTCGACCCGGACACCGGCTTCATGCGCGCGCGCAAGCGCGACGGCAGCTTCCGCACTCCGTTCGATCCGGACGCCAGCGGCTACGGCACCGACTACACCGAAGGCAACGCCTGGCAGTACTCCTGGTACGTGCCGCAGGATGTGGCCGGCCTGGCGCGTGCGCACGGTGGCGACGACAAGCTGCTGGCGCGGCTGGACCAGGTGTTCGACGCCAAGGTCGATCCCAAGGTGTTCGCGCATATGGAGGACATCACCGGGTTGATCGGCTGGTATGCGCATGGCAACGAACCCAGCCATCATGTCGCCTATCTGTATGCCTACGCGGGGCAGCCGTGGCGCACCCAGGCGCGGCTGCAGCAGATCATGCGCAGCCAGTACGCCGCGCGCCCGGACGGCCTGGCCGGCAACGACGACATGGGGCAGATGTCGGCCTGGTACGTGTTCACCGCGCTCGGCTTCTACCCGGTGGCGCCGGCCAGCAACCAGTACATCCTCGGCCGCCCGTTCCTGCCGCGCGCCACCCTGGCGCTGCCCAACGGCAAGCGCTTCACGGTGATCGCCGACGGCCTGGACGACGCGTATCCCTATGTTGGTAGCGTCACCCTCAACGGGCGGCCGCTGAACCGCGCGTTCCTGCGCCACGAGGAACTCATGGCCGGCGGCGAACTGCGCTTCACCCTGCAGGCCACGCCCAACACCGCCTGGGCCGCGGCCGGCGCCGAGCGCGCCTATTCGATGAGCGAGTGAAGGGCGCTCCACCTATTCCGGGAGATGTCCCGTAAGAGCGGCTTCAGCCGCGACGGGGCATTCCCGGTCGAGCCCTGTCGGCTGAAGCCGCCCCACAGGGGCTTGCGGCGAGCCCGCCCGGTGCACTGTGGTAGGGACTTCAGTCCCGACTGCTGTAGCAATCGGTCATTGGATGGCTTCACTCGTCGCGACTGAAGTCGCTCCCACAGGGGCTTGCGGTGCGCCTGCCGGGTGCACAGTGGGAGGGACTTCAGTCCCGACGCATTGCGCCATCGGAAAGTACATCACTTCGCGCATTGCGGCGGCATCACAGTTGGCTCCCAGGGGCCAGCGGCATCCGGATGGAGTGTGGTGGCAGTAAGTTCGTAGATGCGTTGAAGCCGCGCCGACGTGAGTCTGCACCTGGAAGACGGCCGAGGCCTCTGCGCCGTACTACGGCCTCGTGCGCGACGCAAGCGCGAGCGTCAGCATCGCGTGAATTCGGCGTGACCTGCATTGCGCATGGCGTCGCGCAGCGTGCGCCGCCACACCCTGTCACAGCGCGTCGCATCACATGCACGCGCATTTAATGTCATCCACACATTCCATTTGCGGCGTTCGTGGTCTTGTAGCGCGGCTGCATCGCATCGCGCGGACCGGGTGCGCCGGCGCCGTCGCCATCCCTGGAAGCGCGACCGCGTGCAGGCGCATCCCGTTCCGACGCCCTTGCCATGCGACGGCGCAGTCCGCGCTGCCGGCAACGGCGCGCAGAGGCGACGTGTCCTTCTCATTCGTCGAACGGGATCTTCCGAATGCATGTCTGCCTGCTGTCTCTCTCTCCTCCTCACGATGCGGCCGCGCTGGACGCGGCCATGGCGGCGGCACAGGCACAGGGCTGCGATCACATCGTCTTGCCCAATCCGTTCGCACAGGATGCGCAGGGCCGTCTGCACGACCCCGCAGCCGACGACGCGGCGGGCCAGACACAGTTGCGCCACTGGCTGCAGCGGGCCGAGCAGCATGGGCTGCGCGTGCTGCTGGACCTGCGCATCGACGAGATCGGCGGCGGCAGCCGCCTGCTGCAGGAGCATCCGCACTGGTTCCGCGCGCGCAGCTCGGCGCTGCCGGATCCGCGCGCCGAGCGCGCCGCGCCGGACATCGCGGTGGGCCGCTTCGCCTCCGCCGAAGAAGGGGCGGGCCTGGCGCAGTGGTGGAGTGCGCGCCTGCTCGACTGGCTGCGCAGCGGCGTGGCCGGCTTCCGCGTACTGCAGCCACAGCGCATCCCGGCGCCATTGTGGCGCACGCTGATCGACGGGGTCCACGCACAGGCGCCGCAGGCGCGGCTGCTGGCGTGGACGCCCGGCTTGGGCCTGGACGCCTTGCGCAGCTTGGCCGGCGCCGGCTTCGATGCCGCGTTCTCCTCGCTGGCCTGGTGGGACGGTCGTGGCGACTGGTTCTTCGACGAGGACAGCGCCCTGCGTGCGCTGGCGCGCTGCGTGGTCGCCACCGTCGATGCCGAGACGGCCTCGGATACGCCACTGCCCTTGCCGCGCGCACAGCGGCAGCGCCTGGCGGCCGCCTTCGGTGGCGCCTGGGCGATCGGTGCGCAGGACACCTCGACAGAACACGGGCAGCCCGCGCCTGCGCAGCACGGTTCCTCCGAGAGCGACGCGTCCACGCCGGCTGCGTCGCTGCCCAACGCCACCACGTCGCTGCGCCTGCGCCCGCTGCTGCGCGATGGCGCGCTCACCGCGGTGGCGGTGGAACCGCTGGACGCCGCGCCATGGCTGGTACTGCTCAACAGCGATCGCGACCACTTGCTGCCGGTACCGGGGCCGGCGCTGCTGCGCCTGCTCGGCGACAGCGAGGGCCTGCTCAGCGACCATGGCGAGCCGATCCAGGGCGAGCAGGGCGGCACCCTGGAAGCGGGCGAGGTGCGCATCTATCGCAGCCTGCCGGCGCGCCCGGTGCTGACCGCGGCACGGGCGCGCACGCCCGCCGAGGTCGCCGCCGGCGAGGCGCGGGTGTGCATCGAGGCGGTGACGCCGTCGGTGGACGACGGACGCTTCCCGGTCAAACGCACGGTCGGCGACCGCGTCTGCGTGGAAGCCGACGCGTTCTGCGATGGCCACGACCGCATCGCCGTGGCGCTGCTGTGGCGTGCCGCCGATGGGCGTACCTGGTCCAGCACACCGATGCGCGCGCTCGGCAACGACCGCTGGCGCGGCGAATTCCCACTGCAGCGGCTGGGCCGCTATGAGTTCCGCATTGAGGCCTGGCGCGATGTGTACGCCACCACCCACGCCGACCTGGAAAAGAAGCGCGCCGCCGGCACGCTGCTGCCGGTGGACGTGCAGGAGGCGCTGGCCCAGGTCGAAGCGGCGCGCGGGCGCAGCCGCGGCGCGCTGGCGACGCGGCTGAAGGCCATCGCCACCCGTATCGCCCGCAACGACGACCTGGCCGAGAAGGCGCAACTGCTGCTCGAACCCGACACCGCCGAAGCGATGGCGCGCGCCGATGCCAAGCCGTTCCGCACCGAATACCCGATGACCTTCCGGGTCGAGGCCGAACGCCGCGCCGCGCACTTCGCCAGTTGGTACGAACTGTTCCCGCGCTCGCAGAGCGGCGATCCGCAGCGCCACGGCACCTTCGACGACGTGATCGCGCGGCTGCCGCACATTCAGGCGATGGGCTTCGACGTGCTGTACATGCCGCCGATCCATCCCATCGGCGAGAAGAACCGCAAGGGCCGCAACAACGCCGTGACCGCCGAGCCGGGCGAACCCGGCAGCCCGTATGCGATCGGCTCGGCCGAAGGTGGGCATACCGAGGTGCATCCCGAGCTGGGCGGGCTCGACGGTTTTCGCCGCCTGCGTGCCGCAGCGGCCGAGCACGGCCTGGAACTGGCCCTGGATTTCGCCATCCAGTGCGCGCCGGACCATCCGTGGCTGCGCGACCACCCGGACTGGTTCACCTGGCGCGCCGACGGTTCCATCCCGTACGCGGAAAACCCGCCGAAGAAGTACCAGGACATCGTCAACGTCGACTTCTACGCCAGCGGCGCAGTGCCGGCGCTGTGGAACGCGTTGCGCGATGCGCTGCTCTTCTGGGTCAACGAAGGCGTCACCCTGTTCCGCGTCGACAACCCGCACACCAAGCCGTTCCCGTTCTGGGAATGGCTGATCGCCGAGGTGCGCGGGCGCCATCCGCAGGTGGTGTTCCTGTCCGAGGCCTTCACCCGGCCCAAGCCGATGTACCGGCTGGCCAAGGTCGGCTTCTCGCAGTCCTATACCTATTTCACCTGGCGCCAGCACAAGGCCGAGCTGCAGGCCTATATCGAGGAACTCAACAGCGGCGCGCCCAGCGAGTGCTTCCGCCCGCACTTCTTCGTCAACACGCCGGACATCAATCCGCTGTTCCTGCAGCACAGCGGGCGCAGCGGGCACCTGATCCGCGCCGCGCTGGCGACCACGCTGTCCGGGTTGTGGGGCATGTACCAGGGCTTCGAACTGTGCGAGGCCACGCCGCTGCCGGGCAAGGAGGAATACCTCGACTCGGAGAAATACCAGTTGCGCGTGTGGCCCGAGCGCGCGCCGGGCGACATCGTCGAGGAAATCACCCGCCTCAACCTGCTGCGCCGCCAGCATCCGGAGCTGCAGTCGCACCTGGGCACGCGCTTCTACGTGGCGCACAACGAGCAAGTGCTGTACTTCGGCAAGTTCCTCGACGCCGCGCACCTGGCGCGCGGGCGCAGCCTGGTGCTGGTGGCGGTGAGCCTGGATCCGCATGCGGCGCAGAACGCGCAGATCGAAGTGCCGCTGTGGGAACTGGGCCTGCCCGACCATGCCAGCGTCGCCGTGCGCGACCTGTGGGACGGCCACGACTTCACCTGGTACGGCAAGACCCAACACATCCGCCTCGATCCGTCGCGGCCGTTCTCCCTGTGGCGCATCCGCGCCGGAGTTCCTGCATGAATGTCGCCGCGCCGTCGTCCCCCCAACTCGAGCCGCGCGCACCGGCCGGCGATGCGCGCTGGTACAAGGACGCGATCATCTACCAGGTGCACGTCAAGTCGTTCTTCGATTCCAACGACGACGGCATCGGCGACTTCCCCGGGCTGATCTCCAAGCTCGACTACATCGCCGACCTGGGCGTGGACACCATCTGGCTGCTGCCGTTCTACCCCAGCCCGCGCCGCGACGACGGCTACGACATCGCCGAGTACATGGCGGTGCATCCGGACTACGGCAGCATCGCCGACTTCCAGCGCTTCGTGGAGCAGGCGCACGCGCGCGGCATCCGCATCGTCACCGAGCTGGTGATCAACCACACCTCCGACCAGCATCCCTGGTTCCAGCGTGCGCGCATGGCCCCGGCCAGCTCTCCGGAGCGTGCGTTCTACGTGTGGTCCGACAGCGACCAGGACTACGCCGGCACCCGCATCATCTTCTGCGACACCGAGAAGTCCAACTGGACCTGGGATCCGGAGGCCGGTCAGTACTTCTGGCACCGCTTCTACTCGCACCAGCCGGACCTGAACTTCGACAACCCTGCCGTGCTGGAAGCGGTGCTGGAAGTGATGCGCTTCTGGCTGGACCTGGGCGTGGACGGGCTGCGCCTGGACGCGGTGCCGTACCTGATCGAACGCGACGGTACTTCCAACGAGAACCTGCCCGAGACCCACGCCATCCTGCGCCGCATCCGCGCCACACTCGATGCCGAATACCCCGACCGCATGCTGCTGGCCGAGGCCAACATGTGGCCGGAAGACACCCAGCAGTACTTCGGCGAGAACGCCGACGAATGCCACATGGCGTTCCACTTCCCGCTGATGCCGCGCATGTACATGGCGATCGCGCGCGAGGACCGCTTCCCCATTACCGACATCATGCGCCAGACCCCGGAGATCCCGGAGAGTTGTCAGTGGGCGATCTTCCTGCGCAACCACGACGAGCTGACTCTGGAGATGGTCACCGACTCCGAGCGCGACTACCTGTGGCAGACCTATGCCGCCGACCGCCGCGCGCGCATCAACCTGGGCATCCGCCGGCGCCTGGCGCCGCTGCTGGAGCGCGACCGCCGCCGCATCGAACTGATGACCTCGCTGCTGCTGACCATGCCCGGCACGCCGGTGCTGTACTACGGCGACGAGATCGGCATGGGCGACAACATCCATCTCGGCGACCGCGACGGCGTACGCACGCCGATGCAATGGTCGATCGACCGCAACGGTGGCTTCTCGCGCGCCGATCCCGCCGCGCTGGTGCTGCCGCCGATCATGGACCCGCTGTACGGCTTCCAGGCGGTCAACGTGGAAGCGCAGCAGCGCGACCAGTACTCGCTGCTGACCTGGACCCGCCGCGTGCTGTCGGTGCGCAAGCGCTACCGCGCCTTCGGCCGCGGTGCGCTGCGCTTCCTGTATCCCGGCAATCGCCGCCTGCTCGCCTACCTGCGCTGCCACGAGGACGAGACCGTGCTTTGCGTGGCCAACCTCTCGCACACGCTGCAGGCGGTGGAACTGGACCTGTCCGAGTTCGAGGGCCGGGTGCCGGTGGACATCCTCGGCGGCGGCAGCTTCCCGCCGATCGGGCGCCTGACCTACCTGCTCACCGTGCCGGCGTTCGGCTTCTACGCCTTCCAACTGGTCGGCAACGCCACGCTGCCGGACTGGCATGTGCCGGCGCCGGTGCCGCTCCCCGACTACCAGACCCTGGTGCTGCGCAGTGGAACCGACAGCGCCGGCCTGCAGCCGCACCTGCCGACGCTGGAGCGCGACATCCTGCCGACGTGGCTGTCCACGCGGCGCTGGTTCGCAGCCAAGGACCGCGCGCTGCGCAGCGTGTGCATCGCCCGGCGCACGCCGCTGGCCGGCGGCGACGGCCTGACCCTGCTGGAGATCGAGGCGGAACTGGACGATGGCGCCCACGAGCGCTACATCCTGCCGCTGGGCATCGTCTGGGAGCGCGATCAGCCGAGCGTGCTGGCCGAGCAACTGGCGCTGGCGCGCGTGCGCCACGGTCGCGAGGTCGGCTACCTCACCGACGCCTTCGCGCTGAAGCCCTTCACCCTGAGCATGCTCGCCGCGCTGCGCGACAAGGCGGAGCTGCGCGTGGATGGCGACGCCGGCAACGAGACAGCCGCCGAGCGCATTCGTTTTTGTCCCACCGCGGCGCTGCAGCGCGTGGACATCCCCGCCGATCCGGAAATCCGCTGGCTGTCGGCGGAGCAGAGCAACAGCTCGCTGATCGTCGGCGATGCGGCGGTGTTCAAGCTGCTGCGGCGCGTGTCGGCCGGCATCAACCCGGAGATCGAGATCGGCGAGCGCCTCACCGCGCTGGGCTATGCCAACGCCGCGCCGCTGCTGGGCCATGTCGCCCGCGTCGAGGCCGACGGCAGCGAGACCACGCTGGCCCTGCTGCAGGGCTTCGTGCGCAACCAGGGCGACGCCTGGCGCTGGACCCTGGATCATCTCGCACGCGGCGCCGAGGAATACGATGCCGCCCAGGACGATGCGGCGCGGCTGGAGAGCGTGGCCGGCTACGACGCCTTCGCCGCCCTGGTCGGCCGGCGCCTGGCCGAGCTGCACGCGGTGCTGGCGCAACCCAGCGACGCGCCCGCCTTCGCGCCGCAGCCGGTGGACGCGGCCGCGGCGCAGCAGGTGGTGGACGGCGTGGTGCACGAGGTGCAGGCGATGTGGGACACCTTGCTGGCGCATCGCGACGCCAACGACGACCCGGCCGAACACGCCGCGGTGGACAGCCTGCTAGCCGAGCGCGCGCGCCTGGATGCCTGGCTGCAGCAGGCGCCGTCGCTGTTGTCCGGCGCATTGCTGACGCGCGTACATGGCGACTTCCACCTCGGCCAGATCCTGGTCGCGTTCGACGACGTGGTGTTGATCGACTTCGAAGGCGAGCCGGCCAAGTCGCTGGACGAACGCCGCGCCAAGGCCAGCCCGCTGCACGACGTGGCCGGCTTCCTGCGCTCGCTGGACTACGCCAGCGAAGTCTCCGCGCGCGGCGAGGAGGGGACTGCCGCACGCGTCGGCGCCGGCCTGGACACCGCGCAGGAGCAATACCTGGCCGCGTTCCGCAGCCGCGCCAGCGCCGCGTTCCTGGCCGCCTACCGCACCGTGCTCGATGCCAGCTCGCATCCGTGGGTGGCGCCGGCCGCGTTCGAGGCCACCACCTTGCTGTTCCTGATCGAGAAGGCCTGCTACGAAATTCGCTACGAGGCCGCCAACCGCCCGGCATGGATCATGGTGCCCATACAGGGACTGTTGCGCATACTCGACCGCTTTCCCGCGCCCCAGGAGTCGATTCGATGAGTGATGCCGTCCACGTCTGGGACGACGCGACGCAACGCGCCTTCGCCACCGCCCGCCACGGCGACCCGTTCGCCGTGCTGGGTGTGCATCGCCTCGGCGAGGCGCGGGTGCTGCGCAGCTACCAGCCGGGCGCCGATGCGGTGCTGGCGGTGCTGGAGGACGGCAGCGAAGTGCCGCTGCAGCAGGGGCCGGAAGGCTTCTTCCACGCCGAATTGCCGGGCGAGGGGCGCTACCGCCTGCGCATCCGCTGGCCCGGCGGCGAGCAGGACACCGCCGACGCCTACGCCTTCGGCCCGCAGCTCAGCGACTTCGACCTGCACCTGATCGGCGAAGGCCATCACCTGCACCTGGCCGATGCGCTGGGCGCCAACGTGGTCGAGGTCGACGGCGAGCGCGGCACCCGCTTTGCGGTGTGGGCGCCCAACGCCTCGCGCGTGGCGGTGATCGGCGACTTCAACAGCTGGGACGCGCGCCGCCACCCGATGCGCCTGCGCCACCAGGCCGGCGTGTGGGAGCTGTTCGTGCCTGGCGTCGACCCCGGCGCCCGCTACAAGTTCGCCCTGCGCGGCCCGCGCGGCGAAGAACTGCCGGCCAAGGCCGACCCGGTCGCGCGCCAGGCGGAACTGGCGCCCGGCACCGCCTCCATCGTCGCCGACCCCACGCCGTTCCAGTGGCGCGACGACGCCTGGATGGCCACGCGCGCGCGCCGCCACGCCCCGCAGGCGCCGATCAGCGTGTACGAGGTGCACGCCGGCTCGTGGATGCACGCCGCCGACGGCAGCCTGCTCGACTGGGACGCGCTGGCCGAGCGGCTGATTCCGTACGTGGCCGACATGGGCTTCACCCACATCGAACTGCTGCCGGTCACCGAGCATCCGTTCGGCGGCTCCTGGGGCTACCAGCCGCTGGGCCTGTTCGCGCCCACCGCGCGCTTCGGCAGCCCGGAAGGCTTCGCCCGCTTCGTCGACCGCTGCCACCGCGAGGACATCGGCGTCATCGTCGACTGGGTGCCGGCGCATTTCCCCACCGACGCGCACGGCCTGGCCCACTTCGACGGCACCGCCCTGTACGAACACGCCGATCCGCGCGAAGGTTTCCACCGCGACTGGAACACGCTCATCTACAACCACGGCCGCCGCGAAGTCTCCGGCTTTTTGATCGCCAGCGCGCTGGAGTTCCTGCAGCGCTACCACGTCGACGGCCTGCGCGTGGACGCGGTCGCCTCCATGCTCTACCGCGACTACAGCCGCAACGCCGGCGAGTGGGTGCCCAACATCCATGGCGGCCGCGAGAACTACGAGAGCATCGCCTTCCTGCGCCGGCTCAACCAGGTGGTGGCCGAGCAGGCACCCGGCGCCATGACCATCGCCGAAGAATCCACCGCCTGGCCCGGCGTCACCGCCGACCTCGCCCATGGCGGCCTGGGTTTCGACTACAAATGGAACATGGGCTGGATGCACGACAGCCTGCACTACATCGAATTGGACCCGATCTACCGCCGCTACCACCACGGCGAGATGACCTTCAGCATGGTCTACGCGTATTCCGAGCGTTTCATGCTGCCCATCTCCCACGACGAAGTGGTGCACGGCAAGCGCTCCCTGCTCGGACGCATGCCCGGCGACGACTGGCAGCGCTTCGCCAACCTGCGCGCCTACCTCGGCTACATGTACACCCACCCCGGGCGCAAACTGCTGTTCATGGGCTGCGAAATCGCCCAGCCCACCGAGTGGAACCACGACGCCGCGCTGCCCTGGCACCTGCTCGACCAGCCGAACCACCGCGGCATCCAGCGCCTGGTCCGCGACCTCAACCGCCTCTACGCCGAACACCCCGCACTGCACGCCCGCGACGACGAACCCGAAGGCTTCGCCTGGGTCATCGGCGACGACGCCGGCAACAGCCTGTTCGCCTACCTGCGCAAGGCCCGCAGCGGCGACACCCCGCTGCTGGTGGTGGCCAACCTCACCCCGCAGGTGCACCACGGCTACCGCATCGGCGTGCCCCGCGCCGGCCGCTGGCGCGAACTGCTGAACTCCGACAGCGAGATCTACGGCGGCAGCAACACCGGCAACGGCGGCAGCGTGCGCGCCGAGAACGTCGGCGGGCATGGGCATCCGGCGTCGCTGGTGCTGACCATCCCGCCGTTGGCGGTGCTGGTGCTGGGACTGGAGGATTAGGAGTCGCAGTTGATCCTATGCGGTACGGCGTGGACGTGCGCGGCCATGGTGTCGCGGGCACACGCTATCCTGGTGCCGGCTCGCACCACTTGGCGGGGCAGGGGACGCATGGGAGGGCGCGTGGATGACATCCTGAAGTCGCTGCGAGTGGACGTCGACAACCAGGAAAGCGACGACGGCTACTTTTCGCTGGGCTTCCTGATCGACCAAGAGCGTGCCGGCCAGCCGTACAACATCGGGCTCTGCCGGGACGAGATCGAGGATCCCGGGTGCCTCTACATCGAGGCGGACGACCAGATCCATGGATTCGCGACCAGGCGGGCGAGATACGCGTTCAACGGGAACGTACTCGCCATCGAACTGCTGGATGACCACGTGTTCCACTGGACCGGCAGTAAAGTCGTGAAGATCATTGTGCCGGAGGGGCAGGCGCGGCAGGTCGCTGCTTGCGTCGCGAGCATGTTCTCTGGCATTGGGGGCCAGTAGCGGCGCTCGCTGTTTGTGGCTGGCGGAAGGTTGCGGCCCCTGCTGATGGGTGTCAGCACGGCCCGCTACCGTTTTCACGCGTAGGGGTAAGCTGCGTGGGAGCCCCGACGCTCCCGTCCCGGGAAGACAGCGCGCCACGTCGAACTGTAAACTCACGCTGCTTCGGCGCCTCCCCAGCGAGTACGCCAGAGGCGCCAAGCCGGCGGCCGGCGCATCGCCCGCCCGCTCCGGACGCATCCGGGCCTATAGCTCAACGGTTAGAGCAGAGGACTCATAATCCTTTGGTTCCAGGTTCGAATCCTGGTGGGCCCACCATCAGCATGCAAAGGCAATTGCATGCTGTCTGCTTTTCAAGATGAGCGGACGTTGGAAGTGAGCCCGACCCCATTCTTGTAGTGTTAGTGAGGCCGTCGTCTTAGAAGCGCGCGATGTACATGGTTGACTCGAGAAGGCAATGCGAAGCGATGGCGCCGGGCAGATCGAATAGGCGTGGCTTTGCGCGGAAGTCGAAGAGACGATAGAGGCGGTATTTGTCAGCATCGACTTCCGAGCGCGCCAGTTCGTTGCGGCTGACATGGAATGGAGTCAGGATGCCGAACGCGGTGGTCTTTACCTCGATGAGTCGTTCTCGGCCATCGGTCTCGTAGGAGAGTACGTCGTAGCCTAGGCCATAGCCTTGAGAAGCGGCTATGTGCTCGACCCGATTGGCCAGGCGTTTTTGGCCGGCTGCATGAAGGCGGCGGGTTTCCAACTCTATTACGAACAACTCGCCGGCCCGGCCCAACGATTGATTCCGCGCTTCTTGTGCCAGGTAGTCGCGTTGGATAGGCGAGAATCTGGGCAGGTAGATAGGTGGTGTCTCTCGTACCCGTGCCGCTGTCGGTGCCGGAACCCATACGGCATCCGTATCCTCTGGGGCGACCATGACGGCAGGCCGCAGCACCGCGGATTGAGCAGCAGCCTGTAGTGCATCGTTCGACTGCGCCTGACCTCCCACCACGTCGAACAACAGGGTCTGGTAGTTGCCGCGCGGCTTGTAGCCATCGATGTACGGGTAGCCGAGTGCGAGAAGGACTGCGCTGATGTTGCAGTGCTTGAACTCGATGGCGGCTCGATTGCGCCCGTCAATCCGCTCGGCCAGCGCACGTGCATGGACGGTCTTGCTATACCGCTGGCCGTTCAGTTCGAGCGTGAGCATGTGCAAGTAGTCGGCGACGCAGGCCTCCACTTCTTCATGCGACCAGTCTGTGCCTCGTGCCATATAGCTCCTCTCGCGTGTCACCAGGTTAACTAGCAGAAGTGTGGGGAGCTAGTCCTGGCAGCGATAGCTGCGTGGGGCGATGTGATGCAGGCAGTAGCGATTGCTAGTGGTCTACCAGCAGCATGCAACGGCGACTGCATGTTGTCCGCTCTTGAAAATAGCGGATGTTAGGAGAGAACCCGGCCCGTTCTCGACAGGAAGGGCTGCCTGGCTGAGACACTCGTGGCCGTGTTGATCCGTCATTTGCCCCCTCAAGCAGTGTTGTAGTAACGTAACTACATTGAGCGGATCTAGGAGGTGCCTTATGACCATCACAACCCTATCAAGTCGGGAACTGAATCAGGACGTGACGCGGGCAAAGAAGGCCACCAAGAGCGGCCCGGTGTTCATCACGGACCGCGGCAAGCCTGCGCACGTGCTGTTGAGCTTCGAAGACTACCAACGGCTGACCAGGCAGCGACGCAACATTGCCGATGCGCTGGCGATGCCGGGCGTTGCAGACATCGAGTTCGAGCCGCCGCGCGTGACGATTGGAGCCCGGCCGGCTGATCTTTCGTGATGTACGTGCTGGACACCAACGTGCTGTCCGAGTTGCGCAAGGTGCGGCTCGGCAGGGCGGATGCAAATGTGGCGGCGTGGGCAGAAAGCGTCGATGCCGCCGATCTCTTCATCTCGGCCATCACCGTCATGGAGCTGGAGCTTGGCGTTCTGTCGATCGAACGCAAGGACGCTACCCAGGGCGGCATGCTGCGCTCGTGGCTAGAGCAGCACGTACTGCCCGAGTTTTCCGGACGCACATTGCCGATCGATACCGCTGTGGCGCAACGCTGCGCCCGGTTGCATGTACCCGACAAGCGCGGCGAGCGCGATGCGCTCATCGCGGCGACGGCGTTGGTGCATGGTATGGCGGTGGTTACGCGCAACGTCTCTGATTTCGAGCCTACGGGAGTTTCCATCGTCAATGCGTGGGAGCCGTTTTCATGATCGCCTACGAGCTTATGCGCAAAGGCAATTGGAAGTTGTCTGCTAGGTAGGAAGCAAGGGTTAAAAAGTCAACCTGCCCCCGTTCATTTGCAAGCCAACTCCGATTCGCGGCGTGGCTTAATTAAAAGCGTTAGACGTCGTGGAGCACGCACCAAGCTATGGCAACCGTCTTCCTTTCCTTCGTTAACCAGGATCGCGCTTTCGCAGGGCCTCTACGACGCGCGCTTACTGAACTTGGGCACCAGGTATTGTCGTTTGATGAGCAGATCGCACCTGGAGACCGTTGGCAAGACACCATCATTGCCCGGCTGAAGGATGTAGATGCAGTCGTCGTTGTAGTTTCGGAAGCCTCTGCCAAAAGTACTTGGATAAGCCACGAACTTGGCGCAGCAGTGGCTTATGCACGGGAGCGCGGTCGCCCGGTAATCATCCCCGTAGTAATCGGAAATGTGGAGCTCCCGGCGCAGCTCGCTCAATTTCAAGGCGTCTTCGCCACAAGCGGTGATGCTGAAGATGCGGCGATCAAGCTAGCGGAAGGCCTAGAGCGCCTATCGGGAATTCAACTGGCCAAAGCCGAAAAACGTGAGCAGGTCAGTCGTCTCGTCCAGTCAAGTGCGGCAGATTTCATCCAGAAGTCACTCCAGCAACTTGAGAGTCGCGAAAAAACTTATCAAAGATGGGCCTATACTTGGTACGGCCTGGCGTACATAACTCTCCTGGCTACTGTGGCGTTTGGTGTGTGGCGAGTACTCGTCACCGGACCCTCCACAAGCTCATGGCCTGCTTTGGTTGAGCTCGCTGTCACTGGCGTTGTTGTCGTGAGTCTGTTGATCACGCTTGCCAAATACGCCTTTTCCCTTGGGAAGTCATTCATGGTAGAGGCGCTTCGCAACGCCGATCGTCGTCACGCAATCTCCTTCGGAGAGTTCTACTTGCGAGCACACGGGTCTGCGATCGAGTGGGCGGAAGTGAAGGATGCGCTACAGCATTGGAACATCGACAAGGGGTCACAGTTCATAGGTCAGCAGACCACTGACCTTGATCCCCAGGTCTTCAGCATCGCACTCGAACTTGCCAAGGCGGTCATCCAGCGCGAAAAGTCCAGTAGGTAATGCAGCGAGCAAGGTATAACCCTTCGCTGGAGCCGACTCGCATCGGCATGGCATTTTGCCGATTCCGGGAGTTCTCCATTGTCCGCCCAGCGAGCCAAGTGCCATACTGATGCTCGCGCCTCAGCTCAAGTATTAGGCGGCATGGAGAACATGACAACGGAAATGACCGCCCGATGAACTCGTTGATTTCGCTTCAGCGTGCGTTGCGAGTCAGAGTAAAGATATTGGGGCTGGCTCAGATTGACTTAATCCTCAACGGCGCTTTCCTGCAGATGTCTACAGACGTTCTGTTTATAGCGTTGCCAGCTTCTTTGGGTTGAGCAACTATCTAGTCGCTACGGCAAATTCCGCAGCCCGGTTTGGTCTCCCGAAATCACTTGGCGACTCCCACTCAAATGGAAGACGTCATGCCCGGTAGTGCTTCCGCTTGTTCAAAGACCAATTGCCCTCGCCGCGTCACCAAGGCGCCGCTCTGCTGGCTCAAGCTCGAATCGCCCGACCCCTTGGGTGTGATTGCCGCCGAGCTGCTCACTGGTGCGGCGTCGGTAACGCCTGTTTGCCCCGATGCCGACAACGTCGCCGCGCCCAGGCGCTTGATCGCGCGCCGGGTGCACGCAATGCACCGTCGGCTATCGCTACTACAGATGTGGAGCGCAACGGCATACGCGTCGGGCGGTAGGTCCCAAGCCTGCGCTTGTATGGCCTATGGCTAGAAGGCACAGACTTCGCGGTGGTGGCAAGGTGCGTATCACGATAGCCAATGGGTACCTGCTGATCAAGGATGCGTCGGTGGGGACGCCGTCTCCCGCCAAGAAGCGACGCAGGTGAAAGGTGGCGCCGTAGCCGCTAGGTTTTGAAGGTGGCTTTGCCGGAGCGGGACCGTGAGCCGAAGCGCTCGATGGTGGAGATGACCCGTACCGGTCGCGTCGTCGCTACACGTCGGCCCTTGAACGGAGGTTGCCTCCCAGACATGTGGCATCGGTCGTCCCGGTGGGCGTGCGGACTTGTGCAGCGATTGGCCGCCACAATCACCGCAGAAAGTGCGGTGATTGTGCCAAGGAGGCCGAGAACATCGCCTATAGGTTTCCAGCAAATTCCACCATTGCCAGGCGCGTCGGACACCGCGCCTGGCGCGTTCGCCAACTCAGCCCGCCTTTGCCGCCCACTGCACGGCATCTCTGTGGTGATGCATGTGCCCGACTATTCGGCATCCGGCATCCGGCGTCAGCGCAGGAGGATCGCGCACACATCGAGTAATTTACCCAAATATCAGCTATTTGAACTTTATTCGTTTTGCAGGTATTTTGCGTTTAGCTGAATGACGGGTACCACCCCAATGTCGACACGCCACGTTCTGGTCACCGCAACGCAACTAGGCGCGACACTGCAGGCCGCACGCAAGGCCCAGGGACTGACCCAGTCTGCACTGGCCGGCCGTCTCGGCCTGAGCCAGTCGCGGGTTTCCCATCTGGAACTGAACGCCCACGCGTTGAGCGTCGAACAACTCTTGGCCTGGTGCGCGGCGCTGGGGTTGGAGCTGACCATCGGTACCCGCGGGGACCCCGCCGCCGCCAGCGCGCAAACGGAGTGGTGAGATGGGGCGTCGATCGCATGGCCGCAGCCTCTCCATCTGGACCAATGGCGTTCGCGTGGCGCGCTGGACGCTGCCTGCGCGCGGGGAGATGGAACTGCACTACGACGCGGATTGGGAGCGCTGCTCACAGGCAGCAGGGGTAGGCTGCCAGTTGAACCGAGCGACATCTGTGGATGTTGACGGCCGTGAGAAAGCGCACTCAGTCGCACTCAAAGCGCTGCAATTCTTCCAGTTGCGCCAGCGCCTTGCGCAGGCTGCCGCCGCTCAAGGAGTCGTCCATCTTCCGGCCGAACTCGGCGCGTTGCGGGCGGCGTGCCCAGCGGTGGAGCCACCAGGTGCCTAGCAGGCCGGCGACGCCGATGCCGTAGCCGCTCCACACCAGCGCGGGGGCCTTGGCCAGCAGATCGACATCGCCCAGGCCAGCCAAGGTCTGCAAGACCGCGATCCACAGGAACCACCACGGCAGACCGGCGACCATGCCGCTGCGGATGTACAGCGTGCGTGCGCGCAGCAACTGCTTCTGGATGCCGACGACCGGCTGCGCATAGTCGATGTTGCCGAGTCGCCCCAGCACCACGCCGGCCGCGACGATCGTCAGCACGCCATACGCTTGCACCAACACACCGGCGACGATGGACGCGGCATGTGCTGGCTTGCTCATCCACAGTAGCGACGCGAGCAGGACGAACGCAATGCCGAACAGGATCTGCAGCACCTGGCCCCAGTACAGCGGGCGCAGGCTGCCGCGTGTCCGGTCCAGTTTGCGCTCGCGCAATTCGTGCAGCTTCAACGTGTTGTCCAGTTGCAGCCGGCGGTCCAGCGTTTGCCAGGCCGATTTGAAGTCGTCGAGTTCCATCGTGGTCTCCATGGCGTGGTTTAGCGAAATTCGTCGCGGATGCGCTGTTTCAGGCGTCCGATCTTGGTGGAGACGTTGCTTTCGGTGATGCCGAGGATCTGGGCGATCTCGCGTTGCGGGCGGTCTTCGAGGTAGAGCAGCAAGAGTGCGCGGTCCAGCGGCGGCTGGCGCGCGATGACGTCCTGCAGCAGGCGAAGCCGCTGTTCGTTCTCCGGGTCCGCGGCGTTGCCGTCGGCCACGTCGTGCAGGGTTTCGTCCAGCGGCATCGCGTCGTGCCGCTGCCGCAGTTCGCGGTTGCGCAGGTGGCTGATCGCCACGTTCAGCGCGATCCGGTACATCCAGGTGCTGACGCTGCGCGCTGGGTCGTACGTCGGCCAGGCGTGCCAGAGCTGTGCCGCGATTTCCTGGGCCAGATCGGCGCGGTCCTCGGCACCGCGCGCATAGCTGCCAGCGACCTTGAACACGATGCCGGAATGGCGCTGTAGCAGCGCGCTGAAGGCATCTCTGGCGTCGTTCGCGGTCATGGCGGTTGCGATGGTATCCATTGGTTCACCGGCGCGGCCTTCGCGCCCCTCGACACCATGATTCGCGCCAGCGCACGGAATCTCACACCGCGCCAGCAAGAATCTTCAACTGGTCATAGCGCGGAAGGACGTTGCTGGATCAAGCCGCGCGGCAGCGCGGCGTCGGCTTGAATGCAGCGTCAGGCTGTTTGTCGGCAAGTGGCAATGCCAAAGCTGACGGTGCTGCAGCGCGTTGCGCTGCCCTTGTCGTCGCGACGCGTCGTGTTGCCGAAGGAGTCCGTCGCGCTGCGAACCACGTTGCCCTAATCGCTACGGGTCGTGGTATTGCCGTAGGAGTCTGTGCTGCTGCGCGTCACGCTTCCGTCGTCGCCGCGGCAGATCTTGTTGCCGTACGAGTCCGAGGAGCAGCGAATCGTGTTGCCCCGGTCGTCACGGGTCGTGGTATTGCCGTAGGAGTCCGTGCTGCTGCGCGTCACGCTTCCGTCGTCGCCGCGGCAGGTTTTGTTGCCGTACGAGTCCGAGGAGCAGCGAATCACGTTGCCCTGGTCGTCACGGGTCGTGGTATTGCCGTAGGAGTCTTTGCTGGTGCGCGTCACGCTTCCGTCGTCGCCGCGGCACGTGGTGTTGCCGTACGAGTCCGTCGAGCAGCGTGTTGTGTCGGCAAGTGCGCTCGACGTTGCCAGAAGTCCAGTCAAAAGTGCGAGTGTGGCCATTTTCATTTGAAACCCCTGTGTTTGGAGCGATCCAGCGCTTGCCAGTGTAGCCGTTGATCGTCAGTCAGGCAGGGCGCTCTATCGCCTTCGATCGCTCCTCGTCGCGGGACGGTGCAGCGTCCTCCTTCTTCGTATTCAACGCAACGCGATCGATGCTGGATCGCGTGTCGACCCGCAGAGGAACTGTTGCGCAGCAGCATGCAACTCATCAAAAGGCGTGTTACTTGTAGGCGAGTTGGATCGATCCAAAGCCGTTGATGCAGCGCATCCTTGGGGGATACGGCGGGTATGGATCGCGTGCTACGAGTTTGCTGACGCCCGTTCTGGTCGCATGCATCTGCGGTCGTGAAGCGGTGCTGGATGCCGACTTGAGCGCCGATCCCTCGGGTCGATCCGGTCCACGTTGCGTGCCTTCGCTGCGCGCCGTAGCCACCGGAGGTGCGTGACGCGACGCGTCGCGGCACAACCGATCGAGAGAGTTTGGGGAGCCCGCCATGCCAATCCGCCCGTGCTTCGCGCACACGCCTGAGTCTTCACGCCGGTGGTGGGCGTCCGTCGCGGTGTCGGCGCTGTTGTGCGCGGGCAGCGGCGCGGCATGTGCGGCCGATCCCGGCTTCGCGTCTTCGTTCGAGCGCGGCGAACCTGTGCCTGCGTCGTCCACGCAGTCCGACAAAGCGGCTCTCCAGGTCGCTATCGGCAATGGCCCCGAGCAGCCCTACGCGGCCAAGGCCGGCATGGGCTACACCGGGCTGCATGCGCTGCACTATCGCGCTACTGCGGCCGGGCACGCACAGCTGTTTGTGGTCGATCTGCCGGTGGAGCCGGACACGGTGCTGTCGTGGATGGTGCTGCCGGAGATCGTCGATGGCGATACGGTGGCGTCGACCGGTGTGGCGGTGGATCTGCTATTCGACGATGGGCGCCGCTTGTCCGAGTTGGGCGCGGAAGATCAGCATGGTGCGCTGGTCGGTGCGGCGGGGCAGGCGGCGTCGAAGACGCTGTACCCGCAGCAGTGGGCACTCAAGCAGGTGCGGTTGGGCGATGTGGCGGCGCTGCGCGGCAGGCGCATCCGCGCGATCGAGCTGCAGGTACAGCCTGGGACCGGCAAGGTGGGCTCCGGCTGGATCGACGATGTCGCGGTGCGACGCGAACCAGCGCCGCAGGCGGCGCGCCGGCCCAGCGACGAGGTGGTGACCACGCGCGGCACGCAGTCCAACGGCACGTTCTCGCGCGGCAACAACATCCCGGCCACGGCGATGCCGCACGGCTTCAATTTCTGGGTGCCGGCGACCGATGCGGGGACGCTGAGCTGGCTGTACCGCTGGAACGAACAGAACGGCGACGACAACCGGCCGCGCTTGCAGGCGCTGTCGATCAGCCATGAACCCAGCCCGTGGATGGGCGATCGCCAGACCTTCCAGGTGATGCCGTCGTCCACGCGCGGGGTGCCGGAGGCGGACCGCGCGAAGCGCGCGTTGTCCTTCAGCCACGACCACGAGGAGGCGCGCCCGCATCTGTACCGGGTGGACTTCGACAACGGTATCCGCGCGGAGCTGACGCCGAGCGAGCGGGCCGCGGTCTTCCGCTTCCGCTTTCCCGAGGGCGGCGATGCTAACCTGCTGTTCGACAACGTCGACGCGCGTGGCGGGCTGACCCTGGACGCGGCGACGCAGACCCTGCGTGGCTACTCCGACACGCGCAGCGGGCTGTCCAACGGTGCCACGCGCCTGTTCGTGTATGCGCGCTTCGACCGTCCTTGGGCTTCAAGCGGCAAGATCGCCACGGGCCGCCCGACCGGCTACGTCAAGTTCGCACCGGGCGCGGACCGCACGGTGGTGATGCGCATCGCCACCTCGCTGATCTCGGTGGAGCAGGCGCAGCGCAATCTGCAGCAGGAGATCGGCGACGCCGGGTTCGAGCTGGTGCAGTCGCGTGCGCAGGACGCCTGGGACGCGGTGCTGGGCCGGGTACAGGTGAAAGGCGCCAGCCACGACCAGCGGGTCACGGTGTACTCCAATCTGTACCGGTTGTTCCTGTATCCCAACGTCGCCCACGAGAACCTCGGCCGCGCGGTGCATCCGGATTGGCGGCATGCCGACCAGAACAGTTGGTCCAAGGACAACGCCGGCGGCGATGCCGAGCGTACGTCGGCGCCGATCCTGCCGGGCAAGGTCTACGTCAACAACGGCTTCTGGGACACCTTCCGCACCAGTTGGCCGGCGTATGCGCTGTTCGCGCCGGAGCAGGCCGGGGCGATGATCGATGGTTTCCTGCAGCAGTACCGCGACGGCGGCTGGGTGGCGCGCTGGTCCTCGCCGGGCTATGCGGATCTGATGGTCGGCACCAGTTCCGATGTGGCCTTCGCCGATGCCTGGCTGAAGGGCGTGCGCGGGTTCGACGCGCACGAGGTCTATGCGGCGGCGCTGCGCAATGCCACGGTGGTGCCGCCGGTGTCGAATGTGGGTCGCAAGGGCCTGGCCCGCTCGATGTACCGCGGCTACGCCGCCAACGACGTGCACGAAGGGCTGTCGTGGACGCTGGAGGGTGCACTCAACGATTTCGGCCTGGCGCAGATGGCGCAGGCGTTGGCGGAACAAGAACAGGAGCCGCAGCAGGCACAGCGTTACCGCGAAGAAGCCGAGTACTTCCGGGCGCGTGCCACCGATTATGTGTATCTGTTCGACCCGGCCACGCGTTTCTTCCGTGGGCGTACGCCGGCTGGCCAGTGGAGTACGCCTGCGTCGAAGTTCGATCCGCGCGTGTGGGGCGGCGACTACACCGAGGCCAATGCCTGGACCTTCGCCTTCACCACACCGCACGACGCGGCCGGCCTGGCCGGGTTGCTGGGCGGCGAGGACGCCATGGCGGTCCGCCTGGACGAACTTTTCGCCACGCCGGAGACCGCAGACAAGCGTTTTGCCGGCAGCTACCGCGGCGTCATCCACGAGATGACCGAGGCGCGCGACGTGCGCATGGGCATGTACGCGCACAGCAACCAGCCCTCGCATCATCTGCCGTGGATGTACGTGGCGGCGGGGCAGCCGTGGAAGACCCAGCGCCTCACCCGCGAGGTGCTGCGCCGGCTGTACCTGGGCAGCGAGATCGGCCAGGGCTATCCGGGCGACGAGGACAACGGCGAGATGTCGGCGTGGTACCTGTTCGCCATGCTCGGGCTGTATCCGCTGCGGATGGGCGCGCCGGAGTACGTGATCGGCTCGCCGGCGTTTCCGCGCGCCGAGGTCGATCTCGGCAACGGTCGCAAGCTGGTGGTGATCGCGCGCAACAACGGTGCGCGCAACGTGTACGTGCAGTCGCTCACGCTCAACGGCAAGCCGTGGAAGAAGGCCTGGCTGCGCCACCAGGACATCGCCGACGGCGCCACGCTGGAGTTCGTGATGGGGGCGACGCCGTCGCGCTGGGGCAGCGGCGCGGACGCGTTGTCGCCGTCGCTGACGCCGCGGGGCAGCGCGCCGCGCGGGCTGGAGGATGTGGCATCGCAGGCCGTGGCGGTGTCGTTGGAAGGGCACCCCAAGGCCACGGCACTGATCGACGACGATGCGACCACGGCGCTGCCGCTGCCGGCCGGTGCCAGCGTCGACTTGCGTTTCGCAGCGCCGCAACGCGCCACGCACTACACGCTGACAAGCGGTGATGCCGCCTTGTCCGGCATGGCGTGGACGCTGGAAGGCCGCAACGGAGACGGCGCGTGGACCACGCTGGACCAGCGACGCGCGCAGACATTCGCTTGGGCGCGGCAATTGCGGCCGTTCCGCATCGCCAAGCCCGGCACGTACAGCGCCTACCGCCTGCGCCTGGAGACGGGCGAAGGCGTGACGCTGGGCGAGATCGAGCTGCTACGGCCGGTGACGCGGCAGGCCATGCCATGAAAACACAACAGCGCCGCGACTGCGCACTACGCATCGCCCACTGCAGCACTCGTCGAATGCATTAGCGCTGTTGCGCGGCAGCATGCGCTGCGCGAGGCGCTGTGATACTTAGTTTTCCAACGAATTAGAACGATCCAATTAAACGGGATCGTTGCGAGGGGAGGGACTGCACGACCGGCATGCCGCGATGGCGCCGGATGTTTTCACTACAACGATGCACGCATGTTCGTTCGGTCTGGATCGAGCGACACCCATGCGTGCCGCAAGCCGATCAATCTTTGGGAGAGGATGATTGAAATGAACTTCATGCCATCCGCACGCAACCGCAGCACGCTGTCCGCCGGCATCGCCATCGCCTTGTTCGCGACGGCCGCCTCCACCACCGCCTTCGCCCAGCAGGCCGACGGCACGCCGGCCCCCACGGGGCAGGCCGAGGTCAAGGCCACCGACCTGGACGCGGTGACGGTCACCGGCTACCGCTACGCGATCGAGAAGAGCCTGGAGCAGAAGCGCAACGCCAACGCCGTGGTCGATGTGATCACCGCCGAGGACGTGGGCAAGTTCCCCGACAAGAACGTGGCCGATGCGCTGCAGCGCGTGCCCGGCGTGGTCATCACCCGCGACGGCGGCGAGGGCAAGAACGTCAGCGTGCGCGGCCTGTCCTCGGAGCTGGTGCTGACCGAATTGAACGGCAACTACATCGCCACCGCCGAATCCAACGGCGACCCGACGCGCTCGTTCAACTACACGCTGCTGCCATCGAACCTGCTCGGCAGCGCCGAGCTGTACAAGACGCCGGAAGCGCGCATCGACGAAGGCGGTATCGGCGGCACCGTGATCCTGCAGACGCGGCGCCCACTGGAGCTGGAGCCCAACTCCGGCTTCCTGTCTGCCGAGGGCGTGTGGTCGGACAGCAGCAAGAAGACCGACGGCCAGTTCTCCGGCTCGTACTCGTGGCACGACCAGGACAACCGTTTCGGCGTGTTCGTCGGCTACACGCAGCAAAAGCGCACCGCGCGCACGCTCAACGCCAGTACCGAGAGCTGGCAGTGGTACGGCCGCGACGAAGGCGGCCCGGCGGTCGACGTCAACGGCAATCCGTCGGACTTCAACGCCAACTGGTGGGGCGGCACCGGCTTCTGGGACCAGAACGGCAAGTACTACACCCGCTTCATGATGCCCACGGCGGTCAGCCTGGACGTCAAGCAGGAGGAACGCGAGCGCAAGGGCGGCCAGCTGACCTTCCAGTTCAAGCCGACCGACGACCTGACCCTGACCGCGAACTACTTCCGCTTCGATCTATCGCAGAACTCGCAGACCAACACGGTCAAGATCCCCGAGTGGAACATCGCTCGCTACTACGGCGACGGCAACTGGCGCGGCGGCCGCCTGCTCGACGGGCTGCAGTTCGATCCCAGCGGCACCATCGTCACCGGCGCCAATTACAGCCTGCATCCGGGCAAGGCCTACTACTGCAGCGAAGCGCAGGCCGCCGCCGCCGGCCTGCCGCCTGGCGGTTGGGGCTCGGACGACTGCACGGTGCCGACGCCGCAGATCACCGGCAGCTACAACATCGAGAAGTCGCTGTCGCAGACGGTGGACCTGGGCGGCGAATGGCGCGGCGAGAAGGTGGACGTGTCGTTCAAGGCCGGCCGCACCTGGGCCAAGGGCGGGCCGGAGCTGCAGTTCTCCCTGCCGATCAAGCCGCGTCGCCAGAACGCCGATGGCAGTTGGAGCAACGGCAACTTCGCCAGCGCCTGGGACTTCACTGGCACGCCGACCATGACCTTCTCGCCGGAACTGATGCAGAACCTGCGCGACGGCATCCTGCAGGTCGACCTGGGTTCGACCGGTTCGTCCTGGACCCGCAACACCAACCAGCAGCAGTACGCGCAGATCGATACCACCTGGCACATGGACGGCGAGTTCTTCGACTCGCTGCAGTTCGGCCTCAAGCGCCGCGACGGCGGCATCCACCGCAACACCGGCAACAACTACTGGGTGTGCCCGGGCACCGACCCGAGCGACTACAACAACCGCTACTGGAACGGGCGCTGCAATGCGCTGGCCACGCAGTTCTCGCCGGACCTGCTGTTCTCGCTGGACAACCTGGCCGGCGGGGTAAAGTCCAGCGCGTTCCCGGCGATCAACTTCCCCGGCTACATCGGCTACTTGAACCAGACCTACGGCGCGATGCAGACCCGTAACGAAGACAACTTCGTCTACAACGTCGACGAGAAGATCTATTCGACCTACCTGCAGCTCAACTTCCACACCGAGCGCCTGCGCGGCAACGTCGGCGTGCGGGTGGCGCGCACCGGTCAGCATGCCGATTCCACCGACAAGGTGACCGCCTATAACGATTATTTCTTCGATGGTGCCGACGGCAATCCGCTGGCCTGTCAGCAGGGCGCGGCCATGCCCGCGGGCGCGCCAGCCGATACCTACTGCGGCACCGAAGGCTATTGGCGGCTTTCCGACACCGAGCAGCGCACCGAGTCGTTCGTGGTCAGTGCGCTGGACCGCAAGTACACCGACGTGCTGCCCAGCTTCAACCTGGCCTACGACCTGACCGAGAACCTGCTGCTGCGCGCGGCGGCGTCGAAGGTGATCGCGCGGCCCAGCTACAACGCCATCGCCGCGCCCGGCAGCCTGGAGTACTACAGCCCGGAATACGTGGCCGACCGGCGCCTGACCGGCGGTGCCAGCGAGCAGGGCTGGTACGGCTCGGGCAGCAACAAGAAGCTGGAGCCGTACAAGGCCAACCAGTTCGACCTGGGGCTGGAGTGGTACTTCCAGCCGGGCTCGGTGGCGGGCGTGGGGCTGTTCCGCAAGAACGTGGAGAACTTCTCGGTCGATGTGATCAGCGACGTCAACATGCTGATCAACGGCCAGACGGTTACGGTGCAGAACTACAGCACCAAGGCCGGCGGCCAGGACGCGGTGTCGCAGGGCGTGGAGCTGTACGCGCAGCACACGCTGCCCTCCGGCCTCGGCGTGCAGTTCAACTACACCTACAACGATGCCAGCAAGGCCGCGGTGCGGCTGGAGGACGGCACCGAGGTCGGCAAGACCTCGATGCCGGGCAGTGCCAAGAACCAGACCAACCTCACCGTGTTCTACGAGACCGACCGGCTGCTGCTGCGCGCCTCGTACAACCGTCGCGGCGAGCTGGTGCAGGGCCTGGTCAACGGCTTGAACGTCTACGAGGAACCGTACTACCAGATCGATCTGAATGCGGCGTACAACATCACCCCGGCGCTCAGCCTCACCGCGTCGGTGCTGAATTTGACCAAGCAGGAGTCGCGCCAGCATCTGGGCGACGACACCCGGGCGCGCTTCTACACCGGCGGTTACGCCGGGCGGCTGGCGTACCTGGGGCTGACCTACAAGTTCTAGGCTGCAGCCTGTCGTGCCCATGTCCGCCGCGCGGCGGTCGGCATGGGCGCGACGGTCCGGCGACGGCCGGGCCGCCGTTTTCGCCGTCCACGACCGCGCCGTCGCGCTTGCCGCGGTCGTCCACTACAGGATCCATCGCATGACGTCTTCCCCGCTGCCCTCCCTGCTGCGCACGTTCGCCCTGTCCTTGCTGCTGGTGACGCCGGCACTGGCCGCCGCGCCCCGGCTCAGTGCCGAGGTCAACACCTTCATCGGCAGCAAGGACGACGGCAACACCTTCCCCGGTGCGTCCGCTCCGTTCGGCATGATCCAGGTCAGCCCGATCGGCGCGCACTACGCCGGCTGGCGCTACGACGATCCGCAGATCCGCGGCTTCGGCCATTCCTTCCTGTCCGGCGCCGGCTGCTGGGAGCAGGGCGGGCAGGTCTCGGTGCTGCCGGTCACCGGGCGCATCGGTCCCGGCGGCGCGTTCGATACGGGCGACCCGAAGGCGTTCGACCACACCCGCTATGGCGCGCGCTACCAGCACGACGGCGAGCGCGGCCAGGCCGGCTACTACAAGGTGCGGCTGACCGATTACGGCGGCATCGACGCCGAAGCGACCGCACTGACCCGCGCTGCGGCCGAGCGCTACACCTTTTCCACCTCGGGCGAGGGCCACGTGCTGGTCAATATCGGCCAGGCCAACGCCCGCCATACGGTCACCGGCAGCACCCTGAACGTGGTCGGCGACCGCGTCGTGGAAGGCAAGCTGGTGACGCAGAGCTTCTGCGGCGGCCACCAGTACACCACCTGGTTCCGCCTGGAGTTCGATCGCCCGTTCAAGGCCTTCGGCACCTGGGGCGAGGCCGGCGGCGTGCCGGGCTCGCGGCATGGCATGGAGGGCGAGGGCAAGCCCAGCGGCGCGTGGCTCACCTTCGATCTGAGCAAGGGCCGCGCGGTCACCGCCATCTCGGCGATCTCGCACGTGGACGCCGAGGGCGCGCGCAACAACCTGCGCAGTGAGGGCATGGCCAATGGCCGCCTGCTCGGCTTCGATGCGATGCGCGCCCGCGCGCAGCAGGCCTGGGACAAGGAACTGGCCAGCGTGCGCGTGCAGGGCGCCAGCGGCGACGACCGCGTGGTGTTCTACACCGCGCTCTACCACGCGCTGCTGCAGCCGCTGACCGGCAGCGACGCCGATGGCCGTTACCGCGGCTACGACGACGGCATCCACCACGCCGACGGCTGGACCTACCACGAGTTCTTCTCGTTGTGGGACACCTATCGTGCGCAGAACCAGTTGCTGGCGTTGTTGCGTCCGCAGCGCGCCGCCGACATCGGCCGCTCGATCCTGGCGATCAATGCACAAGGCGGTTGGCTGCCGCGCTGGGGCTATGCCAACTTCGAGACCAACGTGATGACCGGCGATCCGGTCACGCCGTTCCTGGTCGACCTGTGGCGCTTCGGCGCGCTGCAGGGGCGCGAGGCGGAAGCCTATGCCGCGCTGCGCCGCAATGCGTTCGAGATGCCGCCGATGAACTCGCGGCACGCGGGGCGTTCCGGCAATGCCAGCTACCTGGCGCAGGGCTTCGTGCAGTACGACCGCGCGTTTCCGTCCAAGGGCATGGACGTCGACCCGCACCACGGCGGCTCGGCGACGCTGGAGTACGCACTGGCCGACTGCGCGCTGTCGACCATGGCCGGTGCGCTGGGGCATGCCGAGGACGCGGCGGTGCTGAATCGGCGTGGGCGCAACTGGCGTTCGATCTGGGATCCCTCGGTGCGCGATACGCAGACCGGCTTCACCGGTTTCCCGCGGCCGCGCACCGAGGATGGGGCGTGGTACACGCCGGCGGATGGCCATTACGATCCGCGTTCGCAGCACGGTTTCCACGAAGGCACGGCCTGGCAATACCAGTGGCTGGCGCAGCAGGACGTGCCGGGCCTGGTGGAGGCGATGCACGGGCCGGAGCAGACCGCGCGGCGACTGGATACCTTCTTCGCCTACGACGCGCTGCTGGCCGACCCGGCCGGCGCGGCGCGCAAGGAATGGGTGATGGGGCCGTACAGCTACTACAGCCAGTTCCGCTACAACCCCAACAACGAACCGGACCTGCATGCGCCGTGGATGTACACGCTGATCGGCCAGCCGTGGAAGACCAGCACCGTGCTGCATGCGGCGCAGACGCTGTTCACCAATGCGCCCAACGGCGTGACCGGCAACGACGACCTGGGCACGATGTCGGCGTGGTATCTGTTCAGCGTGATGGGTCTGTACCCGGCGGTGCCCGGCACCGGGCAGTTCCTGCTGCACGCGCCGCGCTTTTCGCGCATCGAACTGGACGTGGGGCCGGGCCGTACGCTGCGTGTCGATGCGCCGCAGGCCGGCAACGGCAAGCTGCGCTACATCGGTGGCGTGTCGCTGGACGGCCGCGCGCACGCGCCGGTGTGGCTGGACTGGGCGCAGTTGCGCCAGGGCGGCCGCCTGCGTTTCGACCTGCGCGATGCGCCGCAGCCGCAGGGCTGGGGCACGCAGCCGCAGGACCTGCCGGTGTCGCCGTGCGCGGCGCCGCCGTCCGCCGCCAGCCTGGGCTGGCGCTGAGTCCGTGCCGTCGCGCGGCAGGCGCGCGCAGCCGATGGTTTACGCTGCGCATCTCGTCCGAAGGGAAGCGATCCGATGAGCCAGAAGCGTCCACCCGGAACCGGATCCGCAGGCTCCAAGGTTGCCAAGGCCGCCGCGCGCAAGGCGGCGCCGGTTGCGGCGGAGCAGGCGGACAAGGCGAAAAAGGCCACAAAGACCGCACCGGCCGCCGCCGCGCGCGACCGCCAGCGTGTGGTGACCGTCACCGACATCGCCGATGCGGTCGGCGTCTCCCGCGCCACGGTCTCGCTGGTGTTGCGTGGCAGCCCGTTGGTGCATGCCGACACGCGTGCGCGCGTGGAAGCGGAACTGAAGCGGCAGCGCTACGTCTACAACCGCGGCGCCGCCAATCTGCGCCGGCGTACCTCGACCTGCGTGGCCCTGGTCATCAACGACCTGGCCAATCCGTTCTTCGCCGAGTTCGCCGCCGGCGTGGACGAGGCGTTGGGTGAGCAAGGCTATGTGACCCTGCTCGGCAGCACCGGCGAATCGCCCGCGCGGCAGCAGGCCGTACTGGCCTCGCTGATGGAACACACGCCGGCCGGCGTGATCCTGTCGCCAGCCGAGGGCAGCGACGCCGCCGAACTGCACACGGTGCTGGACGCACGCGCGAACGTGCTGCTGTTCAACCGCGAACTTGCCGGCGCCGACGACTGGGGTTTCCTCGGCCTGGACAACCAGCGCGGCGCGCAACTGGCCACCGAGCACCTGATCGCGCTCGGCCACCGCCGCATCGCCTTCTATGGCGGCCATGCCGATTCCAGCTCCTGCCGGCAGCGTCGCGCCGGCCACGCGCAGGCGATGCGGCAGGCCAGGCTGCCGGTCGACCCGGCCTGGCTGATCGAGTCCGCGCCCAATCGCCTGGAAGCGGCGGCGCGCCACGGTGAACTGTTCGCCCACGACGCACCGCCCACCGCAGCGGTCTGCTACAACGATACGGTCGCGCTCGGCCTGATGCTGGGCCTGCTCGCGCGCGGCGTCCGTCCGGGCCAGGACTTCGCGATCACCGGCTTCGACGACATCCCCGAGGCCGCGGTGAGCACGCCCGCGCTGACCACGCTCGCCGCGCAACCGCGCGCCCGCGGCCGCCAGGCGGCGCAACTGGTGCTGGAGCGGCTGGATGCGGCCGCGCCGCCGCGCAGGACGATCGTGCCGGTGCGCCTGACGGTGCGCGAGAGCAGCGGCGCGCCGATCGCGCCCACGCGCGCCTAGCGCCGCGATCCGCGGCGGCGGCCGCGGCGACGAACTGGGATGGCACGCCGGCACGCGCGGTGCCATCGCGACGCCCTCTCGACAGGGGCGGGCAGATAGTGGGTCGCACCACCACAGCGGCGCGTTCCGCGGGCTCGTGGTGCGCGGGCCATTCGCCCCCTTCTTCCTTTCGAGAGCCGTCTCATGCCTTTGCAGACTGCACCGCGCCGTTCCGTGGTGGCCAACGCCTTCTACGGCCTGCTCAATCCCATCCCGTTCGGTTGCTTCGTCGCCGCGCTGATCTTCGACATCGTCTATGCCCGCAGCGCGGTGATGCTGTGGACCAAGGCGGCGGCCTGGCTGATCGCGATCGGCCTGGTCATCGCCATCGTGCCGCGCCTGATCAACCTGGTGCAGGTGTGGATCACCTCGCGGCGCTCGGTGCTGCCGGTGGAACGGCTCGACTTCTGGCTGAACCTGCTTGCCATCGTCGCCGCCATCTTCAATGCCTTCGTGCACAGCCGCGATGCGTATGCGGTGGTCCCCACCGGGCTCTGGCTGTCGACCGTCACGGTCGCGCTGCTGGCGATCGGGCATGTGCTCATCGCCATCCGCCTCACGTCGCGCGAGGGCTACGCGCATGGCTAAGCGCCTCTGCCTGTCCGCCTTCGCGCTGAGCTGCGCGGTGGCCCTGGCCGCCTGCAGCGGCAAGGCCTCGCTCGAGCCGAGCCAGCAGGCGGGCAACGCGCCGCCGCTGCCGCAGGCGCGCAACTTCCTGCTGCCGCCGATGCAGGTTCCCGAGGGGGTGGGCTGGAAGGAGGGGCAGGCGCCCACGGTGGCGGCTGGCCTGAAGATCGAGAAGATCGCCGGCGGCCTGAAACATCCGCGCCAGCTGTACGTGCTGCCCAACGACGACGTGCTGGTGGTGGAGGCCAATTCGCCGGGGATGGAACCCGTCACCACGCCCAAGCAACTGATCGCGGGGCTGGTCCAGAGCCGCTCCGGCAAGAGCGCCAAGGGCGGCAACCGCATCACCCTGCTGCGCAGGACTGCGGACGGCCGGTGGGAACAGCATGCGTTCCTGAAGGGGCTGCACTCGCCGTTCGGGGTGCAGCTGATCGGCGATGCGCTGTACGTCGCCAACACCGACAACATCATGAAGTTCCCCTACGTCCCCGGCCAGACCGAGATCACCGCGCCCGGCACGCTGTTCGCCGATCTCCCCGGCACCATCGAGCACCATTGGACCAAGGCACTGCTGGCCAGTCCCGACGGACGCAAGCTGTACGTCGGCGTCGGCTCCAACAGCAACATCGGCGAGAACGGGCTGGACGTGGAATACCGCCGCGCGGCCGTCCTGGAAGTGGACGTGGCCTCGGCCAGCAGCCGCATCTTCGCCTCGGGCATCCGCAATCCGACCGGACTGCAGTGGGAGCCGCGCACCGGCAAGCTGTGGGCGATCGCCAACGAGCGCGACGAGATCGGCGCCGACCTGGTGCCCGACTACCTGACCTCGGTGCAGGACGGCGGCTTCTACGGCTGGCCGTACAGCTACTACGGGCAGAACGTGGATGTGCGGGTCAAGGACCAGCGCCCGGACCTGGTGGCCAAGGCGATCAAGCCGGACTACGCGTTGGGCTCGCATGTGGCCGCGCTAGGCCTGTGGTTCTCCCGCGGCGATGCGCTGCCCGCCAAGTACCGCGAGGGTGCGTTCGTGGCCGAGCACGGCAGCTGGAACCGTTCGCCGCTTAGCGGCTATCAAGTGGTCTACGTGCCGTTCCAGCAGGGCCGGCCGGTCGGCCCACCGCAGACCGTGGTCAGCGGCTTCCACTCGCAGGACGAGTCGCAGCTATACGGCGCCCCGGTCGGCCTGGCGCAGGACAAGGACGGCGCGTTGCTGATAGCCGACGATGTCGGCAACAGCGTCTGGCGTGTGCGCTTCTGACCGGCCGCACGACGCCGCCCACGGGTATGTGGGTGGCGTCGTCTGTACGCGATGCCGCCTGGGCGCGGTGCGGTATGTGGATCGCCCGGGCGCGTGGCTGGATGGCGGAACAGCACGGACATGGGAGGTTACAGCCGTACGTCCACCGGCTCGCTTTCCAGCGCCAGCACGCCGAACACGCATTCGTGCACGCGATAGAGCGGTTCCTGCGCGACGAAACGCTGCAATGCTTCCAGGCCCAGCGCGAACTCGCGGATGGCGAGCGACTGCTTGGTGCGCAGGCCACGCTGGCGTAGCCGATCGAGGTTCTGTGGTTCGGTGTATTCGGGTCCGTAGATGATGCGCAGATACTCGCGGCCGCGGCACTTGATGGCCGGTTGCACCAGCCCGCGCTTGCTGCGCGCCAGGCCTTCGACCGGCTTGATGACCATGCCTTCGCCGCCCTGTGCAGTCAGCGCTTCCCACCAGGCGACGGCATCGGCCACGCTGGCCTCGTCGGCCAGGTCGACGAATATGTGCCGGGTCAGCCGTACCAGCGGTTCTACGTCGGCCAGGCGGCGGGCGATGTCCAGGTGCCAACGGTGGTCGCGCTCCAGGCCGACCACGCCTTCGCAGGCCAGCACGTGGAACGGCGCGATCTTCAGGTCCTCCAGGCCGTTTACTGCCCAGCAGTAGCGGCGATAGGCGTCGACGAAGCGGCTGGCGTCGCTGTGGCGTGCCTGCGCCTGCTGCTGCCAGGACTGCACGTCGAGGCCACGCGCGGCGGCCGCGTCCAGCCAGGTGCGGGCGGTGGCAAGCGCCGCGGTGGCGGCGGCGCCGGTCGGTGCGTACTGCTCGCGCAGCAGTTCCTGGGCCTTGGCCGACCACGGCAGCAATTCCGCATCGAGCACGATCCAGTCGGTATGCAGTTCCTCCCATAGGCCTGCACGCTGCAATGCCGCGTCGAGGCGATCGAGCAGGGCGTTTTCCAGTTCGCGCTCGCCGAAAAAGCGGCGACCGGTGCGGGTGTAGACGACGCCACGGCCATCGTCGCCGATGCCGAAACGTCGCTGCGCGACACCGGCATCGCGGCACAGCACGACGACCGCACGCGAGCCCATGTGCTTCTCTTCGCACACCAGCGTGGCGATGCCTTCCTGGCGATAGAAGTCGAGCGCTTCCTGCGGGCGTTCGAGCAGGTCGCCGGACTTGGCGGTCTCCGGCGGCGCCATGGTCGGCGGCAGGTACACCAGCCATCGCGGATCGATGGCGAAGCGGCTCATCACCTCAAGCGCGGCGATGCTGTTCTCCTCGCGGATGGTGACGCTGCGGAAGGCGCGGGTGTCGATCACGCGCTTGCCGGCGACATCGTCCAGGTCGAGCAGCAAGGCCTCGCGCGGCGTGGTGGCCGCGGCGCTCGCGTCCTCGGCCGAAAGCAGCGGCTTGACCGGCGCGTAGTACTCGCGCGCGGCCGCGACCGACACCAGTTCCTTCTCCGGATAGCGCAGCGCGGTGAGCTTGCCGCCGAACACGCAGCCGGTATCGAGACAGATGGTGCGGTTGACCCATTCCGGCTCCGGCGTCGGCGTATGGCCGTACACCACCATCGCCGGGCCGCGATAGTCGCGGGCCCAGTCGGAACGGATCGGCAGGCCGAACGCATCGATCTCGCCGGTGGTCTCGCCGTACAGCGCGAACTCGCGCACGCGTTGCGAGGTGCGGCCCTGCAGCTCCTGCTTGAGACCGGCGTGGGCGACCACCAGCTTGCCGTCGTCGAGCACATAGTGGCTGACCAGCTTGTCGATGAAGGCGGCGACCTCGCGGCTGAACTCCTCAGGCTCGGCCTGCAGTTGCTCCAGCGTCTCGGCCAGGCCGTGGCTGATGCGCACGTCGCGTCCGGCGAGCTTGCGCTGCAGCTTCACGTCGTGATTGCCCGGCACGCACAACGCGGTGCCGTTGCCGACCATGTGCATGACCAGGCGCAGCACGCCGGGCGAATCCGGGCCGCGGTCGACCAGGTCTCCGACGAAGACCGCCTTGCGTCCTTCCGGCGCGGCGACCTCGGGTGCCTCGCGGGTGCCGCCGACGGTGTAGCCCAGGCGGCCGAGCAGGGCGACAAGTTCGTCGCGGCAGCCGTGCACGTCGCCGATCAGATCGAACGGCCCGTGCTCCTCGCGGCGGTCATTCCAGACCTTAATACGTTCGATCGTGGCGGCCGCCACGTCCTCCACCGAGCGCAGCACGCTGACGTGGCGGAAGCCCTCGCGTTCCAGGCCGCGCAGGCCCTTGCGCAGCGCCTGTTGCTGGTTGCGGATGACGTGCGGGCCGAAGTTGCGGTCCGCACGCGCACTTTTGCGGTCCTGGCATACGCGCTCGGGCAGGTCGAACACGATGGCGCAGGGCAGGACATGGAACTCGCGCGCCAGTTCGACCAGGCGCTTGCGGTCTTCCGGGCGCACGTTGGTCGCGTCGACGACGGTCAGGCGGCCGGCGGCCAGGCGCTTGCGCGCGATGAAGTAGAGCACCTCGAAGGCGTCGCCGGTGGCGGTCTGGTCGTTCTCGTCGTCGGCGACCAGGCCGCGGCAGGCATCGGAGGAGATCACCTCGGTCGGCAGGAAGTGGGTGCGGGCGAAGGTGGACTTGCCGCTGCCTGACGGGCCGATCAGGGCGACCAGGCTGAGCTTGGGAATGCGTATCGTCATGAGGATGCCGAAAAGGTCAGGCCATGTCGCGGGTAAACACCGCCATCTGGGTCGGCGGGCCGACCTCCGGATCGTCCGGGCCGATGGGGGCATGGCGCACGCTGTAGCCGTTGCGCTGCGCCACGCCATCGGCCCAGGCGCGGAATTCCGCGCGCGTCCACTCGAAGCGGTGGTCGGGGTGGCGGAAACGCCCGGCCGGCAGGGTCGGGAAGCGCACGTTGTACTCGCTGTTCGGCGTGGTGATCACCACTGCAGGCGGCCTGCCGAAACCGAACAGGGCGCGCTCGAACGCCGGCAGGCGCGGCGCGTCCATGTGTTCGATCACCTCGATCGCGCAGGCCGCATCGAAGCCTTCGATACGGCGATCGCGGTAGGTCAGCGCGCCGTGGGCCAGGGTGATGCGTTGACGCTGCAGCGGCGGCAGCCGTTCGAGGTGTAGCCGATCGGCAGCATGATCCAGCGAGCGCAGCGACACGTCGATGCCGAGCAGGTGCTCGATCTGTGGCTCCTTGAGCAGCAGGCCAAGCAGGCGCCCTTCGCCGCAGCCCAGGTCGACCACGCGCCGCGCGCCCAGGGTGCGCAGCGTCTCGACCACGGTCTGCATGCGTTGGTCGTTGAGGCTGAGCGGACGTTCGATCGCGTCCTCGGCCGCTTCCTTGCGCTCTTCCTGGGCGTCGATCGCCTCCTCTTCATCGTCCAGCAGGCGCGCCAGCGCCGCCCGGACCAATGGCTTGTGGCGGCGCAGGTAGCGGCCGACGATCGCCTCACGTTGCGGGTGCGCGGACAGCCAGGTGCCGCCCTTGTCGAGCAGCTTCTCGATTTCGTCGTGGCCGACGTAGTAGTGCTTGTCGCCATCGATGGCCGGTAGCAGCACATACAGGTGGGTCAGCAGATCCTGCAGGCGCACGGTTCCGGCGAGCTGCAGGCGCACATACGGACTGTCGCCCCACTCGGGAAAGCGCGGATCCAGCGGCAGGCGCTCGACCGTTACGGTGTAGCCAAGCGGTTCGAACCAGGCCTGCAGCAGTTGCTCGCCGCCGCGACACCGCAGCACCGGAATTTCCGCTTCCAGCGCAATGGGCGTGTCCGCCAGCGCCTGGCGACTCTTGCTGGTGCCGGCCATGGCGGTGCCGAACACGCGTTTGAGCGCGACCGAGAGGAACGAACTGGCGACGTACGGGCGGTCGTTGACGTACTGCGACAGGCTGCCTTCGGCCTCGCCGCGCCCGCGCACCAGCCCCACCGGATCGATGTCCAGCATCAGCACTGCGGTGCAACGGGTGTGGTCGGCCTGTGGGTAGAACACCCGGGCGGTACCGAACGGCAGGTCGACCTCGTGGGCACGCTCGGGGTGCTTGACCAGCAGGTAGCCGAGATCGGTGGCGGGCTGGGTGGTGGTGGAGAGGGACAGCAGCACGGTGTGATGGCTTCGCGAGAAAGGCCGTGAGTCTACCGCGCTGCCATTGCCACCGTGCGGGGGCTGGGAAGGTGCGCTGGTCACCGCTGGCTTGAATGGCGAGTGCGCATGGCGGTGAATGTGGCACGCCACCAAGGACTCGGCCGTGTCTTTCAGGACGATCGAGGGTGCCGGTTGTCGACCCATAGTCGCCGCGATGCGGTGCCACCTTACCGCGATTCGCGCTGGATTGAATGCGTGTCGGTGCGCCTGGCAGCGCCGCGCTCAGTGCAAGCGAATCCAATCCAGCGCCAGTAGCGTCTCGATTGTCGTTGTCGCAGTACGCCGCTGTTCTTCCGGTGCCGCAACCGTGTTTGCATCCCGCAGATGGGCAAGGAGCTGCTGTGTATCGTGCCGTTGCCCGGGATGCGCCACCTGCAGCCGGCGCGCGGCCTGGAACACCGTCATGATGTCCTCGGCCTGGTCGATGCTCCTGATCTGTGCGAACAGGTCCACGGCTTTCGCGATCTCGGTGTCGTAGGGCGCATACGCCGCGGCGAACCGCGCATGCTCCTTGTCGTACTGCGGCGAGGCGCGCAGCGCCATGGTCCGTCCCTGCGGCTGCTCCTGCAGCCAGTTGCGGTTGGCCAGGTCGGTCAGGATCGGCCGGACGTCGCCCTGGCGCGGGCCGCGGCCGGCAGTGCGGAAGGTCAGCCCGGTCGGTACGCCCAGTTCGGTCATGGCCCAGCAGAGCGTCTGGAACAGCGTGCGCCCGATCGGCCGCGCCTCCGGCCGGGCCTGCAGCCGCCGCAGCACTTCCATGATCGCGATCCAGCCCGGCTGGGGCGCCGTACGTTTACCGGCGCCCTCGGTCGAGGCGTTTGCCGGCTGCGTCAGGAAGGCGGTTTCGAGTTGCGCCAGCGGCGTGCCGTACGGCGCATAGACCTCGATGTCGACCGGCAGGTGCGCCAGCGTGCGGTAGATCAGCGGACCGACCTCCTCCCAGGCCAGGCCGCCGTTGCCGCAGCCGAGCGGCGGCAGGGCAAGACTGCGCACGTCCCATTCGCGCAGACGCGCGGCGAGATAGTCCAGCCCTGCCGCGATGTCCTCCAGCCGCGACGGCGAGCGCCAATGGCGCTTGGTCGGAAAGTTGAGAATGCGGATGCCGCTGGCGTCGTCGTACAGATAGGGCTCGCCGATGCGCACGCGGCCTTCCCGGCAGCGCACGGCATAGTCCTCGAACATCGCCGGATAGCGCCGCTTGAACGCCTGCGCGATGCCCTTGCCCATGATGCCGGCGCAATTGACCGCATTCGCGTGGACGTGGGCGTGGCTGGCGAACAGGTCGCCGATTCGTGCCTTGAACATGGTGCGATCCATCGATGGAGAGATCCCCGTGGTGGCGCCTGTCGCTTGCCCGCACTGACAGGCACCGCGTGTGCGGTAGCGCTGTCCGCGGCCTGGCCCAGACAGGCCGGCGAGGTGCTGCCGACGTCAGCGCATGTGCGCATCTGACTGTCCTGCAGCAAGGGGCGCCAGGGCAGCAGCGGGGAGCGCGCAAGCATGCGGCAGCGGCGTCTCACCTCCTGAGATCGGGCGAGACCAGGAGAAGAGGTGCGGCTCAGCGCCGATCGACGGCAGCGATTCTTTTTCGTGGGAGCGGCTTCAGCCGCGACAGGCATTCCCAGCGATGCCTCGTCGCGGCTGAAGCCGCTCCCACAGGCGCTTGCGGCGAGCCAGTCGTGTGCACTGTGGGAGGGACTTCAGTCCCGACGCATTGCGCCATCGGAAAAGCACACCACGTCGCACGGCGCGGCTGCACGACAGTCGACGGCCACAATGGCAGCGGCAGCGCCGATCTAGTTCTCGGCAGACGCACCACCGCCGCGTCGCGCACGCCAGCGCGCCACCCGCTCCTGCAGCCCCACCACGCAGACGAAGAATGCCGGCACGAAGAAGATCGCCAGCACGGTGCCGCTGACCATGCCGCCGAACACGCCGGTGCCGATGGCGTGCTGGGTCTCGGCGCTGGCGCCGCTGGCCAGCATCAGCGGCACCACGCCCAGGGCGAAGGCCAGCGAGGTCATCAGGATCGGGCGCAGGCGCAGGCGCGCGGCGTTGGTCGCCGCCTCGAGCAGGCCCTGGCCGTCGCGGTGCAGTTGCCGGGCGAACTCGACGATGAGGATGGCGTTCTTCGCCGACAGGCCGATGATGGTGATCAGGCCGACCTTGAAGAACACGTCGTTGGGCAGGCCGCGCAGCATCACCGCGGCCACCGCACCGAGCAGGCCCAGCGGCACCACCAGCATCACCGACAGCGGGATCGTCCAGCTCTCGTACAGCGCCGCCAGCACCAGGAACACCACCAGCGCCGACAGCAGCATCAGCAGCGGCGCCTGCGCGGCCGACTGCCGTTCCTGCAGCGATTGCCCGGTCCAGGCCACGGCGAAGCCCGGCGGCAGTTGCGCGGCCAGCCGTTCCATCTCGGCCATGGCCGCGCCGCTGGACACGCCAGGCGCGGCGCCGCCGGTGATGCGCACGGCCGGGAAGCCCTGGAAGCGCGCCAGCTGCTGCGGCGCGTCGGTCCAGGTGGCGGTCACCACTTCGCGCAGCGGCACCATGCCGCCCTCGGTGCTGCGCACGCGCAGGCCCAGCACGTCGTCCAGTTGCATGCGCGACGCGGCGTCGGCCTGCAGGATCACCTGCTGCATGCGCCCGGCGTTGGGGAAGTCGTTGACGTACAGCGAGCCCATCGCCGCCGACAGGGTGTTGCTGATCGCGGAGAACGGCAGGCCCATCGCTTCGGCATGCTGGCGGTCGATCTCCAGGCGGATGCTCTTGCCCGGCGGCAGGCCGTCCTGATACACGCCGCTGACCACCTTGCTGTCCGCGGCCAGTTGCAGCAGCTTCGCCTGCGCCGCCATCAGCGCGGCCTCGCCGCGGTTGCCGCGGTCCTGCAGGTACAGGGTGAAGCCGGAAGAGGTGCCGAGCTCGTCGATGGCCGGCGGCAGCAGGCTCATCACCGTGCCCTCGGGCAGGTCGGCCATGGCCTGCTGCACGCGGTCGGCTTCGTCGCTGGAGGTGGCGCCGTCGCGCTGGTCCCAGTCCTTTAGCATGGTGAAGGCCATGGCCGCGTTGGTGCCCGAGCCGGAGAAGCTGAAACCCAGGATCACCAGGTTGGAGGCCAGCGCCGGGCGCGTGGCGACGTGCCGCTCGAACGCCTTGACCACCGCCAGCGTGCGCTCGCTGGTGGCATCGGTGGGCAACTGGATCGAGGTCATGAAGTAGCCCTGGTCCTCTTCCGGCAGGAACGCCGAGGGCAGCACGCGCATGGCGAAGACCAACGCCACGCACAGGACCGCGAACACCGCCAGCACCCGCGCGCTGCGCCGCAGCAGCCGCGCCACGCGTGCGGCATAGCTGCCGGTCAGGCGCTCGAAGCCGCGGTTGAACGCGCCGAAGAATCCGCGCTTGGCATGATGGCCGGGCGCGATCGGGCGCAGCAGGGTGGCGCACAGCGCCGGGGTCAGGGTCAGCGCCAGGAACGCCGAGAACAGGATCGACACCGCCATCGCCAGGGTGAACTGCTGGTAGATCACGCCCACCGAGCCGCTGGCGAAGGCCATGGGGATGAACACCGCGGTCAGCACCAGGGTGATGCCGACCACCGCGCCGGTGATCTCGCGCATCGCCTTGGTCGTGGCCTGCCGCGGCGGCAGGCCTTCGCTGGCCATGATCCGCTCGACGTTCTCCACCACCACGATGGCGTCGTCGACGATGATGCCGATCGCCAGCACCATGCCGAACATCGTCAGCACGTTGATCGAGAAACCGGCCAGCAGCATCACCGCGAAGGTGCCCAGCAGTGCGATCGGCGCGACGATGGCCGGGATCAGCGTGTAGCGCACGTTCTGCAGGAACAGGTACATCACCAGGAACACCAGCACCATCGCTTCGAGCAGGGTCTTGACCACCTGCTTGATCGAGAGCTTCACGAACGGCGCGGTGTCGAACGGGATCGAATAGCGCATGCCGGTCGGCATGCTCGCGGCCAGTTCCGCCAGCCGTGCCTTCACCGCCTGCGCGGTGCGCACCGCATTGGCGCCGGGCGAGAGCTGGATCGCCGCGCTGGTGGCGGGAGCGCCGTCCTCGCGGTTGGAGAAGCCATAGGACTGTGCGCCCAGCTCCACCCGCGCCACGTCGCCCAGGGTCACCCGCGCGCCGCCGCTGTCGGCACGCAGCACGATGGCGGCGAACTGCGCGGGCGTGGTCAGTTGCCCGGCCACGGTCAGCGGCACGGTCAGGCGTTGTCCGCGCACGGTCGGCTCGTCGCCGAGGCGGCCGGGCGCGATCTGCGCGTTCTGCTGTTCGATCGCCTGTGCCAGTTCGGTCATGGTCATGCCGTAGGCGACGAGCTTGTCCGGGTCCACCCACACGCGCATGGCCTGCTCGGCGCCGAACAGCTGCACGCGGCCGACGCCGTCGATGCGCCGCAGTTCCTGCACGATGTTGCGGGCCAGGTAGTCGTTGAGCGCCACCTCGTCGTAGCGGCCGTCCGGCGAGGTCAGGCCGACCAGCATCAGGAAGCCGGACGCGGCCGATTCCACCTGCAGGCCGTTCTGCCGCACCGCCTGCGGCAGGCGCGGCTCCACCGCCTTGATGCGGTTCTGCACGTCCACCTGCGCCAGCTCCGCATTGGTGCCGGGCTTGAAGGTGGCGGTGATCTGCGCGCTGCCCGAGGTGTCCACCGTGGACTCGAAATACAGCAGGTTCTTGACCCCCGACAGCTCGCGTTCGACCAGGCTCACCACCGAGTCGTTGAGGGTCTGCGGCGTGGCGCCGGGGTAGGACGCGATCAGCGACACCGAGGGCGGCGCCACCGAGGGATAGCGCGCCACCGGCAGCTGGCCGATGGCCAGGGTGCCGAACAGCACGATGAACAGCGCGATCACCCAGGCGAAGACCGGGCGTTCGATGAAGAACTGTGGCATGGCGGCGTTCCCGGTTCAGTCCGCGGCGGCGGTGGCGACCACCGGCGGCTGCCACGCACGCGCCTTCACCAGGGCGCCGGTGCTGAGCCGGTCGATGCCTTCGACCACCACCTGCTGCCCGGGTTGCAGGCCGGCGACGACACGGTAGTGCCCCTGCACGAGTTCGCCCAGCTGCACCGTCGCGCTGCGCACCTGCGCATTGGCGCCCAGCACCCACACCTGCGCGCGCTTGCCGACATGGGTGACCGCCTGCTGCGGCACGCGCAGCGCCTGCGCGTAGTGGGCGCGCGGCACCCGCGCCCGCACGTACATGCCGGGCAACAGGCGCCGCTGCGGGTTGTCGACGAGGATGCGCAGCAGCACATCGCCGGTGCCGGCATCGACGGTGATGCCGGAGAACAGCACGCGCCCGCTCAGTCCCGAGGGCGTGCCGCTGCGGTCGAGGATCTGCGCCGGCAGGCCGTCGTCGCCGGTGGCCTGCGCGCGCGCGGCCGGATCCAGCGGGTCCAGGTCGCTGGCGGACTGGCGCACGTCGACGTAGACCTGGTCGATCTGCTGGATCACCGCCATCGGCGCGCTGTCGCTGGGCGAGACCAGCGCACCCTCGGTGAGCAGTGCCTGGTCGATGCGGCCGTCGATCGGTGCGTCGACGGTGGCGAAGGCCAGGTCCAGGCGCCGCCGCGACAGCGTCGCCTTGGCCTCGGCGACCGCCGCGGCGGCCTGGCTGCGCTGCGAGGCGGCGTCGTCGTACATCTGCCGGCTGACCATGCCGGATTCGACCAGCCGCTGTAGCCGGGCATGCTGCACGTCGGCCAGCACCTGCGCGGCCTCGGCACGGTGCAGTGCGGCTGCGGCGGTGTCCATGTCGGCCTTGAACGGTGCCGGGTTGATCTGGAACAGCGCATCGCCGCGCCGCACATCGGCGCCCTGCTCGAAGAAGCGACGCTGCACGATGCCGCCGACCTGTGGGCGGATCTGTGCGCTGCGCAGCGCGGCCACGCGGCCGGGCAGGTCCACGCTCACCGTCATCGGCGCAGGGTGCAGGGTCACCGCGGTGACCTGTACCGGCGCGGCCACCGCTTGCGGCTGCGCGCCGCCGCCGCAGCCCGCCAGGGCCAACGCCAGCGCGCCGCCGAGTCCCAGAGTCCGTACCTGTTGCCGCATGCCCATGCCTCGTGCCTCGTCGCTGCCGCCGCGGATGCGGCGGACGCCAAAGCCGCGCATGGTCGCGGCCGCGGGTTGCGCGGCGTTCGATGCGATGTGGAGATATGATGGAGATCCGCCCGTCCGGGCCGATGCGCCTTCGCTGCCTCCATGTCCGTTTCCTCTCCGGGCGCCGCCGTGCCCGCGTCCGCGCCGCTGGTCCTGATCGCCGAAGACGAGAGCGAGATCGCCGAGATCCTCAGCGCCTACCTGGCGCGCAGCGGGCTGCGCAGCGCCCACGCCGCCGATGGCCGCGCCGCGCTGGACCTGCACCTGGCGCTGGATCCGGATCTGATCCTGCTGGACGTGCAGCTGCCGGCGGCGGATGGCTGGAAGGTGCTGGCCGAACTGCGCCACCGCGGCGAGACTCCGGTGATCATGCTCACCGCGCTGGACCAGGACATCGACAAGCTGATGGGCCTGCGCCTGGGCGCCGACGACTACGTGGTCAAGCCGTTCAACCCGGCCGAGGTGGTGGCGCGGGTGCAGGCGGTGCTGCGGCGCATCCGCGGCAACGGCGCCGAGGAGGCGCGCAGCCTGCGCGTGGGCGCCTTCCATGTCGATCTCGACCAGCACGAGGCCAGCGTGCGCGTGGGCGAGCAGCGGCACACGCTGGACCTCACGCTCACCGAGTTCAAGCTGCTGGTGCGGCTGATGCGCGCGCCGAAGCGGGTGTTCAGCCGCGCCGAACTGCTCGACGCCTGCCTGCCGGAAGGCGACACCCAGGAGCGCACCATCGACAGCCACATCAGCAAGCTGCGCAAGAAGCTGGAGGCGCTGGGCGTGCAGGGCACGCCGGCCAGCGTGCGCGGCGTCGGCTACCGGTTCGGATCCGGCGCATGAATCGCGCCCCCGGGCTGCGCCGCCAGGTCATCCTGTCGCTGGGCGCGCTGGCGCTGTGGATCATCCTGCTGTCGGTGGTCGGCTCCTACGTGTTCTACGCGCTGGCGGCGGCCTACCAGCCCAACAGCATCTCCGACACCTGGGTGCCGTCGCGGGTGGAGATGATGTGGATCGGCGCCACCGCCGCACTGGCCGTGGCGATCGCGGTGGCGGTGGCGGTGCGGCTGTCGCGGCGCATCCTCACCCCGTTGAACTCGGTGGCGCACAGCCTGCGCGAAGTCGCCCAGGGCAACTTGCACGCACGCGCGAGCATGGATGCGCATGCGCTGGGCGAGACCGCGCAGCTGGTGCGCGACTTCAACGCCATGGCCGACCGCCTGCAGGCGATGACCCGCGAGCGCGCATTCTGGAATGCCGCCGTCGCCCACGAACTGCGCACGCCGGTGACGATCCTGCGCGGGCGCCTGCAGGGCCTGGCCGAGGGCGTGTTCGTGCCGGACGTGGCGGCGTTCGAGAGCCTGTTGCGGCAGGTGGAAGGCCTGAACCGGCTGATCGAGGACCTGCGCGTGCTCAGCCTCACCGACAGCGGGCACCTGGAGTTGCAGTCGGCGCCGGCCGACCTGGCGCGGGAAGTGGAGGCCGTGCTGCATGCCTTCGGCGCCAGCCTGGACGCGCGCGGGCTGGTGCTGGAACCCGTGCTGGCGCTGCGCACGCCGGTGCTGTGCGATGCGGTGCGCATCCGCCAGGCGCTGATGGCCTTGCTCGAAAACGCGCAGCACTATGCCGAGCCGGGCCCGCTGCGGGTGGGCGTGCAGGCGGACGCCGGCCAATGCGTGCTGTTCGTGGAAGACACCGGCCCCGGCATCGCGCCCGAGATCGCCGCGCGGGTGTTCGATGCGTTCCGCCGCGGCGATCCGTCGCGTTCGCGCAAGAGCGGCGGCAGCGGCCTGGGCCTGGCGGTGGTCAAGGCCATCGCCGTGGCGCATGGCGGCGATGCGCTGTGCCTGCCGGCCGGCAGCGGGACACGATTCGAAGTGCGCTGGCCGCTGGCGCCAGTGGAGGCCGCGACGCGCACAGCGCAGGTGCCGGCGTCGCGCTAGAGGCGCGTTGGCTCAGGCGGAGGTCGCGTCGCTGCGCACGCGCGGTGTACGCCCCGGCAGCATGCGGGTCAGCACCTCGTCGCGCCGGACCCAGTGATGGAACAGCGCGGCGGCCACGTGCAGCAGTACGACGACCCATGCGATCCATTTGCCGATGAAGTGGTGCACCACGTCGATCGGCGCTTCAAACGCCTCCCAGCTCAGGTGCCAGGTGCGGCTGATCCAGGCGAACAGCGCGGTCTCGTTGAAGCCGGGAATGCGGAACAGGCCGAGGTCGGTCGGCGCGCCGGTGCCGATGTAGCCGGTCAGCGGCATCACGATTAGCAGCGCGTACAGGCCCCAATGCGCCAGATGCGCGAGCCGGTGTTCCAGCGCCGAGCCCGGCGGATCGTCCGGTTGCACGTCCAGCCAGCGCCACAACAGCCGCGGCAGCACCAGGAACCCGACCAGCAGGCCCAGCACCCAGTGCAGGTTGAGCACCGGCAGCGAGGCGTCCGACGTGTCGTCCATGAACCAGATGACGTAGTACACCACCGCATAGGCGCCGATGAAGGCGGCGGCGGTGGTCCAGTGGAACAGCTTGGCGAGGGCGCCGAAGCGCTGTGCGGTATTGCGCCAGTGCATGTGCGTGATCCTGGTCGAGTGGCGAGGCGGGGAGTGCTGCGGAATCAGGGCGTGCGCAGGCTGTCGAGCAGCCGGTCCAGGGCGTCCAGCGCGTCGGCCAGCCGTGCGTGCAGGTCGGCGTCCGGCTCGGCGATCCAGAACGCCGCCTCGGTGATCGCGCCGTAGAGCATGCGTGCCATCACCCCGGCATGCAGCGGCGCCACCGTGCCGGCGGCGATCAGGGCTTCCAGCGCCGCCTGCAGCGCGGCGATGCCCACCGACTGCGCCGCCGGCGGCACGTCGCCGAACACGGCGCGCGCGTCCTGCAGGATGATCCGGCGGATCTCCGGTTCCAGCGCCAGTTCCAGGTAGGTGCGGCAGCGGCGGCGGAAACCGTCCCACGGCGTGGGCGCGGCGTCGGACACCGCCTGCAGGCGCAGGCCCACCTCGGCCTCGATCTGCTCGATGACCGCGATCAGCAGGCCGTCCTTGCTGCCGAAGTGGTGATACAGCGCGCCACGGGTAAGACCGGCCTCGGCGGTCAACACGTCCATCGAGGTGTGCGCGAAGCCGTGCGTGGCGAACGCCTGCCGCGCCGCAACCAGCAGGCTGGCGCGGGTGGTCTCGATCATCTCGCGGCGGCTGCGGCGCTGGTGCATGGGCGGGCCTCCATTCACATACGTGGCGTACGTTATTTGCGTACAGGGCGTATGTCAATGTGTCGCGGTCGATTCGGCGTGCGCTGGGCAGCTTGGCCGGCACGGTAGCCGGTGCGCTCCGAAGGCCTGAGATTCGAGTGGCTTGCCCGTCCTGCGAACGTCTCGGCCAGGGCCTCTCAGGCATCGACAGCGCGATCGCGGCGGCGTGCGGAATGCGCCTGGTCGCAAACCCAAGTGATGCTGTGCTTGTCGCGAAGGCCGTCGTAAAGGACGCCGTCGCGGCGGCTCAGGACTGCGCGACGGAACCGCTCATCGTGCGCATGCGATGCGCCGGCACGACGCCGACCTCACCGTCGCACTAGCCAAGGCCTTCACTGCGGGTGTGGTCTGGTGACCGCTGTGCAACCGAATTGGAGTGTCGAATGGACACCACGCTGATGCCCTGGGTCGCCGGACTGTTCGTCCTGCTGATCGCCGCGATGCTGTATCTGGTCACGCGCGCCAAGAAGAACCGCAACCGCCCGGCACAGGATCACGCCGCGACCAAGAGCGACGTGGACAGCGCGGCCAAGCGCTAGCGCGTCGGGCGCGGCGCGCTCGCCTGCGCCGTGCTCAGGCGTCCGCGTCGATCGGCGCGAAGCGCGGGCGGCGTACGCCATCGATCTCCACCTGCTCGACGAACATCGGATACGGCCGCACCCACAGCGTGCCTTCGCCGTACAGCGGCCGGTACAGCACCAGCGGTTCCAGCGTTTCGCTGCTGCGGACCATGCCCAGCACCTCGTATTCGCCGCCCTTGAAGTGGCGGTAGCGGCCGAGGGCGATGGAAGGCAGCGGGCTGAGGTCGCGCATGACGGTGTCCTGGTTGGCGGGAGCGCGAGTGTAGCCGTCTGCACCTGCGCTCTTTGCGTTGCGAGGGCGAATTGCGCGACCGCGGCGGTTCGCCGCGTCGTGACGACGGAACGCTCCTGCGGGGGAAACTCAGGCAACCGGCCTTAAGAAGCAGCGTCCATTGTCGCCCGCAGGCTTCACTTCTGCGCACGTCAAGGCGCCAAATCGGCGAAGTCGAACGCCTGCCCCGGCTCGGCGGCGACGAAGTCCGCTGCGGCGATGCCGGCCAGATGCAGTGCGGCGGCCAGCGCTTCGCGCGGCTCATCACGCCCTTCGTCGGTGAGCTGGAAGGTGCCCCAGTGGATGCCGAGCGCGCGCCGCGCGCCGGTGTCGCGGAAGATCCGCACCGCTTCGGTGGGGTCGATGTGCTGTGGCGCCATGAACCAGCGCGGCGCGTAAGCGCCGATCGGGATCAACGCCACGTCGGGCGCGCCGTGCCGGTCGCGGATCTCGCGGAAGATGGCGCCATCGCCGTAGCCGGTGTCTCCCGCGAACCACACCGATCCCCGCGCGGTCTCGACGAAGAAGCCGGACCACAGCGCCATCCTGCGGTCGGCGATGCCGCGGCTGGACCAATGGTTGGCGCGGGTCAGCGTCGCCTTCGCGGTGTCGCCGATCGGCAGCCGGTCGTGCCAGTCGCCGGTGGCGATGCGCGCATCGGGCACGCGCTTGCGCAGCAGGACGTCGTTGCCCAGCGGCATCACGAACAGCGGCTGGTGCGCGTCGTGCAGCGTGCGCAAGGTCGCCAGGTCGAAGTGGTCGTAGTGGTTGTGGCTCAGCAACACCGCATCGATGGGCGGCAGGTCCGCGAAGCGGATGCCCGGTGCCGTTACCCGCTTGGGCCCTGCGATCTGCGAAGGGCTGGCGCGCTGCGACCACACCGGGTCGGTGAGCAGGTTGAGGCCGGCGGCCTGGATCAACAGCGTGGCGTGGCCGACCATGGTGATGCGCAGGCCGTCGTGCCGCGGTGCAGGCATGGCCGGCGTCACCGGGACCTGCGCAGGCCAGCGCACCGCGCCCATGGCGGCCTTCCAGCGCAGGACCTTGCTCAGCGCATTGTCGATCGTGGGCTGGCCGGGGTTGAAGAAGCGCACGCCATCGAAATGGTCGCTGACGGGGCCACGGTAGTAGGGGTTGGCCATTGAGGCGCGATCCGGATGACGCAAGGGGAGGGAAGGTTAACCGCCAGCGGCGCAAGCGTGCGTGCGCGCCTGCCTCGGCTGCCGCGATATTGGTCCCCGGCCGGTGCCAAGTGCGGCCTCACTTCGGCGTGCCCAGCCCACCCATGTTGAGCATCACCCGCAACCCGATCACCAACGCATCGTCGGGCGCACGGCGCGCCGCGGGATTGCCCAGGATGTCGGGATGGACGATGTACTGCACGTTCGGCACCAGAAACAGCGGCGTCTGCGCGATGCGGTAGCTGTAGTTGAGTTCGAACATGAGTTCGTTGCGCGCGATGTCCGCGGCCGCGCCGCGCTTGCGCAGCAGGTCGTTCATGTAGCCCTGCTGGTCCGCACTGAAGCGATAGTAGTGCGCGATCGCGCCCATGCCGTCGCCGGGCCGCGCCGCGAACGGGCCGCTGTAGTACAGGCCGGCGGTGACCTGCAGGTCGTAGACCTGGTGCTTGTCGAACGGTGCGGCGATGTTGCCGAAGGCGACCAGCATGCGCTTGCTTGCCATGCCCTGCGGCCGGTACAGCGCGCGTTCGCCGAGCGCGTAGGCGCCCCAGCGCCCGCCGTCGTACAGGCGCGCAGGGCCGCCGACCAGCCCGCGCAAGCCGCCGGCCTGGTTGTAGCGCAGGTCGCTGTAGTCGGCCGAGTTGTACCAGAGGCCGGCGAGGTAGCGCGGTGCGCCCTTGCCCCGTGCGGGATCGGGTTCGTAGCCGACCTCGAGCACGCCCAGCACGCCGGTACTGTCGGCGGTGCTCCAGTCCAGGCCGTGGTTGTTCTTGCGCTGCGGGTTCAGTTCGAACGCGCCCACCGAGACATAGGTGGCCTCGGGCTTGTAGCGCAGCTTCGCGCCCCAGTTCACGTAGGGAAAGCCGACGAAGCCGCCATCGGCCTGGCTCAGCTGGAACGGGCAGTCCGAGGCGCTGACGAAGCGGCAGCCGTAGCGGCTGCGCGCGAATTGCCAGGTGGTGTTCATGCGCCCGGCGACCAGTTGCCAGCGCCCGTCGGCGAAGGTCTGTTCCCAGGTCAGTTGCGCCAGTTGCGCCTGCTGCTGCGGGTACCAATAGCCCTGCACCTTGACGCCGTTGCCGATCTGCCGCTGCGACAGGCTGTCGCCGTAGTACCGGGCGCCGGTGGCGTGCAGCGTGGCACCGGAAATGCCGAACAGGCGTTGCAGATCCAGGTCGGCGCCGGCGATCACGCCGCCGGCATTGCGGTCGCCGCGCGACAGGCCGCCGTCGACGTTGCGCGCATAGTCGTTGGACCAGACCAGGCGCGGCGCGATGCCGTGGTCGTCGAGCCATTGCGTGGTGTCGGCGGCAATGGCGCAGGCCGGCAGGGCGGCGGCCGCCGCCAGCAACGAGACGCAGGAAAGAGAACGGGACATGGGACGCTCCACGGACGAGACGAAGCACTCGCCGGACGTGCGCGGTGGGTGCGCGGCGACGCGGCAGTGCGCGAAGGGAAGACACCTTCCGGTCGTGGAGCCGCAGCACGGCGTCGCGTCCGTCGGCGACGGGCACGCCTGTGTGCAGGCCTGTGGGGGGACCGGCAAAGAAACGCGAGGGCAGACCGGAACGCGTTGCGCGGCGCCGAGGCGCACGCCATCGCCGCAGCGGATGGGCCGCGCAACTGCGCGGCCCATCGAGCTGGAGGCAACCCGTGCGGGTCAGCCCACCTTGCCGAGGCCGGCGGCGGCCATCGCCGCAGCGATCTCCTTGTCGGCGCCCTCGGCCAGCGGCAGCAGCGGCGAACGCACCGTGGCGTGATCGAGCAGGCCGCGCGCGACCAGTGCCCACTTCAGCGCCACCGAGCCTTCCATGTGCGAGCCGCGGTGATAGACGCTCTTGGTCACCGGCAGCAGACGGTCGTGCAGTGCGCGCGCCTTGGCGTAGTCCTTGGCCTTGCCCGCGGCGATCATCTCCAGCAGCGGCTCCGGGGCGATGCAGCCGTAGCCCACCAGCGCGCCATCCACGTCGAACATGGTGTGCAGCAGATACTCGTCGTGGCAGGTCAGCACCGGCACGTGCGGGCGCTCCTTGCGGAACACCGGGATCTCGGTGTCCCAGCGCTTCATGTTGCGCACGCCGTTCTTCATCGCGACCACGCCCGGCAGCGCGGCGATCTCCAGCAACGTCTCCAGGTCGTAGGTGGCCTTGGTCGCGTCCGGGTACTGGAACAGAATCATCGGCAGCCCGCTGGCCTCGTGGATGGCCTTGTAGCGGTCCTGCGGCGCGCCCTTCTGGTAGCCGAAGCGCAGCCAGCCGTGCGACGGATAGATCAGGCCGGCGGAGGCGCCGGCGGCGACCGCGCGCTTGGCTTCGTCGGCGGCGACGCGGGTGCCTTCCAGGGTGATGCCGGCGATGATCGGGATGCGGCCGTCGACGGCGTCGCGGAAGGCGGTGATCACCTTGGCCTGTTCGTCGCGCTCCAGGAACGTGCCTTCGCCGGCGTGGCCGAGCACGGTCAGGCCCTTGACCCCGTCGATGCCGCCGAGCCAGGCGCCGATGCGCTTGATCGCGGGATAGTCGACGGCGCCGTCGCGGGTGAACGGGGTGACCGGGGCGGGGACCAGGCCTTTCAGGTCGATGGTGCTCATGCTCATTTCCTCTTCTTTGGATCAACGGGGGATGGAATCGAACGCGGGGTCCGACGGGGGTGGTGCGGAGGTGTTGTGCGATGCGCCGGCGGCAGTGCCGGCGATACGCTCAGGGCGACAGCTGCTCCAGCGATTTGCCCTTGGTTTCCAGGGCGAAGCGCCAGGTCACGACGGCGCCGACCAGCAGCAAGGCAGCGAAGGCCGCGAACACGTAGCGGATGCCGAGTCCGGCGATGACCGCGCCGACCAGCAGCGGCCCGCAGGCCGAGCCCAGGCGCAGCCAGGCGCTGCCCAATCCGGTGCCGATGGCGCGGATGCGGGTGGGGTAGAGCTCGGCCGAGTACAGGTACAGCGAGAAGGTGATGGTCTGCACCGCGGCGTAGCCCAGCGCCGCGAACACCAGCACCTGCGGCGCCGAGGTGCCGCCGAGCGCCGCCAGCGCCAGCAGCGGCAGCCCGCCGGCGGCGAACGCCAGCCCGTACCAGCGCTTGCGCCCGACCTTGTCGATCGACAGCGCGCAGGCCACCGCGGCGGCGACGCCGGCCAGCGAGGTGAAGAAGCCATAGGCGATGCTCTGCTGCAGCGACAGCCCGAAGTGCGTGCGGTACAGCGTCGGCAGCCAGGTGATGATGCCGTTGGCCACCAGGTAGGAGCAGAACCACAGGCTCCAGATCACCAGGGTGCGCTTGCGATAGACGCTACCGAACAGCTCGCGCCAGTCCGAGCGCTGCACCTTGGGCAGCGCGCTGCGGTCGAACACCGGCGCCGGCAACGGGCCATGGCGGCGCTCGGCGCTGCGCTCGAGTTCGGCCACGATCGCGTTGGCCTTGGCGTAGCGGCCCTTGGCGGCCAGCCAGCGCGGCGATTCGAACATGAAGAAGCGCAGCGGAATCATGATCGCCGCCGGGATCAGCCCGACCATGAACATCGCTTTCCAGCCGTAGGCCGGCACCAGGAAGTAGCCGATGCCGCCAGCGGCGACCAGGCCGAGCAGAAACATCACCTCGTATAGCAGGAAGAAGCGGCCGCGCTTCTTCGAACCGATGAGTTCGTTGATGTAGGCGCTGGCCACCGGCACCTCGCCGCCGGTGCCGATGCCCTGGACGAAGCGGAACGCGATCATCGCCGCGGCGCTGCCGGCGAACAGGCAGGCCACGTCCATCGACACGAACAGCAGGATGGTGAACAGCAGCACGTGCAGGCGGCCGATGCGCTCGGCCAGCCAGCCGAAGAACACCGAGCCCAGCAGTTGGCCCAGGTAGCCGGCCGACAGGATCGTGCCGATCTGCGCCGGCGACAGCTGCCATTCCTTGGTCAGCACCGGCATCGCGTAGGCGATGGCGATCACCGTGTAGCCGTCGAAGAACGTGGCGGCGCCGACGATGTTGCGCGCCCACCACACCTTGCGGGTGATCGGCAGGCGTTCGAGGCGTGCGCCGATCTCCGCCTGCGCCTCGGCGATGGACGGGGTGCGGGCGGTGGCGTTGGCGGTGGGGGCAGGGGCTGTGGTGGGCATGAGCATCGTGGCTGCCTTTCGCAGGACAAGGGGACCCCGACGCGGGCGCCGAAGCGTCCACGCAGCGAGACCGACAGAGAGGGCCGGGCGGTGGCCCGGGCGGATCAGGTGCTGGGGGCGGTCACGGCAACACTCCCGCTGGCCTGGATCGCGAAGGCGATGTCCTTGGCGGCCAGCAGCGTCGGCTGGAGGGCGGTCTCCAGCAGTTCGGCGTGGCTGGTGCGCACCGACGGCGCGGCGACACTGATCGCGCCGAGCGGATAGTCGTCCGCATCCAGCACCGGGACCGCCAGCACGCGCAGGCCCTCCGTCAGCATCGACTCCAGGATCACGTAGCGGTCGCGGCGGATGCTGTCGAAGGTGCGCCGGATCGTGGCGATCTCCGGCGTCTGCGCACCCTGCACGTCGACCCCGGTCACCCGCGTCACTTCCGCCGGCGCCAGGTGCGCCAGCATCGCCAGGCCGATCGCCGTACGGGTGCTGGGCACGGTGGTGCCGATGCGGATGTCCACGCCCAGGCGGGTGATGCCGGCGCGCACGCGCTCGATGTAGAGCACGTCGGGGCCTTGCAGCACCGCGAAGCTGGCCGCTTCGTTGACGTCGCTGACCAGCGTGCGCAGCAGCGGCCGCACCACGCTGCGCAGATCGCGGCGGGCGATGGCGTGGAAGCCGAGGTCGAGCACCTTCAGGGTCAGGCGGAAGCGGCGGCTCTCCGGCACGCGGTGCACGTAGCCCAGCTCGACCAGGGTGTTGAGCATGCGGAAGGTGGTGCCGGGATCGAGCCGGGCCAGGGCCGCGATCTGGCTCAGCGACAGTTCCTCGTGCTCGGACGAGAACGCCTCGAGCACGCGAAAGCCCTTGGCCAGTGACTGCACGGTGCTGCGCAGCTTCTTGTCCCCGGCCTCGTCGCCGTCGTCGGGCGCGGCGCCGGCCGCGCGCTGGGAAGTCGTCTTGATCATCTGCAGTTCCTGGAGGACCCGGGGGAATCGCCAGCTTGCTCGACCCGCCCGGTGATGTCGCTTGACAAGTGAATTTCGGATTGCGAAAATAATTTCGAAATTTCATGCCAAGACTCCGCCCGGGCGCTCGATGCGTCAAGTTGCGGCGCAACATGCGTGGGCGGTTCTCCCTGCGCGTCGACGATCCGTGGTTTCGAAACCTCCGAAAGACGAGTCATCGCCTGCTGGGAGTTGCGTAGGCGCGAGGCCATGCCGCGCCATCGCGCGATGTCCGTGCTTGGGGCGGCGCCTATCGCGAGGCGGGTGGCGTCGCGTCTGTATCGCCAGGTAGACGAACGCGGCCGTGCGCGGCGATGTCAGCCGTGCTGGCAGACAGCGGCATGGCGGCATCGATACCGTGATGCATGGCTCGAACGACCCGACAGACGCCGCCCCCGCCGGCGCAGACATGGTGGCAAGCACTCTCGTTCAAGCGCACCGCCGCCGAGGTCTCGGCAGTGCTGGTGGTGATCGGCGCGACCTACGGCTTCGTGCAGTACGTGGAGGTCAAGCCGCTGCAGCGGCAGCTGGCCGAGGCGCAGGCCGGTGCCTGCGACGCCAAGGCCGCGGCGATGTCGCTGATGCTGAGTCTGTTGCCGGGCGAGAGCCGCACCCTCTTCGATGGCGCGCTGACCATCGCCAATCTCACGCCAGCGCAGGACGATGCCAAGGTGCGGCTGCGGATCGCGCCGCTGGGTGCGGCCGCGGTCGACAAGCTCCAGCCGGTGCCGGGAGACCGCTTTCTGGTGCAAGTGCCGGGCCGTGGCCGCTATGCGGTCTACCTGCGTTCCAGCAGCGCGCAGTTCGTGGAGCTGTCGATCCTGCGGCAACCGTGAGCCGGTCGCTGGCGCCGGCACGCCGTTCAAGAAATCCAGCGCATGGCCGCCATTGCGGATAGCGGAGCCGTTTCGCCGAAGCGGCCGTCCCTCGGGGGAACGCGCATGCTGTCCTTGCCACGTTTGCTGGGCCGCCACCTGGCCAAGTTCCTGTCCAAGCCGCGCCGCCATGGCTCGCAACTGCCGACCAGCCCGCCGCAGCTGTTGCGTGCCACCCTGCGCAAGGGCGACGTGCTGCTGGTCGAGGGCAACAGCCGCTTCTCCACCGCCATCAAGTACCTGAGCCAGTCCACCTGGTCGCATGCGGCGCTGTACATCGGCGACCACGTGGCCGCGCTTCCCGGCGAGGAAGCGCCGCTGTTCTGCGATGTCGACATCAACGTCGGCGTCCGCCTGGTGGGATTGAGCGAGTTCGCAGGCCTGCACACCCGCATCTGCCGTCCGGTCGGGTTGAGCGCGCAGGAGATCGAGACCGTGGTGGAGTACATGGTCTCGCGGGTCGGCAACAGCTACGACCTGAAGAACATCTTCGACCTGGCGCGCTACCTGATCCGCACGCCGCCGCTGCCGTCGTCGGTGAAGCGGCGCTTCCTGGAGCTGGGCAGCGGCGAGCCGACCCGGGCGATCTGCTCGACGTTGCTGGCGCAGGCGTTCGGCGCGATCCGCTATCCCATCCTGCCGGAAATCGACCAGGCGCCGCCGACGGGAAGCGATGCCGGAGAAGACGCGGAGATCCTGCATCCGCGCCATCACAGCCTGACGCTGCCGCGCGATTTCGACGTCTCGCCGTACTTCAACGTGGTCAAGCCGCGCTTGCAGCAGGGCTTCGATTTCCATCGCCTGGTGTGGGAGCCGCACGCCGCCGGCGTGCCGTCTGCGAGCGCGCCGATGGATGCCGCACTGGCCTGACGGAAGACGGCTGCAGCGTGAAACTGTGGTGCGCGTTGCTCTGGCGAAGCACTTCGCAGTTCAAGTTCGAGCGCGCGCTGGCCGATACAAAATTCCGTTCTCTGCTTTCTACGCCATGAATCCCATCCAATTTCTGCGCCGCCATATCGCCAATCTGCCGATGGCGCGCAAGTTCGTCGTGCTGTGCACGCTGATCGCGCTCGGCGTGATCCTGCTCGCCGTTGCCGCAGCGCGCCTGCAATATCTCAACCTGATCGATGCGCGCAAGCAAAGCGTCAAGACCCAGGTCGACATGGGCCTGAGCGTGATGCAGCACTACGCCGATCTGGCCAAGCGCGGCGAGATGACGCAGGCGCAGGCGCAGGCAGCGGTCAAGGGCGCGCTGGCCGACATGAAGACCAACGGCGGCGTGGACTACTTCTTCATCGTCGACCCGCAGATGCGCATCGTCATGCATCCCAAGCGTGCGGTCGGCACCGACATGAGCGGCTACAGGAGCGATGCCGGCGAGTACGTGTACCGCGACATCCAGACGGCGGTGCGCAGCGGCGACGGTTTCAGCTACTACACCGCGCCCAAGCCCGGCAAGTCGGTGCAGCTGCCGAAGATCAGCTACGCCGCGCTGTACCCGCAGTGGAACTGGGTGCTGGCGATGGGCGTGTATGCCGAGGACATCCAGGCCCAGGCGATGGGCTTCACCAGGATCCTCACCGTGATCGGTGGTGGCCTGGTGGCGCTGGTGGTGGGCCTGTGCTGGCTGATCGCCGGCGCCATCGTCACGCCGTTGCGCGGCGCCACGCGGACCGCCGAGGCGATCGCCTCCGGCCGCTTCGACAATCCGATCAAGGTCGAGTCGCGCGACGAGACCGGGCAGTTGATGACCAGCATGCAACAGATGCAGACCCAGCTGCAGCGCTTCAACGGCGAGATGCAGACCCTGGTGCGGCTGCAGCAGGGCGAGGACATCAGCCACCGCATGCCGGAGGATTTCCCAGGCGACTACGGCACGCTCGCACACGGCATGAACACGGCGCTGTTCGAGCACCTGGACGCGATCGTCGAGGCGATGGCGATCATGGACGAGTACGGCCGCGGCGACCTGCGCCGCGACATGCGTCGGCTGCCGGGACAGCGCGCCGCGCTGCACGAGGCGCTGGACGTGGTCAAGGCCAACCTGTCGGCGGTCAACGGCGACATCGCGCGGCTGGCCGACGCGGCCGCCCGCGGCGACTTCACTGCACGTGGCGACGAGGCGCGCTACGCGTTCGCGTTCAAGGAAATGCTGGAAGCGCTGAACCGGCTGATGCGTCAGGCCGACAGCGGCCTGGCCGACGTCGGCCGGATCATGGGGGCGATCGCCGATGGCGACCTGTCGCAGCGCGTGGACGTGCGCTACGAAGGCGCGTTCGGCACCCTCGCCGACGCCGCCAACCGCACCGCCGAGCAACTGACCGGCATCGTGCAGGGCATCCAGCGCGCGGTCGGCTCGATCAACACCGCCGCCAGCGAGATCGCCAGCGGCAACAGCGACCTGTCGGTGCGCACCGAGCAGCAGGCGGCCAGCCTGGAAGAAACCGCCGCCTCGATGGAGGAGCTGACGTCCACCGTGAAGCAGAACGCCGACAGCGCGCGCCAGGCCAACCAGCTGGTGCTGAGCACCGGCGAGGTGGCCGAGCACGGCGGCCGCGCCGTGGAGGAAGTGGTGGCGACCATGGCCTCGATCAGCGCCGCGTCCGCGCGCATCGCCGACATCATCGGCGTGATCGACGGCATCGCCTTCCAGACCAACATCCTCGCGCTCAATGCGGCGGTGGAAGCGGCGCGCGCCGGCGAACAGGGCCGCGGCTTCGCCGTGGTGGCCTCGGAAGTGCGCACGCTGGCGCAGCGTTCGGCGTCGGCGGCCAAGGAGATCAAGGCCCTGATCTCCGACTCGGTGCAGGAAGTGGCGCAGGGCTCGACCCTGGTCAACCGCGCCGGCACCACCATGACCGAGGTGGTCGCCTCGGTGAAGCGGGTCACCGACATCATGGCCGAGATCTCCGCGGCCAGCGCCGAGCAGAGCGCGGGCATCGACCAGGTCAGCAAGACGGTGATGCAGCTGGACGAGGGCACCCAGCAGAACGCGGCATTGGTGGAAGAAGCCAGCGCGGCGGCCAAGAGCATGGAAGACCAGGCGGCGGAACTGGCACGCGCGGTGGCGGTGTTCCGCCTCGCCGGCGGTGCCGCCATCAGCGTGGCACCGGCCCCCGCGGCCAGGCCGCAGCCGGCCAGGTCGGCAGTGCGGGCTGTCGCCGTCGCCACCAAGCCCAAGCCGACGGTCCCGGTGCGGCAAGTGGCGGCCAAGCCACGCCCGATCCAGGGCGTGCCGGCGGACAGCGCGGAGTGGGAAGAGTTCTGAGCCAGTGCGGCGTGGTGGCGCCTGCTGCCACGCCGTGGCCGCTCCTGCAGGTGATGGCATCGCCTGGCATCCGAGGCGTATCGCCCCAGCTTCTTCATCCACTTTTTGCCTGTGGCTGCCTATGGTCGCAGCGACGGCGTGCCGGCAGTGCGGCGGTGGAGGAGGAGCCGAGTCGATGTTCTGGAAACGCAACAGCCTGTCGATCGTGTTGCTGGCGCTGAGCCTGCTGTTCATGGCCGCTCAGGCGCTGAGTGGCCACCAAGCCTACAACGAGGAACTGCGCCAGCAGGGGCTGGCGGCGCTGCCGATGTTGCAGTACCTGCACAGCGGGCACTTCATCGGCGCGCTGTTCGAGAACTGGGAGAGCGAGTTCCTGCAGATGGGCATGTACGTGGTGCTGACGGTGAAGCTGCGCCAGTGGGGCTCGGCCGAGTCGCGGCCGCTGTCGCCAGGGCAGGAGGACGACGCCGTCGCGCCGGGCCCGGCGCCTTGGCCGGTGCGCGCCGGCGGCATCTGGCTGGCGCTGTACGAGCGCTCGCTGGCACTGGCCTTCGGTGCGCTGTTCCTGCTCAGCTTCGTCCTGCATGCACTGGGCAGTTGGCGCCACGAGGTGGCCGAGCAGGCCATGCAGCATCGGCCGCTGCCGTCCTTCTGGGAACACGCCAGCGGCGCGCAGTTCTGGTTCGAATCGATGCAGAACTGGCAGAGCGAGTTCCTGGCGGTGTTCGCGCTGGTGGTGTTGAGCATCTGGCTGCGGCAGAAGGATTCCCCGCAATCCAAGCCGGTGCACGCGCCGCATCGGCAGACCGGCGATTGATCGCGGCGCCGAGGGCGGTGTCGACCACGGGCAATGGCCCAGACATGCGAACGCCGCGGTGCTTGTGCATCGCGGCGTCGGCGTCGTTGCGGTGGACCTGCAGTGAAGCGCTAGCGCGCCACGCTGCCCTTGGTCGAACCGGCACCCGGGCCGGCACCCAGGTCGGCACCGGTGGTCGGGTCGCTGTCCGGCTGCGACAGCGTACGCGCCGCCAGCGCCTGCACTGCGCTCTGTTCCAGTTCGCTCAGGCCCACGCTGGGCATCCCGCTGCCGCCATCCACCGCCACCTGGCGATTGCGGTTGGCAATGGACTCCCACTGGCTGCCGCTGTTCCAGGGCCCCTGCATGTCGCCGTCGCCCTGCGACATGTCGTAGTAGCGGTCGGTGAAGGCCGGATCGCCCGGCAGTTTGCCTGGCGGGAAGTTCGGCTCGATCGCGTATAGCGCCTTCTCGAAGGATTTCTGGTGCGCCACCTCGCGGGTCATCAGGAAGGTCAGCGCATCGACGATGCCCGGATCGTCGGTGACGTTGATCAGGCGCTCATACACGATCTTGGCACGCGCTTCGGCGGCGATGTTGGAGCGCAGGTCGGCCGTCGGCTCGCCGATGCTGTCCACGTAGGCCGCGCTCCACGGCACGCCACTTGAATTGACCAGCGCCGGGCCGCCGCCGTAGAGAATCTGCTGGGTCTGGCTGGTGTTGTTGTTGCGGGTGAGGTTGCGCATGTCCTCGGCTTCGGCCATGCCTTCGGACAGCACCGCCTTCGGCCCCTGGTTGAGCATGGCGATGATCGAGCCGATGATTTCCAGGTGGCTCAGCTCCTCGGTGGCGATGTCGTAGAGCAGATCCTTGCGGCCGGGATCGACCTCGCCGATGGCCTGGGTGAAGTAGCGCATCGCCGCGGCGAGCTCGCCTTGCGGGCCGCCGAACTGTTCCAGCATCAGCGAGGCTAGCGCCGGATCGGGTTGTGCCACGCGGACCGTGTACATCAGCCGCTTGTTGTGCATGAACATGGGGTTCTCTTGGAGTGCCGCCCGAACGTCGAGACGACGCAATGGCGCGACCGACGGCCGCGCGTGGGGGATAGGCGTCTTGGACGCTGCGACCCGCGCCGGCGGGCCGCAGCTGCGGCGGTCAGGCCGCCTTGCGCTTGCGTGCCGCTTCTTCGTTGCCCCCCTGCTCGGCCAGCAGGGTCAGCTTCTCGTCGGTGGACTTCTCTTCATTGAGGGTTTCCAGCAGCAGGCTCAACGCATCGTCCATGCCCAACTGCTTGGCCATGGCGGCAAGTGTGCCGTAGGAGGCGATCTCGTAATGCTCGACCTTCTGCGCGCCGCCGATCAACGCGGCATCGCGCACCGGGCCGGCTTCGATCGACTCGATCACTTCCTTGCCTTCTTCCACCAGGCCTTCCATGGCGGCGCACTTGATCCGCTTCAGGCGCAGGTTGCCTTTCTCGACGATCTGGTCGATGCGTTCGATCTGGCCCTGGGTTTCCTCCAGGTGTGCTTCGAACGCCGCGCGCAGCGCCGGGTTGGTGGAGGCGCGTGCCAGCCGCGGCAGGGCCTTGGTCAGCTGCTTCTCGGCGCTGTAGATGTCCGACAGCTCGTGGATGAACAGTTCGTCGATGGTCTTGACGGCCATGGGGAGTCTCCAGTCGATGATGGTGGGTGCTGCGGGGGAATGCGCACGCGTCGTGCGGTGCATGACGACGCTCAGTGCTTGGCGGTTTCGCCTTCGGTGCGTTCGCGCTTCAGGAACGCCAGGATCGTGGCTTCCTGGTGCTCGATCAGCCACTCGGCCATGGCGATTTCCTGGTCGAGGATGGCGGCGCAGATGTCGGCGATCTCGGTCTGCCCGGCTTCCTTGGCGGCGATCACCAGGGAACGGTAGCTGGCGATCTCCATATGCTCGAAGGCGTAGCTCACGCCCAGGCTCTTGGCCACCTCGTCGCTCATCATCGAGTTGCCGGCGGCGTGCACCGAGGCCATCACGCTCGCCACCGTACCCTTGATCGTCGGGACCGAGCCGTCGAGGATCTGGATGCAGCGCTTGACCTGCTCGGACTGATCGCGGGTTTCGTCGACGTGCTGCTCGATGCGCGCCTTCAGCTGCGGGTAGTGCTCCAGGCGGCCGGCGGTGGCAGTGAGCATGGTGTTGGCCTCCTGCTCCATGGCGTAGGCGTCCTGCAGCCACTTCAACAAGCGTTCGGTGTTGCTTCGGGTCATGGATATCGCTCCAGATGGTGTGCGCGACGCACCTGCATCGCATCGCGCGTCCGTGTGTTTTTCCCCTGTGCGATCAACCTAGACTCGCCACCGTTAGAGCAGTTGCAGCGCAGAGTGAATGCCGTGCGAGATGCCGTGTGAGGAGATATACACGGTGGCGATACGCGTGATGCGCGGGTGCTGCATGTCTTTTGCGCTCGCGCTCTTAGGAGCGGCTTCAGCCGCGACAGGTATTCCCATGAAGGCCTGTCGCGGCTGAAGCCGCTCCTAAAGAGGGGAGTGCGCTGGATCTGTGGCCTGCTAACGAAACAGCAGCAGGCGCGATGCGTGTGCTTGCGTGAGGATCACGGCGACAACATCAGGGGAAAGCCTCTCGCGGCCAGAGCCGCACCTACAGCGCCGCCAGCCCGCAGCGCTTTTCCCATTCCCGATTGCCCACTTACGATTCCCGGCCTTACAGCGTCACTGCGCCACCCGAGATGGTCAGCAACGTGCCCGAGGTATAGCTTGAGGTGTCTGCAGCCAACAGCACATAGGCCGAGGCCAGTTCCGCTGGCTGGCCAGGACGGCCGAACGGCGTCTGCTCGCCGAAGGTGCGCACCGATTCCTCATCCATGCCGGTGGGAATAAACGGAGTCCAGATCGGGCCCGGCAGCACCGCGTTGACGCGGATCTTCTTCTCGGCGAGCAGGCCGGCCAGGCCGATGGTCAGGTTGGCCAGCGCGCCCTTGGTCGCAGAGTACGGAAGGATGTTGGGCGTGGGCTTCTTCGAGTTCACCGAGGCGGTGTTGATGATCGAGCCGCCCTCGGGCATGTGCGGCAGCGCCAGCCGCACCAGGTGGAACGGCGCATGCACGTTGGTGGCGAAGGTCTTCTCCCACTCGTCGAGGGTGATCTCGTCGAAGCTGTGGAAATAGCGCTGGTAGGCCGCGTTGTTGACCAGTACGTCGAGGCCGCCGAAGGCGTCGGTCACGGTCTTGATCAACGTCTCGGTCTGCGCGCGGTCGCTGATGTCGCAGGGATGCAGCAGCACGCGCACACCGGCATCCTCAACCAGCTTGCCGATGCGCTCGGCGTCGTCCTGCTCGTCGGGCAGATAGGCGATGGCAACGTCGGCGCCTTCGCGCGCATAGGCGATCGCCACCGCCGCGCCGATGCCGCTGTCGCCGCCGGTGATCAGCGTGCGCTTGCCCTGCAGCAGGCCGTGGCCGACATAGCTGTCTTCGCCATGATCCGGTTTCGGATCCATGGCCTGGGTCTTGCCGGGAAAGGATTGCTGCTGCGCCTTGAACGGCGGCGAGGGATAGTTCGGAACGGCCATGTGCATGCCTCGTTGGGGGAGTGTCCGACGAGGGTGGGCAGGCGCAGGTAAAGCCGGGGCCAAGGCCATGTCGGCGGCATGTCACGATGCGGGCAAGCGCCCGTGCCAATGGCTGTCTGCGGTGGCGACGCCGCTGCGCCGCGAACTCAGCCGGCGGCGAGCGTGCGCGCGCCGACGATGATCATGCGCAGCATCGCGGTGATCTGCCGGATCAGTTCAGGATCCTTCTCCGGCGGCAGGTCCATCGCGGTGGCGCCCATCGCGAACACCAGCCGGGTGATCGCCTTGGACACCAGCGCCGGCTCGTGCAGCGGCGCGCCCTCCAGCGCGGCCAGGCGGATCAGGTCCACCCGCAGTTCGTCCTCGAAATAGTTCAGCTCGCGGTCCACCGCATGCTTGAACGCGTCCGAGCCGACCGTGCCCTCGCGTAACAGGACGTGCAGCAGCTTGTCGTCGGCGCGCAACTGTTCCATGAAAGTCTCAACGGAACTGAGGATGATGCTGCGGCGGTTTCCGGCGGCACGCTGCCGCGCCTGGCCGATGATGGTGCGCAGCGAGCTGCCGGCCAGGTCGATCAGCGCCACCGCCAGCTCGTCCATGTCGCGGAACTGGCGGTAGAAGCTGTTGGGGGCGATGCCGGCTTCGCGGGTCACCTCGCGCAGGCTCAACGTGGACACGCTGCGGTGCGGCCCGATCAGCTTCAGCGCCGCGGCCAGCAGGTCCTCGCGCGAGATCGCGCCCTTGCGGGCGTTCGGCGTGTCCGCGGACGGGGGAGGGGAGAGCGTCGTCATGGGCAGACCGGGCCAGGCAATGGGGGATGATAACGCCATTGCTGAATGCACAACTGTATAGACATTTGTATCTTCATCTGTATAGTGGACCCCATGAACGCTGCCCGCCGTCCCGCCAAGCTCCGCCCCGCCGCCCGCGCCCTGCGCGCCTGGGTCAAGCCGGACGTGTTCGATTTCTGGTCGACCCGCCTGCATCCGCTGTGGACCTGGCAGCGCCCGCGCGCCCGTCTGGTGCAGCGCGAGGCCGCCAGCAGCGACGCGGTGACCCTGTTGCTGCAGCCCAACCGCCATTGGCGCGGCCTGCGTGCCGGCCAGCACGTGGAACTGGGCGTGGAAATCGACGGCCGCCGGCTGCTGCGCAGCTACAGCCCCACGCCGTTGCCGGGCGGGCGCCTGGCGATCACGGTCAAGACCGTCGACGGCGGCCGGGTCAGCCAGTACCTGGCCGGCGCGGCGCGCATCGGCGAGGTGTTCGAACTTGGCCAGGCCTACGGCGAGATGGTGCTGCCGACCGCGCCGCACGGCCGCTGGCTGCTGCTGGCCGCCGGCAGCGGCATCACCCCGATGCGCGCGCTGCTGCGGCAACTGGCCGATGCCGGCATGCCGGCCGATGTCGACCTGCTGTACTGGGCGCGGCGCCACGACCAGGTCTGCTTCCGCGACGAACTGCAGGCGCTGGCCGCGGCGCATCCGCGCTTCCGCCTGCACCTGGCCATCACCGGCGAAGGCGAAACGCCGGCGCCGCGCGTGGACACGCTGCCGCTCGACGCCCTGGGCGGCCTGGAGCAGGCGCAGGTGCTGGCCTGTGGCCCGGGCGGCTTCGTGCAGGCTGCGCGCGCGCGCCTGCAGCATCAGGTGGCGCGCTTCCAGGCCGAGGCGTTCAGCCCGCCGCCGGCCCCGGCCGATGTCGAACAGGGCACCGTGGCGGTGACCCTGGCGCGCAGCGGCCGCGTGCTGCAGCTGCCGCGCGGCCAGTCGCTGCTCACCGCGCTGGAAGCCGAAGGCCTGCGGCCCAAGCACGGCTGCCGCATGGGCATCTGCAACAGCTGCGCCTGCGGCAAGCAGGCCGGCATCACCCGTGATCTGCTCAGCGGCGCCCACGCCGCCGAACCCGGTTCGCTGAAGCTGTGCGTCAACAGCGCCAGTAGCGACCTGACCCTGGACCTCTGAGGACTTCCCCATGGCGGCTCCCCGCAACCGCGCACTGACTCCGGCCGAACTGCAGGCCTTCGGCGACGAACTGGATGCGCTGCGCATGCGCACCCTGGCCGACCTGGGCGCGCGCGATGCGCGCTACATCCGCCGCATCGTCGCCGCGGTGCGCTACACCGGTGTGGCCGGCCGTGCGCTGCTGTTCTTGGGCGCCTTTGTGCATAGCGTGCTGGTGCCGGCGTGGATCGCCGGCGTGCTGCTGCTGACCCTGTCCAAGATCCTGGAGAACATGGAGCTCGGCCACAACGTGATGCATGGCCAGTACGACTGGATGGGCGATGCGCACCTGAACGGCAACACCTACGAGTGGGACATCGTCGCCACCGGCGACAACTGGCGCAAGACGCACAACTTCAAGCACCACACCTACACCAACGTGCGCGGCATGGACGACGACATCGGCTATGGCCTGCTGCGCATCTTTCCCGAGCAGCGCTGGCGCCCGTTCTACCTGGCGCAACCGTTCATCGCGGTGGTGTTCGCGCTGCTGTTCGAATGGGGCGTGGCGATTCAGGACCTGCGCCTGGGCCGCTGGCTGGCCGGCAAGATGAAGCGCGGCGAATTGAAGCGGACCTTCCTGCCGGTCGGGCGCAAGATGGGCCGGCAGATCTTCAAGGACTACATCCTGTTCCCGGCGCTGGCCGGACCGTTCTTCCTGCCGGTGCTGCTGGGCAACCTGGCCGCCAACGTGCTGCGCAGCATCTGGACCTTCGTGATCATCTTCTGCGGCCACTTCACCGCCGACGCCGAGACCTTCCCCAAGGAGTCGATCAAGAACGAGTCGCGCGGCCATTGGTACCTGCGGCAACTGCGCGGTTCCTCCAACCTGGCCGGCGGCAAGCTGCTGAACGTGCTGTCGGGCAACCTCAGCCACCAGATCGAGCACCATTTCTTCCCGGACGTGCCGGCCAACCGCTATGCGGCGCTGGCGGTGCAGGTGCGCGAGATCTGCGCGCGCTACGGCCAGCACTACAACACCGGCTCGCTGCCCAAGCAGTTCGGCCAAGTGGTGTGGCGGATCCTGCGCCACGCCTTCCCGAGCCGGCCGCGCCCGGTGCGGGCGCTGCAGCCGGCGACGCAACAGGCCGGCTGAGCCTCGCGCACAGGTCAAGCGAAAAGGCGGGGGCGACCCCGCCTTTTTCGTTGGCCAGGCGCTGGCGCGATATGCACGTCTCGCTCACGGGAGGCTGTCGATCATCCTTAGCCGCCTGCAGACGCTGGCGGCGGTGCAGGCGTCTCCCGTCGAGCGAGGGCCTGCGATGAAACCTGCCAAGCTGTTCAACGTCGTCGCCAAGAAGGCGTCGTATGCCGCCGGCACGCCCTGGACCTTCTGCATCGCGCTATGCATCGTGCTGGTGTGGGGCCTCAGCGGCCCGGTGTTCGGCTTCAACGACACCTGGCAGCTGGTCATCAACACCGGCACCACCATCATCACTTTCCTGATGGTGTTCCTGATCCAGCACACCCAGAACGCCGACACCGCGGCGATGCAGATCAAGCTCGACGAGCTGATCCGGGTCAGCGCCAAGGCCAACAACGAGCTGCTGGACCTGGAAGAACTGGACGAGAAGCGGCTGGAAGAGATTCGCCGCCAGTACGAGGAACTTGCGCGCAAGGCCAGCGAGGAACTGCGTGCGCGCAATGCGCGTCACGGCGATGGCCGCGAGACCCACGATCGCCCCAAAGGCTGAGCTGACGCCCACGCACCTGCGACGGTGGCAGCAGCGTTTCGGCGGTGAGCGCGCGACACGCCGCTGCGCGTTGCAGGGATCAGGCCGGCACGGCGCCGTCGGGATCGTCTGTGACCGCAGTCGTCGAGGCGCGCTCGGCGCCCTGCAGGGTGTCGCCATGCGGCGGCGTGGCCCGGCCGTCATCCAGTTCGGCTGGTGGCATGGACGAGGCCGCGTCGGCCATGGTGGTGTGGGTGTTGCGGCGATAGGCGCGGATGGCGGCGTAAGCCGTGCCGGCCAGCGCAAGTTTCCAGAGTAGACCGGACATCGCAGGGCTCCAATGCGGAAGGAACGGCCAGCGTCGGCCAGCGCGGGTGGCGCAGGCGTGCAGGTCACGTGCGTGCGGCGTGGTGGTGCGGATTCGCAGCGCAGTGCTTGCTCGCGTACTCTTCATGGCGCCTTGCGGGTTGGCTAACACCTTCCGGCCTAGCGTGATGCGGTCCCAGGCTTCTGCAGGAGATCGTCATGGCGCAGCGCACTTCACCTCCCACCGGCACGCACGATGTCCGCCAGGCCGCCTACCGCGGCACGCAAGGTGATGTGTCGACCGACAGCGGCGTGCCGCGCGGTCGCGACCGCGACGTGCCGTCGCAGTCCATGCCGTCGCCGCACGCACAGACACCGCAGGACCACGGCGAGGACCGCAGCGGGCGCAGCCAGCCCAACCTCGGCCAGGCCGGCACCTACGGCGCCACCGGCGAGCATGCCGGCGGCGCACACGGCAAGGCCGCCACGCCCGGCGGCTATCACGAGGACGATGGCGATGCGGCACACGACGCTGCCGCTGCAAGCGGCGAAGACTAGCCGCACCGTGCGCTGAACATGGGGGCGGCAGGCACGGGCGTGCATCTGCTGCGCCACGCGTCGGTAACGCGCACGATGCGACCATGCCGCTCCCCACCCGGAGATCAGCACGTATGTCCAAGCAGACCATGGCTCGCCTGCTCGCCGAAACCCTGCACAGCGCGGGCGTGGAGCGGATCTGGGGCGTGACCGGCGACAGCCTCAACGGCTTGACCGACGCGCTGCGGCAGATGGACAGCATCGAGTGGATGCATGTGCGCCACGAGGAAGTGGCCGCCTTCGCCGCCGGCGCCGAAGCCGCGGTCAGCGGCAAGCTGGCGGTGTGCGCCGGCAGTTGCGGCCCGGGCAACCTGCATCTGATCAACGGCCTGTTCGATTGTCACCGCAGCCACCAGCCGGTGTTGGCGATCGCCGCGCACATTCCGTCCTCGGAGATCGGCCTGAGCTATTTCCAGGAGACGCATCCGCAGGAACTGTTCCGCGAGTGCAGCCACTACGTCGAACTGGTGACCAACCCGGCGCAGATGCCGGAAGTGCTGCAGCGGGCGATGCGCACGGCGATCCTGCGCCGCGGCGTGGCGGTAGTGGTCATTCCAGGCGACGTGGCGCTGCAGGAAATGCCCAAGGGCACGCCGACGACGTGGCCGGCGCTGGCCGCGCCGCGCATCCTGCCGGCCGACGCCGACGTGGCGAAGCTGGCCGATCTGCTGCAGGCGAGCAAGGCCACCACCTTGCTGTGCGGCAGCGGCTGCGCCGGCGCGCACGACGAGGTGGTGGCGCTGGCCGACGCGCTCGGCGCACCGATCGTGCACGCGCTGCGTGGCAAGGAACATGTGGAGTGGGACAACCCGTTCGACGTCGGCATGACCGGCCTGATCGGCTTCAGTTCCGGCTACCAGGCCATACTCAACTGCGACACGCTGCTGATGCTCGGCACCGATTTCCCGTACCGGCAGTTCTATCCCAAGGACGCCACCATCGTGCAGGTCGATAACGACCCGGCCGCGCTGGGGCGGCGCACGCCGCTGCAACTGGGCATCGCCGCCGACGTGCGCGAGACCATCGCCGCGCTGCTGCCGCGCCTGCAGCGTCGCGAGGACCGCGGCTTCCTGGAGAAGTCGCTGGCTCACTACCGCAAGGCGCGCGAGGGCCTGGACGACCTGGCCGTGGCCTCGGCCCCTGGCGAGCCGTTGCATCCGCAGTTCGTCACGCGCATGGTCGATGCGCTGGCCGATGCCGATGCGATCTTCACCTGCGACGTCGGCACGCCGACGGTGTGGGCGGCGCGCTACTTGACCATGAACGGCCAGCGCCGCCTGCTCGGCTCGTTCAACCACGGCTCGATGGCCAATGCGATGCCGCAGGCGTTGGGCGCGCAGGCGCAGTTCCCGCGCCGGCAGGTGATCTCGCTGTCCGGCGATGGCGGTTTCACCATGTTGATGGGCGATTTCATCACCCTGGCCCAACTCGGCCTGCCGGTGAAGGTGGTGGTCTACAACAACGGCTCGCTCGGCTTCGTGGCGATGGAAATGAAGTCGGCCGGCTACCTGGATACCGGCACCGACCTGAGCAATCCGGACTTCGCGGCGATGAGCAACGCGATGGGCATCCTGGGTCTGCGCGTGGACGAGTCGGCGCAACTGGAGCCGTCCCTGCGCGAGGCGTTCGCGCATCCCGGCCCGGCGCTGGTGGACGTGCGCGTGGCCAGCCAGGAACTGGCGATCCCGCCGGCGGTCAAGCTGGAACAGGCCAAGGGCATGGGCCTGTACCTGCTGCGCGCGGTGATGAGCGGACGCGGCGACGAGGTGCTGGAACTGGTCAAGACCAACCTGCGCTGAGTCGCCGCAGGCACCGCGGCGCGGTTACGATCGCCGCGGTTCGCCCCGCCTCTTCCGTTGCGCCCAAGGACGTCCATGCCCCGTTCGCTGTTGCGGCAACTGCTGCTGATCTGGATCGTCATCGTCGCCGCCTGCGTGGGCATGGCGGTGGTGCTGGTCGGGCTGTACCGGCACAGCGAGGGCGTGCGCAGCGAACGCGCGCAGACCGGGTTGCGCGAGGTGTGCACGCGCATGGTGCAGCGCTACAACGGCGCCAGCACCGCTGCCCACGGCAGCGACGGCACCGGCCTGGCGGCGGTGGTGTCGCAGCTGGTGCTGGCCGATGCCGCCGGCGTGGAAGGCGGCTTCTGGGACCGCCAGCGCGGCTTCGTCGCCTATGCCTATCCGACCTACGACGGGACCGAGCACAAGACCGACGTGCCCTCGGCCGAGCGCAACGTCATCGTGTCCACCGTGCAGCGCGGGGTGGAGGCGCAGCACCCGGTCGACTACCGCCGCGACGGGCAGCGCGAGAGCCTGCTGATCGCGGCCTGCCCGCTGGACCGCAATGCCGCGGCCTGGGCCATGACCCGCGTGGCCTCCAGCGACGCCGCCGCCAGCCTGCCGCTGGCGTTGGGCATGGCGCTGATCCTGGCGCTGGTGGTGGTGTCGGCGCTGGCGCTGGGCTGGGTGGTGCGGCGCTGGAGTCAGCGCCTGCAGGGCATCCAGCAGGCCCTGGCGACGCCGGCCGAGGTGCCGCAGATCCCCAAGACCGGCGCGCCGGAGCTGGATCGGCTCGGCGCCGCGGTCACCGACTACGCGCAGCGCAACGCGCAGGCGCTGGCCGAGACCCGCCGGCTCGGCGAGGAACTGTCGCGGCACGAACGCCTGGCCGCGCTGGGGCGCATGACCGCGACCGTGGCGCACGAGATCCGCAACCCGATCGCAACCTTGCGCCTGGCGCTGGAAAACCAGATCGCCGAGCACGCGGACGGCGCCGACGACGCCCAGGCGCAACTGATGCTGGCGCAGATCCAGCGCCTGGACGGGGTGGTGGAAAGCCTGCTCGGCATGGTCCAGCCGATCCGCCTGCACCGGCAGACGGTAGCGCTGCAACCGTGGCTGCAGGCGCTGCTGGACCCTGCCGACTGGGACGGGCAGACGCCGCCGATCGCGCTGCGCCTGCAAGCGGCACCGGAGCAGTGGATGCTGGATCCGCAGCAGGCCGCGCGCGCCCTGCACAACCTGCTGCGCAATGCGCTGCAGCACGCCGCGCCCGACACCGAGGTCACGTTGGCGGCGCAGGCCGAGAACGACCTGCTGCACCTGCGCGTGCGCAACCAGGGCGCGCCGGTGCCGGCGCCGGTGGCCGCGCATCTGTTCGAACCGTTCGCCAGCGGCCGCAGCGACGGCAATGGCCTGGGTCTGGCGCTGGTGCGCGAGATCGCCCGCGCCCATGGTGGCGAGGCGCACTACGCGCATCGCGACGGCATCACCGAGTTCAGCCTGGAGCTGCCATGGCGCGCATCCTGATCATCGACGACGACCTGGCCTTCCTCAGCACCCTGCAGGCGACGCTGCGCTCGTTCGGCCACGAGGTGGTGGCCGTGGCCGACCCGCGCGAGGGCCTGGCGCGCCTGGGCGAGGGTGGGCTCGACCTGGCCTTCGTCGACTTCCGCATGCCCGGCATGGACGGCATCGCACTGATGCGCGCGCGCCAGGACGACGCGCAGGCCATGCGCGTGCCGCTGGTGATGCTCACCGCGCATGCCTCCAGCGGCAACACCATCGAGGCGATGAAGCTCGGCGCCTTCGATCACCTGGTCAAGCCGGTGGGCCGCGCCGACATCGCCGAGGTGGTCGAGCGCGCCCTGCGCAGCCGCGGCGACGCCGCGCCGGAGGCCGCAGCGGCGATGCCGGCCGAGGAGGACGACGCGCTGCTCGGTCACAGCGCGGCGATGCGCACCGTGCACAAGCGCATCGGCCTGGCCGCCGCGTCCGACCTGCCGGTGCTGATCACCGGCGAAACCGGCACCGGCAAGGAACTGGCGGCGCGCGCGCTGCACCGTGCCAGCGCGCGTGCCGCGCAGCCGTTCGTGGCGATCAATTGCGCGGCGATTCCCGCCGAGCTGATGGAGAGCGAGCTGTTCGGCTACCGCAAGGGCGCGTTCTCCGGCGCGGTGAGCGACCGCAACGGCCTGATCCGCGACGCCGATGGCGGCACCCTGTTCCTCGACGAGATCGGCGACATGCCCTTGCCGATGCAGGCCAAGCTGCTGCGTTTCCTGCAGGAAGGCGAGGTCTCGCCGCTGGGCGGGCGCGGCGCGCAGAAGGTGGACGTGCGGGTGATCGCCGCCACCCATCGCGACCTGCTGCAGGCGGTGGACGCCGGGCGCTTCCGCAGCGACCTGCGCTACCGGCTCAACGTGGTGCCGATCGAACTGCCGCCGCTGCGCGAGCGCGGCGACGACATTCTCCTGCTCTCCCAGCACTTCCTCGCCGCCGGTGCCAGCGCCCCGCAGACCCTGTCGATGGCAGCGCAGGCGCGCCTGCGCGCCTATCCCTGGCCGGGCAATGTGCGCGAATTGCGCAACGCCATGCAGCGCTGCCAGGTGCTGGTGCGCGCGCCGGTGGTCGAGGCGCACGACCTGGACGAACTGCTGGCCCAGCCCGCCGAGACGCCCACGGCGCTCGACACCGACGCGCTGACCCTGCCGCAGGCGATCGCGCAACTGGAACGGCAGATGATCCAGGCGGCGCTGACCCAGGCCCACGGCAACCGCGCCGAGGCCGCGCGCCGGCTCGGCATCCATCGCCAGCTCCTGTACCGCAAGCTCGACGAGTATGGGTTGTAGGCGGCGCGCTTGTGCGCGCCGCCGGGATTGGGGATTGGGGATTAGGGATTGGGGATTCGTCACAGCACCCGACATCAGGCGACGCGTCCGCTTTTGCGAATCCCCAATTCCTAATCCCCAATCCCCTTCCATCCAAACCTGTCCGCAAAGCGGACAGATGTGGATGGAATGGAGACGCTGCCAAAGCCAGATTGGCACTCGATTCATTTAAAAATCAATGGCTTAAAAGTTGGCACGGCCTCTGCATTATCTCTCCTGCGAGCGGCGCCCCCTTGCCGCTCAGGAGGAACTCCCATGATCCGTCGTAGCGCACTCGCTCTGTCCCTGGTGCTGGCCACCGCCGCCGCTGCCGCCACCGCACAGGTGCCGGCGCCGCCCGCACCTCCCGCCCCGCCGGCGCCCGGCAACGTCCCGGCACCGCCGCCGCCGCCCGCGGCCCCCGTCGCTGCCACGCCGGTCCGCGTGGACGGCACTGTCGAGCGTTTCATGCTCAACCCCAACGGCGACGTCGATGGCCTGTGGCTGATGGACGGCACCCAGGTGAGCTTCCCGCCGCACCTGTCGGCCGATCTTCAGGCCGCCGTACGTCGTGGCGATGCGATCTCGGTGCAGGGCTATCGCCTGGGCAGCCTGCCGCTGCTGCAGGCCAACACCATCACCGCGCGCCGCAGTGGCAAGCAGGTGGTCGACCGCCCGCCGAACCCGATGACGCCGCCGCCGGCGCCCCCGGCACCGCCGGCCCTGACCCCGCTGCAGGCCGATGGCCGCATCGAGCGGCTGGTCTATGGCCCGCGCGGAGACACCGCCGGCGTGCTGCTCAGCGACGGCACCGTGGTGCGCATGCCACCGCACGCCGCCGTGCAGTACAGCGAGTTGCTGCGGCCCGGCGCGCGCCTGAGCGTCAACGGCTTCGGCGTGTTGACCCAGGTGGGTCGCTCGGTGGAAGCCACTCAGGTCGGCCGCGACCGCAACTCGCTGCAGGCGGTGTTCGCGCCCCCGGCCCCGCCTGCGCCGCCGGCTGCTCCGCCGCCGCCGGGCGCGCCGGGTGCGCCGGCCGCCCCGCCGCCGCCGCCGGCCCCGCGTTGATCCGGGCGCGGTTCCATCGCGCCTGACCCCTGCGCCCGCCGTTCGCGGCGGGCGCTGCCGGCCCCCGCCGGCATCCCTTGTTCGTCTGGAGAATGCAATGCATTGGGTCGATCCCGATTCCCTGCCGGAAACCCGTGGCACGCTCGCGCGCTTCCTGCTCAACCCCAAGGCCGACGTCGACGGCCTGCTGTTCGACGACGGCACCGAAGTGCACACCCCGCCGCACCTGTCGGCGCAACTGCTGCAGGCGCTGCGTCCGGGCGCCTGCCTCGGCGTGCGCGGACTCAAGCCGCGCGGCGCCGATGTGCTGGTGGCGTTGGCGGTGGACCCGGACGGCGCCGCGCGCATCGTCGATGAAGGTCCGCATGCCGGTCCGCACACACCCAAGCCCAAGCCGCCGGCCAAGCACAAACCCGCGCAGGACGCGGCGCGTCACGCCGGCACCATCGCACGGCTGCTGCACGGCCCGCACGGGCAGGTGCATGGCGCGCTGCTGGAGGACGGGCTGATCGTGCGCTTCCCGCCGCACGCGGTGCCGGAATCGGCGCGCTGGCTCGCCGCCGGCAAGCCGCTGACGGCGCAGGGCGAATTGCTGGAGTCCGCGCATGGCCAGGTGCTGCATGCGCAAGCGTTGGGCGCCAGCGACGCGACGCTGCAGCCGTTGAAGCCGAAGCCGCCCAAGCCTCATCACAAGCCGTTGCACGCGCATGCGGATGATGCTGCGCCGAAGGACGGGCCGAAGCCGAAACCGAAGCCCAAGCCCCACTGAGTTCCGAGTCGTCGCGGCGGTGTGCCCCTGGCCACCGCCGCGCCTGTGTTTCCCGCGCTCATCCAGGACACCGTCATGCCGCCCGTCGCGCCTGCGCAGCACCACGCACTCCTGTCCTTGTCGCCGCGCTCGTCGGCGGTGCGCGCATGAGCGGCGCCGAGAAGCGCCAGCGCCCGCGCGGCACGCGCGCGCTGGAAGCGCTCAATTTCACCATGGCCGACGTGCAGGACGGGCTCGGCCCGTTCCTGAGCGTGTTCCTGCAATCCAAGGGCTGGTCGCTCGGCGCGATCGGCTCGGTAATGACCGCCGGCGGCATCGTCGGCATGCTCGCCACCACGCCAGGCGGTGCGCTGGTCGATGCGACCAAGCGCAAGCGCAGCATCGTGGTGGTCGGCTGCAGCATGATCCTGCTGGCCTCGGCGCTGCTGTGGTGGTCGCCGACCCTGCCGGGCGTCATCGCCGCGCAGGTGATGACCGCGCTCGCCGCCGCCGCGCTGGGGCCGGCGCTGTCCGGCATCACCCTGGGCCTGGTGCGGCAGGCCGGCTTCGATCACCAGATCGCGCGCAACCAGGTCGGCAGCCATGCCGGCAACGTGGTGGCCGCGGCGCTGGCGGGCTTGCTCGGTTGGAAATTCGGTTTCGGCGCGGTGTTCGTGCTGACCGGCTGCTTCGGCGTGCTGGCGATCATCTCGGTGTTGATGATTCCGCGCGACGCCATCGATCACCGTGCGGCGCGCGGCATGGCCGAGGCCGAGGACGAGGACGACAACGGCGCCCACGTCAGCGGCTGGTCGGTACTGCTGACCTGCAAGCCCTTGCTGGTCCTGGCCGCGGCGCTGGCGCTGTTCCACCTCGGCAATGCGGCGATGCTGCCGCTGTACGGCATGGCCGTGGTGGCCGCGCATCAGAGCGACCCGAACGCGCTGACCGCCACCACCATCATCGTCGCCCAGTCCACGATGGTGCTCGCCTCGCTGCTGGCGATGCGCCTGATCCGCGTGCGCGGGCACTGGTGGGTACTGCTGCTGACCTTCCTGGCGCTGCCGCTGCGTGGACTGATCGCCGCCAGCGTCATCCACACCTGGGGCGTGTTCCCGGTGCAGATCCTCGACGGCGTCGGCGCCGGCCTGCAGAGCGTGGCGGTGCCGGCGCTGGTGGCGCACCTGCTGCAGGGCACCGGCCGGGTCAACGTGGGGCAGGGCGCGGTGATGACGATGCAGGGCGTCGGCGCGGCGCTGAGCCCGGCGCTGGGCGGCTGGATCGCACAGGGGTTCGGCTATCGCGCGGCGTTCCTGCTGCTGGGCGGCATCTCGCTGCTTTCGCTGGCGTTGTGGGTGGGGATGCGCAAGCATCTGGTGACGGCGAAGCGCGACCGCGCAGCCGACGAACCGGTGCCGCCGCTGCCGGCTTAGGTCTCAGCCCGGCGCGACGCCAGGCACCACCTCGCAGGCGATGCCGGCGTCGGCCAATTGCGCCGCCAGCGCCGCATGCGGTGCCTGCCGGAACGCATCGCCCTGCAACAGGCTGACCACGCGCTGTCCGGCGTGCGCCCGTTCGATCAGCAGCGCCAGATGCGCGGCCGGATCGTCCGGCAGCGGCTGGCGGCTGGCATCGCGGCGTGCCAGGCTCAGCACTGCCGCGCTCACTTGCGCACCGACCAGCAGCAGGTCGGCCTGGTTGAGCGCGCGCAGCGCCTTCAGCGTCAGTGCGCCGGGGTCGCCATTGCCGGTGCCGACCAGCCACACGCTGCCCTGCCGCGGCACCGCGTCGCTGCGCTGCAGGCTTTCGGCGAAGGCCTGTTCGGCGGCATCGCGCTGGCCGCTCTGCAGCAGGGTCTGCACCGGTCCCTCCAGTACCTGTTCGAACCAGCGGCGGCGCTGCGGCAGGTCCGGCAGGCGCGCGCGGATGGCGGCGCGGTGGCGCGCGAACAGTTGCGCCAGTTCGGCGTAGGAATGGTCCAGTTCGGTTTCCCAGCGCTCGCGCAGGCGCCGCGCCAGCATCGGCGCCGCACCGCTGGAGGAGATCGCGATCAACAGCGGGTCGCGATCGATGATCGCCGGCACCTGGAACGTCGACAGCGCGGCGTCGTCGACCACGTTGACCCACTTGCGTCGCGCTCCGGCCTGTTCGGCCAGTTGCCGGTTGAACGCGTCGTCGTCGGTGGCGGCCACCACCAGCCAGGCGTCGTCCAGCCACTGCGGGTCGAAGGCGCCGTCGGCGCGTTGCAGGCGGCCCTGCGCCAGCCACTGCGCCACGGTGGGGTTGAGCGCGTGCGCGTACACCAGCACGTCGGCACCGGCGTGCAGCAACGCCTCGATCTTGCGCATCGCCACCTCGCCGCCGCCGACGACCAGCACGCGGCGTCCGGCCAGGTCGGCGAACAGGGGATACAGCGGCATGCGGACTCCTGGCTGGGGCGAGGTGCGTCAGGTCGCGGGCAGGCATGTGGCGGGACCGCACGCGGCTGCGCAGCGTTCTGTCGGTCAACGATACAGAAAGGAGGGCCTGGTGGAGCTGTCCGCCGCGGATGTCATTCTCCCCCGTCATCCCAACGGCCTGCGGCGGCGGCAAACGCCGGACCATGCCCGGCAACGCCTGGCCGCGCAGCCAACGCGCAGGCGCTGGCGTATGATCCGCGCTCGTCGCCCTTCCGAACCGGCATCATGGATCGAGCCCGTCCGTCCCTTTCGTGGCCACGCGTGTCGGCGTGGTGTGTCCTTTTCGCGCTGCTGTGGCAGGTGGCACCCACGCTGGCGCAGACCGCGCGCAAGCCGTCGGCCTACGAGCAACGCCCTGGCAGCAATGCCACCGTGCAGCCGGCGACTGGGCCCGATTCCCTGCCGCGCCTGGACAGCCGTGCGCAGTTCCTGCAGCTCGCGCGGGTCTACAACGCCGGCACTGCGCTGGAACTGCCGCATCTGCTGTTCGTGATCGACCGGCAGCAGGGTGGACGCGTCTACTACCTCAACACCCCGCGCTTCGCGCTGCACGAGCAATTCGTGCGCCAGCGCCTGGCGCCGGGCATGGGCAAGGCGGCGCTGAAGGCGCAGTACCGCGATCCGCAGCGTCGCTTCCTGTTCGGCACCCTGAGCTGGCAGCAGGATTTGCCGGGCTACACCTACGAGTTCTGGGAGGGCGACGTCCTTACCGCGCCCTTGTTGCAGCAGACCGATGCCGCCCTGCGCGCGTCGTTCTTCGACACGCTGCGGTTCAAGACCAACTCCACGCTGCACGAACAGGTGGCCAAGTCCGCCGGGCTGGCCTTCGTCACCCAGGAGGCGCTGCTGCGCGAGCAGCGCTTCCTGCCGTTGAACACCGGCCATGCCCAGGGACGGCTGCGCATCGTGCGTTCGGAGGCGCAGTTCCGTGCCCTGTCGCCGCGCGATATCCCGGTGCTGGACGAGGTGCCGATCGCATTGGCACCGGTCGCCGGCCTGATCACGCAGCGCCCGTCCACGCTGTTGTCGCACGTCAACCTGCTGGCCAAGGGCTGGGGCATTCCCAACGTGTACGTGCGCGATGCGCAGGCGGCGTTGCGCCAGTACGACGGCCGCTGGGTGCAACTGGATGTCACCCACAACGATTACCGGGTGACGCCGCTTGCAGGCCCGCCAGCAGCCATGTCGTCCACTACCCCGCGCGCGGCGTCACGCGCGCTGCCGCGTCCGGACCTGAGCGTGGCCGCGCTCAAACCGCTGGCGGCGCTGCGCGCCCGCGACAGCCGCGCCTGCGGGACCAAGGCCGCCAATCTCGGCACGCTGAAAGCGGTGCTGCCGCCGGCCGCGCGCGTGCCGGACGGCTTCTGCATTCCGTTCGCGTTCTACCAGGCGACGCTGCAGCGTCTGCAGGTCGATCAGCGCCTGCGCGACCTGCAGCGCCGTCCGGGCTTCGCCACCGACGCCGACGTGCGCCGCGCCGCGCTGGCGGCGCTGCGTGCCGAGATCGCCGACGCCGCGCCCGATCCCGCCTTCGTGCGCGCGCTGGAGACGCAGTGGCAGGGGCAACTGCGCGGCGCCGGTGTGTTCGTGCGCAGCTCGTCCAACTCCGAGGATCTGCCCGGCTTCAGTGGCGCCGGCCTGTACACCACCGTGCCCAACGTCACCCGCGCCGACGCATTGGCCAAGGCGGTGCAGACGGTGTGGGCGTCGGTGTACAACTTCGAGGCCTACGAAGCGCGCGCCGCCGCCGGCTTGCCGCAGGACGCGGTGGCCATGGCGGTGCTGGTGCAGCTGGCCGCGCCGTCCGACAGTTCCGGGGTGATGATCACCCGCGATCCCTTCGATGCCGCGCGCCGCCATGTCACCTACATTTCGGCCAAGCGCGGCCTGGGCATCCGCGTGGTCGAGGGCAAGCGCCAGGCCGAACAGGTGATGTATTCGAGCTGGTCCAAGGCGGTGCAGGTGCTGAGCCGCTCGGCCGAGGACACCCAGCTCGTGGCCAACGCCGCCGGCGGCGTCCGCGAGATCCCGATCGTCGGCACCCGCCAGGTACTGACCGATGCGCTCATCGCGCGACTGGCCAAGGTCGGCGCGATGACCAAGCAGGCGCTGGGCGGCGCCGACCAGGACATCGAGTGGGCGGTGGTCGGCGACGAGGTGGTGATCCTGCAGGCGCGGCCGTATGTGGAGCGGGGTGGGCGCCAGTGAACCACCCTCACGTTGCTGCCGGGGCGCTATCGGTGCAGCCGCTTGCGGTGGGCAGCCAGCGCGGCACGGCGGTATCTGAGTTCCATTGATGTCCGGTCGCGGCTGAAGCCGCTCCTATGGACGACAGTTCGCCACGTCCGCCTTCTGTAGGAGCGGCCTCAGCCGCGACCCGCAGCGCCCGACAACGCGTCGGACGCTCCCATCAGCTCACGCCGTCGGCGCATCCGCATTCTGGTGACGCGCCGCGGCGGTCTTGCTGTCGCGTTCGGCCGCCAGCAGGGTCAGCGAGCGGCCGATGCCGTGCCACTGCGAACCACCGGGCAGGCCGTGTTCGCCGTTGCGTTCGGCGGTGTCGATCAGCACGCGCCAGTGTTCGCCTTCGACCAGCGGCAGGGTGAACGGCACGTCCTCGACCGCGCCGTTGACGATCATCAGCAGGGTCACGTTGGACGCGGCCTGGCGCAGGCCGCTGGACGGGGCGCGGCCGTCCAGGCGCATCATCAGCGCGCGGGCGTGCGGGTCGTGCCAGGAGGCTTCGGTCATTTCCTCGCCGTCCGGGGCCAGCCAGGTCACGTCCTTGATGCCCAGTTCCTCGTCGTAGACGCCGTCGAAGAAGCGCGCGCGGTGCAGCAGCGGGTAGTGCGCGCGCAGGTGGGTCAGGCGCGAGACGAAGGCGCTGAGCTGGTGCGCGCGCGGGCCGGCTTCCCAGTTCAGCCAGGTCAGTTCGTTGTCCTGGCAGTAGGTGTTGTTGTTGCCGCCCTTGCTGCGGCCGAACTCGTCGCCGGCCAGCAGCATCGGCGTGCCTTGCGACAGCAGCAGGGTGGCCAGCATGTTGCGCATCTGCCGCAGGCGCAGCGCGTTGATCTGCTCGTCGTCGGTCTCGCCTTCCACGCCATAGTTGGCGGAGATGTTGTTGTCCGAGCCGTCGCGGTTGTGCTCGCCGTTGGCCTCGTTGTGCTTGTGCGCGTAGCTGACCAGGTCGTGCAGGGTGAAGCCGTCGTGGGCGGTGACGAAGTTGACCGAGGCGGTCGGGCGACGGCCGCGGTGGTGGAACAGGTCGGCCGAGCCGGTCAGGCGCGTGGCCAGTTCCGCCAGTTGGCCTTCGTCGCCGCGCCAGAACGCGCGCACGTTGTCGCGGAACTTGTCGTTCCACTCCGACCAGCCCGGCGGGAAGGCGCCGACCTGGTAGCCGCCCGGGCCGACGTCCCACGGCTCGGCGATCAGCTTGACCTGGCTCAGCAGCGGATCCTGGCGGCAGGCGTCGAGGAAGCCGCCCTTGGGGTCGAAGCCGTGATGCTCGCGGCCGAGGATGGTGGCCAGGTCGAAGCGGAACCCGTCCACGTGCATCTCCGCCACCCAGTAGCGCAGCGAGTCGTTGACCATGCGCAGCGCGCCGGCATTGGTCAGGTCGAAGGTGTTCCCGGTGCCGGTGTCGTTGATGTAGAAGCGGCGATCCTCGGCCAGGCGGTAGTAGCTGGCGTTGTCGATGCCCTTGAACGACAGCGTCGGCCCCAGTTCGTTGCCTTCGGCGGTGTGGTTGTAGACCACGTCCAGGATCACTTCCAGCCCGGCGCTGTGCAGCCGCGCCACCATCTGCTTGAACTCGGACACCGTGCGCGTGGCCATGTAGCGCGGGTGCGGGGCGAAGAAGCCGATGGTGTTGTAGCCCCAGTAATTGCGCAGGCCCTGCTTGAGCAGGTATTCGTCGTCGACGAAGGCGTGCACCGGCAGCAGTTCCACCGCGGTCATGCCCAGGCGCTTGATGTGCTCGACCACCTCGTCCACCTTCAGCCCGGAGAAGGTGCCGCGCCAGGCCTCGGGGACCGAGGGGTGGCGCATGGTGGTGCCGCGCAGGTGGGTCTCGTAGATCACCGTGCTGTCCCACGGCGTCTGCGGGCGCTGGTCCTTGCCCCAGGTGAAGGCCGGATCGATCACCGCGCACTTGGGCATGTAGGCGGCGCTGTCGCGGCGGTCGAAGCTGAGGTCGGCATCCTTGTGGCCGATGGTGTAGCCGAACAGGGCCGGCGCCCATTTCAGTTCGCCGACCAGTTGCTTGGCGTAAGGATCGAGCAGCAGCTTGTTGGGATTGAAGCGGTGCCCGGCGTCGGGCGCATACGGACCGTACACGCGGTAGCCATAGAGCTGGCCGGGGCGCGCGTCGGGCAGGTAGCCGTGCCAGATCTCGTCGGTGTACTCGGGCAGGGCGATGCGTTCGATCTCGCGGCCGCGATCGTCGAACAGGCACAGCTCCACCTTGGTGGCGTGCGCCGAGTACAGGGCGAAGTTCACCCCCAGGCCGTCCCAGGTGGCGCCCAGCGGATACGGCAGGCCCTCGCGGATACGCGAACGGCGGGTGAGCTTGCGCACGGGCATGAAGGATCCTTAGGAAGAGATGCTGCCGGTGCCGGCGCTGCGTCGCGGTTGCGACGGCGGCAGCGCCTCGGCATCGGCTTCGGCGGCCGCTTCCGCGGCCACCAGGCGTTCGGCCATGGCCCAATGGCGGGCGGCGTGGCCATCGGGTCGCCCTTCGGCTTCCCAGATTTCGTGCGCGAGTTGGCGGATGCGGCGTTGGCGTGTTTCTGCGTCCATGGCTTCTTGCGAGATCAGGGGGAGGCGACCAGCACGGCCACCGGGAACTCGGCGAACAGCGCCGACACCGCAATGGCCGACATCGCGTCGACGGTAGCACTGGCCAGCACCGGGCGATACTGTGCCTGCGGCAGTGTCAGAACCGTGTTACGCCAATCGAACTGCGCCCGCAGCGGCGCGTCCGGCCGCAGCGCCTGCGCGGCCGCGCCCAGCCGCGGCACCGCCACCACCAGCGAGGCGCCCTCGTGTTCGCGCACGAAGCCGAGCACGTGTTGGGCCTGCGGGCCCTGCGCCTGCAGCGGCGTGTAGCGGCCGTGCGCGAACAGGTCCGGATGCGCGCGCCGCAGCTGCAGCAGCTGTGCGGTCAACCAGGCCTTGATGTGGCCGCTGTGCCAGTCCTGCAGCAGCGCGTCCGCTGCGGTGGCATCGCGCAGCCAGGCCTGGCGCAGCGCGTAGTCCACCGGGCGGCGGTTGTCCGGATCCACCAGCGACAGATCCCAGCCCTCGCTGCCCTGGTACAGGTCGGGCACGCCGGGCAGGGTCAGGCGCAGGGTGGTCTGCACCAGGCTGTTGAGCGCGCCGGCCGGGGCCAGTGCCGCGGCCGCCTGCGCCAGCGCCTCGCGCAGTGCGGCGCCGGCCGGCTGCACCAGCGCCGCGTCGAGCAGCGCGCGCGCATTGCGCTCGTAGTCCTCGTCCGGCCAGGTCCAGTGGGTGCGCAGCTTGGCTTCGCGCGCGGCCTTGAGCTGCCAGGCGCCGATGCGCTCGGCGTAGTCGCGCAGGCCGTCGGCGTCGTCCACCGCCAGTTCCAGCGGCCACGCCGCCACCAGCATCTGCCACAGCATCAGCAGGTCGCCGGGCAGCGGCGCGGCGCTGCCGGCCGGCAGCAGGTCCGCCGACAGCGCCTGGAACCGCGCCACCTGCGCCTCCCACCACGGCGCCTGCGCGCTGAGCGCGGCCAGGCGCATGCGCACGTCTTCGCCGCGCTTGTGGTCGTGGGTGGCGGTGGCCAGCAGCGCGCGCGGATAGCGTTGCGCGCGCAGGGCGTTGGCCGCGTGGAACGCCTCCGGCGTGAGCGCGAACACGTCCGGCTCGCTGCCGACCTCGTTGCGCGAGAGCAGCACGCCGTGGCGGTAGAAGGACGTGTCCTCCACCGATTTGGCGTTGAGCGGTGCCGACAGTTGTTCCAGGCGCCGGCGCACGATCCGCCGCAGCGCCACCTGCGCCTTGCCGGTGCCGCGGCCATCGCGGCTCCAGCGCTCGATTGCGTCGATCGCCGCGCACACCCGCGGCTCGGCGCCGGCACGCGCGCGCTGCGCGGCCTGCGCCAGGCGCGCCGCGTCGTCGTCGTCCAGGCCATCGGGCCCGGCATAGGTGCGGTACACCTCGAAGTGCCGCAGCAAGGCCATCAGCCCGCGCGCCAGCATCTGCGGGCTGAACTCGCGGGTCAGCGGATCCAGGTGCGCGGCGGCGCCCAGCGCCTGCACGGTGCGCACGAATTCGGCCTGCAGCGAACCCTGCAGGATCTCGTCGCGCGCGGCGCGCTGCTCCTGGCCGAAGTCGCCACTGCGCCCGCTCCAGCGCCGCCACAGCGCGGTCAGCGGTTCGGCGCCGGCCGGGTCGTGCAGCACCGCGGCGACCTGGTCCATGAAGTCGTAGCCGGTGGTGCCGTCGCAGGGCCAGTCGCTGCGCAACTGCTCGTGCGGCGCCAGGATCTTTTCCAGATACAGGGCGATGCCGCCCGGGGCGATGCCGCGGCGGCGGCCGGCGCGGTCCAGTTGCGTGCGCAGCCGCTGCACGTAGCCGGTGGGATCGGCCAGGCCATCGACGTGGTCGACCCGAACGCCATCGAGATGGCCCTCGGCGACCAGCCGCAGCGGCAACTCGTGGACCGCGGCGAACACGTCGTTCTGCTCCACCCGCAACGCCGCCAGCGAGGTGATGTCGAAAAAGCGGCGGTAGTTGAGCATGTCGTTGCCGACCCGCCACCAGGCCAGGCGATAGCACTGGCGTTCGATCAGCCGGTGCAGGGCGTCGTCGCCCAGCCGCGCGGCGTCGTTGAGCCGGGCGGCCCAGGCCGGGCGCGCGCTGGCCGGTTCCTGGGCGATGGCGCCATCCAGGCGGATCGGGAAGCGCTGGTCGTGGTGCAGCAGGACCACGCTGCCGTCCTCGGCCACCTGCAACTGCAGCGCGCCTTCGCTCAGCGCCTGCGCATAGGGGCGGTCCAGCACCGGCAACCACAGCTTGCCCTCGCGCCCGGGCGCGCGCCAGTCGATGTCGAACCAGCCGGCATGGCGGCTGCGCCGGCCATGGGTGAGCACGTCCCACCACCACGGATTGCTCGGGTGGGTGGCCATGTGGTTGGGCACGATGTCCAGGATCAGGCCCATGCCGTGGCTGCGCGCGCGCTCGGACAGGTGCAGCAGCGCCGGCTCGCCGCCGAGTTCGGGATTGACCTGGCGCGGGTCGGTGACGTCGTAGCCGTGGGTGGAACCGGGCACCGCGGTGCCGATCGGCGACAGATACAGGTGGCTGATGCCCAGCCCGGCGTAATACGGCACCTGTGCGGCGGCATCGAGCAGGGTGAAACCGGCATGCAGCTGCAGGCGGGCGGTGGCCCGCAGGGGAATCATGCGCATGCGTCGGCTCCTTGCGCGGCGGTGGCGGTGGATTGGCGGGTCTGGGCGAAGGCGTTCAGGCGCGTGGCGAGGGTAGCCGCGGTCGCGGCGGCGTCGGGCGCGGGCAGGCGCCGGCGCCAGTTCGGGTGGCCGTCGACGGTGCCGGGCAGGTTGGGTTGCTGGTCCAGGCCCAGCGCGTCCTCGGCCGGCAGCAGGGCCAGCGGCGAGGGCGTGGCGGCGACGAAGCGCAGCGCGCCAAGTTCCGGGTCGGCGGCCTCGGCGGGCGGCAGCGCCGCGGCGACCGCCTGGTCCATGCGCGCGACATCGTCGGTGCGTGCCTGGTGGTCGGCATGTTGCTGCGCGGCGTCGCTCAACTGCAGGCGCCGGCGCCAGTCGATGTCCTCGCCGCGGCGCCAGCCGCGCAGGGTCGGCAGGTCGTGAGTGGTGGTGGTGGCGAGTGCGTCGGGGCGCCACTGCGCCGGCGGCAGGAACGCGCCGGCGCGGTCGCGGGTGAACAGCAGCACGTCGATGCCCATCACCCCGCGGCGCGACAGTTCCGCGCGGATGCCGTCCGGCACCACGCCCAGATCCTCGCCGATCACGATCGCGCGGTGCCGCCAGGATTCCAGTGCCAGCAGGCGCAGCAGGTCGTGCAGCGGATAGCGCAGGTACACGCCGGTGGAGGAGGGCGCGCCGCGCGGAATCACCCACAGCCGCAGCAGGCCGAGGATGTGGTCGATGCGCACGCCGCCGCGATCGCGCATCACCGCGCGCAGCAGTTCGATGAACGGCGCGAAGCCCGTGGCGCGCAGCGCGGTCGGCGCATAGCCGCAGATGCCCCAGGCCTGGCCGTCGCCGTTGAACGCGTCCGGCGGCGCGCCCAGTTCCAGCCCCTGCAGCACCGCCTGCGGCCACGCCGCGGCCTCGGCACCATGCGCGTCGAAGCCCACCGCCAGGTCGGCGATCAGGCCGATGCCCATGCCGTCGGCGCGTGCCTGCCGCTGCACGTCGGCCCAACTGCGCGCGGCCAGCCACTGCGCGAAGCGGTGCAGACCCGGATCGGCATCGCCGAAGTCCTGCGCGGCGAACGCGGCATGCGCGTGCAGGGCGCTGCCGCCGCCGCATTCGAATGCGGCCAGGTCGGCGTGCAGCGCAGCATCGGCCTGACCGAAGTCGGTATGCAGTTGCCGCAGCCACTGCCACTTCAAGGCAGCGGAGGCCGGCCAGTCGATCAGCGGGCGGGCCTGCGCCTCGGCGAAGGCCTGCACCAGCCCGGCCGCGTCCAGCGCGCGCTGCGCGGCGGCGGCACCGAGCACGCGCGCCGGCGCTGCCTGCAACGGATCGAGGAAGCGGCGGTCGCTGGGCGAGTAGGGGCTGTAGTGCGCACCGATCGGTCGTGCCGCATGCACCGGGCTCAGCGCGATGGCATCGCCGCCGGCCGCGGCGATACGCGCGGCCCAGGCGGCGGTGCCGTCGGCGTCGCCGATGCCGGCGTCGTAGCCGCCCGGCGCCGAGTACACCTGCAACGACAGGCCCCAGCGCCGCGGCTGCGCCGCGCCCACCGCGTCGGCGACGCCGTAGCAGCGTGGCGGCGCCACCGCCAGGGTGGTGCTGCGGTCGCCGTGCTGCAGGGTCCAGTAACCGGCGGTATCGGGTGCGACCAGGCGGCCCTGCGCGTCGCAGTGGCCGTGCAGTGCGCGCCCGTCCTCGCTGTCGAGCCGGTACGCCGTGCCGGGGGCGGCGCCGATTTCGACCGGCGCGTCGACGTCGGCAGTCAGCAGCGGCGGCAGCGCGGCATCGGCCTGCAGCCGGCGCAGGCTGTCGCGGCAGGCGGCCGCGTCGCGCGCGTCCAGGTCGAGCGCACCGAGCACATGGCGCAGGGTGTCGTCGGCGACCGTGCGCGGCGTGTCGCCGGCATCGATCCAGTCGACCAGCAGGCCGGCGGCGTCGGCCAGGGTGTGCAGGGAAGTGTCGGTCATGGGCAGGGCGAACCGGGCAGCAGGGCGGAGGAAGAGATATCCGCCGCGGTCCCGCCCACACGCGCCGGCGGCGCGTGCGCGGCGGTGGGCAGCGAACGAGGCGGCCAGCGTGCCGGGGACGCTGTCGCGATGGCGTCGCGACAGCGGGCGCTCATGCGGCGTTGCCGGGCCGGTAGCGCGCGACGAAGGCGTTGGGCGGCAACTGCGCGGCGTCGTCGCCGGCGTTCTCCGCGTGCACGGTGCTGCCGGGCAGGTCCAGCGCCACCGGCGCGTCGCCGAAGTTGGCCGCCACGTGCCATTCGCCGTCGCCCAGGCGCCAGCCCGCCGCGATCGCCTTCGGGCCGATCACCCGCGCCCCCAGCGCGCTGGCCTGGCTGAGCGCCGGCACCAGGTGCTGGCGGCGCAGCGCCATCAGCGCCGCGAACCAGTCGCGCCAGCGCGCACCGTCGCCGTGGGTGGCGTCGCTGATGTCGGCGATGGACGCGTGGAAGGTGCCAGGTGCGTTGGGATCGGGAATGGTGGCGCGCTGTTCCGGGTCGGCGAAGGCGGCGAAGTGCGCGAACTCGCGGCGGCGGCCCTCGCGCACCGCCTCGTCCAGCGGCGGCGCGAAATCGGTGAAGAACTGGAACGGGGTCCGGCTGCCCCACGGCTCGCCCATGAAGAACAGCGGGATCATCGGGGTCAGCGCGGTCAGCGCCAGCGCCGCGCGCAGCGCCGGTTCGCTCACCTGGGTGATCAGCCGGTCGCCACGCGAGCGGTTGCCGATCTGGTCGTGGTTCTGCGCGAAGATCACGAACTTGTGCGGCGGCAGGTGGCCGCTGGGCTCGCCGCGCGCATGCCCGCGGTGGTCGGCCTGACCCTGGAAGGCGAAGCCCTCGCCGAGCACCCGCGCCAGGTGCTGCGCCGGCGCGTCGGCGAAGCCGGCGTAGTAGCCCTCGTGCTCGTCGGTCAGCAGCACGTGCAGGCTGTTGTGGAAGTCGTCGTCCCACTGCGCGCTGTAGCCGCGCTCCAGCACATCGGCCTGGTTGGCCTCGTTCTCCAGCACCAGGTGCACGTGGCGCCCGTCGGCCACGCTGGCCGTGATCGCCTCGCGCAGGGTATCGAGGAAGGCGTTGGGCACGATCGCGTGCACCGCGTCCAGGCGCAGGCCGTCGAAGCGGTACTCGTGCAGCCACATCAGCGCGTTGTCGATGAAGTAGCGCTGCACCGGCGGCAGGCGGAAGTCGATCGCCGCGCCCCAGGGCGTCGGCGCTTCCTCGCGGAAGAAGGTCGAGGCGTACTGGCCCAGGTAATTGCCGTCCGGGCCGAAGTGGTTGTAGACCACATCCAGGAACACGCTCAGGCCCAGGCCGTGGGCCTCGTCGATCAGTGCCTTGAGTTCGTCGGGATGGCCGTAGGCCGAGGCCGGCGCGTACGGCAGCACGCCGTCGTAGCCCCAGTTGTGGCGGCCGGGGAATTCGGCCAGCGGCATCAGTTCGATCGCGGTGACGCCGAGCGCGGCCAGGGTCGGCAACTGCGCACGCAACCCGGCGTAGCCGCCGCAGGTGCCCACGTGCAGTTCGTAGAACACCGTCTCGGCCCAGGGCCGGCCGCGCCAGTCGCCGTGGCGCCAGGCGTAACCGTCGGTGGCCAGCACCGCGCTGGGGCCATGGACGCCGTCGGGCTGCCAGCGCGAGGCCGGATCCGGCACCGGGGTGCCGCCGTCGATGGCGTAGCGGTAGCGGGTGCCGGGCGCGCAGGCCAGGGTAGCGGCGAAGTAGCCATCGCCGATCGCCTGCAGCGGCTGCCGCCGATCGTCGCCGAACACCAGCTCCACGCGCTCGGCATCCGGCGCCCACAGCGCGAAGGCGACCTCGCCGTTGGCGCCCGGCCAGGCGCCGGGGCGCAGCGCCGCGCGCGGGGCGGCAGGGGAGTCGGTCGAGACAGCGGTCGTGGCCATGGTCAAAGGTCCGGTTGCAGCCAAAGGGTGGACAGCGGCGGCAGGGTCAGCGCCAGCGATTGCGCATGCCCGTGCATCGGCTGCGGCAGGGTCGACAGCACACCGCCGTTGCCCTGGTTGGAACCGCCGTAATAGCCGCTGTCGCTGTTGAGAATCTCGCGCCAGCGTCCGCCACGCGGCACCCCCACGCGGTAATCGTGGTGGACGGTCGGCGTGAAGTTGCTCACCGCCAGCAGCGGCGGCGTATCGTCATCGCGGTCGTGGCGGACGAAGGCGAACACGCTGTTGTGGTGATCGTCGGCGATGCTCCATTCGAAGCCGTCGCTGCTGCGGTCGCTGCGGTACAGCGCCGGCAACGCACGCAACTGCCGGTTGAGGTCGGCGACCAGCCGGGCAATGCCGCGGTGCTGGGGCTGCTGCGCCTGCACCCAGTCCAGCGGCCGGTCGTGGTCCCAGTCCTGCCACTGCCCGAACTCGCAGCCCATGAACAGCAGTTTGCGTCCGGGATGCGCCCACATGAAGGCCAGGTAGGCGCGCAGGTTGGCGAAGCGCTGCCAGGCGTCGCCGGGCATGCGCGCCAGCAGCGAGCCCTTGCCGCGCGCCACCTCGTCGTGCGACAGCGGCAGCACGAAATGCTCGGAGAACGCGTACACCAGGCCGAAGCTCATCTCGCTGTGGTGGTGCTGCCGGTGCAGCGGCTCGCGCTGCAGGTAGCGCAGGGTGTCGTGCGCCCAGCCCATGTTCCACTTGTGGCTGAAGCCCAGGCCGCCCTGCGCCGTGGGCGCGGTCGCACCCGGCCACGCGGTGGATTCCTCGGCGATGGTGCGCACGCCCGGGAAGCGCTGCGCGATCTCGTCGTTGAGCCGGCGCAGGAAGGCGATCGCCTCCAGGTTCTCGCGGCCGCCATGGGCGTTGGGAATCCACTCGCCGGCGTTGCGGCCGTAGTCGCGGTACAGCATCGCCGCCACCGCATCCACGCGCAGGCCGTCGACGTGGAAGCGCTCGATCCACTCCAGCGCGCTGCCGATCAGGTAAGCCACCACTTCCGGGCGGCCGTAGTTGTAGACCAGCGTATTCCACTCGCGGTGCACGCCTTCGCGCGGGTCGGCGTGTTCGTACAGGGCGCTGCCGTCGAAGCGCTGCAGGCCGTGCGCATCGTCGGGGAAGTGCGCGCCGACCCAATCCAGCAACACGCCGATGCCGGCCTGGTGACAGGCATCGACGAAGCGCGCGAAGCCGTCGGCGTCGCCATGGCGCGCGGTGGGGGCGTACAGGCCCAGCGGTTGGTAGCCCCAGGAGCCGCCGAACGGGTACTCGGCGATCGGCAGCAGCTCGATGTGAGTGAAGCCGAGCCCGCGCACGTAGGGGATCAGTTCGGCGGCCAGCGCATCCCAGTGCAGCGGCTGGCCGTTGCCGTCGTGGCGCCAGGAGCCGGCATGCAGCTCGTAGACGCTCAGCGGCTGTGCGCTGCCGGCCTGGGCCTCGCGCTGTGCAAGCCAGGCCGCATCTCCCCAGGCATGGCTGTCGGCGTACGGCACCACCGAGGCGGTGGACGGCGCCAGGGCGCTGCAGCGCGCCACCGGATCGGCCTTGCGCGGCAGCACGCTGCCGTCGGCGGCCTGCAATTCGTATTGATAGTGTTCGCCGCCGTGCAGCCCGGGCACGAACAGTTCCCAGACCCCGGCCTCCGGATGCAGGCGCAGCGGATGCCGGCGCGCGTCCCAGCCATTGAAGTCGCCGACCAGCGCCACCCGCCTGGCCTGCGGCGCCCACACCGCGAAGCGCACGCCCTCCACCTCGCCGACGCGGGCGTGATGCGCGCCGAGCGCGGTACGCAGGGCGGCGCCGTCGCCGGCGGCCAGATCCTGCAGCCAGGCCGGATCGAGCATCGGCTCGAAGGCATAGGGATCGTCGCATTCCTGCACCGCGTCCGGCCACACGATGCGCAGCCGGTAGGGCGTGGGCTGCTTCAGCTCGCCCTCGAACAGGCCATCGGCCTGCGGGTGGGTACGCATCCGCGCGATCAGCTTGCCCTGCGCATCGAGCAGGCCCAGCGCCTCGGCGCCGGGCGCCAGCACACGCACCCGCACCGTGCCGTCGGCCTGTGGATGCGGGCCAAGCCAGGCGAACGCATCGATCGCCTCGCCGCGTGCCAGTGCCTGCAGGGCAAGGCCGTCGCCGTCGTCCTCCGTGTCCGCCGCCGGGTCCCCGCCGGCGGCCGGGTCCACGGCGTGTTCCCGATCGCTCATGCGGCGGCCATGGCACTCGCGGTGGCCGACACCGTGGCGCTGGCCGCGGCCGGGATGTTGCCGGCGGTCGTGGCGGCGGTGCGCTCGTACAGCGCCATGTACTTGCGCCCGGCCAGCTCCCAGCCGCTGGGCCGCAGCATCGCCGCGCGACGCATCGCCTGCAGCAGACCCGGCAGGCGGAAGGTGCGGAACACCCGTTGCAGGCAGCGGCGCAGGCCGTCGGCCGAGGCTTCCTCGAACAGGAAGCCGGTGACGCCGTCGTCCACCGTGTCGATCAGGCCGCCGGTGGCGTGGGCGATCGGCAGGCTGCCGAAGCGCTGCGCGTACATCTGGCTCAGCCCGCAGGGCTCGAAGCGCGAGGGCATCAGCAGGAAGTCGGAGCCGGCGAACATGCGCCGCGCCAGCGGCTCTTCGAAGCCGATGTGCGCGCCGACATGGCCGGGGTAACGCCGCGCCAGCGCCGCCACCGCCTGCTCGATCTGCGGCTCGCCGCCGCCGATGATCACGATCTGTCCGCCGGCGGCGACGATCTGCGGCGCCACCTCGCAGATCAGGTCCAGGCCCTTCTGGTGCACCAGCCGCGAGACCACCGCGAACAGCGGACCGTCGCTGTCGAGCAGGCCGAACGCCTGGCGCACCTGCGCCGCGTTCTCGCGCTTGCCCTGGATCTGGCCGACACCGAAGTGCGCCGGCAGGTGCGTGTCGGTGCGCGGGTCCCAACTGGCGTCGATGCCGTTGACGATCCCGCTGAGGCGGCCGCTGGCGGCGCGCCGCGCCAGCAGCGCGTCCAGGCCGCAGCCCTGCGCCGGGCCGGTGATCTGCGCCGCGTAGCTGACGCTGACCGTGTTCACATGGTCGGCGTGGACGATGCCGGCACGCAGGAACGACATCTGCCCGTAGAACTCCAGGTCCTGCAGGCCCTCGGCGGGGATGCCCAGGGCGCCGGCCATCGCATACGGAAACAGCCCCTGGTAGGCGAGGTTGTGGATGGTCAGCAGGCATGGCGTGCGGCCGCCGGACCAGCGCACGTAGGCAGCGGCCAGCGCACACGGCCAGTCGTTGAGGTGCAGCAGCTCCGGCGTCCAGTCCAGCCCGGCCTGACCGCCGGCGATCTGCGCGGCGGCGTGGGACAGGGTGGCGAAGCGCAGCGCGTTGTCTTCCCAGTCGCGGCCTTCGCTGCACACGTAGGGCGAACCCTGTCGCTCGAACAACTGCGGGCACAGCAGCACGTAGACGCACAGACCATCCGGACGCTCGGCCCGGCCCAGCGCGCAATCCGGCAGCCCGGCATGTGCGGCGATGCGGCCGACGATCTCCAGCGGCCCGGTCGTGCGCAGCACCGCCGGGTAGCCCGGGATCAGCACGCGGATGTCGCAGCTGCCGCGCAGCGCGCGCGGCAAGGCCGCGGCCACGTCGCCCAGGCCGCCGGCCTTGATGAAGTCGGCCATCTCGGAGGTCACGAACAGGCTGGTCCGGCGCGGCGCCGGGTGCAGCTTGACGGTCACCTCGGCATTGCGGACGAAGCGGCCGCGCGCATCGCGGTAGCGGCGGCGCGGCGCATGCAGCACCGGATGGGTATCGCGTTGTCTGTCGGTCAGGTCGGCGGGAGTGGGGGGCGACATGGCGGTTCCGTCTGGGAAGGGGGAGGACGGGGCACACGAAAATCGGAAAGCGACTGCCGGCGCGCGTCCTGGCGGGCGCGCGACGTGAAGCGAAGGAAGAGGCACGGCAGCGTCGAAACGGAACGGCGATGTTGCAGTGCGATAATGCACGAGCAAAGTACAAATGGCGCGATAAAAGAGGCGTGAAGCGCGCGCTTGTCTATGGCGAAATGGAGAGTGCGGCGCATAGTGGATTTGCCGAACGTCAGACGCCGCAAGCATGGATCGCGTTGCACGTGCGAATGAATCGTTTAGCTTCCGTTGCCGACACGTGCCGCGCTCCCGTGCGACCGTGGTCGCCACCTCCGTTGTGCGAGCTTCATGCGGTCTATGGTGCAGTGTGCTCATGACAGTCTTGAAACCGCAGATGCGCCGCGAGCTGGACGGCTTCGTCCTCGACGGGCTACTGCGTACGTGCCCGGATGGCGTGCTCGAGCCGCAGATCTGCATCAGTGGCCACGACGGTGCGGTGCTCGGCCGGCACGCGTTCGACGGCGTGTATTTCCGCGATGCCAACGCCGGCGCCTATTTCGTCGCCGAGCGCCTGGCGGCGATCCGTTCGGCACGGTACGGAAAGCTGGTCTTCGCCTGAATTCGCTGGCCGGTCGTCTGTCGGATGCGATTGCCGTGGGGAAGCGGTGTGGGGTGGCGCCCCGCTCAGGCTCCGGTCTGCAGACGATCCAGGGCCGCCAGCAGATCGGTGCGGCGGTAAGGTTTCGGCAGAAAGCCGGTGTGCTCCGGCAGCATCCATGGTTCCGGTGCGTGCATGCCGGAGGTCAGCAGGGCCGGGGTGACGATGCCGCGGCGGCGCAACTGGCGCACCATGCTCAAGCCGTCGCAGCGCGGCATCTGCACATCGCTGAAGATCAACGCCACGTCCGGATGCCGTTCCAGCACCGCCAGTGCTTCCTGCGCGGTCGCCGCCGACAGGACCCGGTATCCATCGGCGGCCAGCATGGCGGCGGCCAACTCCCGGATCGTCTGGTCGTCCTCCACCAGAAGAATGGTGGTGGAGGCGGAGGTGACGCGCATAATGCAGGGATCGCTTTAATAAATAATCCACTGCAGCTTCACGATTCGTCGGTGAAGCGCTGGTGACGTCCCGCAAATCCCGATATTCTCGACCTTACTTACTGCGAGACGCAGCTTGACCACGCACGCCCACTATCGGCAGATCGTCGAGCTCTCCCACGACTGCATCAAGGAAGTCGGCCGCGACGGCGTCGTGCGCTCGATCAATCCCCACGGGTTGGCCCTGCTCGGCGTGTCCGACCCCGCCGACGTCGTCGGCCACAACTGGGTCGAGCTGTGGCCCGAGGACATGCGCTCGCTGACCCAGGGCGCCTTTGCTGCGGCGTTGGGCAACGAGCAGCGTGAATTCTGGGCGGAGCGCCCCTCGCTGGATGGACGGCGGCGCTGGTGGCACGTGATGGTCAGTCCGCTGGCCAACGCCTCGGCGCGGGTGGAAAGCGTGCTGGTGATCAGCCGCGACGTCACCCAGCAACACCAGGTCGAACAGGCCCTGCGCGCGCTGGGTCACCTCGCCCCGATCGAGGGCCGGGGCGACACGATGGACGCCGACGATGCCGCTGCGCTGGGCCGTCGCTGGCAGACCGAGCAGTCGCAGCTGCGCGGGCAACTGGACATCGCCCTGGCCGCGCAGCGCGTGGCCGAGCGCGCGATGACCCAGGCGCAGAAGGGCGAGGCGGTGGGGCAGATGCTTGCCGGCGTGGTCCACGACTTCAACAACATGCTGCATACCGCGATCACCTCGGTGAGCATGGTCGCCGACCATCCGCAGCGCCTGCAGCCGGACCAGCAACGGCTGCTCGCCATCGCCAACGAGGCCTTGCAGCACGGCGCGGGCATGACCCGGCGCCTGCTCGGCTTCGCCCGCGCGCACCCGGTCAAGCCGATCTGGCTGGACCTGAACGCGCTGGTGACGCAGATGCAGCCGTTGTTGGCGCAGGCGCTGGGCGGCGAGATGCGCCTGCAATTGCTTGCATGCGCCGAGGTGGCGACGACCTATGCCGACCGCAACGCGGTCGAGCAGGCGGTACTGAATCTGGCGTTGAACGCGCGCGACGCCAGCCGCCCCGGCGATGCGGTGACGATCCGCTGCGGCGCGCTGGAGGTGCCGCCGTCGCGCGCGGCGGCGATGCGCCAGCCCGGCCGCTACGTGACCCTGGCGGTCAGCGACCAGGGCGAGGGCATGTCCGATGCGGTCAAGTCGCGCCTGTTCGAGGCGTACTTCACCACCAAACCCGAGGGCAAGGGCACCGGCCTGGGGCTGGCCCAGGTCTACGGTCTGGTGCGCCAGGCCGGCGGCTTCGTCGACGTGGAATCGGAACTGGGACGCGGCACCACCATCACCCTGGCGTTCCCGTTCGTGGCGCGGCCGCTCGGCGACGAGGGCGAGGGCGCCGACCCGATGCCGGTGCCGACGGCGGAGTAACCACGCTCATCCGCCTGCGCGCACCGGCAGCCGGTCGCTGATGCGCACCGCGAAGGCCTCGCGCAGCACCTGCAGCGCCCGTTGCTGGCGCCCGGCATCCAGCGCCGCGCAGCACGAGGGCGGCACCTGCACCTGGAAATCGCGCATGCGCGCATCGATCGCGGTCGCCAGCACGCAGGCGTCGGTGGCGATGCCGGTGACCAGCAGGCGGGTGGTCTGCAGTCGCGCCAGCAGCAGGGCCAGGGCCGAACCGAGGAAGGCGGAGTGCTTGGGCTTGAGCACGTAATAGTCCTGCGGGCGCGGCGCCAGGCAGGCGGCAATGCGTTCGCCGCGCTGCTTCGGGTCGGCGCACAGGGTCCACAGACCTTCGAAATCGGTCCGCCAGTCGGCGAAGTTGTCGTTGGCGAACAGCACCGGCCAGCCGCGGCGATGGAAGCGCGCGCGGAGCTGGGCGATGCGCTCGGCCACCGGGAGTGCGGCCTCCGCCAGCCGTGCGCCGTCCGGGAAGTCGAAACGGCTGATCATGTCCACGATCAGCAGCGCCGGCGCCCCGTGCGGCGTCGCGGGTTGCCGCTGGGTGCCTGTGCGTCGCCGGGCGGGCTGGCGCATGCGTCGATCCTCCATTGCCGGACTGGCTTCATGGTCGGCGCGACGGGTGAAACGCGGGTGAGCGCAGGTGACGGCGGCATGGCTGAACGGATCGGCCGGCGCCACCTCGGCGGCGCCGCTGGCCACCTTCGCGAAAGCTTACTATTTAGGGTTTACATTGACCGGCGTCCTTGCCCGTCGACAGGAGAGCACGTGGTACCAACTGGCGAACACAACCAGGCGCGCGTGGCCGCGGCGGCATCCGCCATGCCGTCCGCCCGCGGCACTTCCCGATGGCGCTGCGGCGCCGGACGCGGTCGGCGGATCGCATGAGCACGGTCGCCCCCACACCGGTCGTGCACGTCGATGCTCCCCTGGATGCCGGCCACGCGGTCCTGCCGCCCGAGGCGCCGCTGGCCATGCCGCTGCAGTCGCTGCAGGAAGGCAAACTGCGCAACACGCGCCTGCCCAGCACCCCGGTCGGGATCGGCTGGCGGCGCTTCTACGTGTTCGGCACCACCGCGGCGATGACCGCCTACGCCAGTTGGCTGATCGGCAAGGTCTTGGTGATCGGCGGCGTGAGCGTGCTCGAAGCCTGTCTGATGGTGCTGTTCATCCCGTTGTTCGCCTGGATCGCGCTGTCGTTCGTGAGCGCGCTGGCCGGCTTCTTCACTCTGGTGTTCGGCAAGGGCCGCAAGCTCGGCATCGATCCGGACGCGCCGCTGCCGCAGGTGCGCAACCGCACCGCGCTGCTGATGCCCACCTACAACGAGGATCCGCACCGGCTGATGGCCGGCCTGCAGGCGATCTACGAATCGGTGGCGGCCACCGGCCAGATCGAGCGCTTCGATTTCTTCATCCTCAGCGACACCACGCGCCCGGCCATCGGCGCGGAAGAAGAGAAGGTGTACGCCGAGCTGGTGGAGCGCGTCGGCGGCCAAGGCCGCTTGTTCTACCGGCGCCGCGCCAGCAATGCCGGGCGCAAGGCCGGCAACATCGCCGACTGGGTACGCCGCTTCGGCGGCGCCTATCCGCAGATGCTGATCCTGGACGCCGACAGCCTGATGACCGGCGACAGCATCGTGCGCCTGGCTGCCGGCATGGAGGCCAACCCCGACGTCGGCCTGATCCAGACCCTGCCGGAAGTGGTCAACGGCAACACCCTGTTCGCGCGCATGCAGCAGTTCGGCGGCCGCGTCTACGGCCCGGTGATCGCCTTCGGCGTGGCCTGGTGGCATGGGGCGGAAAGCAACTACTGGGGTCACAACGCGATGATCCGCACCGAGGCCTTCGCCGCGCAGGCGGGCCTGCCGTCGCTGCCCGGGCGCAAGCCGTTCTGCGGCCACGTGCTCAGCCACGACTTCGTCGAGGCGGCGCTGATGCGCCGCGGGGGCTGGGCGATGCACATGGTGCCGTACCTGCAGGGCAGCTACGAGGAAGGCCCGCCGACGCTGACCGACCTGCTGGTGCGCGACCGCCGCTGGTGCCAGGGCAACCTGCAGCACTCCAAGGTGGTGCGCGCGCGCGGCCTGCACTGGGTCAGCCGCATGCACATGCTGATCGGCATCGGCCATTACTTCACCGCACCGATGTGGGGCATGCTGATGCTGATCGGCATCGCCATTCCGCTGCAGAACGGCGGTTTCGACCTGGTCGCCTCGGTGATCTCGCCGTTCTCGCCAGCGCGCTACTGGCACCAGCAGGACTCCACGCGGGTGGCCTGGGTGTTCGCGGTGACCATGTTCGTGCTGCTGGCGCCCAAGGTGATGGGCTACTTCGCGATGCTGCTCAAGCCCGGCGAACGCCGCGGCTGCGGCGGCGGGCTGCGCGCCTTCGCCAGCATGCTGCTGGAAACCCTGCTGGCCGCGCTGATGGCGCCGGTGGTGATGTACGTGCAGTCGCGCGGCGTGGCCGAGGTGCTGGCCGGCAAGGACTCGGGCTGGGACGCGCAGCAGCGCGACGATGGCCGCATTTCGTGGTCGGCGCTGTTGCGCAGCTACGGCGGACTGAGTGCGTTCGGCCTGCTGATGGGCGGCATGGCCTATGCCGTGTCGCCGTCGCTGGCGGCATGGATGGCGCCGGTGGTGATCGGCATGGCGCTGGCGGTGCCGGTGGTGGCGATCAGCTCCTCGCGCGCCGCCGGCCTGTGGCTGCGCAAGCTGCGCATCCTCGCCATTCCCGAGGAGTCGCAACCGCCGGCAGTGCTGCTGCGCGCCGCCGAACTGCGCCGCGAGGCCGCCGCACGCCGGGCCGAGGCCGAGGCGCAGGCCCAGGGCTGAGGCCGGCATACTATCCGGCCTCATTCATCGGGAACCGACATGCTGGAGACAGTGGAACACGAAACCGGCGCCGCGCCGCGCTGGACCGTCCTGTGGCTGCACGGCCTGGGCGCCGACGGCAACGACTTCGCGCCGCTGGTGCCGGAACTGGTGCGGCCGCACTGGCCGGCGCTGCGCTTCGTGTTCCCGCACGCGCCGGTGCGGCCGGTGACGGTCAACAACGGCGTGCGCATGCGCGCCTGGTACGACATCGTCAGCATGGACTTCTCCAACCGCGCCGACAGTGCCGGCGTCGCCGAATCGGTGGCCCAGGTCGAGGAGTTGATCGCGCGCGAGGACGCGCGCGGCGTGCCGGCCGAGCGCCTGCTGCTGGCCGGCTTTTCCCAGGGCGGCGCGATCACCCTGGCCGCCGGCCTGCGCCGCGAACGGCCGCTGGCCGGCCTGATCGGGCTGTCCACCTACCTGCCGGAACTGGAGAGCGTCGCCAACTGGCACGTCCCGGCGGCCCTGCGGCAACCGCTGTTCATGGCCCACGGCCAGGGCGACCCGGTGATCCCGCAGACCTACGCCGAGCGTACCGCGCAGACCCTGCAGGCGCTGGGCATGCCGGTGCAGTGGCGACGCTATCCGATGGCGCACCAGGTCTGCGCCGAGGAAATCGCCGACCTGGGCGACTGGATGGACGCCTGCCTCGCCGGCAGCTGATTGCAGCGGCCGCATGGCGGCATGGTGCGATGCCGATGGCGGGCGCCCGGAACCAGGGCTAGTATCGGCCGCAGCGCACGCCAGTCGAGTGAGGGAGACCTGGGTGAAGGTGCTGATCGCCGACGACGAACCCCTGGCGCGCGAACGCCTGCGCACGCTGCTGGCCGCGCATGCCGGCGTGGAAGTGGTGGCCGAAGCCGACAACGGCATGGACGCGCTGCACGCCTGCGCCGCGGCGCAGCCGGACCTGGTGCTGCTGGACATCGCCATGCCCGGCCTCGACGGCCTGGAGGCCGCGCGCCATCTGGCCACCTTCGAACCGCGCCCGGCCGTGGTGTTCTGTACCGCCTACGACGCGCATGCGCTGTCCGCGTTCGAGGCGGCCGCGATCGACTACCTGATGAAGCCGGTGCGCGCCGAGCGTCTGGCCGCGGCCCTGCAGCGCGCCCGTACCTTCATGGCCGGACGCGGCAACGGCGACGCTGCGGCGCCGGCCCCGCAGCGCCGCACCCACCTGTGCGCGCGCCTGCGCGGCAGCCTGCGGCTGATCCCGGTCGACGACATCCACTACCTGCAGGCCGAGGAAAAGTACGTGGTGGTGCACCACGCCCGCGGCGAGGACCTGATCGAGGAATCGCTGCGCGCGCTGGAGGAGGAGTTCGCCGAGCGCTTCGTGCGCATCCACCGCAACTGCCTGGTCGCGCGCCACGAACTGGTGGAGCTGCGCCGGCTCGGCGAGGGCCAGGTGCAGGCGGTGCTGCGCCATGGCAAGCAGCCGCTGGAGGTCAGCCGGCGCTGCGTGGCGCAGCTGCGCAAGGAGATCCACCAGCGCTGACGCCGCCCGGGCCGCCCGCGTGCAGCGGCGGACGACGGCTTTCCGCGATAATGCGCGCATGAAGATCCTGCGCATCGCTACCCGCAAGAGTCCGCTCGCCCTGTGGCAGAGCGAACATGTCGCCGCCTGCCTGCGCCGCGCGCACCCGCACCTGGACGTGGTGCTGGTGCCGATGAGCACCCGCGGCGACGAAGTCCTGGACCGCTCGCTGGCCGCGATCGGCGGCAAGGGCCTGTTCCTGAAGGAACTGGAGCTGGCGATGCTGCGCGGCGAGGCCGATTGCGCGGTGCATTCGCTCAAGGACGTGCCGATGGAGCTGGATCCGCCGTTCGTGCTGCCGGCGATCCTGCCGCGCGCCGATCCGGCCGATGCGCTGATCTCCAACCTCTACGCCTCGCTGGACGCGCTGCCGCTGGGCGCGCGCGTCGGCACCTCCTCGCTGCGGCGGCAGGCGCAGCTGCGCGCGCGGCGCCCGGACCTGGAACTGCTGGACCTGCGCGGCAACGTCAACACGCGCCTGGCCAAGCTCGACAACGGCGGCTACGACGGCATCGTGCTGGCCTGCGCCGGCATGCAGCGGCTGGGCCTGGAGGGGCGCATCACCCAGCGCCTGCAGGCGCCGGACTGGCTGCCGGCCCCGGCGCAGGGCGCCATTGCGGTGGAATGCCGCGAGGACGCCAGTGCCGCGCTGGCATTGTTCGCCGCGCTGGACGATGCCCCGACCCGCACCTGCGTGGAGGCCGAGCGGGCGATGAACCGCGCCCTGCACGGCAGCTGCCACGTGCCGGTGGCGGCCTTCGCGCAATGGCGTGGCGAGGACCTGCTATTGCAGGGCCTGGTCGGCGGCGTCGCCGACGGGCGCCTGGTGCGCGCCGACCTGCAGCGCAACGCCAAGGACCCGGAAGCCCTGGGGCAGGCAGTGGCCGAGGCCCTGATCGGCGCCGGCGCGCGCGAACTGCTGGATGTCGACCTGCCGGCCTGAGGGCGTGCGCAGTGCCGCGCCAGCGACGGTGGGGGTCACCTGTCATGCAGCCGCGACAAGCGAAGCCGAAAGCGGACTGACACTCTCCGTCGTCGGGACTGAAGTCCCTCCCACAGTGCAGATCCCGGCAGTGCCGGTTGCGCGCGTGGGGGAGCGGCTGCAGCCGCGATAGGCGTTACCGGGAAAGCCTGTCGCGGCTGACGCCGCTCAGGTGCATTGGTCCCTGCGCGCCAACGCCATTGCGTGCCGTGCTGGCGGGGCGCGGCTGCAGCGGTTCCTGCGAGAAGCGAATCAACGGGTCAGCCCTGCGGCGTCGCGAGGCGACGCGCTGCCGTGCGCCAATCCCGAATCCCCACTCCCCAATCCCGACTCACTTGAACTTGTAGACCAGGTTCATCGTGGTCAAGGTATCGGTCTTCTTCTTGTCGTCGCTGACGTCGCTGTTGTAGCGCGCCTGCCAGCCGGCCTTCAGCGCCAGGCGCTCGTTCATGCTCACCGAGATGCCCAGGTCGTTCTGCGCGAAGGTGTTGTACGCGCCGGACTCGACCAGCAGGGTGTTGCCCAGTTCGGTGTTGCTGGTCAGGCCGTACTTGAAGTCGACCAGGCCGCGGCCGATCAGGCCGGTTTCGGTGCGGTCCTCGACCACGTCGTGGGCGCGGCGCACGCCGGGACCGATCTGCACGTCGATGCTGCGGCGGTCGCCGTCCATGATCCGGGTGCCGTAGCCGATGCCGATCGTCGCCAGGCGGTCGTAGGTGGCGAAGTCGTCGCGCTCGTAGCGCAACGAGGCGGTCAGCTGGCGGTGCTCGCCGAGCTGCAGCGCGCTACCGGCGCTGCCGGTGTAGCGGTTGGAGGTGGTCTGGCGCTTGCGCGAGGTGGTGCCGTCCGGATTGGTGTCGGTGTACTCGGCGCTGGCGTGCAGGGCGAGCAGGTCCAGGCTGTGGATCCAGTCGCCGTCCACGTACTGGCCCTTGAGCCGGCCGTTGAGGCTTTCGTTGGTGCTGTTGCCGTGCGAGGAGGCGAAGCCCAGTTCGCCCGATCCGCTCCACGGCGAACTGGCCGGGTCCGTGGCTGTCGGTGAGGTGGCGACGTCGGCGGCCCAGGCCGGGGACGTGCTCAGCAGCAACAAAGCGATGGCGGATACGAGGGTGGCACGGCGGGACATGGCTTCTCCGGGGATGAGGACGCAGCCTTCGGCTAACGAAATGGAAACGATTTCATCATACCGGATCCACATGACACCCTGGCCGGCCCCGGACGCCGGCTTCATCGACGGTTCGGGCGCGCAGCCGGCTGCCGCGCCAGGCAGGCGTTTTCCGCCGTCGACTCAGACATAATCGGGGCCATGGACCGCTACGAACGCATCAACGCACTGCACCGCCTGCTCAAGTCCGCACGCTACCCGGTGACGGTGGCGCGGCTGCAGGACGAACTGGGTTGCTCCCGCGCCACCGTCTACCGCGATCTGGCCTTCCTGCGCGATGCGCTGATGGCGCCGGTGGAGGGCGACGGTGAGGCCGGCTTCCGCTACGAGTCCGGGGAGAGCGACCGTTTCGAGCTGCCCGGGCTGTGGCTGAGTTCGGAGGAACTGCACGCGCTGCTGGCCTCGCAGCAATTGCTGGCGCGCACCGGCGGCGGGGTGCTGTCCTCGGTGCTGGCGCCGCTGCAGCAGCGCATCGAAAGCCTGCTCGCCGCCCAGGCCGGGGCGACCCATTGGCCGGTGGAGCGGGTGCGGGTGATCCCGCACCGCGGCCGCAAGCTCGACGAAGCCAGTTTCCGCACCGTCGCCTCGGCGGTGCTGGAGCGCAAGCGCCTGTCCTTCGACTACCGCGCCCGCTCCACCGACGAATCGACCAAGCGCACGGTGTCGCCGCAGCGCATCACCCACTACCGCGACAATTGGTACCTGGACGCCTGGGACCATGGCCGCGACGCGGTGCGCAGCTTCGCGGTGGACCGCATCAACCACGCGCGCCTGCTCGACCAGCCGGCGCAGGACGTGGCCGACGCCGAACTGGATTCGCAGCTGGCGGCCAGCTACGGCATCTTTTCCGGCGCGCCCAAGGGCTGGGCCACCATCGTGTTCAGCCCCAAGGCCGCGCGCTGGGTCGCCGACGAGCACTGGCATTCCAAGCAGCAGGGCCGGTTCCTGGCCGATGGCCGCTACGAACTGAAGGTGCCCTACAGCGTCTCGCGCGAACTGCTGATGGACGTGCTGCACTACGGCTCGGATGCGGAGATCGTGGAGCCGCGCTCGCTGCGCGAGCAGGCCAAGGCGCTGCTGTCGCTGGCGCTGAGCAATTACAGCGACGACTGAGGCGTCGCCGCGCGCTGCGATAGCCCGCGTGGGAGCGGCTCCAGCCGCGACCGCGGCTTTACCGCCAATGCGTGTCGCAGCCTGGAGGTCGACGCCTACGCCGCATCCAGCGGCGCGCCGCCGCCGAGGATCACGCCGATGTTGCGCTCGATCCAGTCCACCAGCGCGTGCACATGCGCCGCGGCTTCCTCGCCGAGCGGGGTCAGGTCGTACTCCACGTGCGGCGGCACTACGGGATAGGCGGTACGCTGCACCAGGCCGTCCGCTTCCAGCGCCTGCAGGGTCTGCGACAGCATCTTCTCGCTGACCCCTTCCAGGCTGCGGCGCAGGTCGCCGAAGCGATGGGTGCCCTTGCGCAGCGCCACCAGCACCAGCACGCCCCAGCGGCTGGTGACGTGGCTGAGCACGGCCCGGGACGGGCAGTTCTGCGCGAACACCTGGCCGCGCAGCTGGGTCGTGTCCGCGCAGCCGCGCGGTGCTTCGTCGAGAGGTTCGGAGAGGACGCTGGCCAAGCGGTGCACCTGTCTGTGGGGGAGGGCGCCCCGATCATACGGGTCGCGCCGGGTGCTTCGCTGAGCGAAGGATGATCGTGGTGCCGGTGCAGACCACGCGCGGTGCGGCGGCGTGGCGGCATTGGATGGTCGCAGTAAGGGGCCTGATGTGGCCCGAACGGCACACGGGCGCGCGGCGCGCGCCGGCCCAGCGCAATGCGGATCGGGTCGTCCGCGTCGCAGCCGGCTGCGACGGGAACCGCTTCAGGGCTTGTTCGGCACTTCGAAGCCGAGCTTGCCGATTTGGTCGCGGCGCTGCGCCACGCGCTTGAGCTTGTCGATGTTGACCCCGTACTGGTGGTCCAGCTTGTCGACCAGTTCGCGGTACTGCTTGTGGCTCATGTTCGGCGAGCGCGCAAATACCCAGGCCAGGTCGCGGCCGGGATAGTCGATCAGCGCCCAGGAATAGTCCGGCGCCACTTCCAGGATGCGGTACTTGGTGGGCACCATTCTGAAGAACCAGGTGGTCCAGCGGCGGTTGCCGGTGCCTTCCTTGACCGTGGCGCGCGAGTTGAGCTCCTTGACCGGCTCGTCGAAGCCGTTGCGGTACTCGTAGCGCACCGCGATCTTGCCGTCTTCCTGGAGGGTGTATTCGTCGCTGCTGGCGACGTGGCCGCGCTCGGCGAAGTACGGGATGTGGGCGATCACGTACCAGCGGCCCATGAAGCGCTGCAGGTCGATCGGCGGCTGCGCAGGCTCCTGCTCCGGGTCCGGCGCCTTGGCCCGGGCCGTCGGCAACGGGACGGCCATGCCCAGCAGCAGCACGGAAGCGAACAGGGAGAGCAGGCGCATAGGAGATTCCGGGGCGAAGGGCGAACGCCGGTGAAGTATGCGCGTGCGCCATGTCAATGGTGCGTCGCAGCCCCTGAGATGTCGCGGCGGCAACCTGCGCGCCTCGACTTCCAGGAGCTGCCGTCATGCCGATCGTTCCGTCCTCCCCGCGCACCCACGTCCCGCACCCGGGCCTGCGCCGCCTGCTGCGCCAGGCGATCCTGGCCGGGCTGGCCCTGGTCCTGGTATGGCCGGCCGCGCGCGGCCACAGCGAGTGGCTGGGCTGGCGGCCGCTGTGGTTGCTGGGCATGCCGCTGAGCGCCTGGTGGGCCTTGCACCGCTTCCCGCTGCCGCCATTGCGGCGCCTGTGGGGACAGTGGCGGGCGCGCCCGCGGGCGCAGGCGCGGCGGCGCCGGCCGGCGCTGCGGACCGCACGCCCGGCCTGACCTTCGGCAGGGGAGGCCGGCGATGCTGCGTGCTACGGTGCGGCGCTGTCCTTCCACGGATCCGAACATGTCCTCACTCGCACACGCCTGCCTGATCGCCGGCCTGCTCGCCGCCGGCACCGCCGCGGCCAAGGAAACCGCGATGCCCCAAGACCCTTACGCCTGGCTCGAAGACGTCACCGGCACCAAGGCGCTGGACTGGGTCAAGGCGCAGAACGCCAAGACCGAGGCGCGGCTGGCCGAGACCCCCGCCTTCAAGGCCCGCGAGGCCGGCATCCGCGAGGTGCTGGATTCCGACGCCAAGATCCCGGCCGTGCAGAAGATCGGCCCGTACTACTACAACCTGTGGAAGGACCGCGCCCACGAGCGCGGCCTGTGGCGCCGCACCACGCTCGATGAGTACCGCAAGCCCGAGCCGAAGTGGGAGACGGTGCTGGACCTGGACGCGCTGAACAAGGCCGAGGGCGAGAACTGGGTGTGGCATGGCGCCAACTGCCTGCGCCCGGAGTACCGCCGCTGCCTGATCGCGCTGTCGCGCGGCGGCGCCGACGCCGACGTCACCCGCGAGTTCGACCTGAGCACCAAGCAATGGATCAAGGACGGCTTCTTCCGGCCCGAGGCCAAGGGCGGGCTGAGCTGGATCGATGCCGACACCGTCTACCTGTACACCGACTTCGGCCCCGGCTCGCTGACCAGCTCCGGCTACCCGCGCGTCGTCAAGCAGTGGAAGCGCGGCACCCCGATGAGCAGCGCTACCCTAGTCTACGAGGGCAAGCCGGACGACATGTACATCGCCGCGATGCATGACGACACGCCCGGCTACGAGCGCGATTTCGTCAGCCGCACGCTGGCCTTCTACAACGACGAGATGTACCTGCGCGGCGCCGACGGTCGCCTGACCAAGATCGACGTGCCCAACTCGGCCAACAAGGGCGTGCACCGCCAGTGGCTGACCCTGGAGCTGCGCGATCCGTGGACGGTGGGCGGCACGACCTACCCGGCCGGTGCGCTGCTGGTGACCAGGTTCGACGACTTCATGGCCGGCAAGCGCGACTTCCAGGTGCTGTTCACGCCCACCGAGACCGCGTCGCTGGCGTCCTTCGCCTGGACCAAGTCGCGGTTGGTGCTGAACGTGCTCGACGACGTCAAGAGCCGGCTGTGGGTGCTGACCCCGGGCGAGGGCGAATGGGCGCGCACGGCGTTCCCGGTCGGCAACCTGGCCTTCGGCAGCACCAGCGTCGATGCGGTCGATGCCGACGAGAACGACCAGGTGTGGCTGACTTCCACCGACTTCCTGACCCCGACCACGCTGATGCTGGCCGACGTGCAGCGCGGGCCGAAGAGCATCGAGACGCTGAAGGCGATGCCGAGCTTCTTCGACGCGTCCAAGGACGAGATCGAGCAGCACTTCGCGGTGTCCAAGGACGGCACCAAGGTGCCGTACTTCCTGGTCCGGCCCAAGCAGCTCAAGGCCGACGGCAGTGCGCCGACCCTGCTGTACGCCTACGGCGGCTTCGAGATCTCGATGACCCCGTTCTACTCCGGCAGCCTGGGCCGCGCCTGGCTCGACCAGGGTGGCGTGTACGCGCTGGCCAACATCCGCGGCGGCGGCGAGTACGGCCCGCGCTGGCACCAGGCGGCGCTGAAGCAGAACCGGCACAAGGCCTACGAGGACATGGCGGCGGTGGCGCAGGACCTGGTCGCGCGCAAGATCACCTCGGCCAAGCACCTGGGCGTGCAGGGCGGCAGCAACGGCGGGCTGATGGCCGGCAACATGCTGATGCAGTACCCGCAGCTGTTCGGCGCGGTGGTGGTGCAGGTGCCGCTGCTGGACATGAAGCGCTACAGCCACCTGCTGGCCGGCGCCTCGTGGATGGCCGAGTACGGCAACCCGGACACCGACGACTGGAAGTTCATCCAGACCTTCTCGCCGTACCACCTGTTCGACCAGAAGAAGACCTATCCGCCGGTGATCTTCCTGACCTCGACCCGCGACGACCGCGTGCACCCGGGCCATGCGCGGAAGATGGCGGCGAAGATGATCGATGCCGGCAAGGACGTGACCTACTACGAGAACATCGAAGGCGGTCATGGCGGCGCGGCCAACAACGCGCAGGCGGCGCACATGCAGGCGCTGGCGTACAGCTTCCTGTGGGAGCGGCTGTCCAAGTGAGTGGTGTGGTCCGCGTCCCGGCTGGGGCGCGGACCATCTCCTGGCCTGGCGCGCCATCCAATGAGCGGTCGAGCCTGCGCGCAATGCGTCGCGTTGCGTCACGATCGCGCCGGCATTGTCCGCGTTCTCAAGGTGATCTCAGGTCGTCGCCGCAGCGGGTGCTCAGGCCCCGTCGGCCAACGACTTGACCAGGGTCAGCGAACGGACTTCATAACCCAGTTCTTCGTAAACGTGCAGTGCGTGGGTGTTGAAGGCCCAGACATTCAGGCGCATTTCGACACCGCCGCGCAGCGCTACCCACTCGTGCGCACGCTGCATCAGCGCCGGGCCGATCCCCTGGCCGCGATGGCGTTGGGTGATGCCCACGCTGCCCACCCGGCCGAAGCGCATGGGCTGCAGCAGTGAGTGCGATTCCGACACCATGCCGACCGTGACGAAACCGACGAGGACGCCCTGCGCTTCGGCGACGAGGGTGGTGGCATTGTCCTGGCCGATGCTGCGCTTCCAGTGCGCCACGTCGCGGTCCGCCTCGCCCGGGCCGGCGAAGATGTGGGGAAACGCGTCATGGTGGACAGCGTTCACTTCCTCGCCGAGCGCGCAGATGGCAGCCAGATCGGATTCGATGGCTTCGCGATAGATGAGCAAGGCTGGCTTCACTCGCGTCTCCCCCGCCGCTGGTCGCCTCAGCGCGCCCAGCGCCCCAGCCCACGCGCGATCCGCGCCACCGCCTCCTGCAGCCGCGGCAGGCTCTGGGTGTAGGCGATGCGCACGTGCTGGCGGGCGCGATGGCGGCCGAAATCCACGCCCGGAGTGAACGCGACGTGCTCGGTTTCCAGGAAGTGCGCGCAGAACGCCTGCGCGTCGTCGGTGAAATCCGACACGTCGGCGTACAGGTAGAACGCGCCTTCCGGTTCGACGTCGATGCGGAAGCCGAGCGCGCGTAGCGCCGGCAGCAGGTAGTCGCGGCGCTGCGCGAATTCGGCGCGGCGCGCTTCCAGGATCTGCAGCGTTTCCGGCAGGAAGCAGGCCAGCGCCGCGTGCTGGGCGATGCTGGGCGCGCTGATGTACAGGTTCTGCGCCAGCTTCTCCAGCGACGGCACCGCCGCGCGCGGCGCCACCAGCCAGCCCAGGCGCCAGCCGGTCATGCCGAAGTACTTGGAGAAACTGTTGAGCACGTAGGCGTCGTCGTCGACTTCCAGCACGCTGGGCGCGTCGATGCCGTAGCTGAGGCCGTGGTAGATCTCGTCCACCACCAGGTGCCCGCCGCGGGCGTGCAGCGTCTGCGACAGCGCGGCCAGTTCGGCGCGCGACAGCACGGTGCCGGTGGGATTGGCCGGCGACGCCACCAGCGCGCCGACGCTGTCCGCGTTCCAGTGCCGCTGCAGCAGCTCCGGGGTCAGCTGGTAGCGGCTGTCAGGGCCGACCGGCACCAGCTGCGCGGCACCTTCGACCAGGCGCAGAAAGTGGCGGTTGCACGGGTAGCCGGGGTCGGCCATCAGCCAGTGGCGGCCCGGATCGACCAGCAGCGCGCTGGTCAGCAGCAGCGCGCCGGAGCCGCCGGGGGTGATCAGGATGCGCGCCGGGTCCAGGTCGACGTCGTGGCGCTGCCGGTAAAAGTCCGCCAGCGCCTGGCGCAGGGCCGGCAGGCCGCGCGCAGCGGTGTAGCGGGTATGGCCGGCAGCCAGCGCGGCCTGGCCGGCGGCGACGATCGGCGCGGCGGTGGTGAAGTCCGGCTCGCCGATTTCCAGGTGGATCACGTCGTGGCCGGCCTGTTCCAGTTCGTTGGCGCGGGCCAGCAACGCCATCACATGGAAGGGTTCGATCTCGCGGCTGCGCTGGCTGTAGCCGGACGCGGCGGGCGAGGCGCTGAGGGTGTCGCCGGGAAGGGAAGCCATGCGGCCGATGATAGAGGAGCGTGTTCCCGAGCGTGTTAGCCGCGTCCAGTCGGCGAGGTCCGGCAGATTGCGCGGTGGCTGTGGCGGCGTGACCCGGGATGGGCGCTGGACCTGGGCGAATCGGGCGTGGGTCGGGGGCGCCCATCCCGTTGCATCTGGCGTTGCTTCCCTGGCGGTCGATCGCATGCGGTGCGATGCGGCGCCATTCGGCTTCGCTGGCCACGGCTGCCCGCCGCGATGCCATCGCGGCACCACGGCTCGCCGATTGCCCTGCGTCGCAGGCTGCACTGCCTCGGCACGCTTGCCACGGCGCAGCGTTGCAGGGAGACTCGGCCGGCACTGCGCGGCGCCCGCCCGCTGCCGCCGCCCGGCCAAGGCGGCGCGTCCCGTTGCGTTACTGCCGCCGGAGCCCCATTAGATGCCTCACCGCCCCTTGCTAGCGAGCCTTGTCCTGCTCATGACCGCCTCCTTCGCTTCCTCCGCCTCCGCCGCCGCGGCCACCCCGCCGCATCCGGCCAAGCAGCCGCACGCGGTCAAGGCGCCGTTCGGCGCCGTTCGCCAGGACGCCTACTACTGGCTGCGCGACGACGCGCGCAAGAACCCGCAGATGCTGGCCTATCTCAACGCCGAGAACGCCTACGCGGATCAGGTGCTGAAGCCGCTGCAGCCGCTGGAAGACCGGCTGTACGAGGAGATCGTCGGGCGCATCAAGCAGGACGACAGCAGCGTGCCGTACCGCGAGCGCGGCTACTGGTATTACACCCGCTACGAGAGCGGCAAGGACTACCCGATCCAGGCGCGCCGCAAGGGCAGCATGGAGGCACCGGAGGAGATCCTGCTCGATGTCAACGCCATGGCCGCCGGCAAGGGCTATTTCAGCGTCGGCGACGCGGCGGTCAGTCAGGACAACCGCATTCTCGCCTGGACCGAGGACGACGTCGGCCGCCGCCAGTACGTGGTGCGCTTCAAGAACCTGGACACCGGCGAGGTCTATGCCGACCGTATCCCCGGCGTGTCGCCGGACGTGGTGTGGGCCGACGACAACAAGACCCTGTTCTACGTCGAGAACGACCCGGAGACGCTGCTGACGGTGCGGGTCAAGAAGCACGTGCTCGGCACGCCCGCCGCGCAGGACGCGCTGGTGTACGAGGAGAAGGACGACAGCTTCTACATGGGCGTGGGCCGCACCCGCGACGACAAGTACATCGTCATCGGCGTCGAAAGCACCGTGTCCTCCGAGCAGCGCTATGCGCCGGCCGCCGATCCGCAGCGCTTCACCGTGCTGGCGCCGCGCGAGCGCGATGTCGAGTACCACGCCGATCATTTCGACGGCCGCTGGGTGATCCGCACCAACTGGAAGGCCAAGAACTACGCGCTGATGACCGCGCCCGATGGTGCTACCTCGCGCGACCAGTGGCAGAGCTGGCTGCCCTACGACGAAAAGGTGTTCATCGACGGCTTCGAACTGTTCGACGGCTTCACCGCCATCGCCGAGCGCTCCGACGGCCTGGAGCGGATCCGCCTGCACTTCGCCGACGGCAAGGAGGAATACGTCAAGGCCGACGAGCCGGCGTACTCGATGGGCCTGTCGATCAATGCCGAACCGGACACGCCGTGGCTGCGCTACAGCTACACCTCGCTGACCACCCCGGCCACCACCTACGAACTCAACACCCGCACCGGCGAGCGCAAGCTGCTCAAGCAGCAGCCGGTGATCGGCTACGACGCCAGCAAGTACCAGACCGAACGCGTCTGGGTGACCGCGCGCGACGGGGTCAAGGTGCCGGTGTCGCTGGTCTACAAGAAGGGCTTCAAGAAGGACGGCAGCGCCGCGCTGTACCAGTACGCCTACGGCAGCTACGGCATGTCTACCGATCCGGCGTTCAACCTGCCGGTGGTGAGCCTGCTCGACCGCGGCGTGGTCTACGCCATCGCGCACATCCGCGGCGGCCAGGAAATGGGCCGCGACTGGTACGACCAGGGCAAGCTGCTGCACAAGAAGAACACCTTCAACGACTTCATCGACGTCACCCGCGGGCTGGTGCAGCAGGGCTATGCGGCACCGGATCGCGTCGCCGCGGCTGGCGGCAGCGCCGGCGGTCTGCTGATGGGCGCGGTGGCGAACATGGCGCCCAAGGACTACCGCGTGCTGGTGGCGCAGGTGCCGTTCGTGGACGTGGTCACCACCATGCTCGACCCGAGCATCCCGCTGACCACCAACGAGTACGACGAGTGGGGCAATCCGGAGCAAAAGGCGTACTACGACTACATGCTCAGCTACTCGCCCTACGACAACGTCAGCCGCCAGGCCTACCCGGCGATGTACGTCGGCACCGGCCTGTGGGACTCGCAGGTGCAGTACTGGGAACCGGCCAAGTGGGTGGCCAAGCTGCGCGAGAACGACACCGGCAGCCAGCCGATCGTGTTCCGCGTCAACATGGAAGCCGGCCACGGCGGCAAGTCCGGCCGCTTCCGTCGCTACCGCGAAATGGCCGAGTCCTATGCCTTCATGCTGGACCAGCTGGGCGTGGAGCAGCCGACCAAGTGAGGGCCATGCGCATCGGCCGGCCTGCGGGCTGGCCGATGCGCAGGTGGGGCGGCTGGCGTGAGGCCGGCCCGTCCCGATGTTTGGTTGGATGGCGGATGGCCTGTGGCTTCACCCGTCGCGGCTGAAGCCGCTCCCACAGTGAGCATGGCGGCCGAGTCGGACCTGAAGGGTCGATCGCTGATGCGCCATGCCATGCAGCAGCGCTGACGGCTTGGCAATGCCTTGTGGGAGGGCTTCGGTCCCGACTGCGCCAAGGTCGGACAAGCCGAAGGCTTCGCTCGTCGCGGCTGAAGCCGCTCCTGCGGTGGGCGGGTCGCTGGTGTCCTATGCGAGGGTCGTCAGCGGTGCTGATGGTCTGGTCACTCCTTGTGGGAGGGACTTCAGTCCCGACTGCTGTGAGATCAGACGCACCAGTGGCTTCGCGCGTCGCGGCTGAAGCCGCTCCCACAGTGAGCATAACGGCCGAGTCGGACCTGAAGGGTCGATGGGCTGATGCGCCATGCCATGCAGCAGCGCTGACGGCTTGGCAATGCCTTGTGGGAGGGACTTCAGTCCCGACTGCAAAGAGTCGGACGCGCCGGTGGCTTCTTCCATCGCGGCCGAAGCGGCTCGCACAGTCGCTGCCGCACGGCTACCTCGGTTGCGTCGACAGACGGTCGCCACCTGCCCGTGCCAGCGCAGGCTTATCATGCCGCCATGCGCACGCACTCACGTTTCCGCTGGGCCTGGTGGCTGCTGGCCTATGCCAGCCTGGCGACCGGCATCGTCGGCATCTTCGTGCCGGGCTTGCCGACCACGGTGTTCGTGCTGATTGCCGCTTACGCCGCCGCGCGCGGTTCGCCGCGGCTGCGCCGGCGTCTGCTGCGCGATCCGCGTTTCGGCCGCAGCATCCGCGACTGGGAACGGCATGGCGCGGTCAGCCGCCGCGGCAAGTGGATGGCGACGCTGACCATGGTCGCGTGCGCGCTGGTGCTGCTGCTGTTCGTGCACCGGCTGTGGGTGCAGGTGCTGGCGATCGGCTGCATGAGCGCGGTGGCGCTGTGGCTGTGGTGGCGGCCGGAACCGCCGCGCGCGTGAGCGCGTCGCGTCACGCGACCGCGGCACAGCCGGTTCATGCCGGTGTGGCTATACTCGGCGCATGAGCACATCGTCCTCTTCTCCGATCCGTCTCGTTCTCTCCGCCGCTGCGTTGCTGGCCCTGGCCGGCTGCGGCAACAAGGGTCCGCTGGTGATGCCGCAGAAGCCGGTGCCGGTGGAAGCCGCGCCCGCGCCGGATGCGACGCCGCCGGCGACCACCGATCCCGCCGGGCAGGCGCAGCCGGTGGATGGGCAGCGCCCGCCGGCCAACGACACCACCATGCTCACCAATGGGAATGAGTGAGGCCCGCCACGCCGCGCGCCTGCGTTTCAGCAAGATGCAGGGCGCGGGCAACGATTTCGTGGTGCTCGACCTGCGTGACGGCACCCCGCCGCCGGACGCCGCACTGGCGGTGCGCCTGGCTGACCGCCACTTCGGCGTCGGCTGCGATCAGATCCTGACCATCGAACCGCCGCGCGACGCCGCGGCGGTCGCCAGCTACCGCATCTGGAACACCGACGGCAGCGCCGCCGGGCAATGCGGCAACGGCGCGCGCTGTGTCGCGGCCTGGCTGGTGCGCGACGGCAGTGCGCCGGCCGCGGGCGATTTCGTCATCGAAAGCCCCGCCGGCAGTCACCACATCACCCGCAGCGCCAGCGGCGAATTCGCCGTGGCGATGGGCGTGCCGCGCTTCGCGCCGGAGGACGTGCCGCTGGTCGGCTTCCCGCGTGCGCGCGACGAATACGTGCTGCCGCTGCAGGGCGGCAGCGTGCGCTTCGGCGCGGTGTCGATGGGCAACCCGCACGCGGTGCTGGAAGTGGGCCTGGTCGATGCGGCACCGGTGGAACGCCTGGGTCCGTTGCTGCAGCAGCACGCCTCGTTCCCGGATTCGGTCAACGTCGGCTTCGTGCAGGTGATCGACCGCGGCCACCTGCGCCTGCGCGTGTACGAGCGCGGCGTCGGCGAGACCCTGGCCTGCGGCAGCGGCGCCTGCGCGGCGGCCGCGGTGATGATGCAGCGCGGCCGGGTGGAGCGCGACGTGCGCGTCAGCCTGCCGGGCGGCGAACTGCGCGTGCAATGGCCGGACGACACCGCACCGGTGGTGATGTCCGGGCCGGCGACGTTCGTCTTCGATGGAGAATGGATCCGATGAGCGACAGCCAGGACAAGCTCGGTGCGCACGAGGTGGCGGCGTGGCTGCGGCGCCATCCCGGCTTCCTCAAACAGTTTCCCGACCTGGCGCTGACCCTGGTGGTACCGCGCGACGACGGTCCCACCGCGTCGCTGGCCAGCTACCAGCTGGAAGTGCTGCGCGACAAGAACCGCGAACTGTCGCGGCGGCTGGCCGACCTGGCCGCCAATGCGCAGGTCAATGAACGGCTGGCGGTGCGTACCCACCAGTTGACCCTGGCGTTGATGCGCCAGCGCAGCGCCGCCGACAGCGTGCGCGCGATGGCCGCGTCGCTGCAGGAGGATTTCCAGGGCGACCTGGTCAGCATCGTGCTGCTGCAGCCCTTGCCCGGCCTGGAACAGGCGCCGTGGCTGCAGGTGCTGGCGGCCGACGATCCGCGGCTGGCGCCGTTCCGCGATTGCCTGAAGGACGGCGAGCCGATCTGCGGCCGCCTGCAACCGGAAAAGCAGGCGCTGCTGTACGGCGAGCGCGTGGACGAAGTGCAATCCACCGCGCTGCTGCCGCTGCCCGGCCTGGGCCTGATCGCGGTGGGCAGCCGCGACCCGAACCGGTTCTATCCCGGCATGGGTACCTTGTTCCTGCGCATGATGGGCGAGGCGCTGGCGGTGGCGTTGCAGCGATGAGTGGGGCCGGGACTCGGGATCCGGGCCCCGGGACCCGGGACAGCGCCGGAACCGGCGCTGCCGATCACCAAGCCGGGCAGGGCACTGCTGTCACCGCGAGCGAGGCCGCGTCTCCCGGGTCCCGGGTCCCGGGTCCCGCGTCCCGGTTCCTCGCCTACCTGCAGGTCGAGCGGCGCATGTCCGCGCATACCCTGGACGCGTACCGCCGCGACCTGGCGGCGCTGGAGGCGTGGGCGGCCGCCAACCTGCTTGGCGAACCGGCCGCGCTGGATGCCGCGCAACTGCGCAACTTCATCGCCGCCGAGCACCGCCGCGGGCTGTCGCCCAAGAGCCTGCAGCGGCGGTTGTCGGCGTGCCGCAGCTTCTATGCGTGGCTGCTCAAGCACGGCCACATCGCCACCAGCCCGGCCGCGGCACTGCGCGCGCCGAAGGCACCGCGCAAGCTGCCGCAGGTGCTCGACGCCGACGAGGCGGTGCGCCTGGTCGAAGTGCCGACCGATGCGCCGCTGGGCCTGCGCGATCGCGCGCTGCTGGAGCTGTTCTATTCCTCCGGCCTGCGCCTGAGCGAACTGTGCGCGCTGCGCTGGCGCGATCTGGATTTCGTTGCCGGCATGGTCAGCGTGCTGGGCAAGGGCAACAAGCAGCGGCTGGTGCCGGTCGGCGCGCACGCGCGCGCCGCGTTGCTGGCGTGGCGCGAGGAAAGCCGGGGCGAGGCTGCCGCGCCGGTGTTCCCGGGCCGTGGCGGGGCGCCGATCGGCGCGCGCGCGGTGCAGATCCGCATCAAGCAACTGGCCGGGCGCCAGGGCCTGTTCAAGCACGTGCATCCGCACATGCTGCGGCACAGTTTCGCCAGCCACATCCTGGAATCCTCCGGCGACCTGCGCGGCGTGCAGGAACTGCTCGGCCATGCCGACATCGCCACCACGCAGATCTACACGCATCTGGACTTCCAGCACCTGGCCAAGGTCTACGACGCATCGCACCCGCGGGCCAAGCGCAAGTCCTGAGCGCCGCATCGCGACCGCACGGTTGCCATCGCGCCCGCGCTTGTTCTGGATCAAGGCGAGTCGGCAAAGGCGGGAGGACACTGTCCTCCCACGTTGCGAGGGCTTACCGATGGCCAACCCCTTTCCGCTGGCGCCGCGCCGCCCCGAACGGCTGTGTCGGGGCTGCGACCGCGATTGCGCGGCACACGACCTGGCCTGCGGCAACGGCGCCGGGCGCACCCTGCATCCGATCGAAACCCAGGGCGAGGACTGGTACGTCGCGTGGGGTATCGCTGCCGATCCGGCATGGCCGGCGCATGCCCGGCTTGGCGACGCTTGAACCGCGCGCCGCCAGCCCCCACACCTGAGTCATCGCTCCGGAGGCCGCATGGATCCCAGTCAGAACCCCAATGTTTTCCACGCCACCACGATCCTGTCGGTGCGCCGCGATGGTCGCGTCGCCGTGGCCGGCGACGGCCAGGTGACCCTGGGCCACACCGTGATGAAGGGCAATGCGCGCAAGGTGCGCCGGCTCGGCCGCGAGGGCCAGGTGCTGGCCGGCTTCGCCGGCGCCGCCGCCGATGCATTCACCCTGTTCGAACTGTTCGAGGCCAAGCTGGAGAAGCACGGCCAGCTGACCCGCGCCGCGGTGGAACTGGCCAAGGATTGGCGCACCGAGCGCCGCCTCGGCAAGCTCGAGGCGCTGCTGGCGGTCGCCGACAAGGAAACCTCGCTGATCATCAGCGGCACCGGCGATGTGATCGAACCGGAGGACGGCATCATCGCCATCGGCTCCGGTGGTTCCTACGCCTTGTCTGCGGCGCGCGCGCTGCTCGGCCACACCACGCTGGACGCGCGCACCATCGCCGTCGAAGCGCTGAACATCGCCGGCGACATCTGCATCTACACCAATCGCAACGTGGTGGTGGAAGAGCTGTGAATCGGGAATGGGGACTGGGGAATCGCAACAGCGGTTCCCGTCTCCGTCACCGATGACGCCTGCTTTCCCATTCCCGATTCTCCATTCCCGATTCCCTCTTCGATTTCCCGACCATGACCGATACCCATAGCACCATGACCCCGCGCGAGATCGTGCAGGAGCTGGACCGCCACATCGTCGGCCAGCACGAGGCCAAGCGCGCGGTGGCGATCGCGCTGCGCAACCGCTGGCGGCGCATGCAGTTGCCCGATGCGCTGCGCAACGAAGTGATGCCGAAGAACATCCTGATGATCGGTCCCACCGGCGTCGGCAAGACCGAGATCGCGCGGCGCCTGGCGACGCTGGCCAATGCGCCGTTCGTCAAGGTCGAGGCGACCCGCTTCACCGAGGTCGGCTACGTCGGCAAGGATGTGGAGCAGATCGTGCGCGATCTGGCCGATACCGCGGTCAAGCTGTACCGCGAGCAGGCCAAGACCCGCGTGCGCACGCAGGCCGAGGAGCGCGCCGAAGACCGCATCCTCGATGCGCTGCTGCCGCGGCGCAGCGCCGGCATCGGCTTCGATCCGGAAGCCGCACGCAACGAGCCCTCGGCGCAGGACAGCGACACCCGCAGCAAGTTCCGGCGCATGCTGCGTGCCGGCGAACTGGACGAGCGCGAGATCGAACTGGATGTCGCGGTCAACGTCAGCATGGACATCATGACCCCGCCGGGCATGGAGGAAATGGGCCAGCAGTTGCGGCAGATGTTCTCCAACCTCGGTGGCGGCAAGTCGCAGTCGCGCAAGCTGACCATCAAGGCGGCGCGGCCGCTGCTGATCGAGGAAGAGGCGGGCAAGCTGGTCAATGAGGACGACGTGCGCGCCGCGGCGATCGAGGCCTGCGAACAGCACGGCATCGTGTTCATCGACGAGATCGACAAGGTGGCCAAGCGCAGCGAGGCCGGCGCCACCGGCGGCGACGTCTCGCGCGAAGGCGTGCAGCGCGATCTGCTGCCGCTGGTGGAAGGTTCCAACGTCAGCACCAAGTACGGCACGGTCAAGACCGACCACATCCTGTTCATCGCCTCCGGTGCGTTCCACCTCGCCAAGCCCAGCGACCTGATCCCGGAGCTGCAGGGCCGCTTCCCGATCCGCGTGGAACTGTCGGCGCTGTCGAAGGACGACTTCATCCGCATCCTCACCGAGCCGAAAGCGGCGCTGACCAAGCAGTACGAAGCGCTGTTGCTGACCGAGGGCGTGAGCCTGCGTTTCACCGACGACGCCATCGCGCGCCTGGCGGAGATCGCGTTCCTGGTCAACGAGCGTCAGGAGAACATCGGCGCGCGGCGCCTGCACACCGTGCTCGAGCGCCTGCTTGACACGCTGAGCTACGAAGCCCCGGACCGCGACGGTCAGAGCGTCACCGTGGACGCGGCCTATGTCGATGCGCACCTGGGCGAGCTGGTGCAGGACCCGGATCTGAGTCGGTACATCCTGTAATTCCGGGTCGACGCACGCCCGCGATGCGTTCCCCTTTGTGGGAGTCAACTGTCATGCAACCACGACGAACTGCGTAGGCGGACGATCTGGCTTTGGAAGCCGTCGTGCCTGATCCCACAAAAGGGGACGAAGGTCCCTCCCACATCGCGCCCGGACAGCGATCACCACGAGTCCGTGTGGGAGTCGCGGTCGCTTGGCTTTGGCTCTTGCCCTTGCCCTTGCTTTTGACTTACTGGGTTCCCTTCCGAAGCGGCGGCCATCGCGGGGAAAAACCCGAAGGGCGGCGCACAGGGATGTGCGCCGTCCGCGGCAGGGGCAGGATGCCCCTTCCGCGGATCCCCGTGATGGGCGCGGACCCGGAGCGCGTTAGCGCGGAGGGCGCGAGGCAGGGCGCGCTTTCTTTTGGTTACCTTTTCTTTGCGCGAGCAAAGAAAAGTAACTCGCCCGTAAGGGCGAAAGCCTTTGCTTTCGCTTGAGATTTGCGTGTCGGACGAAAAGAAGAACCGTAGACATAACGCCATCAGGGCTCCATGTCCAGATACAAGGAGCGACTTCCGTCGTGACGGGACTTGCCGGTAAGGCCTCGTCGCGACTGGGATCCCACAAAAGGGGACGAGAATCGCTCCGACAGGAGAGCGTGCCGCAGGCCGGGGTATGTTTCCCGCAGCGCCAAGACGGCGTGGGCGATCCCGGCCACCCCCGCCGCGTTCAATACAGCGGCGTGCCCGCCTTGTACGCGGCCACGAACGACTGCCAGTCCAGTTGCACCTGCGCGGCGTAGTCGAACGCGAACTGGCGCAGTTCCGATTTCAGGCCGCTCTTGCTGCTGGCCGCCTGGTCGATCTGCTTGTCGATGCTGTAGGGCACCACGTTCGGGTCGTAGTCCTGGTCGGCCAGCGCATGCGCCGAGGCCAGGGCCTGACCCAGGTAGGTGGCGGCGGTGGCGAGCTTGCCGGCGCTGTCCAGCGCGGTCGGATCCAGATCCTGCTGGAACGGGGATTTCTCGTGCACGTAGAACGGGGTGCCGTTGACGCTGGCGTAGCCGACCAGCACGTCGGCGTCGATGGTCTGCGCCTTGGCGGTGCGCGCCACCCGTGCGCCCTCGTTGTTGTCGTAGGTGGAGGCCGGCATCTGCGACGGCGCGGCCACGGCGACCACGCTGGCCGCTTCCTGCTTCCACTCCAGGATCACGTCGTCGCTGGTCGACGCGCTCGGGCCTTCGATCAGCACGTACAGGCGCAGGCGGCCGAGGCTGCCGGTGCCCGAGCCCAGCTTCTGGCGCACGTCCTTGATGCCGTAGTAGCTGGACGCATAGCGCTTGGACGCGGCGATCGAGCCGATGTAGCCGTTCATCGCCGCGGCCACCGCCGAGGCGGTGCCGGCGTCCACCGCGACCAGGTTGTCCAGGTTCTGGAACTGGCGCTTGCCGCCGTTGACCACCGTGTACTTGGACAGCAGGCTGCTGCGGCTCTTGCCGTCGGCGCTGTCGATGATCTTGGCCACCGCGCCGCTGGTGTTGCGCTTGCTCAGTTGGAAGCTTTCTTCGGCATCGCTGCCGCGGAAATCGGCGATCTTGTCCAGGTAGGCGCCGACCATGGTGTCGATGGCGTCGCCGATGTCGCTGTCGGACAGGCCGTTGTCGCGCCCGGCCAGGACCATGCTCGCGGCCAGCCGGCGCAGGTCCCACACGTACTGGCCGAGGTGGCCTTCGTCGAAGTCGGCGACCTTGAACACCGCCTTGCCGCTGCTGTCGCGCGCCGCATCGAAGTTGCCGAGGTGGGTGTCGCCGCCGAGCCAGGTGTAGCCGGTCTGCGGCGAGGTCCACAGCGAGCCCGGCAGGGTTTTCATGTCCTGGTAGAAAATGTGGTCGGTGCCGCGGTAGAAGGCGTAGGCGCCGGTGGCCATGGTCGCCATCTTGGTATCCAGCTCGGCGCGCTGCGCGGCGTAGGGATGGTTGTAGTCGTGGATCTGCTGCACCACCCAGGCGTCGCGCTTGCTCGCCGCGGTCGCGCATCCGGCGCAGGCGGCGAGGGTCAGGCCGATCAGCAGCAACTGCGGCAGGCGGGTGGACATCGCAGGTCTCCAGGCGCGAACGAGGGAACCGGCAGTCGACCACGCCTGCATTGCACGCGGATGAACCTAGAAGTAGCGCAGCCAGCCCAGGTCGCGGCGCCGCGCCTTCAGCCGCGCGAACGCGGCGGTGGGCCAGTACAGGGCCAGGCCCAGCAAGGCGGCGATCGCCCACAGCGCGGCCACGCTGTCCACGCCGAACAGGTCGCCCTGGTTGGCGCCCCACAGCGCCAGCGCGGCCAGGTAGGCGAGCTTCAGCACGTACAGGTGCAGCAGGTAGAAGAACATCGGCGCCGCGCCGATCGTCGCCAGCGGCGCCAGGGTACGGGCCACGGCGGGGTGCTCGTACAGGCGCAGCAACAGCAGGCCCACGCCCAGGGTCAGCAGCAGGAACTGCAGCGACGGCGGGTACTTGGTGACGTTGAAGAAGCTCATCGCGGTATGCGCGAGGTCGTCCTGCGCCTGCCAGGGCGCATCGCCGTAGCCGTTGTGCCAGCGCAGCAGGTGGAAGCCGGCCAGCGCGCCCAGCCCCCAGGCCAGCAGGCGCTGCTGGCGTTGCGCCGGGTCGGTGGCGGCGCCGTACCAGGGGCCGGCGGCGTAGCCGAGCGCGATCACCCCGATCCACGGCAGCACCGGGTAGGAGGTGCGCAGACGCAGCTCGCCCAACTCCAGCCAGCGCCGGTCGTGCAGCACCGCCCAGGCGGCCGCGAGCGGGCCGTCGCCCTGCACCTGCACGTCGTCCAGCAGGTGGTGGCCGGCGACCAGCGCCGCGCCGAGCAGGGCCAGCGCCGGCCGCGGCAGCCACAGCAGTGCGGCCAGGGCGATCATGCTCAGGCCGATCGCCCAGATCACCTGCAGGTACAGCGCCTGCGGCGGGAAGGCGCCGCTCCAGGCCAGGTTGACCAGGGTCAGCTCCAGCACGATCAGGAACAGGCCGCGCTTGAGCAGGAAGCGGGCGGCCGCCGCGCGCCCGTCGGCCTGCCCGGACGCATACAGCCAGGCCGACAGGCCGGTGAGGAACACGAACACCGGCGCACACAGGTGGGCGAGGGTGCGCGCGACGAACAGTGCCGGCGCCGTGCCCTCCACCTCCATCGGGTCGCCGACCGGGTGGTGCAGGTAGAAGGTCTCGCGCACGTGGTCGAGCAGCATCAGCAGCATCACCGTGCCGCGCAGCAGGTCGATCGAGGCCAGTCGCGCGGCGGGCGTCGCGGGAACGGCGAGGGAGGCGGGCGAAGCGAGGGCAACAGACGGCATGCGGTGCGATCGGTGTTAATTTTGAAACAATATAACACTCGGGCGGTAGAGCCCTTCCCGCCGCTGCTGGCGCTGGGGTACTCAGGCTTGGCCGCGCCGGGGTGTTGGCGCGGCGGCGGCGAGGCTCGGGCGGGGCAAGCCGGCGCGCCAGGTCGGCGTCGCTCGGCATGGCCTGGTGTCGGCCCGTGGGCGCGTCGGCGGGACGCTCAGTCCTCGCCGATGTCCTCGTTCCACACGTCCGGGTGCGCGGCGATGAAGCCGCCGAGCAGGTCGATGCACTCCTGGCTGTGCAGGTCGATGACCTCCACGCCGCTCTCGCGCAGCCAGTCGATGCCGCCCTGGAAGGTCACCGATTCGCCGACCACCACGGTGCCGATGTTGAACTGCCGCACCAGGCCGCTGCAGTACCAGCACGGCGCCAGGGTGGTGACCATGATGGTGTCCTTGTAACGGCGCTGGCGCCCGGCCTTGCGGAAGGCGTCGGTCTCGCCATGCACGGACGGGTCGCCTTCCTGCACGCGGCGGTTGTGGCCGCAGCCGAGCAGGCGGCCGTCGCGGTGGTACAGGGCGGCGCCGATCGGGATGCCGCCCTCGGCCAGGCCCTGGCGGGCTTCGGCGATGGCGGTGTCGAGCAGGGCGCGGTAGTCGGGGGTGGTCAGCATGGGATGGCCCGGGGGAAAGGGAGTCGGCCGGCAGTCTGGCGCAGGCAGCCGGCGGCTGTCATCCCGGGCGGCGCTTCACCGGCACGGAGCGGCCGGCAGTGCGATAATCCCGGCATGAGCGAATCCCCCTACAAATCCGGCACCACCCATTTCGGCTTCCGCGACGTCGCCGCCAAGGACAAGCAGAAGCTGGTCGGCGAGGTCTTCACCTCGGTCGCCGGCAACTACGACCTGATGAACGACCTGATGAGCATGGGCATCCATCGGGTCTGGAAGCGCTATTTCGTCGCCACCGCGCAGGTCAAGCCGGGCGACCGCGTGCTCGACCTGGCTGGCGGCACCGGCGACATCGCCGCGCTGCTGAAGGACCGGGTCGGTGCCGACGGCGAGATCGTGCTGGGCGACATCAACGCCGGCATGCTCTCGGTGGGCCGCGACCGCCTCACCAACCGCGGCCTGGTCGCGGGCCTGGACTACGTGCAGTGCAACGCCGAGGCGCTGCCGTTCCCGGACCAGAGCTTCGACTTGGTGACCATCGCCTTCGGCCTGCGCAACGTCACCGACAAGGACGCCGCACTGCGCGAGATGTACCGCGTGCTCAAGGTCGGCGGCCAGGCGCGGGTGCTGGAGTTCTCCGAAGTCACCGCCGATTGGTTCAAGCCGCTGTACGACTTCCATTCGTTCAAGGTGCTGCCGCGCCTGGGCCAACTGTTCGCCAAGGACGCCGACAGCTACCAGTACCTGGCCGAAAGCATCCGCAAGCATCCGCCGCAGGACGCGCTGAGGGCGATGATGGAAGAGGCCGGCTTCGCCCGCAGCCACTACAAGAACCTGACCGGCGGCATCGTGGCGATCCACTCGGGCTATAGGATTTAGAGCCGGGATTGGGGATTCGCAAAGGCGGGCGATCGGTGGCTGACCGATCGCGGCGCTGGGCTGTTCTTGTGGGAGGGACTTCAGTCCCGACGCGCGGTCCGACGATGCCGGCGCAGCATCTGCCACAGAAAGCCGGGATTCGGGATTCGGGATTGGGGAATCGCAAGAGCGGGCGATCGGTGGCTGACCGATCGCGGCGCTGGGCTGTTCTTGTGGGAGGGACTTCAGTCCCGACGCGCGGTCCGGCGGTGCCGGTGTAAGCATCTGCCACAGAAAGCCGGGATTCGGGAATCGGGATTCGGGAATCGTAAGAGCAGGCGATCGGTGCTGACTGATCGCGGGCCCTGTGCCGTCTTTGTGGGAGGGACTTCAGTCCCGACGCGCGGTCCGACGGTGCCGGCGCAGCATCTGCCACAGGACGCGAAGGCAAGGGTGGAAGCAGCCGGCTTCGCCCGCAACCACTACAAGAACCTAGCCGGTGGCATCGTGGCGATCCACTCGGCTACAAGATCAGAGTGGAGCCGGGATTGGGGATTGAAGATTCGGGATGCGTCAGCGCGCGGCGCCGCACTGCCGTTGCGAATCCCCAATCCCGAATCCCCAATCCCTGCCTTCCGGTAGACTTCGGGTTTTCCCGAACCGGTGCTGTCCGCCATGCGTTCCCCGTTCCTGTTGTTGTCCCTGGCCGCGATGGTCGCGTCCGGGTGTTCACGTGAAGCACCTGCGCCCGATGCGGCCGCACCTGCCGCCAAGCCGGCGCCCGCCGCGGCCAAGCCGGCCGACCGCAGCCACGACGAGACTTCCTACGCCGAGCCGTCCAAGGTCGTGATCAAGGACCTGGCGCTGGATCTGAAGCTGGATTTCGACAGCAAGCAGATCGGCGGCACCGCCACCTACACGCTGGACTGGAAGGACAAGAGCGCCAAGCAACTGGTGCTGGATACGCGCGACCTGACCATCGAGAAGGTGCAGGCCGACGACGGCAAGGGCCAGCAGGCGCCGCTGCAGTACGCGCTGGCGCCGGCCGACAAGATCTACGGCAGCAAGCTGACCATCGAGGCGCCGACGCAGCCGCAGACGATCAGCATCACCTACCACACCGCGCCGACCGCCTCGGGCCTGCAGTGGCTGGAGCCGTCGATGACCGAGGGCAAGAAGCTGCCCTTCATGTTCAGCCAGTCGCAGGCGATTCACGCACGTTCGTGGGTGCCGCTGCAGGACACGCCGAGCGTGCGTTTCACCTACAGCGCGCACGTGGTCTCGCGTCCGGACGTGATGGTGCTGATGAGCGCCGACAACGATCCCAAGGCGGTGCGCAACGGCGACTACCGCTTCAAGATGCCGCAGCCGATCCCGTCCTACCTGCTGGCGATCGCCGCCGGCGACCTGGTGTTCAAGCCGATCTCCGCGCGCTCGGGCGTGTGGGCCGAGCCGGCGATGGTCGACAAGGCGGCCAAGGAGTTCGAGGACACCGAGAAGATGATCGTGGCCGCCGAGACGCTGTACGGTCCGTATCGCTGGGGCCGCTACGACATGCTGGTGCTGCCGCCGTCGTTCCCGTTCGGCGGCATGGAGAATCCGCGCCTGACCTTCGCCACCCCGACGGTGATCGTCGGCGACAAGTCGCTGGTGTCGCTGATCGCGCACGAACTGGCACATAGCTGGTCCGGCAACCTGGTGACCAACGCCAGCTGGAAGGACATCTGGCTCAACGAAGGCTTCACCACCTACGTGCAGGCGCGCATCACCGAGGCGCTGTACGGCCCCGAAGCGGCGGAGATGGAGCGCGAGATCGACCAGACCGACCTGCTCGCCGAACTGAAGGGCATGAGCCCGGCCGACCAGGCGCTGGCGCTGCCGGCGCTGACCGAGCGCGATCCGGACGAGGCGCTGAGCCAGGTCGCCTACGTCAAGGGCGCATGGTTCCTGCAGTTCCTGGAACAGCGCTTCGGCCGCGACACCTTCGATCCGTTCCTGCGCGGCTGGTTCGACGACCACGCGTTCCAGAGCGCCAACACCGATCAGTTCGTCGAGTACCTGAAGACCCACCTGCTGCCCAAGAAGCCGAACGCGGTGACCGCGCAGGAACTGCATGCGTGGCTGGACGAGCCGGGCATTCCGGCGTTCGCGCAGAAGGCGCGTTCGCGCAACTTCGCCATGGTCGACACCGCGCGCATCGCCTGGACCGGCAGCGGCACGTTGCCGGGCAAGCAGGTGACCGATGCCTGGAGCACCCAGGAGTGGACGCGCTTCCTCAGCGGCCTGGGCGAGAAGCTGACCCCGGCGCAGCTCAAGCAACTTGACGACGCCTACCACTTCACCGGCACCGCCAACGGCGAGATCGCCATGCGCTGGTATCCGCTGGCGATCCGCAGCGGCTACGTGGACGCGCGCCCGGCCGCCGGCGAGTTCATCGCCCGCGTCGGCCGCCGCAAGCTGATCCTGCCGATCTACGCCGAACTGGTGAAGACCCCGGACGGGCTCGCCTTCGCCGAAGAGGTGTTCGCCAAGGCCAAGCCCGGCTACCACCCGATCACCACGGTGTCGGTGCAGGAGATGCTGGACAAGGCCAAGGCCGGCAGCACCGCGCACTGACGCAAGTCGCCCGCGAAAGACCGCGCACACGGCGCCGGGAGCACTCCCGGCGCCGTGTGCGTGTGTGCGGCCGGCGTGTGGCGACGATCGCGTCGCGCGGGGAGGGTGCGATGGTGGCGGCATGGCCGCGCCCGCGTTGCAGGACGTCGTCATCTGCGGCGTCGCATGCGCCGCCGGCATGAGGCGCGTGCCTGTGCAGTGCCGCCTTAACGGATTCCACACGCACCGCCGTCGATCAGCACGACCTGCTGCCACGCATTCGCGATATCCTCGGCAGTCCCGATGGTCCTCGGTCCATGCGCGCATGACATCGTTCGCCACCGCTGCCCCGGTCTCCGCTGCAAGCGCCAGTGCCATGGCAGATCGTTGCCGGCGCCGATGCGCGCGGGCCTGCGTGCGCCTCCCGAGGGGTTGCTGAGATGACCGACGCGCCCGTGCTGTCCGGTTCCTTGCTGGACGCATTGCCCGATGCCCGCGGTGGCGAAATCTTCACCGAACTGCTGCGGCGCTCCGGTTGCCGCGTCGAGCGCATCGTCTCGCACGGGCAGACCACGCCGCAGGAGTCGCCGTACCTGCAGGCGCACGACGAATGGGTGCTGGTGCTGCGCGGTCGCGCGCGGGTGGCGCTGTGCGATCGCGAGGTCGCGCTGGCGCCGGGCGACCATCTGTTCATCCCGGCCGATACGCCGCATTGGGTGACTTTCACCGATCCCGGGCAGCCGACCGTGTGGCTGGCCCTCCATCTCGGCGAAGCCGACGTGGTGGCTTGAGCGCATGAGCGACCTGCGCGCTCCGGTGTCCCCATGGTGATGGCGACCCTGGTCTTGATGATGCTGCTGCTGCTGGCTGGCGCCCTGGCGTTGCTGGTGTCGCTGCTGTGCGTGGCGCTCGTGGCGATGCCGATCGGGGCGCTGCTGGTGGCGTGCGATCCGTTCCTGCTGGTGCGCCTGGAGAGCCTGCGCCAGCGTCGCGGCAGCGGGCTGCGGCGGCGCCAGTCGCAGGTCGCCGGGCACACCTGGACCTATCTGGTGCGCGCCGCGGCCGATCCCGCCGCGCCGACCCTGCTGCTGGTGCATGGCTTCACCGGCAGCAAGGAGAACTGGCTGCCGCTGGCGCGCGCGCTGGGCACGCGCTATCACCTGGTCATCCCGGATCTGCCCGGCTGGGCCGAGAGCCAGCGCATCGCCGGGCAGGACTACGGCTTTGTGGCGCAGGCCGAGCGCGTGGCCGCGTTCGCCATGCAGTGCGCGCGCCGTGCGGGCAGCGAATGCGTGCTGCTCGGGCATTCGATGGGAGGCGGCATCGCGGCGCTGGCCGCGGCGCGCCATCCGGCGGTGTTCGACCGGGTCGGCCTGTTCAACGCCGCCGGCGTGCGCTTCGCCGACAACGTCTTCGGGCAGGCGGTGCTGGACGGGCACAATCCGTTCGCGGTGCACGATGCCGCATCGCTGCAGCGCTACATCGACACCGTGTTCCTGCTCGAGCGCGCCAAGCCGCGCATCCCGCGCTGGGCGGTGCCGGCGGTGGTGGCCTGGCGTCGCCGCGAGGCCGATTTCGAGCAGCAGGTGCTGGCGCGCATCGGCCGCGGCGAGGAGGCGTTCCTGCCGTTCGAGGAGGCCGCGCGCATTCGCCAGCCGGCGCTGCTGCTGAATTGCGTGCAGGACGCGGTGATCGACGCCAGCGCGCTGGCGCTGTACGCGCAACGCCTGCCGCAGGCGATCCAGGTACTGCTGGACGGCAGCGGCCACATGTCCATCGTCGAGAAGCCCGCCGAGGTCGCGCAGGCCATCGACACCCTGATCCAACGAGGAACCCCACGATGAAACGCATTCTGCTCGGCGCGCTGTGCGCCGTCGCCCTGGCCGCTTGCGGCGATCACGAGGCCGAGCGCAAGGCGCAGGCTGCGGCCGAAGCGCAGGCCAAGGCGCAGGCGGCCGACGACCTGGCCAAGCAGTACGACGCCGCGGTGAAGTCCGGCAACTGGGACCTGGCCCGGATCCACGGCGCGGCGCTGCTGCAGCAGTACCCCGGCTCGGACGCGGCCGAACGCATCCAGCCCGGCTACGCAGAGGTCAAGGCCAAGGGCGAAGCGGCGCGCGAGCTGCGGCGCATGCAGGCTGCCTGGCAGTACTCGCAGGTGCCGGCCGGCAAGGGCGTGCAGCGCTCGGCGATGCTGTACAGCCGCGACAAGGTTGATGTGGACGGCAGCGGACCCAAGCCGGTGCAACTGGTGTTCCGCGACCATCCGGAATGGAAGCGCAGCGCCTACCTCGTGCTGCAGTCCGGCGATTTCCGCTGCGCCGGCGGCTGCAAGGTGGAACTGAAGGCCGACGACGCGCCGCCGCACGCGGCCGCGGCCTGGCGGCCCAAGACCGACGAGGCCATCGCCATGTTCATCAGCGACGACAAGGCGCTGTGGAAGCTGGCGCGCAAGACCACGGTGCTGCAGATCACCTTCCCGGTGAAGGCCGGCGGCACCCGCACCGCGGTGTTCGAGACCGGCGGCCTGGACGGCGCGCAGATGCCGGGCTGGGATTGAGCGCGATGCATGCCGCCATGCCACCGCCGGCCGAGGCGCTGTGCCAGGTGCGCCACTGGGTGTTCGACATGGACGGCACCCTGACCCGTGCCGTGCACGATTTCGCGCTGATCCGCCGCGAACTGCAGATCCCGCCGCAGGCCGACATCCTGCAGCACCTGGCGGCGCTGCCGGATGCGCAGCGCGCCAGCAAGCACGCCTGGCTGCTGGAGCACGAGCGCGTGCTTGCCCAGGAGGCCACCGCGGCCAACGGCGCGCCGGCGCTGCTGCGCACACTGCACGCGGCCGATTGCCGGCTGGCGGTGCTCACCCGCAACGCGCGCGAGCTGGCGCAGCTGACCCTGGAAGAGATCGAGGTCGACGACCTGTTCGAGGACGTCACCATCCTCGGCCGCGACGAGGCGCCGCCCAAGCCGCATCCCGGCGGCCTGCTGCAGTTGGCCGAGCACTGGGGCGTGGCGCCGCAGGCACTGGCGATGGTCGGCGACCACGCCTACGACCTGCAGTGCGGGCGCCATGCCGGCGCCACCACCGTGCTGCTGCATCCGGACAATCCCTGGCCGGCGCTGGCCGACCTGCATTTCGCCGATTGCGCCGCGCTGCTGGCGTGGTGGCAGGACCGCGTCGGGCCGCAGTCGCACTGACTGCTGCGCGGCGGCTGACCGCCGCCGCGCGCCGCACCCTCCTTGGCGAGATCGGTGCAGGCGTGCCGGATGCGCACTCCCCGTCGCGCGCCCCGCCGTGCGCACCCGTGTGCGCCAGTGTGGCAAGCGCAGCGATGGCGCAGGGTGTGCCACCGGCACATGTGCTCACACTGCGCCACGTCCGACGCAACCGTGTGGCGCAAAGTGTCACGTTTCCGAGACACCCTCGACCGCGCTGGTGGGCGTCTCCGCGACGACAACCGGCGTCGTGATCCGCACGTCAAGGGATGTTGCATCGCAGCGCCGCGATGGCATGGACGTTGCTCGTATACATCCACGCTTCAGGTTCCGTGGCACACGCCGATAGGTGAAGTGACGCGGCTCTTCAACGAGGGGAGTAGAACGATGCACAGTCATTCACGTCGTACCCAGGCTTGTACGCTGCTCGCGCTGGCCACTGCGCTGGCATTGGCGGGTTGCAAGAAGCAGGAAGAGGCTCCGGCGCCGGCCGCACCGGCCGCCGCACAGCAGCCGCCGGCCGCCGCGCCGGCCGCGGTTGCCGATACCGACAGCGAGTTCGCCACCAATGCCGCCAACCCCGACAACTGGGGTGGCATCGGTCGCGACTTCGGCCTGAACCGGCACAGCCCGCTGGCCGAGATCAATCGCGACAACGTCAAGAACCTGAAGATGTCGTGGGAGATGAAGACCGACGCCACCCGCGGCCACGAAGGCCAGCCGCTGGTGGTGGGCGGCACCATGTACATGGTCAGCGCCTATCCGAACAACGTGTTCGCGATCGACCTGTCGCAGGAAGACAACGGCAAGGTGCTGTGGAAGTACACCCCGCAGCAGGACGAGCGCGCGGTGGCGGTGGCCTGCTGCGATACGGTCAACCGCGGTGCGTCCTACGCCGACGGCAAGGTGGTGTTCGGCAGCCTCAGCGGCGACGTGATCGCGCTCGATGCCAAGACCGGCAAGGAAGTGTGGAAGCAGAAGCTCGCCTATCCCGAGAAGGGCGAGACCATCACCATGGCCCCGATCATCGCCGACGGCAAGGTCGTGGCCGGCATCAGCGGCAACGAGTTCGGCGTGCGCGGGCGCGTCGCCGCGTACGCGCTGGCCGACGGCAAGCAGGCCTGGTCCTGCGAGGCCACCGGCACCGACAAGGACATCTGCCTCGGCCCGGACTTCAACAAGGCCAATCCGCAGCACGGCCAGCTCGGCGACCTCGGCCAGAAGACCTACCCCGACGAAGGCTGGAAGCGCGGCGGCGGCGCGGCCTGGGGCTGGTACAGCTACGACCCGAAACTCAAGCTGGTCTACTACGGCACCGGCAATCCCGGCCTGTGGAGCCCGTCGTACCGCTGCGGCAAGACCACGCAGAAGGAATGCGACACCGGCGAGTACGACAACAAGTGGTCCATGACCCTGTTTGCGCGCAAGATCGACACCGGCGAGGCGGTGTGGGGCTACCAGAAGACCCCGTTCGACCAGTGGGACTACGACGGCATCAACGAGCCGATCCTGGTCGACCTGACCATCGACGGCAAGCAGGTGCCGTCGGTGGTGCAGTTCGACCGCAATGGGTTTGCCTACGTGCTCGACCGCCGCGACGGCACGCTGCTGCGCGCCAACAAGTTCGTGCCGGCCAACTGGGCCGAGCGCATCGACATGAAGACCGGGCGCCCGGTCAAGGTCGCGGCGCATTCGCCGCTGGAACGCGGCCGCAAGGTCGAGGCGTTCCCGTCGGCGATGGGCGGCAAGGACCAGCAGCCGTGCTCGGTGGACCCGTCCAATTCGGCGGTGTTCTTCTGCGGCACCAACAATTGGCACATGGAGCTGGACCCGCAGGAGCGCGGCAACACCATGATGGGCCTGCCGTACGTGTTCGCCAACGTGCTGATGAAGCCGAACGAGCCGGGCGCGTTGGGCATCGTCAAGGCGTTCGACGTGGTCGAAGGCAAGTCCAAGTGGGAGATCAAGGAGAAGTTCCCGGTGTGGAGCGGCACCCTGGTCACCGATGGCGGGCTGGTGTTCTACGGCACGCTGGACGGCTGGTTCCGCGCGGTGGACAAGGACACCGGCAAGAAGCTGTGGGAGACCAAGCTGCCCTCGGGCATCATCGGCAACCCGATCGCCTACAAGGCCAACGGCCACCAGTACGTGGCGGTGTTCTCGGGTATCGGCGGCTGGATCGGCCTGCCGGTCGCCGCCGGCCTGGATCCGGGCGATCCGTACGGCGCGTTGGGTGCCGCGGGCCTGGCCTTCAGCAACGGCTTTGACAAGATCCCGTTGGGCGGCATGGTGCACACCTTCCGCATCGACGGCGCCGGCAAGACCGTCACGCCCACCACGACCGCCACCGCGGCCGCCGGTGGCGGCAGCGCGGCGGTCGCCGCCAAGACGGTGCGATGAGCCGGCGGCGCCGCGTCCAGGGTGCGAGCGGGTGCCGGATGGCACCTGCCTCGCGGCGCCTGCCTGCGGGCGCGCGCGCCGTGTTGCTGTTGTGCAGCCTCGGACTCGTCGCCGCAGGCTGTACGCGCGAGCCGTCGTCCGCGACGGCTCGCGCTCCTGCTGCCCCGCCCGCCGCTGCGGCGCCGGCCTCCGCCGCGCCCGCCACGACGCTGCCGGCCGATGCGCCGGTGCTGCGGGTCTGTGCCGATCCCGGCAACATGCCGTTGTCCGATCGTGCAGGCGAGGGCTTCCAGAACAAGATCGCCCAGGTGGTGGCCGCGGAGATGGGCCGGCGCCTGGAGTACGAGTGGCGCAGCTACTACCAGCGCGGCCTGGCGCGCAGCACGATCAACGCCGGGCGCTGCGACGTGCTGATGGACATGAACAGCGATTTCGAAATGGGCCTGCCCACGCGCCCGCTGTATCGCTCCACCTATGTGCTGGTCACCCGCAAGGGCCTGGACCTGCGTCCTGCCTCGCTGGACGATCCGGCGCTGAAACAGCTCAAGGTCGGCGTGTTCCAGAGCTCGCCGGCGCGGCAGGCGCTGTTCGACCATGGCGTGCAGGGTGAAGTGCAGTACCTGTTCTATGATTCGGCGAGTGCGCCGCAGGAACATCCCGGCAAGCTCGCCGAGCAGGTCGCCGCCGGCAAGCTCGATGCCGCCGAATCCTGGGGACCGGTGGCCGGCTACTACGCCGCGCGCGGCGGCCTCGGCGTGGTGCCGCTGAACGTCATCGATAACGAGGTGCTGGAATATTCGATGGCGTGGGCGGTGTCGCGCAAGAACGCGGCATTGCGCGATGCGCTGAACGCGGCGATGCAGCGCAGCGCCGGCAAGATCGACGCGATCCTGCGCGACTATCACGTGCCGCTGGTGGCCTGCGCCGATTGCATCGTCGCCGGCAACCTGCGCTCGCACGGACCTTATGCGGCGCCCGACGACCAGGACGACACGCCGAGCGCGCAGGCCTCGTCGGACATGCTGGCGCAATTGCAGTTGCGCATCGCCGGCGGTGCCGATCCGAACGAGGAACTGGCGCATGCGCTGGACGCCGGCGATGGCGTGCGCGTGGCCTGGCTGCTGCGGCATGGAGCCAGCGCCGACAAGCCCAACCTGCTCGGCGAGCCGCCGCTGCAGCAGGCGATCCGCAACCAGGCGCCGCTGCTGGTCGGCGAGCTGCTGGCCGCCGGCGCCAAGGTCGAAAACCGCGACAGCAATGGCTGGACGCCGTTGATGAAGGCGGTCTGGTCCAACGACGGCAAGAGCGCCGCGCAATTGCTGGCGCATGGCGCCAAGGTCGAGGCGGTGTCCGCCGACGGCTGGACGCCGCTGGACCTGGCGATCTCCTACGCCGACGCCGACCTGGTACAGGCATTGCTCACCGCGGGTGCCAGCGTGCGCCGTGCCAACCCGGCCGGCTTCACCCCGGTGATGTTCGCGGTGGCGCGCAACGACCCGAAGATCCTCGATCTGCTGCTCAAGCGCGGTGCCGAAGCCGACCGTGCCAACCGCGCCGGCGTCACGCCGTTGATGCTGGCTGCCGCTGCCGGTCGCGAGGACAGCGCCCGGCGCCTGCTCGCCGCCGGCGCCAGCGCCGATGCGCGCGACGCCGACGGTAAGACCCCGGCGGCGCTGGCCCAGCAACGCGGCAATGCCGAACTCGCCCACCTGCTGACGGAGGCCCAGCACCGACGCACGCAATGACCGTTTTCCGCCGTTCCGTACACGCCGCTCGCGCGGCCTGCTCCTCCCATCGTGCACTCCGCAAAGGTTCTGCTCCCATGCGCTCTGCTTCCGTCCGTCGTCGTGCCGTCTCCGTGCTGTTGCCCGTGTCCCTGTTCGCCTCGCTCCTGTTGCTGGCCGCCTGCGGCAAGCAGGAGACGCCCGCCGCGCCAGCGGCCACACCCGAGCCGGCTGCGGCGCCGGCGCCTGCACCGGCCTCTGCGCCGGCGGCGACCGCGCCCGCCGCCGCTCCTGCCGCCGCACCGGCCCCTGCTGCGGCGGTGACGCCGATTCCGAAGGGACCGCCGGTCAAGGTCACCCCGGAGCTGGTCGCCGAAGGCAAGGCGCTGTTCAACTCCGCCGGCTGCACCGCCTGTCACGGCGGCACCGGTGGCGGCGGCATGTGTCCGCCGCTGACCAACGACATCTGGGTGTACGGCAGCGACGACGACACCTTGCGTACGCTGATCACCGAAGGCACCGCCGGCATGACCGCGCATGGCAAGACCCGGATCGGCCACGAGAAGGTGGTCGGGCAGATGCCGCCGTTCGGTCCCGTGCTCAAGCCGGGCGATACCGAGAAGCTGCTGGCCTTCATCCATTCCATCAACAAGACCGCAGGCGCCACGCAATGAGGAAAGCGTTGCGCCTGTCCGCCGTCGTCGCGCTGTCGCTGTTCGCTGCTGCGTGCCAGCGCACCACCGCGCCGACGGCGGGGGCCGATGCGGCGGCGCCTGCGGCCGCGACCGCGACCGCGGCGCTGGCCTACGTCCCGAACCAGCGCAGCGGCACCATCTCGGTGATCGACACCGGCAGCGACCAGGTGGTGCGCACGCTGTCGGCGCAGGGCCAGCTCGGCAAGCGCCTGCAGCAGGTGGTGCCGGGGCCGCCCGGGCATCTGTACGTCATCGACGCGCAGGGCCATCGCCTGCTGGACCTGGATACCGTTCAGGACCGGGTGCTGCGCAGCGTCGACATCGGCGAGAACGCCGAAGGCGTCGCCGCATCGCCGGACGGCCGCCAGCTGGCGGTGTGCGTGGAGGGGCAGAACCAGGTGATGCTGATCGACCCGGCCAGCTTCACCATCGGCGCGCACATCGCCACTCGCGGGCAGGCGCCGGAACACTGCGTCTACACGCCGGATGGCGCGCTGCTGCTGACCAGCAACGAAGGCTCCAACGACCTGGACGTGATCGACCTGAAGGCCGGCGCGTCCACCGGCGTCATCGCCACCAGCGGGCATCCGCGCGGCATGGCGTTCGCGCCGGACGGCAAGACGGCGTACGTGGCGCAGGAAGCGGCCAATGTGGTCGACGTGATCGACCTGGCGGCGCGCACGCGCGTGGCCAGCATTCCGGCCGGGCAGCGTACCGCCGGCATCGCCATCGCCCGCGACGGCAGCCGCGTGTACGCGTCCAATGGCGCCGGCACGGTCAGCGTGATCGATCCGGCCGCGCGCCGTGCGTTGGCGGAGATCCCGGTGGGGCAGCGGCCCTGGAACCCGGCGCTGAGCCCGGACGGCAAAAAGTTGTACGTGGCCAATGGCCGTTCCAACAGCGTCAGTGTCATCGACACGGCGGCGATGAAGGAGATCAAGCAGATCGCGGTGGGCGAGATGCCATGGGGTGTGATCGTGGCGCAGTGAGGTGAGGCGAACGGCGCTCTCGGGCGCCGCGACGGGAGGCGGGGAGAGCCGGAATGAAGACGCGAGCCGCGGTCGCCTGGGCGGCGAACCAGCCGCTGGCCATCGAGGAAGTGGATCTGCAGCCGCCCAAGGCCGGCGAAGTGCTGGTGCGCATGGTCGCCAGCGGCATCTGCCACGGCGACGACATCGCCCTGTCCGGTGCCGATGCCGATACGGCATTCCCGGTGATCCTGGGCCAGGAAGGCGCCGGCGTGGTCGAAGAGGTCGGCGTCGGCGTCACCAGCGTGCGCCCGGGCGATCACGTGATCCCGCTGTACATGCCCGAATGCGGCGTGTGCAAGTACTGCCGTTCCAACCGCACCAACCTGTGCCAGGCGATCCGAAGCACCCAGGACCGCGGGCTGATGCCCGACGGCAGCAGCCGCTTCTCGCTGCATGGACGCCCGCTGCTGCACTACATGGGCACCAGCACCTTCGCCGAGTACACCGTGCTGCCGGAAATCGCGGTGGCCAGGATCCATCCGGACGCGCCGCTGGACAAGGCCTGCCTGCTCGGCTGCACGGTCACCACCGGCATCGGCGCCGTGCTCAACACCGCGCGGGTGCGTCCGGGCGAGAGCGTGGCGGTGTTCGGACTCGGCGGCATCGGCCTGTCGGTGGTGCAGGGCGCGGTGATGGCGCGCGCCGAGCGCATCATCGTGGTCGACATCAACCGCGACAAGTTCCCGCTGGCGCGCGCGCTGGGCGCCACCGACTGCCTGGATCCGAAGGATTTCGGCGCGCCGGTGCAGCAGGTCATCGTCGACCTCACCGACGGCGGCGCCGACCACAGTTTCGCCTGCGTCGGCGACGTGCGCGCGATGCGCGCGGCGCTGGAGTGCTGCCACAAGGGCTGGGGCGAAAGCATCATCCTCGGCGTGGCGCCGAGCGCGCAGGAGATCAGCACGCGGCCGCTGCAACTGGTCACCGGCCGCGCCTGGCGCGGCAGCGCGTTCGGCGGGGTCAAGGGCCGCAGCGAGCTGCCGGCCTATGCCGAGCGCTACCTGGCCGGGGAGATCCGCATCGACGAACTGATCAGCGAAACCCTGCCGCTGGACCACATCAACCGCGGCTTCGAGGCGATGCGCGCCGGCCGCGGCATCAAATCGATCGTTCTCTACTGAGCCCTCAAGGAACCGGCATGACCCACACCCCAGGACCGCATACTCCGCCGCCGAGCCTGCTCGCGCTGGCCGTCGCCACCGCCATCGGCCTGCTCGCCGCACCGGCGCACGCGCAGACCACGGTCAACGCCGACGACGCGCAGATCACCGCGCTGGACCGGGTCGAGGTCACCGCCACGCCGATCCCCGGCACGCTGATCGATGCCGATCTGTTGCCGTACACGGTGCAGACCGCCAATGTCGACGACATCGCACGCAGCCAGGCCGGCAACCTCACCGACTTCCTGCTGCGCGAAATGAACGGTGTGGACACCAACGAGGTGCAGGGCAGCCCGTTCCAGACCGACCTGACCTTCCGCGGTTTCCGTGCCTCGGCCTTGCCGGGCGCCTCGCAGGGCGTGTCGGTGTACCTGGACGGTGTGCGCATGAACGAGCCGTTCGCCGACATCGTCAGCTGGGACATGATGCCGGAGGCGGCGATCCGCAGCGTCGCGCTGATGCCGGGCTCCAACCCGCTGTTCGGTCCCAACACGCTGGGTGGCGCGCTGGCCTTCACCACCCAGTCCGGCCTGACCGCGCCTGGCCTGCGCGCCGACCTGTCGGTGGGCAGCGGCGCGCGCAAGCGCCTGGATGCGTCCTACGGCTACGCCGGTGCCGACGGCCTGCATGCCTTCGTCGCGGCCACCGGTTTCGACGAGAACGGCTGGCGCGACGCCTCCGCCGGCCGCCTGGGCACCGTATTCGGCAAGTTTGGGCGGCAGGGCGAGCGCACCGACTGGGACGTGTCGCTGCTGCACGGGCGCAGCCGCCTGGTCGGCAATGGCCTGCTGCCGAGCTATCGCTACACCGACGAGGGCACCGAGCCGGGGCTGTACGAGGCCGATCGCGCCGCGGTCTACACCTCGCCGGACCTGACCCGCAACCGCAACACGCTGCTCACCGGACAGTTCGACCATCGCTTCGACGAGCGCACCGCACTGCATCTGCTCGCCTACTACCGCCAGGGGCAGCGCGACACCGTCAACGGCGACATCAACGACGACTACGAAGAGTTCGTCGACGATTGCGCCGACGGCTACGCCGCCGACGGCACGCCGCTGGACGCCGGCTGCACGGTGTCGCGCGCCGATGCCGACGCGCTGCACAGCGGCGTGCTCAACACCACGCAGATGCGCCAGCACGCCGAGGGCGTGGCACTGAACCTCAGCCACCAGGCCGGCGCTCACGCGCTGAGCATCGGCGCCACCTACGACCGCAACCGCGTGCGCTACCGGCAGTACGAGCAGGAGGCGTTCGTGCAGGACGATCGCTCGGTGGTCGCCGATCCGGACGAGGATCGGGAGTTCTTCTCCGGCGTCGACGGGCGCAGCAGCACCCTGGGCCTGTTCGCCGCCGATACCTGGGAGCTGAGCGAGGCCACCCACCTCAATGCCGCGCTGCGCTGGAACCGCGTCGCCGTCGCCAACACCCTGTCCACCGCCGACGACGGCGTGCTGCCGCGCGAGCGCTTCGTGTTCGCCAAGGCCAATCCCTCGCTGGGCATCACCCAGCGCCTGGGCGACGGCTTCACCGCGTTCGCCTCGGCCTCGCAGAACAGCCGCGCGCCGACCGCGATCGAACTCGGCTGCGCCGACCCGGAACAGCCGTGCCGGTTGCCGACCGGGCTGCAGGCCGACCCGCGCCTGGAGCAGATCGTCTCGCGCACCTACGAGCTCGGCCTGCGCTGGAACCCGACGCCGGCGCAGACGCTGAACGCCTCGCTGTACCGCGCCGACAACCGCGACGACATCCTGTTCCTGCGCGCACCCAATTCCCAGCAGGGCTATTTCGACAACGTCGACCGCACCCGCTATCAGGGCGCCGACCTCAGCTACCGCGGCAGCCACGGCGCGCTGCGCTGGTTCGCCGGCTACAGCTACCTGGACGCCACCTACCGCAGCGCCGGCGAACTGCTCTCCGGCGAGCGCACGGTGACCTTGCGGCCGGGCACGCGCATCGCCGGCCTGCCGCGCAACACGCTGAAGCTGGGCGTGGACTGGCAGGCGCTGGCGCAGCTGACGCTGGGGGCCGACTTGCGCGCGGTGTCGCGGCGCGTGGCCAGCGGCAACGAGGACGGCCTGGTCGAAGACCCCGAGGAAGGCGAGGCGCCGGCACGCCACGACCTGTCCACCGGCGGTTATGCCTTGCTCGACCTGCACGGCACCTGGGAACTCGCCGAAGGCCTGTCGTTGTACCTGCGGGTCAACAACGTGTTCGACCGCCGCTACGAGACGTATGCGGCGATCGCCGAGGACCTGTTCCCGGGCGGCGCCCTGGCGCGCCCGCAGGACGCTGCGGTCGAGGACGGCCCCTCGCGCTTCGTCGCCCCCGGCGCCCCGCGGCAATACCAGGTCGGTTTGCGCTGGCGCTTCTAGCGGGCGGTTTGCGGTTCGTGTGGTGGCACCGCTCGGCGCGTGCCATCCGCCGTGTCCACACGGCTGCACGCCAGCCGGCGCGGGCGACTGGCGCGGCTGAAGCCGCTCCTGCCTGGGTTCGCGCTTGGTCACCGGCGCAGGGCTTCCTGCAGGAGCGGCGTCAGCCGCGACCTCGGACGGAACCTATCCGGCTCCGTCCGCAGTCGGGACTGAAGTCCCTCCCACAGTGTGCGATCTCAACGACCCGCAAGCTGTTGTCGTAAAAACGGTTGTCGTAGGAAGCGGCTTCAGCCGCGACATCGAAGCCAGACGTCCTCCAGCCGCCTCAACGGTTGGGACTCCAATACCCCACAGCACTCACGCCGCTACCGAATGGCAAGACGCGACAGGCGGGGCTTCATTCGCGACACGCAGCAAACCCCTTGAATCGCGATGCCGCCGCCGCTCAAGCCGTCGCCAACCCGTGCTTGCGCAGCTTGCGATACAAGGTATTGCGGCTGATGCCCAGCGCATCGGCGGTGCGGCTGACGTTCCATCGGTGACGCTCGAGCTGCTGCTGCAGCACGCTGCGCTCGGCACTGTCCAGGGCGACGCGGCCGGGCATGCCGTCGCCGGCATGCGCATCGTCGCCGAGCAGGCATGGGCCGCTGTCGGCATCGACGATTTCCTGCGGCAGGTTGGGGATGCGGATGACGCCATCGGCGCACAGCACCGCCGCGGTACGCAGCACGTTGCGCAGCTGCCGCAGGTTGCCGGGCCAGGCATAGCTGAGCAGCTTGTGCAGGGCGTCCTCGCTGATGCGCACCGTCTGCTCGCCGCTCTCCTCGCGCAGCAGGGTGCGGATCAGTTCGGCCTTGTCGCTGCGCTCGCGCAGCGGCGGCAGGTGCAGCACCACGCCGTTGAGGCGGTAGTACAGGTCCTCGCGGAAGCCGCCGCTGCCGACCATCTGCGCCAGGTCGCGGTGGCTGGCGCTGATCACGTGCAGTTCCAGCGGCACGGCGCGGTCGCTGCCCAGCGGGGTCACGCTCTGTTCCTCCAGCACCCGCAGCAGGCGCGTCTGCAGCGGCAGCGGCATGTCGCCGATCTCGTCCAGGAACAGGGTGCCGCCGCTGGCCTGCAATAGCTTGCCGTGGCGTCCTTCGCGCGCGGCATCGGTGAAGGCGCCGCGCGCATAGCCGAACAGCTCGCTCTCGATCAGCGCTTCCGGGATCGCCGCACAGTTCACCGCCACGAACGGGCGGTCGGCCCAGGGCGAGCTGCGGTGCACCGCCTTGGCGAACTCTTCCTTGCCGGTGCCGGTGGCGCCGCACAGCAGGATCGACACGCGGTGCTTGGCCAGCTTCAGCGCATTGTCCAGGTTGTGCAGCATGCGCGGATCGGAGCCGACATGATCGTTGGCGCGCGCGGCCTGGCCGTCCTCGCCCGCGGCGCGCGTTCGGCCGGCAGCGCTGCGCGCACGCGGCGGCTGCGCCAGGGCGAAGAAGCGGCGGCCGTGGCAGGCGCAACGGATCGACCACAACGTACTGGCGTCTTTGCGCGCGCGCTGCTCCAGCGTGTCGAAATCCAGCTGCATCACCTGGGCGATGTCGCGCCCGACCAGCGGCGAACGGTCGGGCTTGCCGAGCTGTTCCAGCGTGGCCTCGTTGACCGCCAGCACGCGGCCGTCGCCGCCGACCGCGATCAGCGCCTCGTGCAGCAGGCCGGCGAACTCGGGGCGGCTGTGGAAGCGCAGGATCCACGCATGCCGGTACTGCTCCAGGAAGTACGCGCGGGCGATCTGCGCCGCCGACATGCGCACCAGCGCGCCGGTATGGCGCTGCACCAGCTTGGTGTCGCGTGCGTCGGGCGTGGAGGCGTCCAGCACCGCCAGCAGATGGCCTTGCGGGTCCAGGATCGGCGCGCCGCTGCAGGACAACGGCAGGTGCCGCTCCAGGTAGTGTTCGCCGCGGTGCACGCTCAGCGCACTGCCCTCCACCGCACAGGTGCCGATGCCGTTGGTGCCCTGGTAGCGTTCGGCCCAACTGGCGCCACAGAACAGCCCGGTCTCGCGGAACGCACGCAGCAGCGCCGGATCCTGCACGCTGTGCAGGACCGTGGCCTCGGTGTCGGCGAACACCACCGCGTAGCTGCCGCCGGCGATCTGTTCGTAGAGATTTTCCATCTCCACCTTGGCGATGCGCAGCAGCGCCTCCAGCCGCTGCTGGCGCTCGCGCAACTCACCGTCGTCATGGACCATCGGCGAGGGGTGGGTGTCCGGGGCCAGGCCGTACTCGTCGAGGCAGCGCCGCCACGAGCGTGCCAGCGCCGGCGGCAAGGACTCGATCTGGCGGAAATGGCGCATGCGCGCCAGCGGCGCGCAGTCGGCCTCGGCGGCGGATGGTGCGACGACCTTGGCTTGCGCGAGGCTGGCGACAGTCGACTCGGACATGGGCGCGCTCTCGTCCCCCCCAGGGGCCCTTGCGCAAGTGACGCACAAACCAGGCCTGGGCTCAACCCGCAGTGCAGCAAAGCGATGGCGTCGCCCGCCGTCGATCCCCCGGTCGCGCTGGGATCCTCGCTCCATCATGACTGTCGGTGGGCGTGCAGGACACGCCGCGCTCCGGCAGCGCCATGTCGTAGTGCATCCGCATCCACCGTCGCGCGGGGGGAACGGCGACGGTGCGAATCGAATCGAGTGCCGCACCGCCTGCTACGCAGACGGCGCGCTGCGCGCTGCCGCATGCGCCCGGCCGAAGTCGGGTTATGCCAGTGCCGGGCCGTTGCGGCTCGGTGCGTCCCGCTCGCGCGCCAATTCCTGCTGTTGCGTGAGTTGCCGTTCGCGGTCGATCGCCTGGTTCGCGGCCTGCAGTCGCTGGTCGGACTGCTCCACCGGAGTGGCGAGCGCCACTTGCACATCCACGCTGGCGCGCTTTTGCGCCGGGTCGCGCTGTTCACCTTCGACCACCACCAGATGGCCCTTCTCGGTGAGCGCCACGCGATCGGCCCGTTCCAGTGCGTTCGACGCCAGCGGCGCGTTGCCGGGGCCGCCATTGTCCCGGCAAGCGGCCAACGCAGCACGGCTCAGGCGTTCGCTGGCCGCATCGTACGGTTTGCCCAGATCCTGGTCGATCCTTCTGACGCCCTCGCGGATCTGCTCGAGCAGCGCATGATTCCGGTGGCTGGCGTCGTTCGGGCCGGGCGCCGACGCCGGAGCGCGATCCGGCGCAGGCGTTTGCGGTTGCTGCTGCTCGCTGCGTTCGCGCAACTGCGCCGGGGTCGGTACGTGCAGCAGCGTTTCGCTCTTGCCGTCCTTGCGCAGTTGAAGATCCACGCTCTGATCGGCATTGCCGACGCGCTTGACCTCGTCGCGCTGCACCGCGCTCCACTTGCCGCCGACGAAGGCGGTACCGTGACCGTTCCCATCGAAGACGACCACATCGTTGTCCGCGCCGAACAGGCTCGACGACTGCGCGACCGTCTTGCCGTTCCGGCCTTTGAGGTTGTAGCCGAACGCACTGTCCTGGTCGAGGGCGCTGATCAGTTTTGGCGACTGGCCGTTCTGCAGGAACAGGGTCTTGGTCGCGTTGTACTGATGCAGCGCATCCGCGTGCGCGGTATCGCCCTTCAGGTCGACCGGGCTGCGCAATGGGTCGGCGGAGACCGCCGCAAAAGCATCATGCAGGGGATTTCCAGGCTGCGCCGCACGGAGCTTGTTGAACACCTCGGTACCTGCGAGCGCGTGGTGGACGCCGCTCTCGATGTAGTCGGGCACCACCTCGCCTTTCTTGTTGGTCTTGTTCGGCAGCAGCGCGTCGACCTTGTTCACCACGTCCTCGACGCTGCCGAGGCTGCCGTCGTTGATGCCCTTGAGGATCTTCGGATACTGACTCTTGCCGGCCTGGTTCTCCAGCTTCATCAGCACGGTGGCGTACTTGGCCTGGTCGTCCAGGCTCGCGTTCTTGTACAACTCCGTCTGGCGCAATTGGTGCAGCGCGCCGCCATGGTCCTTCTTGCCGTCGCCTTCGCGCATCAGATGGTCGATCTGCGTGCGGTCGCGATCGTGTACGAATTGCACGCCTGCATCGGAGGCCAGGAAGGTATTGAGGTTCTTGAGCACGGTTGCATCGGGTGCGCGGCCGTTGTCCGCGCGGATGGCATCGCCATTGCGCTGCAGATCGGAGATCGTCTGTGTTCTTTGGTTTTCCGACAGCGCCAGACTCGGAGTCTGCCGGGCGGCCCATGTCTGGTAGGCATCCACCAGCGTCGGGACGACGTCCGGATGTGCGCCCAGGTCGGTCTGCAGCGTGCCGATGCTGAAGCCGCTGTTGGCCACCGGCTTGAGCGTGTTGCCCTCGATCGATCCGGCGAACGACAGGTGATAGGCCACATTCTTGGAGCCCAGGCTGCCTTCCGAGGCCACGCCGATGGCGAAGTAACCCAAGGTCTTGAGTTGCGCGTCGGTGAGTTGCGGCCTTGCCGCGGTGGGGGCGGTGTTTGGATCGGACATGTCGCTGTTCCCCGATGGTGTGTCGTCCCTGTAGACGCTCGCGTTAGCCTCTGCCTTCTCCGCAGAGCTTGAGGTTGGTGCGTGCGGCGCGGATCACGCGGAGGTAATCGTCGACGAGGGCGGGCGTCATGCCATCGCTGATGGCGTCGTCGCTGCGCTTGGCGTCGTCCTGGTAGGGCGCCAGCGTCTGCCGGCATCCGGCATCGTCGCCGAGTTTATGCTGGGTCAGCGCGTAGTCGTTGCGGATGGCGCCGGCGTCGCTGAAGCTGAGCGCCGCCACGCAGTCGCGATAAAGCGGCGCGAGCGCCGCTTCGGCACCCGCATAGTCCTTGCGATCGTAGGATGCCTGGAAGGCCTTGCGCGTTCGCTGCATGGCTTCAGGCGTGCAGGTCGCAGCCTGTTTCAGATAGTCGCCTGCGAAGCTGCCGTTGCCGCCGCAGTACTCCCGGCACGCGCTCTCGGCGCCGGCCGTGGCGGACACCGCCACGCCGTCTGCCTTGGGTGCGAACTGCAGCGTGCAGGTGCCGTCGTCGACCGTGGCCTGGGTTCCGTGCAGCGTGCCGCTGAAGCTGCAACCGGCATCGACATTCTGCGTTTCGAGGGTGAAGCGTGCATCGGGCTGCACGGTCAGCTGGCCCCAGCCGGGCTGGGTGGCATAGCGGCCGGCGGGCACTTGCGCGGCCGCCGCATCATGCGTCGCAGCAGGCGCCGTCGGGCCGTTCGCGGCAGGCGCGGGGGCGGTCGGGGGCACGGAGGGAGTCGCGCTCGCGGGTGCCTGGGCGGCGTTGCCGCAGGCGCACAGGGTAGCCGCGCAGCAGAGGGAGAGCAGCAGTCCACGCGGGATCGGTGCGGCGGCCAGGATCCTGGCGGTCCAGCGAGGCGCGGTGTCCATCCGATCATTCCATCGACGCGGGCGGCCGAGTCTAGCCCCGCCCGGATCGGCGCCGCAAGCCTGGATGCCGCGTCGCAATCGGTCGTGGAACGGCGGCCCGCCGGGTAGGCGTCCGGCAAGCGCGATGGCCAGGTGTCGACGCTGCCGTTCCGCCGGTAGTGCCCCAGCCTTACAACGCGTAACCGAACTGCTGCTTGAACTGGTCGTTGAATTCGTCGAAGTCGAAGCGCTGGTTCTGCGTGCCCGGGTGCTCGACCTTCAGGGCGCCCATCAGGTTGCCCATGCGGCCGATGGTCAGCCAGTCGCAGCCGCGCTGGATGCCGAAGATCAGGCCGGCGCGGAAGGCGTCGCCGCAGCCGGTGGGGTCGACCACGCGGCGCTCGTGCGCCGGCGGGATGTCGTAGGTCTTCTCGGGGGTGTGGACCAGGGCGCCCTTGGGGCCCTGGGTGGTGATGTAGGCCTGCACGCGCGAGACGATGTCCTTCTCGTTCCAGCCGGTGCGCTCCTGCAGCAGGTTGGACTCGTAGTCGTTGACCACCACGTAGTCGGCCTGCTCGATGAACTGGCGCAGCTCCGGGCCGTTGAACAGCGGCATGGCCTGGCCGGGGTCGAAGATGAACGGCACGCCGCCGGCGCTGAACTCCTCGGCGTTCTGGATCATGCCCTCGCGCCCGTCCGGGCCGACCAGGCCCAGGGTCACGCCCGGCACGTCCTTCACGTGATTCTCGTAGCTGCGCATCATCGCGCCCGGATGGAACGCGGTGATCTGGTTGTTGTCGTGGTCGGTGGTGATGAACGCCTGCGGGGTGAACAGCTCCTCGATCACCTTGACCCGCGACAGGTCGATGCCCAGCGCCTGGAAATGCTCGCGGTACGGGCCGAAGTCCTGGCCCACGGTGCCCATCGGGATCGGGTGGCCGCCCAGCAGGTGCAGGTTGTAGGCGATGTTGCCGGCGCAGCCGCCGAACTCGCGGCGCATCCGCGGCACCAGGAACGACACGTTCAGGATGTGCACCTTGTCCGGCAGGATGTGGTTCTTGAACTGGTCCGGGAACACCATGATGGTGTCGTAAGCGAGAGAACCACAGATCAGTGCAGACATCGGGCAGGCCTTGGCGGAGGAATGAGCCCGCATTCAGGCGGGCGAGGGGCGGGGTCGCCGCGGCGCAAAGGGTAACGGCTGCGGCCCGGCAGGGCCAGAACCACGATCCATCGCGGTCCCGCCGATACCACGCAACGCGTGGTTTTAGCGAGAATTTTCCTTGCCCGCTCCCAGGCGGGTTGTTAGGCTAGCGGACTTCGTTTTCTGCCCATTTTTTCGCCATTCTGGCGACGGCGCGCGCCCCAGGACCCAATCCCCCGATGTTCAAGAAACTCCGCGGCATGTTCTCCAACGACCTGTCCATCGATCTGGGCACGGCCAACACCCTCATCTACGTGCGTGGCCAGGGCATCGTGCTGAACGAACCGTCGGTGGTGGCGGTGCGCCAGGACCGGGCGATCGGCGGCACCCGCTCGGTGGCCGCGGTCGGCGCCGAGGCCAAGCAGATGCTCGGCCGTACGCCGGGCCACATCACCACCATCCGCCCGATGAAGGACGGCGTCATCGCCGACTTCACCTACACCGAGGCGATGCTGAAGCATTTCATCAAGAAGGTGCACAAGTCGCGCTTCCTGCGCCCCAGCCCGCGCGTGCTGGTGTGCGTGCCGGCCGGCTCCACCCAGGTCGAGCGCCGCGCGATCAAGGAATCGGCCGAGGAGGCCGGCGCCCGCGACGTGTACCTGATCGAGGAACCGATGGCCGCGGCGATCGGCGCCGGCATGCCGGTCACCGAGGCGCGCGGCTCGATGGTCATCGACATCGGCGGCGGCACCACCGAGGTCGCGGTCATTTCGCTGAACGGCATCGTCTATTCGCAGTCGGTGCGCATCGGCGGCGACCGCTTCGACGAGTCGATCACCAATTATGTGCGCCGCAACCACGGCATGCTGATCGGCGAGGCCACCGCCGAGCGGATCAAGCTGGAAATCGGCTGCGCCTACCCGCAGGCGGTGGTGCAGGAGATGGAGATCTCCGGCCGCAACCTCGCCGAGGGCGTGCCGAAGATGATCAAGATCAACTCCAACGAAGTGCTGGAAGCGCTGCACGAGCCGCTGTCGGGCATCGTCTCGGCGGTCAAGCTGGCCCTGGAGCAGACCCCGCCGGAACTGTGCGCCGACGTCGCCGAGCGCGGCATCGTGCTGACCGGCGGCGGTGCGTTGCTGCGCGACCTGGACCGGCTGATCTCCGAGGAAACCGGCCTGCACGTGCAGGTCGCCGACGATCCGCTGACCTGCGTGGCCCGCGGCGGCGGCCGGGCGCTGGAACTGGTGGACATGCACGGCAACGAGTTCTTCGCGCCGGAGTGATGGTGAGGCTGGGAATCGGGAATGGGGAATGGGGAATCGAATGCCCCATCCGCACCGATGCCCCAGTACCCGCGTTCACCGCCGTATCCGCGCCCCGGCCCGATCGAGCCGGGAGCGCGCCGTTGTTGTTCGATTCCCCACTCCCGATTCCCCATTCCCGGCTTTAGCCCGTGCCTCCTTACGCCGGTCCTCCCGTCACCGCCCGCCCCGGCGAATCCGCCAGCACGCCGCGCCTGCTGGCCTACCTGGCGTTGGCGCTGGTGCTGATCGTGCTCGACGCGCAGGCCGACTGGCTGGCCCGCCTGCGCAGCCAGGCCACGGTGCTGGTGCAGCCGATCTGGGCGCTGGCCGGCCTGCCCGGGCGGCTGGGGTCGCAGGTGCAGGAGAACGCGGCCAGCCACGCGCAGCTGGTCAAGGAAAACCGCGCGTTGCGCAACGAACTGCTGATCGCCAAGGCGCGCCTGACCCGGCTGCAGACCGCGGCGCTGGACAACGCGCAGCTGCGCGAACTGCTGGGCGTGGCCGAGCGCCGCGGCCTGGACGTGCAACTGGCGCCGATCCTGGACATCGACCTGGACCCGACCCGGCAGCGCCTGGTGCTCGATGCCGGCAGCCGCGACGGCGTGCACGTCGGCCAGGCGGTGATCGACGCCGGCGGCCTGATGGGCCAGGTGATCGCGGTGACCCCGCTGCACTCCACCGTGCTGCTGCTGACCGACCCCGACCACGCGGTGCCGGTGACGGTGGCGCGCAACGGCGTGCGCCTGATCGTCTACGGTCGCGGCGGCAGCCTGGAACTGCGCGACATCCCGCTCAGCGCCGGGGTCGAGGTGGGCGACGAGATCGTCACCTCCGGGCTGGGCGGCCGCTTCCCGGCCGGCTTCCCGGTCGGCACCATCTCCGCCCTGCGCCCGGACGACACCCACGCCTTCCTGGTCGGCGAGCTGAAGCCGGCGGCGAAGCTGGACCGCGGGCGGGATGTGTTGTTGCTGAAGAGCCGGGAGTGGGGAATCGGGAATCGGGAATTGGCGAAGCCGGCGTCCGCGGCAGCGGAAGGCGCCTCGCCCGTGGCTGGAGCAGCGCAAGGCGGTGACACCAAGCCAGCGCAGGGCGCGGCTCCGGCCGCAGCCGGAGCTGCGGTCACTGCGTCGCCGAGCGCGCACCCGTCCGGCAACGCGACCACCCCGCCGCCGACCAAGCCGGCACGCGCGACATCCGATTCCCGACTCCCCATTCCCGATTCCCACCCGGCTCCAAAGGAGACGGGCCAATGAGCCGCTTGCGCAGCAAAGGCTGGGTGCTCCCGGTCAGCGTGATTGTGGCGCTGTTGCTGGGGTTGATGCCGTTGCCGCTGGTGGTGCAGCCGCTGCGGCCGTACTGGCTGGCGCTGGTGGTGGCGTACTGGGTGATCGAGACCCCGGACAAGGTCGGGCTGGGCTTCGCCTTCGCGGTCGGGGTGCTGGCCGATCTGCTGTACGGCGGGGTGCTGGGCGAGCAGGCGCTGCGCCTGGTGATCCTGAGCTTCATCCTGCAGCGCTTCCGCGCGCGCATCCGCTTCTTCCCGATGTCGCAGCAGGCGCTGGCGATCGGCGGCCTGCTGGTCAACGACCGCATCGTCGCCGCGGCGGTGCACCTGGCCGTCGGCGAGCCGACGCTGCCGTGGAACTACTGGTGGGCGCCGCTGCTGGGCATGGCGCTGTGGCCGCCGCTGTTCGTGCTGCTGGACGCGCTGCGGCTGGGCCGGCGGAGCAAGTAGCATGGCCCTGCATCCGCGCCGCGCGCAGAAGAACCCGCACGCCGAGGCCGAGCAGTTCCGGCGCCGCGCGGCGCTGGGGTTCCTGTGCGTGCTGCTGGCGCTGCTGGGCCTGGGCGCCTGGTATTTCAAGCTGCAGGTGCTGGACCACGACATCTACGCCACCCGCTCGGACGCCAACCGCATCAAGCCACGGCCGGTGGTGCCCGGGCGCGGCATGATCTACGACCGCAACGGCCGCCTGCTGGCCGAGAACGTCCCCGCGTTCCGGCTCGACGTGACCCCGGACAAGGTCGCCGACATGGACGCGCTGCTGGCCGAGCTGGGCAAGGTCATCGCGCTGTCGCCGGAAGACATCGAGCGTTTCCAGGCCGCGCGCAAGGCCAGCCGCAGCTTCCGCCCGATCACTCTGAAGCTGCGTGTCAGCGAGGAGGAGCGGGCGCGCTTCGCGGTGGACCGCTGGCGCTTCCCGGGCGTGGAGCTGGAACCCTACCTGACCCGGCACTACCCCTACGGCGACCTGTTCGCGCACATCATCGGCTACGTCGGCCGCATCGACGAGAAGGACCTGGAGACGCTGGGCGAGGGCAACGCGGCGCTGACCCACATCGGCAAGTCCGGGCTGGAGCGCTATTACGAGGAGCAACTGCGCGGCAAGGTCGGCTACGAGCAGGTCGAGACCAACGTGCAGGGCCGCGCGATCCGCACCGTCGGCCGGGTGCCGGCGCAGTCCGGCGCCGACCTGCGCCTGTCCATCGACGCCGACCTGCAGCGCGCCATGGTCGCCGCGTTCGGCGACTACCAGGGCTCGGCCATCGCCATCGATCCGCGCACCGGCGAGATCCTGGCGATGGTCAGCCTGCCGTCCTACGACCCCAACCTGTTCGTCAACGGCATTTCCCACGCCGACTTCCAGGCGCTCAACAGCGACCCGTCGCGGCCGCAGTTCAACCGCCTGGTGCTGGGCGGCGTGGCGCCCGGCTCCACCATCAAGCCGTTCATGGGCCTGGCCGGCCTGGACAGCGGCACCCGCCGCCCGGAGGACAAGATCCTCTCCACCGGCATGTTCTACCTGCCCGGGGTCAGCCGCGGCTGGGGCGACTCGCACCGCGGCGGCCACGGCTGGACCGACCTGCGCAAGTCGATCGCGCAGTCGGTGAACACCTACTACTACAAGCTGGCCATCGACATGGGCATCACCAAGGTCGACCAGTACATGACCCGCTACGGCTTCGGCGTGCCCACCGGCATCGACCTGGTCGGCGAGACCGGCGGCATCGTGCCCTCGCCGGCGTACAAGGCCAAGAGCCGCAAGGAAGCCTGGTACCCCGGCGATACGGTCAACATCGCCATCGGCCAGGGCGACTGGAAGGTGACCCCGCTGCAACTGGTGCGCGGAGTCGCCGGCCTCGCCGATGGGCAACTGCGCACGCCGCACCTGGTGATGGCCACGCGCCAGGCCTTCGACCAGCCCTGGGCGCCGGTGCAGCCGGGCACGAGCAAGCCGATCAGCGACAACCCCGGCAATCTGCAGGCGGTGCGCGAAGGCATGATGGACACCATGCGCCCGGGCGGCAGCGGCTATTCGATCACCGTCGGCGCGCCCTACCAGATGGCCGGCAAGACCGGCACCGCGCAGGTGGTCAGCCGCAAGGGACTGGCCGCGGTCGATCCGCGCAGCCTGCCGATGCACCTGCGCCACCGTTCGCTGTTCGAGGGCTTCGCGCCGGCGGAGCGGCCGACCATCGCCCTGGCGATCGCGGTGGAAGGCGGCGGCTACGGCGCCAGCACCGCCGCACCGATCGCGCGCAAGATCTTCGATGCCTGGCTGCTCGGCCGACTGCCGCCCGGGGTCGAGCCGCTGGACAGCCTGCGCGGCGCCACCGCGTTCGGCAGCCACCTGTACTACGCAGAAGATCCCGGCTCGCGCGCCGCCGCCGACGCGGTCGCCCTGGCCGCCGGCGAACGCCCGGTGCTGATCGGCCAGGCCGAGGTGGACGCCGCGGCGGTGCCGCTGCCGGCTGCGCCGCCGCCGATCCCCGACGAGATTCCGGACGAGCGATGAAGGATTTCCTGCGCTGGCTGGTCGAGATCGGCGGCCGCTTCACCCGCACCCTGGACTGGCCGCTGTGCCTGGCGCTGGGCGCGCTGATGGCGATGGGGCTGGCGGTGCTCAAGAGCGCCGGCGGCATGCACCTGGTGATGGCGCAGGGCGCGCGTTTCGCCATCGGTGCGGCGGCGATGTGGAGCCTGTCGCGGGTGTCGGCGCTGCGCCTGCGCGCCTGGACCCCGCTGATCTACGCGCTGTCGATGCTGCCGCTGCTGGCGGTGTTCGTGCTGGGCACCGGCAAGTACGGGCGGCAGTGGCTGGACCTGAAGGTGTTCTACCTGCAGCCGGCCGAGCTGTTGAAGATCAGCATGCCGATGATGGTGGCCTGGTACCTGCACCGCATGCCGCTGCCGCCGCGCATCCCGACCGTGCTGGTCAGCGCGGTCATCATCGGCATTCCCACCGCCTTGATCATGCTGCAGCCGGACTTCGGGACCGGCGTGCTGATCGCCGCCAGCGGTGGCTTCGTGCTGCTGCTGGCCGGCCTGCCGTGGTGGTGGGTGGGCATCGCCGTCGGCGGCGTCGCCGCGGCCGCGCCGGTGGCCTGGCTGTGGCTGCTGCGGCCCTACCAGAAGGACCGCATCATGATGTTCCTCAACCCGGAGAACGACGCGCTCGGCGCCGGCTGGAACATCATCCAGTCCAAGATCGCGATCGGTTCCGGCGGCCTGCACGGCAAGGGCTGGGGCATGGGCTCGCAGTCGCACCTGAACTTCATTCCCGAGCAGACCACTGACTTCGCGTTCTCCGTGCTCAGCGAGGAGTTCGGCTGGATCGGCGTGGCCACGGTGATGACCCTGTACCTGATCGTGATCGGGCGCTGCCTGTGGATCGCCTCGCAGGCGCGGGACACCTTCTCGCGGCTGCTGGCCGGCGCCACCGGCCTGGCGTTCTTCGTCTACGTGCTGGTCAACGGCGGCATGATCTCCGGGCTGCTGCCGGTGGTCGGCGTGCCGATGCCGCTGATGAGCTACGGCGGCACCTCGGCGGTGTCGTTGCTGGCCGGGCTGGGCCTGGTGATGGCGGTGAAGGCGCACCGCCCGGTGCACGGCTACTGAACCAGCGCACGGCGTTCGACGCGCGCTGGCTTAACCGCAACCTTGCAGGCAGGTGACGGCATTATTGCGGCGCATGTCGTGCATCCGCACAATGCGCGTCGATGCCACGTGACGCGCGCCGCTCCCCCCGGCCCACAGGTGTGCAGGAACTTCCGGGTAGGCAGGTGCGACCCCGCGCATCCATCCCAGCCCACATCGCCGAGGCATCCTCCGCAGCGCATCCGCCGATCCGGGCTCCGGCCCACCCGTCTGCGTCGTCCGCCGCTGCCTCGTCGTTCCCGTGGTTGTCCAGAGGCTCGGCGTTGGCCGGGATGGATGCGTGTCGATGAAATTCCTGCGCGTGTTGCTGTTGACGAGCGTGGTGCTGGGCCTGAGCGGCTATGCACTGCTGCGCTATTACTTTCCGCCGGGGGCGCTGCATGCCCGTGGCTACGGGCGCACGACCCTGGTGCATCCGCAGGGGGCGCCGCAGGGCCTGGTGATCCTGCTGGCCAGCGGCAGCCCGGCGCAGCGGCAGGACGCCGCGCGGCGCATCGCCGCCAGCGGCGCGCTGGTCGCGGTGGTCGACGGCCAGCGCTATCTGAAGCACTTGCGCCGTGGCGGCCACGGCTGCGACAAGGCCTGGCACGATGCCGAACGGCTGAGCCGGCGGCTGCAGCGGCAGTTGCACGGCGACAGCTACTACCTGCCGGTGCTGGCCGGCACCGGCACCGCCGCGACCCTGGCCGCGCGCATCGTCGGCGCGGCGCCCTCGGCGACCCTGGGGGGCGCGATCGGCGTGGCGCCGGCACCCACCGAGGTCTGTGCCGGCACCGCCGCCGCGACCGCAGCGCAGGGCTTTGTCGACACCGTGGCCGCGCCGGCCGACGGCGGCGTGGATGCCGCGCTGGCCGCGCGGGTCGCCGCGCACCTGCATGCGCGCGGCCGTGGCGGGGCGCTGGACGATCTGCCGCTGACCGAGCTGCCCTCGGCGACCCCGGGCGCAGCGCTGGCCATCGTGCTGTCCGGCGACGGCGGCTGGCGCGACATCGACAAGGGCATGGCCGAAGCGCTGCAGCGCCGCGGCATCGCCGTGGTCGGCTGGGACAGCCTGCGCTACTTCTGGCGGGCCAAGCCGCCGGCGCGGGCCAGCGCCGACCTGAGCCGGGTCATCGCCTACTACCAGCAGCGCTGGCGTCCGCAGAAGATCCTGCTGGTCGGCTATTCCTTCGGCGCCACCACCCTGCCGTTCATGGTCAACCGGCTGCCGCCGGCGCAGCGCGAGCAGGTCGGCCTGGTCGCGTTGCTGGGCCTGGAACACAAGGCCGATTTCCAGATCCGCGTGCGCGGCTGGCTCAACCTCGGCGACGACGACGACGCACTGCCGGTGCAGCCGGAACTGGCGCGCATTCCCGCGGCGCAGTTGCTGTGCGTGTACGGCGACAAGGAAAAGGATACGCTCTGCCCGCAATTGCGCGCGCGCGGAGCGGAGGTGGTGGTGTTGCACGGCGGTCACCATTTCGATCAACACCCGGCCGGGCTGGCGACGATCGTCGACGACCGCTGGCAGCAATTGTCCGCCGACGCGCGCCTGCCGGTCGCCGAGCTGCCGGAGCCGCGTCCTGCGGCCGCCGCGGCGTCGCCCGCCGCCACGCTGCCGCCTTCGCACGCCGCGCTTCGGCAATGAGCAAGCCTGTGCGCGTCGCGCTGGTGTCCGGCGGCGTACTCGCCGCCGCTGCGTTCGTCAGCGCTGCCGCGACCGGCGATTCCCGCCACGCGGTCGAACCGCACTTGCCGCCGGTGTGCATGGCGCTGGATGCCACCCTGCAGGCGCAGCAGCGCCGCTTCACCGACGCGCTGGAGCGCCGCCCGCCGGACACCGCACGCATCCAGGCCGCGCTCGACCGCTGCGCCGCCGGTGCGCACGGCGCGGTGCTGCTGCGCGCCGGCAGCGGCAACGCCTTCCTCAGCGGACCGTTGACGATCCGCAGCGACACCACGCTGTCGATCGACAGCGGCGTGACCCTGTTCGCCTCGCGCCAGCCCGCCGACTACCAGGTGCCCGGCCGCAACGCCTGCGGCCAGGCCGCGGCCCGCAGCGGCGGCTGCCGCGCGCTGATCACCCTGCAGGGGCGCAGCCTGGGGGTGATGGGCGTGCGCGACGGCGCCGGCCACCAGGGCACTATCGACGGCCGCGGCGACCTGCCGATGCTCGGCGGCAGCGACAGCTGGTGGCAATTCGCGCGCGGCGCCAAGGCCGCCGGCCAGACCCAGAACGCGCCCGACCTGATCCGCGCGCAGGACGTCGCCGATCTGCAGCTCTACCACGTCAACCTGGTCAATGCGCCGTACTTCCACGTCTTCGTGCACGGCGGCGACGGCGTCACGGTGTGGGGCGTGCGGGTCAGGGCGCCGGCCAACAGCCCCAACACCGACGGCCTGGATCTGGACAGCGTGCGCAATGCGACCCTGGCCGACAACGACGTGATGGCCGGCGACGACGGCATCGCGATCAAGACCAGCGCCGCGCGCTCGGCCGACATCACCGTGCGCGATTCGCGCTTCTACGGCACCCACGGCATCTCCATCGGCAGCGAGGTGATGTACGGCGTCGGCAACGTGCTGGTGGACGGCAATCGCCTGGTCGGCCACGACGCCGACGGCATCGTCGCCACCGACAACAACGGCCTGCGCATCAAGACCGGCCTGGTCAAGGGCGGACCGGTGCGCGACGTGCTCTACCGCAACACCTGCCTGTTCGATGTGGCCAAGCCCCTGGTGATCACGCCGCGGTACGGCCACGACCACGGCGGCAGCCGCAGCGGCAGCGTGCCGAGCTTCGCCGGGATCGTGGTCGACGGACTGCGCGCGCAGGACACGCCCGCCGGCAAGGGCAGTACGGTGCAGGGCTACAGCGCCGCGACACCGCTCGAGCTGGTGCTGGCGCACGTGGCCGCCGATGTCGCCACGCTGCATGCCAGCAATGCGCGCATCGGCGTGGACCAATCCGACCTGCGCTTGAGCGAGGACAGCAGCGCGGCCTCGACCTATGCGACCACGCTCGCCGGGTCGATTCCAGCCTGCAGCAGCGCGCCGGTGTTCCCGGCCCTGTAGCCCGCGCGCGCAACGCCGGCGGCCACTCGGCGCGCGCCCGCGTGGCGCGAGCGGTCGGTGCCCGCGTCTTGCGGCTTTGATGGCGTGCGCCGCCACGCACTGCAATCGTCCGCACGTGATGCCATCGCCCTGTCACACGGCAGCGTTCCGCCGCCTAGCGGCGGACATCGCGCGCGTTCTTTTGCGCGTGATGCGGCAGCGCGCTTGATCCGGATCAATGCCCGCGCGTCGGCCGGCGCGCACAGTGCACGCGTCCTCCAAGCGAGCCGCGATCATGGCGTTCACTGTTGCAGTCCTGAGGGAAGAACAGGCCGAGGAGCGCCGCGTGGCGATGGTGCCCGCGGTGCTGCCGAAGCTGGCCAAGTTGGGCGCGCAGTTGCGCCTGCAGGCCGGTGCCGGCAGCGGTTCGCGACTGCCGGATGCGGCCTATGCCGGCGCCACCGTACTCGACGATGCGCAAGAGGTGGTGGCCGGTGCGGACCTGCTGCTGGCCGTGCAGGCGCCATCGCTGCGCACGGTGGCGGCGCTGCGCCCGGGCAGCATGCTGATCGCGATGCTGTACCCGGCCAAGCTGCCGGGCCTGCTGGAGCTGCTGTGCGAACGCCGCATCACCGCCTTCGCGATGGAGACGGTGCCGCGCATCAGCCGCGCGCAGGCGCTGGACGTGCTGTCCAGCCAGGCCGCACTGGCCGGCTACTACGCGCCGCTGCTCGGCGCCGTGCATCTGCCGCGCATCCTGCCGATGATGACCACCGCGGTCGGTTCGCTGCGTGCCGCGCGCGTGCTGGTGATGGGCCTGGGCGTGGCCGGCCTGCAGGCGCTGGCCACCGCGCACCGGCTAGGCGCGATTACCGAAGGCTACGACGTGCGTCCGGAAACCCGCGAGCAGGCGCAGTCGGTCGGCGCGCGCTTCGTCGACACCGGCATCGATGCGCGCGGCGAGGGCGGCTATGCGCGCGAACTCAGCGCCGAGGAGCGGGCCAAGGCCACGGCGGTGCTGACCCAGCACATTCAGCAGGCCGATCTGATCATCACCACCGCCAACGTGCCCGGGCGCACCGCGCCGATCCTGATCGACCGCGAGCAGATCGCCGGCATGAAGCCCGGCGCGGTGATCGTGGATCTCGCCGCCGACAGCGGCGGCAACTGCGAAGGCAGCGTGCCGGGGCAGACCGTGGAGGTCGGACCGGTCACCCTCGTCGCCCCGCGCAACGTGCCTTCGGCGCTGGCCCAGCACGCCAGCGAGCTGTACGCCAAGAACCTGCTGGGGCTGCTCGACCTGCTGGTGCGCGATGGCGCACTGGCGCCGGACTTCGACGATGCGGTGGTCGCCGGCACCGCGCTCACCCATGACGGCCGCCTCTGCCACCCACCGGTGCCGGCCGCCGCGCCCGTTCCCACCAAGGAGTCCTGAGTCATGTCCCTCGATCTGTCGATGAGCTGGCTGATCGCGTTGTACGTGTTCATGCTGGCCGCGTTCACCGGCTACGAAGTGATCGGCAAGGTGCCGTCGATCCTGCACACGCCGCTGATGTCCGGTTCCAACTTCGTCCACGGCATCGTCGTGGTCGGCGCGATGCACGCGCTGTTCAATGCCGACACCGTCGCCGGCCAGGCGATCGGCTTCGTCGGCGTGTTGCTGGGCGCCGGCAATGCCGCCGGCGGCTACGTGGTCACCGACCGCATGCTGGCGATGTTCAAGCCCAGCGCCGCGCCGGCCGCGAAGGAGTAGCGCCATGCTCTCGCTCCTGGTGGAACTGAGCGGGTTCGCCGCCGCATTGCTGTTCATCCTCGGCCTCAAGCGCATGTCCTCGCCGGTGACCGCGCTGCGCGGCATCGTCCTGGCCGGGATCGGCATGCTGGTGGCGGTGGCCGCCGCCTTCGGCTATCTCGCCGACCTGCAGCCCGCGGCGCGTCCGCACGCGCTGACCAACCTGGCCCTGGCGCTGCTGGCGTTGCTGCTGGGCGGTGCCTGGGCCTGGCGCAGCGGCCGCCGTGTCGCGGTGACCGCGATGCCGCAGATGGTGGCGCTGTACAACGGCATGGGCGGCGGCGCCGCCGCGGCCGTGGCCGCGGTCGCGCTGACCGCGCGGCAGCCGCAGCAGGGCGGCCTGCACCTGGCGGTGACCGTACTCGGTGCGCTGATCGGCGCGATCTCGCTGTCCGGCTCGGTGATCGCCTGGGCCAAGCTCGATGGCCGCATCAACACCGCGTGGCGGTTCAAGGGCCAGAGCGCCTTCAATGCTGCGGTGTTCCTGGCCGCGCTGGTGCTGGGCGCGCTGGTGGTCACCGGCACGGGCGGCGCCTGGGCGGCGCCGGCGTTCTTCATCGCCGCGCTGGGCTTCGGCGTGCTGATGACGCTGCCGATCGGCGGCGCCGACATGCCGGTGGTGATCTCGCTGTACAACGCCTTCACCGGCCTGGCGGTGGGCCTGGAAGGCTTCGCCCTGCAGAACCCGGCGCTGATGATCGCCGGCATGGTGGTCGGCTCGGCCGGCACCCTGCTGACCGTGCTGATGGCCAAGGCGATGAACCGCTCGCTGGGCAACGTGCTGTTCAGCAATTTCGGCGACGGCGCCGCCGTCGTGCAGGGCGACGTGCAGGGCCGCATGACCGCGGTCGAGCCGGGCGATGCGGCGACGTCGATGCGCTACGCCTCCAGCGTGATCATCGTGCCCGGTTACGGCCTGGCCGTGGCGCAGGCGCAAGGGCGGCTGTACGAACTGGTGAAGCTGCTGCAGGCCGCCGGCGTCGACGTGAAGTTCGCCATCCATCCGGTCGCCGGGCGCATGCCCGGGCACATGAACGTGCTGCTGGCCGAAGCCGGCGTGCCCTACGACCTGATCTACGACATGGAGGACATCAACGACAGCTTCGCCAGCACCGACGTGGCGCTGGTGATCGGCGCCAACGACGTGGTCAACCCGGCGGCGCGCACCGACAAGGCGTCGCCGATCTACGGCATGCCGATCCTCAACGCCGACCAGGCGCATCAGGTCTACGTGATCAAGCGCGGCCAGGGCAAGGGCTACGCCGGCGTGGAGAACCTGCTGTTCTACGGCGACAACTGCGACATGGTCTACGGCGACGCCGCCGCGGTGCTCAACCGCATGGTGCAGGCGGTGAAGGAACTGGCCGCCTGATCCAACCGCTTCCCGCGTCGGCGCGAGGCGTCCGGCGCTTTCCGACCTTCCACGAGGACACCACCATGACCTATGCGACCCGCAATCCCTATACCGGCGAATTGCTCGCCACCTTCCCGGAGGCCACCGATGCGCAGGTACTGGCCGCGATCGATGCCGCCGACGCCGCGTTCCAGCAATGGAAGCAGGCCCCGTTCGCCGAACGCGCCAGGGTGATGCATGCCGCGGCGCGGCTGCTGCGCGCCAACACCCGCGAGTACGCATGCCTGCTGACGCTGGAGATGGGCAAGCTGATCGGCGAGGCCGAAGCCGAGGTGCGGCTGTCGGCGGACATCTTCGAGTACTACGCGGTCAACGCCGAGCGCTTGCTGGCGCCGGAGCATCTGCCGGTGGCCGATCCGGCCGAGGGCAGGGCGATGGTGGTGCACGAGCCGCTGGGCGTGCTGCTGGCGATCGAGCCGTGGAATTTCCCGTACTACCAGATCGCGCGGATCATCGCCCCGCAACTGTCGGCCGGCAACACCGTGCTGCTCAAGCACGCCTCCAACGTGCCGCAGTGCGCGGCCAAGTTCGAAGCGCTGATGGCCGAAGCCGGTCTGCCGGCCGGGGCCTTCGCCAATCTCTACGCCACCCGCGGCCAGGTGGAGACCATCCTCAACGATCCGCGCGTGCACGGCGTGGCGCTCACCGGGTCGGAAGGCGCCGGCGCCATCGTCGCGGCCCAGGCGGCCAAGGCACTGAAGAAGTCGACCATGGAACTGGGCGGTGCCGACGCCTTCGTGGTGCTGGACGATGCGCCGCTGGAGAAGACGGTGAAGTGGGCGGTGTTCGGCCGCCACTGGAACGGCGGGCAGGTCTGCGTGTCGTCCAAGCGCATGATCGTGGTGCAGGAGGTGTACGACGAATTCCTGCAGCGCTACCGCGCCGGCGTGGCGGCGCTGCGGGCCGGCGATCCGATGGATCCGGCGACCACCCTGGCGCCGCTGTCTTCGCAGGGCGCCGCCGACGACCTGAAGCGGCAGATCGCCGAGGCGGTCAGGCATGGCGCCACCGCGACCGAGGTCGGGCCGCCGGTACCCGTGCATGGCGCGTTCGTGCAGCCGACCCTGCTCACCGACGTCGGCCCGGACAACCCGGCCTACCACCAGGAATTCTTCGGCCCGGTGTCGATGCTGTTCCGCGCCCGGGACGAGGACGACGCGGTGCGCATCGCCAACGATTCGCCGTTCGGCCTGGGCGGCTCGGTGTTCACCGGCGACGATGCGCGCGGCGTGGCGGTGGCCAGGCGCATCTCCACCGGCATGGTGTTCGTCAACCACCCGACCATGGTCAAGGCCGACCTGCCGTTCGGCGGCGTGCGCCGTTCCGGCTACGGGCGCGAACTGATCGGGCTGGGCATCAAGGAATTCGTCAATCACAAGCTGATCGACGTGGTCGACATCGACGCGCCGTTCTGAGTGGGCGTCATGCGTCAGGCCAAGCCGCCGGAGGCAACCCCGGCGGCTTTTTTGTGCCGTCGCCACGCCCAGGTCGGGGCGCGTGCCCGGTGCATGCCGGCAGGCCATGCTGCGGGCGCACTTGACCTGGGGCAAAGTTCTTTTGTTTCATGGCGTTATTGGTAGAAATTCATCTTGAATCTGTTAGTCTGCCGGCATGATCCGACGCTCGCTGATTTGCCTGCTCACGCTTGGCCTGGTCGCATGCGCGACCCAGCCCAAGGCGCCTCCGTCGCCGCCGCAGGCCAGCGCGCCGCCGCCTGCGCCGCGTCCGGCTCCGCCGGCCGAGGCCGCGCCGGAAGTGGTGCAGGCGCCACCGGTGGACCTGACCCCGGTCCCGTTCGAGGTCGCCCGCGCCAACTTCGTCCGCGACACCGCGGCCAGGTACGGCATGGATCCGGCGCAGATCGAGGCGACCCTGGCGCAGGCCCAGTTCAAGGATGCGATCGTCGCGGCGATGTCGCGCCCGGCCGAGCGGGTCAAGCCGTGGAGCGAGTACCGGCCGATGTTCATCAGCCAGGCGCGCATCGATGGCGGCCGCGCGTTCCTGGCCACGCATCGCGACGAACTGCAGCGGGTGCAGGCGCGCACCGGCGTGCCGGCCGAGGTCATCGTCGCGATCATCGGCGTGGAAACCAGCTACGGCAAGAACGCCGGCTCCTACCGCGTGCTGGATGCGCTGTACACGCTGGCGTTCCGCTATCCGCGCAGCGGCGATCCGGCCAAGCTCGAGCGCGAGGTGCGCCGCGAGCTGTTCTTCCGCGATGAGCTCGGCCAGCTGTTCGCGCTGGCCCGCGAGGAGAACCTGGACATCACCGGCCTGATCGGCAGCTACGCCGGCGCGATGGGCCTGGGCCAGTTCATGCCCTCCAGCTATCGCCAATTCGCGGTCGACGGAGATGGCGACGGCAAGCGCAACCTGTTCACCGACTACGACGACGCGTTCTCGTCCATCGCCAACTACTTCGTCAAGAAGGGCGGCTGGGTGCGCGACGGCGTGGTCGCGGTGCCGGCGACGCTGCGCCCGGGCGCAGAGGAATTCAATCCGACCGACTGGACGCCGACCTACACCCTGGCCGACCTGGCCGCGCGCGGCTACACGCCGACCGCGCCGGTGCCGGCGACGGCGGGCACCGCCACGCCGATCACCCTCGACGGCAGCACCGGCAAGCAGTACTGGCTGGGCTTCCAGAACTACTACGCGATCACCCGCTACAACAATTCCAAGATGTACGCGATGGCCGTCTACCAACTGTCCCAGGCCATCGCCGGCAAGGAGTTACCCCCGGCATGAACCCGAACGCGCTGCTCCGGATCGCTCCCGTCGTCGCTGTGCTGGCGCTGGCCGCCTGCAGCAGCGCCCCGAAGAAGACCGCCGGCGGCGCCGGGCCCGGCATCCGGGTCGAGGGCAAGGGCCCGGCGCACGTCGCCACCGGTTGTCCGTCGACCTCGCCCTACGCGCCGGCCAAGGAAGATCCGTCCAAGCGCGGCAACTACACCGCCGGTGGCCTGTATGCGCCCGGCGTGCGCGACAGCACCCCGGACTACGTGCCCAACGTCGCCTGCATTCCCGAGCCGCTGGTCACCGACGAGCCGCGCTCGGCGATCGGCAACCGCTCCCCGTACATGGTGCTGGGCCGCGAGTACGTGGTCATCGACGATCCGCACAGCTACGTCGAGCGCGGCACCGCCTCGTACTACGGCAGCAAGTTTCATGGCCGGCTGACCTCCAACCGCGAGGTCTACGACATGTACGCGTTCACCGCCGCGCACAAGACCCTGCCGCTGCCCAGCTTCGCCCTGGTCACCAACCTGGACAACGGCGAGTCGGTGGTGGTGCGGATCAACGACCGCGGCCCGTTCCACGACGACCGGCTGATCGACCTCAGCTACGCGGCGGCGGTCAAGCTCGGCATCACCGGCAAGGGCACCGGCCGCGTGGAAGTGCGCGGCCTGACCCCGGCCGACAACGGCGACCTGCTGGCACGGCGCACTCCCCGCCGGCGCCCGGCGACGCTGCTGGCCAGCGCGTCCACCGCGGCCGGCACCCGCGATCCCGTGGCGGTGCGGCGCGCGGCGGACATGGATAATCTGGTCAAGACCCTGCCGGCGAAATCGGCCGGAGCGGCCGGCGGCAGCGTGGCCGCCGCCGCGACCTTGCCGGCGCGCGCCGTGCCGGTGGCGGCGGTCGTTGCGCCTACCGCCGCCGCGGCGACCGCCACGGCCGCGGCGCTGCCGGAAGGCGAGCGCTGGCGCTATCGCGTGCAGGACGCGCCGGGCCGGGTCGGCGATGCCGATCGTTTCGACGCCTGGATGAAGTCGCGCGGCGTGCGCGTGGCCACCGGCAAGCCGGCCACGCCCGCGCCCAGCGTGGCCGCAGCGAGCACCCCGGTGCGCGGATCCCGCGGCATCGCGACGACCAGGCCCGCTGCCACGGCGACCGCCGTCGTGGCCGCCCCGGCCGTCGCAGTGGCGACGCCGGCAGCGCCTCCCGCACCGGTCGTCAGCGCCGCGTCGCGCGCCGACGACGACAGCGCGCGCGGGCCGCTCGGCATCCTGCTGCAGGTGGCCAGCTTCGCCAGCCGCGAGAACGCCAACCGCGCGCTGTCGCAATTGGCCTCGGCCGGCATCGTCGGCGCCAGCATCAGCGACATCGTCTCCGGTGGCCGCACCCTGTGGCGGCTGCGGGTGGCGGCCGAGGACCATGGCCGCGCCGCCGAGCTGGCCACGCGCATCGCCGGCCTCGGCTTCGGCCGGCCGCAGATCGTCAAGGATTGAGGCGGCGTGCCCGCCACGGCGGGCGGTCGGCGCGCCGATGGCTTAACGCCGGTTCGCGCGCGTGCCCGCGCCGCGCCTGCCCGGGCGCCGGCTCGGCCTACAATGTCGCGTTTTCCATCGGCCTTCGGGCCCGCCAGGAGTCGTTTTAGATGAAATTCCGCTTCGCCGTCGCTGCCGTGGCCACGTTCGCCGTCGGCCTGGTTTCCGCGCAGACGCCCGGCCCGGTTCCCGCGCCGCCGGCCGCCGCCGCCGCCGCTCCGGCCACCGTGGCGATCCCGCCCGCGCCCAAGCCGGCCGTCTCCAAGTCCTGGGTGCTGATGGATTACGCCACCGGCCAGGTGCTGGCCGGCGAGAACGAACACGAACGCGTGGCCCCGGCCAGCATCACCAAGGTGATGACCTCGTACGTGATCGCGGCCGAATTGAAGCTGGGCAAGATTACCCGCGACGACCAGGTCATGCTCAGCGAGCGCGCCTGGCGCGAGGGCGGCGCCGGCACCGACGGCAGCTACAGCGGCTTCCCGGTCAACAAGACCGCGCGCCTGGAAGACATGGAAAAGGGCATGGCGATCCAGTCCGGCAACGACGCGGCGATCGCGCTGGCCGAACACACCGCCGGCAGCGAGGAAGCCTTTGCGTCGCTGATGAACGAGTACGCGAAGAAGATCGGCATGACCGGCTCGCACTTCGTCAACGCCCACGGCCTGTCGGCCGAAGGCCACTACACCACCGCCTACGATCTGGCGCTGCTGGGCCGGGCGATGGTGCGCGACTATCCGGAAACCTACGCGTACAACAAGATCAAGGAATTCCGCGTCGGCGACATCACCCAGCCCAACCGCAACCTGCTGCTGTGGCGCGACCCGAGCGTGGACGGCATCAAGACCGGCCACACCTCCGAAGCCGGCTACTGCCTGCTCAGCTCGGCCAAGCGCGGCGACCAGCGCCTGATCGCGGTGGTGATGGGCGACAGCTCCGAGAAGCAGCGTGCCGAGGACAGCCTGGCGCTGCTGAACTGGGGCTTCCGCTTCTTCGAGACCCACAGCCTGTACGAGCCGGGCAAGCAGGTCGCGCAGCAGCGCGTGTGGAAGGGTACCGAGAAGCAGGTGCTGCTGGGCGTGGCGCAGCCGCTGCTGGTCAGCGTGCCGCGCGGCCGCTACAACGAACTGAAGCCGGCGATCGAAGTGCCCAAGACCCTCGAGGCGCCGATCAAGCAGGGCCAGCAGATCGGCATGGTCAAGGTGAGCCTGGACGGCAAGGTGGTGGCGCAGGCCCCGCTGGTGGCGCTGAAGGCGGTCGACGAGGCCGGTTTCTTCAAGCGCCTGTGGGACAGCTTCTGGATGTGGTGGGAATCCGAATGAGTGTTGAAAAAAGCCGGCTGATGCCGGCTTTTTTTTGGGGGGAATGGAGAATGGGGAATAGGGAATGGGTAAAGCGGTGTCTCGCGACCTGACGGATGGGGTGGGAGGCCCGCTTTTGCCATTCCCCATTCCCCATTCCCAGCCTCACAGCTTCCGACTCACCGTAAAGCTCCCGAACACTGGCGTCTGCCGCTGCAGGTCGAACTCGCGGGTGCGCCAGTAGCGGGCGAGGGCGAACTTCCATTTGCCGCGCATCACCGCCAGGCCGATGCCGGCGTCGCCGACGAAGGGGCGCTTCTTCACGCTGTGGCTGTCGCGGAAGGTGTTGCCGTCCAGAGTGATGTCGCGCAAGACCCAGCGTCCATCGCTGGTCACGAACAGATGCGCCGACCAGCCGCTGCCGACGCTGTCGGCCGGCGGAGCGACGTTCTCGCCGGCGGGACGCAGCGGCGAACTACCGAAATCGTCCGGCAGCTTCCAGCCCAGGCGCAGTTCCATGCCGGCATTGGCGTGGGTGTCCAGCGTGCCCAGCGCGCCGCCCCAGTGGCTGATCGCGTCCCACCCCCAGCCGTCGCGGCTGCCGTCGCCTGACCAGCGGCGCAGCCGTTCGTGCAGCACGCGGAACACCGGTTCGTCGTGCAACTGGTTGTCCCAGCCCTGGAACTTGGCGTCGCCGAGCAGGGCGTGCACCGCATCCTGCACCTGCTTGCCCTGCGCCGATGGGCCGATCAGGCCCAGGGTGAGTTGGGTGGTACGCAGGCGGTCGTCGTTGCGCGCGTTGTAGCCGATGTTCATCAGCAACAGGCCGGCGTAGGGGCGGTCGTCCTCGATCAGGTCGCGGCGGGTCTTGTCGGTGGGGGTGAACAGCGCTTGCCCGACCGCGAAGGTCATGTTGCGCTGGGTGAAGTCGCTGTTCGGCTGCAGCCAGGTCAGGGCGCGGTTCGCCGCCCGCGCCAGCCGCGGCAGGCAGGGGTCGTCGGTGTAGTCGCGCAGGTTCGGCGAGACGATGATCAGGCCGAACCCATTGGTATAGCCCTGGTCCTGGCCGGCGCCGCCGAACAGGTCGTTGTCGACGCGGACGTTGACCGTGGGCGCGGTCGCTTCCAGGGTGTCGCGTGGGCATTGCGCGGTGGCGACGGCGGGCGCAGCCGCGGCGGCGAGGGCGACAGCCAGCGGAAGCAACGGGCGGGATGACGGCATGAGCGGCGTCTCTGATCGGAAAGGGAGTGAGCGGCGATGTACGCCTGCAGGCAGTCGGTGCCGGCGCCACCCCGGACCATGAACGCAGCCCGTGCAGTGAAGGATAGGCAAAAGCGCCGTAGCGGACAAATTCGTCCGTTTGGGTTTGTCTGTCCCATTCGCCCTCTTGTCGCGTGAAGGCGATGGTGCGCAATGACCCGTGCAGGAGGGGGGGGGGCACCCCCGCGGCGCGCGGCCGCGCCGCACCGGTGTCTTGCGCGCGGTCGGATCTCCGTGCTGCGCGGCTCCGGGATCCCGGGGCGCTGTCTGCGCACCGCGGCCGGCCTTGGGTTTGCCCGGCGCCGGCCCGATAATGCGGACATGGACATCACTTCCGATAACCCCGATCACGGTTTCCAGTTCCCCGGCGTGTTCGAACTCAGCGCCATGGGCACCGCCAACACCGGCCTGGAGGCCGAACTGCCGCGCCTGCTCGCCGCGGCCGGCGTGGAGGTGATGGAGGAGCGCATCAGCTGGAAGCATTCGTCCAACGGCAAGTACGTGTCGGTGCGCATCGCCTTCCGTGCCGTGGACCGCGCCCAGTACGACGCCGCGCATCAGGCGCTGCGCGAACACCCGGAAGTGAAGTGGACGCTGTAGCCGGGGACGCGCCAGTGGCGCCGGCACTGACGCTGCCGCCGTGCGGCGTCCGCCAGCTCGGCCGCCAGCCCTACGAGCCGGTGTGGCGGGCGATGCAGCGCTTCACCGATGCGCGCGACGAGGCCACCCCCGACGAACTGTGGGTGGTCGAACACGAGCCGGTGTTCACCCTCGGCCAGGCCGGCAAGCCGGAACACGTGCTGGCGCCCGGCGACATCCCGGTGCTGCAGGTCGATCGCGGCGGCCAGGTCACCTATCACGGCCCCGGCCAGCTGGTGGTATACCCGCTGCTGGACCTGCGCCGCCTGCACATCGGCGTGCGCGACTACGTGTGCCGGATCGAGCAGGCGATCATCGACACCCTCGACGAATGGAACATCCTCGGCGAACGCCGCGACGGCGCGCCGGGCGTCTACGTCGGCGGCGCCAAGGTCGCCGCGCTCGGCATCCGCGTGCGCCGCGGCTGCACCTTCCACGGCCTGTCGTTCAACGTGGCGATGGACCTGGAGCCGTTCCACCGGATCAATCCCTGCGGCTACCAGGGCCTGCAGGTGACCGCGGTGCTAGACTTGGGCGGTCCCTCCGGCATGCAGGCGGTCACTCCGGTCCTGCTGGCCCAACTGGCGCGCCAGTTCGGGCTGACCCTGCAGCCGCTCGACGCCTTGCCCGATCTTTCGCTCACGCACGCGGCCTGACCGCCTGCCCGCCGACCACGCCATGACCCAGCCCAGCGCACGCTCCATTCCCTTGCAGGTCCTTTCCGGCGACAGCGCGCCCGCGCCGCTGCAGACCGGCGTCAAGCAGTTGGGCGGCGACAAGATCGCGCGCTCGCCGGTGCAGTTCGCCGACGCGCCGGTGCTGCGCAAACCGTCGTGGATCCGCGTGCGCATTCCCTCCGGCAATGCGGTGCAGAATCTCAAGGCCAAGCTGCGCGAGAACCGCCTGGTCACCGTCTGCGAAGAGGCCAGCTGCCCGAACATCCACGAGTGCTTCGGCCACGGCACCGCCACCTTCATGATCCTCGGCGAGGTCTGCACCCGCCGCTGTTCGTTCTGCGATGTCGCGCACGGCCGGCCCAAGCCGCCGGACGCCGGCGAGCCGGCCAGCCTGGCGCAGACCGTGGCCGACATGGGCCTGAAGTACGTGGTGGTGACCAGCGTCGACCGCGACGATCTGCGTGATGGCGGTGCCCAGCATTTCGCCGACTGCATCGGTGCGATCCGCGTCGCCGCGCCGACCACCCGCATCGAGATCCTGACCCCGGACTTCCGCGGCAAGGGCCGCATGGACCGCGCGCTGGAGATCCTGGCGACCAATCCGCCGGACGTGTTCAACCACAACATCGAGACCGTGCCGGACCTGTACCCGAACGTGCGTCCCGGCGCCGACTACCAGTGGTCGCTGACCCTGCTGAAGAAGTTCAAGGCGCAGCATCCGGCCATCGCCACCAAGTCCGGCATCATGCTCGGCCTGGGCGAGACCCTGGAGCAGGTGCAGGCGACCCTGCGCGACCTGCGTGCGCACGACGTGGACATGGTCACCATCGGCCAGTACCTGCAGCCGACCGCCCATCACCACCCGGTGATGCGCTACTGGACGCCGGACGAATACAAGGCGCTGGAGGAATACGGCAACGCGCTGGGCTTCAGCCACGTCGCCTCCGGGCCGATGGTGCGTTCGTCCTATCACGCCGATCGCCAGGCGGCTGGCGCCGGCGTCGCCGCCTGAATCGCGTCCTCCTGAGCCGCGTCGTCGATCGCGCCTTTGCGCGGCGGCGACGCGCGTTCGTCGCCGCAGGACGACCGTCCGCGCGGCTCGCACCGGCAGCGTTCACATTTCTGCGCAAGCCGGCAGCTAGTCTGCTTCATGAACAGGTGACACGGCCTGCAACTTGCGTCACTGTCGTGTTGTCTCACGCGATGTGCTGCCCCCCTGACGGCCTGGTGCCGAGAGTCCCCAGATGAAATTCAAAGCTTCCGCCTTCCTGCTGGCGTTTGCGCTGACCGCACCGCTGGCGCTGTTCGCCCGTACCGATGCGCCCGCCCTGCCGGCCGCTGCCACCGCCGACCAGGCCACCACCGCCAAGCTGGTGTACGGCCTGCTCTCCGACAGCCGCTACGCCTACCGGCCGCGCGCCCTCGACGAGGCGACCTCCAAGGAGGTCTTCAAGAAGTATCTGGAGACCCTGGACGGCAGCAAGCAGTTCTTCACCCAGGCCGACGTCGACAAGTTCGCCAGCTTCCAGAACAACCTTGGCGCCAACATCGCCTCCGGCCAGCTGGAACCGGCGTTCCAGATCTTCGCCGTGTACCGGCAGCGGGTTGACGAGCGCATCGCCTACGCGCGCAAGCTGCTCAAGCAGGACTTCAACTTCGACGGCGACGAGAAGTTCGAGTACGACCGCAAGAATGCGCCGTGGGCCAAGGACGACCAGGAACTGGATGCGCTGTGGCGCAAGTCGGTGATGAACGACTGGCTGCGGCTCAAGCTCGCCGGCAAGAAGCCGGAGGACATCCGCAAGACCCTGGACAAGCGCTACGCCAACCTCGATGACTCGGTGAAGGAACTGAAGAGCGAGGACGTGTTCCAGTTCTTCATGAACGCCTACACCAACACGGTCGATCCGCACACCGACTACTTCACCCCGCGCACCGCCGAGAACTTCAACCAGCAGATGTCGCTGTCGCTGGAAGGCATCGGCGCGCAGCTGCAGAAGCAGGACGACCTGGTGGTGATCCGCGAGGTGATCCCGGGCGGTCCGGCCGCGCTGGACGGCACGCTCAAGCCGGGCGATCGCATCGTCGGCGTCGGCCAGGGCAAGAGCGGTCCGGTCGAGGACGTGATCGGCTGGCGCATCGACGACGTGGTCGCCAAGATCCGCGGCGACAAGGACACCCAGGTGCGCCTGGAGTACATCCCCGCCGAGGCCGGCGTGGACGGCAAGCATCGCCAGGTGCTGCTGACCCGGCAGAAGGTGCGCCTGGCCGAACAGGCCGCCAAGGGCGAGACCATCGAGCTGCCGGCCAAGGACGGCGAGCCGGCCCGGCGCATCGGCGTGATCAAGCTGCCGGCGTTCTACCAGGACTTCGAAGGCCGCCGCCGCAACGCCAAGGACTATGCCTCGGCGACCCGCGACGTGGCCAAGCTGCTGGCCGGGTTCAAGACCGACAAGGTCGACGGCGTGGTGCTGGACCTGCGCAACAACGGCGGCGGTTCGCTGGACGAGGCGATCGAGCTGACCGGCCTGTTCATCGAGCAGGGCCCGGTGGTGCAGGTGCGCGAATCCGGCGGCCGCGTCACCGTCAACAGCGACCAGAACCCGGCCGTGGCCTGGGACGGCCCGCTGGCGGTGCTGATCAACCGCGGCTCGGCTTCTGCGTCGGAGATCTTCGCCGGCGCCATCCAGGATTACGGCCGCGGCCTGATCATCGGCGAGACCAGCTTCGGCAAGGGCACGGTGCAGAACATCGTCGACCTGGATCGCTGGCCGGCCAACGAGACCGACCGCTTCGGCCAGGTCAAGCTGACCATCGCCCAGTTCTTCCGCGTCAGCGGCAGCAGCACCCAGCACAAGGGTGTTGTGCCGGACATCGCCTTCCCGGCCAGCGTCGATGCCACCGAGTTCGGCGAAAGCACCTACGACAACGCCCTGCCGTGGAGCCGCATCGCCGCGGTGCCGCACACCCAGTACGGCAATTTCGCGCCGCTGCTGCCCAAGCTGGAGGCGCTGCACACCACGCGCATTGCCAACGACAAGGAATTCCAGTGGTGGGAAGAGGACGTTCGCCAGTTCCGCACCGAGGCGGCGAAGAAGTACGTGGTGCTCAACGAGGCCGAGCGCCGCGCCGAGCGTGAGAAGCAGGACGCGCAGCGCAAGCAGCGCCAGGAGATCCGCAAGCAGCTCGGCCTGCCGCTGGATCCGCTGGCCGACGACAGCAGCGACGACGGCCTGACCGGCAACGAGCGCGACATCGTCAAGGACGCCGCGCGCGAGAAGCTGGTCGACAAGCGCCCGGATCCGCTGCTGCGCGAATCGGCCTCGATCCTGAGCGATGCGGTCAACCTGCTGGAGAAGGACCGTCCGCTGTCGGTGCAGGTGCTGCCGCAGTCCACCGGCCCTGGGCGCTGGGCCGACTGAGCCCGCGCTCTAGCGTCGCGCGAAACACCGAACGCGCCATCGCCCAGCGGTGGCGCGTTTTTTTGTGGGAGCGGCGTCAGGCCATCTCTCGCAATCCGTTCCGCCACGCGCAGGCGGATTCTGCTTGTCCGGTAGGAGGGTAATTTCGCGATCAGGTTGCTCCCACATCCCGCGTCGTCGCGACGACGCGGCCCTAGGGCGTGTCATCAATTCCCGAGTATGCCGCGTTGGGTCTGGCAGGCGCGCGGCCGGCGTTGCGTGGCGCAGCGCCTGACTGGCCGTCAGGTCAAGCCGCGCGGCGCCGGCC